>CADCHI010000005.1 GCA_902801165.1 uncultured Eubacteriales bacterium | reverse complement strand
TCGTAGATCCAGTCGATCACCGAGCCGTAGGCGTAGTGGTTGAAGGAGTTCATGTCGGCGCTCCAGAAGCCGCCGTCCTCCATGATGCCGTCCCAGTGCTCCCAGATCGTGGTCGCGCCCTTGGAGATCGGGTACAGCCAGGAGGGATACCGCTCCCGCAGCAGCAGCGTCCAGGCCAGGTCCGCGTGGCCGTGGTCGGACAGCGCGTGCAGGAGGTAGGGCGTGCCCACGAAGCCGGTCTTCATCTGGAACCCGTCGCGCTCGATGAGCGCCGCCAGGGTGTCCGCCGCCGCCTGGACGTCCTCGGCCAGGCCGAAGTGGATGGCCAGGATGTGCTCGGTCTGGGTGCGGTAGTCCGTGAAGACCTCCCGGAAGGTTTGGCGGATGGCTTCGCGCAGCGCCTCAAAGCGGGAGACGTCCTCGCCCAAGACCCTGCCCGCCTTGATCACCAAAGTGGTGGAATAGAAGTAGAAGGCGCTGGCGATGAAGTCCTCGCGGCTGGAGCCCTTGTAGCTGCCGGATGGCGCGTCCAGCCCCAGCCAGTCGGCGAAGTGGGTGCCGCCGGTCCAAAGGTTGGGCGTCGTGGTGGCGGAGGTGATGTAGTCCACCCAGCCGGCCATCGTGTCGAACTGGGCCCGGAGGATGTCCGCGTTTCCGTAGGTCTGGTAGATCGTCCACGGGCAGATGGTGGCCGCGTCGCCCCAGGCGGCGCTGCACTTGTCGTCCGGCAGGTAGTTGGGAATGACGCTGCCCACGCCGCCGCTGGGGAAGCGGTCGGCGGTCATGTCACGCAGCCACTTGGCGAAGAAGCGCTCCACGTCGTAGTTCAGGCTCGCGGCCCGCACGAACACCTGCGCGTCGCCGGTCCAGCCCAGGCGCTCGTCGCGCTGGGGGCAGTCCGTGGGCACGTCCAGGAAGTTGCCCTTCTGGCCCCAGAAGATGTTGGAAATGAGCTGGTTGATGCCCGCGTGGCCGGTGCGCACCTCGCCGGTCCTGCGGAGGTTGGAGTACACCGCCACCGCGGTGAACTGGTCGGGCCTCGCTTCGCCGGGGAAGGCGTCCAGCTTGATGTAGCGGAAGCCGAAGAAGGTCAGCCCCGGGTGCCAGGTCTGGAGTCCCTCCCGGCAGGTGTAGCGCAGCTCCGCCTTGGCGCTGCGGTAGTTCTCGTTGTAGAAGTTGCCGTCCCGGTCCAGAACCTCGCCGTGGAGGATGCGCACCTCGTCGCCCGCATGGGCGTCGACGGTGAACTCCACCCAGCCGGTGACCTCCTGGCCGAAATCCACCAGCAGCTCGCCTGCGGGCGTGCGTAACACCGACTTCGCCGCGACGCGCTCCATCTGGCGGATCTCCTCGCCCTCCTGGGGGATGAGGCAGTTCATGGGCCCGTCGAACAGGGCGCAGGGCCTCGGCTCGCCGGCGACAAAGGCGGCGTCGTAGACCTCGCCGTCGTAGATCTCGCTGAACCGGACGGGGCTCTCGGTCCACTGCCAGCGCTCGTCCGTGGGAATGACGACCTCGCCGCCGTCCTCGAAGGATATGGTCAGCTCCGCGATCAGCGCGGTCTGGCGCACCCTGCGGCGCTGCTTGTCCGCGCTCTCCAGCCAGCCCGGCATCGGGGAGGCATACCAGCCCTTGCCGACTCGGCAGGTGAGCAGGTTCTCGCCGGATAACAGGCCGGTCACGTCGTATTCCTGCACCTGCAGGCGGGTTTCGTAGGAGGTCCAGCCGGGGGCGAGGACGAATTCGCCCACGCGGCGTCCGTTCAGCTCCGCCTCATAGACGCCCAGGGCGGTGACGCGCAGGACCGCCGCGCGCACGGGGCGTCCCTCGGGCAGCTGCCAGCGCCTGCTGTATTCCGGCACCACATCCCCGGTGGGGAGGCCGGTGTTGATCCATTTTGCCTGTTTAAACATATATTCGCGATTCCTTTCTGTCAGATGGGATGCGCTATGGCGGCGCGTTGCCGCTTACCTGAAGGATAGCACACCTGGGGGAGGGCGTCAACGGTTATTTACATGTTTTTGTTTCGACAACCCAAAGCGACGCCCGCGCAAACCGCCGCGGGGCTTCAAATTGCCGCTTTCCCAGTGGAACGGTATGTGTTATAATGGTGATGAAACCGCCCGATCCGGGGCGAAGTGTGACAATCATACCAAATCAGAGACAAGGAGCTTCCCACTATGAAGATATCAAATTGCAAGCTGAATCACCTGACCAATCCCCTGGGCTGGGAGCTGACCCATCCCACCGTCTCCTGGGTGACGGAAGAGGCCCGGGGCACCCGGCAGGCATCCGCCCGCGTGCGGGTATCACTGACGGAGAGCTTCGAGGAGTGCCTGTACGACAGCGGCGAGCGCGGTGACATCACGAGCACCGGCTTTGAGCTGCCCCTGGCGCTTGAACCCATGACCCGCTATTACTGGAAGGTGCGCGTGACGGATGAGACCGGCGACAGCGCCGAAAGCGGCGTGAACTGGTTCGAGACCGCTCGCTCCCTCGAGGGCCCCGGCGAGCCCTGGCAGGCCGAGTGGATCACCCCTGACGTTGAAAAGTCCGTCCAGGCCGTGGTGTTCAGGGATATTTCCGTCGATAAACCCGTCAAAAGGGCGAGGGCTTACATGGTGGGCCTGGGCCTCTACGAGCTCTATCTGAACAGCGAAAAGCAGGGCGACGAGTGCCTGCTGCCCGGCTTCTGCGCCTATGACAGCTGGATCCAGTACCAGACCTTCCCGCTGGAACTGAAGATGGGAGAGAACCGGCTGGAGATCGCGCTGGGCGACGGCTGGTACAAGGGCAACTTCGGCCTGGTGAAGCGCAGCGAGAACTACGGCGACCGGCTGGCGGCGCTGGCGGAGATCCACATCTGGTACTCGGACGGCACCGAGGTGGTGCTCGGCACGGACGAGACCTGGAAGGCCCGCAGGAGCAGGATCGTCGAGAGCGGCATCTACTGCGGCGAAACCTACGACGCCGCGCTGGACGTGGGGGAGACCTTCGGCGTGCGGCCCATCGACCTGGGCTTCGACCGGCTCTGCCCACGACTGTCCCCGCCGATCACCGTCCACGAGCGGATTACCCCCATCGAGGTCATCCACACCCCGGCGGGGGAGACCGTGCTGGACATGGGCCAGAACATGGTGGGCTGGCTGGCCTTTGACTGCGACGCGCCGAAGGGCACGACGATCCGCCTGCGCTTCGGCGAGATTTTGCAGGGAGGCAACTTCTACCGCGACAACCTGCGCTCGGCCAGGGCAGAGTTCACCTATATCTCCGACGGCGTCGCCCGTGAGGTGCGGCAGCACTTTACGTTCTACGGCTTCCGCTATGTGAAGGTGGAGGGCTGGCCCGGCGAGGTGAAGGCAGACGCATTCCGCGGCCTGGTGATCCACTCCGAAATGGACGCGAGGGGCGACATCCGCACCTCGGACGAGTTGGTCAACCAGCTGGTGCGCAACGCCCGGTGGGGCATGAAGGGCAACTTTGTGGACGTGCCCACGGACTGCCCCCAGCGGGATGAGCGCTACGGCTGGACCGGCGACGCCCAGATCTTCTCGGGCACGGCCTGCTACTTCATGGACACCTACGCCTTCTACGCTAAGTACGGCAAGGACCTGTTCTTCGAGCAGTCCAAGCTGGGCGGCAGCGTGCCGGACGTGGTGCCCGTGGCGAACTATCCCGGCGACGCTTCCACCGCCTGGGCGGACGCGGCCACGATCATCCCGTGGAACGTGTACCTGCACTCCGGCGACAAGGGCATCCTGCGCAGGCAGTACGCCAGCATGAAGGGATGGGTGGACTACATGAAGCGCCAGGACGACGCGGACGGCGGAAAGCGGCTGTGGCTCACCGGCACCCACTACGCCGACTGGCTGGCGCTGGACGGCAACGTGCCCGGCGGCGTGTTCGGCGCGACGGACCCGGGCATGATCGCCAGCGGCTATTACTACTACTCCACGTCCATCGTCACGAAGGCCGCGGCGATCCTGGGCAAGGGCGAGGACGCCGCCTTCTACGGCAGGCTGGCCGATGAGATCCGCGACGCCTTCCAGCGGGAATACTTTACGCCTACCGGCCGTCTGGCCGTGGACACCACCACGGCCCACGTGGCGGCGCTGTACTTCGGCCTCGTGCCCGACGGCGCGCTGGAGCGCACCCGCCGGGGCCTGATGAACCGGCTGCAGAAGAACTTCTACCACTTGGACACCGGCTTCGTGGGCACACCCTACCTGTGCCGGGTGCTCTCCGAAAACGGCATGAACGAGCTGGCCTACCACCTGCTTATGGAGAAGGGGTATCCGGGCTGGCTGTATGAGGTGCTGATGGGCGCGACCACCATCTGGGAGCGCTGGAACTCCGTGGAGCCGGACGGCAGCATCAGCGGCACCGAGATGAACAGCCTGAACCACTACTCCTACGGCTCCATCGTGGAGTGGATGTTCCGCAACATGGCGGGCATCAACCCCTGCGAGGACGGCGCGGGCTTCAAGCGCTTCCGCCTGGCCCCGATGCCCAACTACCAGATCGGCGGCGCCGAGGCGACGCTGGATTCCGCCGCCGGGCGCATCGAGTCCGCGTGGCGCATCGACGGCGGAAAGCTGTGCTTCCGGTTTGTCGTGCCCTTCGACGCCCGGGCAGAGATCGTGCTGCCGGACGCCGATGTCGAGGAAATCCGCAGACAGGGCGCTGTCGACGCGGTACAGGACGGCTCCAGCGTGACCTTTACCGCCGGGGCGGGCGAGTACGCCTTCAGCTACGTGCCGACGACGCCCTATCGGAAGGTCTACAGCCTCGATTCCACCTGGGAGGAGCTCAAGGCCAACCCGAAGACCCGGGAGCTGCTGCGCCGGGAGTACACCACCAAGGAGGACCACATCCCCTTCGAAAAGGAACTGTGCACGCTGCGGGAGATGACCTGGGGGCCCTTCACCTGCGTGCCTGAGGAACAGCGCCAGCGGCTCGATGAGCTGCTGCGGGAGATCGAATAACGGAGAAGCAGAAGCGCGAAGGGAGGCGGGGCCGGTGAGGACGGGACTGGTGCTCGAGGGCGGCGCGATGCGAGGCTTGTTCACCTGCGGCGTGCTGGACGTGTTCATGGAGAACGGCGTCGCCTTTGACGGCGCGGCGGGCATCTCCGCCGGCGCGGTGTTCGGCTGCAACTACAAGTCCCGCCAGTCCGGCCGCGCGATCCGATATAACAAGAAATACTGCCGCGATCCCCGCTACTGTGGCCTGCGCTCGCTGCTGCGCACCGGGGACCTGTACGGCGCGGACTTCTGCTACCGGGAGATTCCGGACGTGCTGGACGTGTTTGACCGCAAGGCCTTCCGGGAGAACCCCATGGCGTTCTACGTGGGCGCCACCGATGTGGACACGGGGGAGGTCCGCTTCCACCGCTGCATGGACGGCGGCGAGCGCGATATGCTCTGGCTGCGGGCCTCCGCGTCCATGCCCATCGTCTCCCGGGCGGTGGAGGTGGACGGGCTCCGGCTGCTGGACGGCGGCATCGCCGACGCGGTGCCCTACCGGTTCATGCTGGAGGCCGGCTACGACCGGAACGTGATCGTGCTGACGCAGCCCGCAGGCTACCGCAAGGCCCCGGCTTCACGGCTGATGACCCGGCTGTTGCGAAAGACGCCCAGGATCGCCGAGGCCATGAGCACAAGGCACGAGATGTACAACCGGCAGATGAAGGAGATCGAGGCGCTGGATGCGCTGGTGATCCGCCCCCGGGAGCCGTTGGGCATCGGCCGCACGGAGCGCGACCCGGCGCAGCTGGAGCGGGTGTACCGCCTGGGCCGGGCGGAGGGGGAGCGCAGCCTGGACGCCGTGCGCCGCTTCCTGTCCGGAAAGGCTGCCGGGCGTTGACAAAACGGGTCCCTTCGACCTATAATCGACCTATACTACCCGATGAGGTGAATCGCATGGATTACAAGGCATTGGCGGACAAGGTGCTGGGCATGCTCCAGCGGGCGGACGGCAACGACCCCTCCCGGGGTCACCTGACCATGAACAACTGGGAGTGGCCCTCGGGCGTGGCGCTCTACGGCATCTACAAGACCTATCAGCAGAGCGGCGACAGGAGCATACTGGACTACCTGACCGGCTGGTACGGCGACATGCTGTCCCGGCCCGAGCAGCCCCACCGCAACGTGAACACCGTGGCCCCGGTGCTGACGCTGGTGTGCCTGTACGACGAGACGCGGGATGAAAGCTACCTGCCGGTGATCGAGGGCTGGATCGACTGGGTGATGAAGGAGATGCCCCGCACGGAGTACGGCGGCATGCAGCACTGCACCGTGTGGAACAAGCACTACCAGCAGCTGTGGTGCGACACGCTGTTCATGGTGTGCCTGTTCCTGGCCAAGGCCGGCGTGGTGCTGGAGCGGCCCGAGCTGGTGGAGGAGGCGGAGTATCAGTTCCTGATGCACATCCGCTATTTGCAGAACAAGGTCAACGGCCTGTTCTACCACGGCTGGAGCTTCGACCGCCGTCACAACTTCGCGAATGCCTTCTGGGCCCGGGGCAACGCCTGGTTCACCGCCGCGGCGGTGGAGCTGTACGACATCACGAAGCGCGAGAATGCCGCCATGCGGATGATCCGCTCCGCCTGGCTGGACCAGGTGCTGGCGCTGTGGAAGTACCAGCGGGTGAACGGCCTGTACACCACGCTGATCGACGTGGAGGAGAGCTACTGCGAGACCAGCGCCACCGCGGCCATTGCCTATGGCGTGCTGAAGGGCCTGCGGTTGGGCTGGCTGCCCCAGGAGCCCTACCAGGCTATGGCGATGCTCTCCGCCAATGCCGTGCTGGACCAGATCGACGCCACCGGCGCGGTGCAAGGCGTCTCCGGTGGCACCGGCATGGGCCATGACCTGCAGCACTACAAGGACATCATTGTCACGCCCACCGCCTACGGCCAGGGCCTGACCTTCCTGATGCTGACGGAGCTGATGATCCGCCAGTGACGGGGGAGTGCAAAACGAAGCGGCCCCGAAATGACGAAAGCGTCATTTCGGGGCCGCCTTTTGTCCTGTTATGCCTTCAAAGGGTTTACTTCAGGGCCACGCCCGCCGCGTTCTGACCGGCCACGCGGCCATAGGTGGTGGAGATGGACAGCATGGAGCCGGAGCACGGATACACGGTCGCGAAGAACTGGCCGGAGGCGCACTCGCCGGCGGCGAACAGGTTCGGGAAGGTGGTTCCGTCCTCCTTCAGCACCTGGGCGTCGGTGTTGATCTCGAAGCCGCCAAAGCCCGCTACGGTGGAGCGGATGACCTTGATGGCGTAGTAGGGACCTTCCTCGGCCAGCGGCACCAGGCCGGCGCGGCCGAAGTCCTCGTCCTCGCCCTTGGCGGCCAGCTCGTTGTAGCGGGCCACGGTGGCGGCGAAGGTGTCGGCGTCGAGGCCGGCGGCCTCGCCCAGCGCCTCGAGGGTGTCGGCGGTGAAGCCGTAGCGGCGGGACACGGCCAGGTCCATCAGCGGCACGAAGTCGGCCATCGTGGTGTCAAAGATCCACCAGGCGCAGCTGGTGCCGTTCTTGTCCATGGCCTCGTAGAACAGCGGGTAGTCCAGGGACTCGTTCATGAAGCGCTCGCCCTTGTCGTTCACGCCCAGGGTGGGCAGGAAGGACAGCAGGTTGATGCCGCCGGTCAGGGTGTAGGAGGCGTCGGAGGTGTGCATGCCCATGACGCCGCCCTTGAACACGAAGGAAGCGCCCAACGCCTCGCCCCAGGCGATCTCGTCGCCGGTGTTGCCGCAGGAGGACATGGAGGGCACGCCGTCGGAGTTGGGCACGTACTTGGCCATGTACTCGGGGTTGCGGTCAAAGCCGCCGCAGGCCACGATCACGGCCTTGGCGTTCACGGTCAGCTTGGCGCCGTAGTGGTCGGCCACCGCGCCGGTCACGACGTCGCCGTCGGCGATCAGCTCGGTCACGGCCGCGTGGCGCACGATGGTGATGTTCTCGTTGGCCAGGGCCTTCTCCCAGATCGGCACCATGATGGGGCCGCCGCCCTGGCTGGTCAGGTGGGCGCGCAGGGCCGGGCTGGTGCCGGAGGTCACGACGCCCGCGTCAAACACCACGCCCATCTCGTCGATGAGCCAGTCCACGGTCTCGCCGGAGTGCTCCGCCCAGTAGGTGACCATGGTCTCGTCCATGTCGCCGCCGGTGCGCTCGTTGTAGTAGGCCACCATGTCCTCGGGATGATAGCCGTCGATGGACTCGTCGATGTTCATCTGGGAGCCGGTGCCGTACACATAGCCGCCGGAGGTGACGGAGCTGCCGCCCAGGCGGTCCAGCTTCTCCAGCACCACGACCTTCGCGCCGGCGTTGGCCGCCTCGATGGCGGAGGACAGGCCGGCGATGCCCGCGCCGATGACCAGCACGTCGGTGTCCAGGGTCTCGTCCTCGGCGGTCTCGTGGACCTCCGCGTCCAGGCCCTCGGCGCCGGAAGCCTCGATGGCGTTCTTCACGGCGTACTTCACCGCGTAGGCGCTGAAGGTCGCGCCGGAGGTGACGTCCACGTTCCAGCTCTGGTGCTCGACGATGCGGTTGGGCATCTCGCTGATGGACCAGTCGCTGACGCCGACGGTCTCGGCCTGCTCGGTGACGGTCACGTCGGTGATGGCGCCATTGTCCAGCGTCACGGACACCTTCACGGGGCCGTGGAAGCCGGTGGATTCGCCCTCAAAGGTGCCGCTGACGCCCTCTGCCAGCGCCATGGGCGCCATGCTGACGAGCATGCACAGCGCGAGCAGCGTACAAAGGATCTTCTTCATGGGATATGCCTCCTTATGATATTACTTTCCATTGACATTATACACACGTGTATGTATAATGGTCAAGGGCATTGAGACAGTCCCGAAGAATTATACATTTCGACGTCCTTTTGTATATTGGCGCGGCACGCGCGCGGAGGTAAACGCCATGAACGACACCCGGCAGGCGATCCTGTCCATCGCCATGGAGCATTTCAGCACCAGGAACTACACGTCGGTCAACCTGGAGGAGATCGCGCTGGAGGCGCACGTCACCCGCGCGCCGCTGTACTATTACTTCAAGAACAAGGAGGGGCTCTACCGCGCCATCGTCACGGAGACCCTGAACACCGCGCGCACCCGGATGGAAGCGCTGCTGGACGCGAAGGCGCCGATCTTCGAGGTCCTGCGCAGGGAATTCGCGTACTGCCTCGATGAGCTCGGAAAATTCCAGCACATCTGGAATCCCGGGCCCGACGCCCCGGATTGCGAGGAGGAGGTGCACGTCTTCCAACAGTGGCTGCTGGATCGCAAGAAGGAGGTCCTGACCGCGGCGTGGGAGCGCGGGGAGCTCCGGCGCGACTGCGACATCTCCGAAATCGTGACCTTCATCTACGTCTTTTACGAGGGCGTGCTGGCCATGCGGGCGAAGGCGAACCAGCCGACCGGCTTCAATCAGACACGGCTGGACAACAGCTGCGACTGGTTCCTGGATATCGTCAGGCAGAGATTCGGAAGCGAAGGGGAATAGCCTGCGACCTGTCAAAAATGAGGTCAAATCCCGCGCGTGAACGGGCCCCGTCGGAGAGCGGCGGAACGCGGGACGAACGAGAGAGGCCGGAAAGGAGCGATCCTCTATGCGCTTTGAGTATGACGCGGTCCTCCGCGAGGTGCCGGACAGCGGCGGCGCTTATGTGCCGTTTCCCTGGGACATCCGCGAGATGTTCGGAAAGGGCCGCGTCAAGGTCCACGCCACCTTCGACGGCATCCCCTACGACGGCAGCATCGTCAACATGGGCGTCAAAAACCCCGATGGGTCGGTGTGCTACATCATCGGCGTGCTGAAGTCGATACGAACCCGGCTGGGGAAGGGGGAGGGAGACGGGATTCACGTGGTGATCGAGGCGTAGGTTGGTATCCCCTGGCTGAAGCGTCCTATAGATTTGATGAAAGAGTCGGAACCATCGCATGATGCGGGGGTTTCATTATACAAAAAAGCAAGTCTGAAACGATTTCAGACTTGCTATGGTGGAGCATACGAGACTCGAACTCGTGACCTCTACACTGCCAGTGTAGCGCTCTAGCCAACTGAGCTAATGCCCCATGTCCTGGTGACATAACGAATTATGACACAGGATTCAGGGATATATATGCCTTTTGGCATTAAACAAGTCTGAAACGAATTTCAGACTTGATGTGGTGGAGCATACGAGACTCGAACTCGTGACCTCTACACTGCCAGTGTAGCGCTCTAGCCAACTGAGCTAATGCCCCATGCCCTGACGACAAAAAAGATTATAGCACAGAATCCCGGGTTTGTAAATACCTTTTTTGATATTTTTTGCGAGGAAATTTTTGCTCTCATTATATAAAAGAAAATGGGCGGATGAGGTTAAGGAAGGGAACTGCCTCAAAAACAATATTGCAGAATCCATTCGAAGGGACGTAGAAATGCCGCTGGGAGCGGACCTTCCGCTGGGAGCGGACCTTCCGCTGAGAGCGGACCTTTCGCTGGGAGCGAACCTTTCGCCGCGGGCGCCAATTATGGCGCCCCTACGGAATTCCGGATTCATCGCCCGATGATTTCTTCGCATTTTTTGTTTTGAGACAGCCCCCTGCGTTCACTGGGTGAACTCGAACAGCGTCACCTGGCTGGTCTCCGGGATGCCGTTCAGGCAGCCCGCCAGCTTCAACTGCTCCACCATGGACTTGGCCACCTTGCGGCGCACCATGTCGTCCTGGCTGATGAACGGGCCGGCCTTGCGGGCCTCCACGAAGGCCTCCGCCGCCGAGGCGCCGATGCCGGGCATGGAGTTGATGGGCGGGATGATCTCGCCGTCCTCCTCGTCGATGGTGAACTCCGTGGCCTTGGAGCGGTAGATGTCGATGGGCTTGATGTGCACGCCCCGCAGGTTCATCTCGATCAGGATCTCCAGGATGGTCACCTCGTCGTCCTTGGTGGCGGTGCGCTCGCTCTTGTCCAGGGCCTTGATGTCGTCGATCATGCCCCGCAGCGCGTCCACGTCCCGGGTGGTCATCCGGGTGGCGTCGAAGGACTCGGCGTTTCGCGCCAGGTAGCAGCAGTAGTAGGCCGTGGGGTAGAACACCTTGAAGTAGGCGATGCGCAGCGCCATGGTCACGTAGGCCACGGCGTGCCCCTTGGGGAACATGTACTTGATCTTCTTGCAGGTCTCGATGTACCACTCCGGGCCGGAGGCGGCGCGCATGGCCTCCTCCATGGCGTCGGTCAGGCCGCGGCCCTTGCGCACCGATTCCATGGTCTTGAAGGCCATGGAGGCCTCCACGCCGCAGGCGATCAGCGCGTTCATGATGTCGTCGCGGGTGCAGAAGCATTCCTTCAGCGGGATGCCCTGGCGCACCAGGTCCTGGGCGTTGCCCAGCCACACGTCGGTGCCGTGGGACAGGCCGGAGATGCGGATCAGCTCCTCCATGGTGCTGGGCTTGGTCTCCTTCAGCATGCCCCGGACGAAGGAGGTGCCGAACTCCGGCACGCCCAGGGTGCCCGTCTCCGCCACGCCCAGCTCCTCGGCGGTGATGCCCAGGGCCTCGGGGCTGGTGAACAGCGAGATGATCTTGCCAAACACCTCCGGGTCGTGCAGGGGCACGGCCTGGGGCGCGATGCCGGTGATGTCCTGGAGCTTGCGCAGCATCGTCGGGTCATCGTGGCCCAGCACGTCCAGCTTCACCAGCACGTCGTGCATGGAGTTGAAGTCGAAGTGGGTGGTGATGGTCTCGGTGGTCTGGTCGTCGGCGGGGTGCTGGATGGGGGTGAACTGGTAGATCTCGTATTCCTTCGGCAGCACCACCATGCCGGCGGGGTGCTGGCCCGTGGTGCGCTTGACGCCGGTGATGCCCCGGGCCAGGCGCTCGATCTCCGCCTTGGGCAGGCTGATGCCCTTCTCCTCGCAGTATTTCAGCACGTAGCCGTAGGCGGTCTTCTCCGCGATGGTGCCGATGGTGCCCGCGCGGAAGCAGTATTCCACGCCGAACAGCTCCTGGATGTAGCGGTGGGCCCGGGGCTGGTATTCACCGGAGAAGTTCAGGTCGATGTCGGGTACCTTGTCACCCTTGAAGCCCAGGAACACCTCAAACGGGATGTTGAAGCCGTCCTTGTTCATCTGCGCGCCGCAGACCGGGCACTTCTTCGGCGGCAGGTCCAGACCGGTGGTGTAGCGGGGGTCGGGGTCGAACTCCGTGTGCCGGCACTGGGGGCAGGCGTAATGGGGCGGCAGCGCGTTGACCTCCGTGATGCCGGAGAGGAACGCCACCAGGGACGAGCCGACGGAGCCTCGGGAGCCGACGATGTAGCCGTCCGACAGGGACTTGGCCACCAGCTTCACGGCGATCATGTACAGCGTGGAGAAGCCGTAGCCGATGATGGCGCCCAGCTCCTTGTCGATGCGCTTCTGGACGATTTCCGGCAACGGGTCGCCGTAGAGGAAGTGGGCCTTGTCGTTGACCAGCTGGCGCAGCTCGCTTTCGGCCTCGGGCCAGAAGGGCTGGAAGGTCTCCTTGCCCTCGGGGTGGGGGATGAAGATCTTCACGTCGCCGATGCGGTCGGCGATCATGTTGGGGTTGGTGATGACGACCTCCCGGGCCTTTTCCTTGCCCAGGTAGCTGAATTCCTCCAGCATGTCGTTGGTGGTGCGGAAGTACAGCGGCGGCTGCTCGTCCGCGTCCTTGTAGCCCTCCTTGGTGAGCAGTATGGCGCGGTAGATGCTGTCCTGGGGGTTGAGGAAGTGCACGTCGCCGGTGGCGCAGACGGGCTTGTCCAGCGCTTCGCCCAGGCGGACGATGCGCCGGTTCAGCTCCCGCAGGCCCTCGTCGTCGGCGACGGTGCCCTCCCGTTTCAGGAAGGCGTTGTTGCCGATGGGCTGGATCTCCAGGTAGTCGTAGAAGCCGGCGATGCGCTTCAATTCCGCTTCGTCCCGGTCGTCCAGCACCGCCTGGAACAGCTCGCCCGCCTCGCAGGCGCTGCCCACGATCAGCCCCTCCCGGTACTTGGAGATCAGGCTGCGGGGGATGCGGGGGCGGCGGTAGAAGTAGTTCAAATGGCCCTCGCTGACCAGACGGTACAGGTTGGTCATGCCCGTCTGGGAGGCGGCCAGCAGTATGATGTGGTAGGACTGCTTCGTGGCGTCGGTGGGGAAGCAGGTGTTCAGCTGGCCCAGCTGGGTCAGCTGCTTCTGGGCGCGCACCTCGGCCAGCACCTTCAACAGCATCAGGCTGGTGGCCCGGGCGTCGTGCACGGCCCGGTGGGCGTTGAGCAGCGAGATGCCCAGCTGCTTGCACATGTTGCCCAGCTTGTGGCTCTTCAACTGGGGGAACTGGTTGCGCACCAGGGCCAGCGTGTCCACGATGGCGAAGTCGAAGGGCAGCCCCGCCTGCTTGAAGGCGCGGCGGAAGAAGGATATGTCGAAGCTGGCGTTGTGGGCCACCAGCACCGCGCCTTCGCAGAACTTGGCGAATTCGGGCATGACCTCCATCAGCGTGCGCTTGTCCCGAAGCATGGCGGCGGTGATGCCGGTCAGCTCCACGACCTTCTCCGGGATCGGCCGGCCGGGGTTGATCAGCTCGCTGAACTCGGCGACCTCCACGCCGTTTTCGATGCGCACCGCGCCGATCTCGATGATCTCGTCCGCGCGGGTGTTCAGGCCCGTGGTTTCCACGTCCAGCACCACGTAGACCGCGCCGTCCAGGGGGATATCCCCGGCGTTTTCCACGATGCCCGCGTCGTCGTCGATCAGGTAGCCCTCGCAGCCGGGGATCAGCTTGATGCCGTTCTTCTTGGCCGCGCCGAAGGCCTCCGGGAAGGCCTGGACCACGCCGTGGTCGGTGATGGCGATGGCCTTGTGGCCCCAGGCGACGGCCTGCTTGATCAGGTCGGTGGCCGAGGCGCAGGCGTCCATGGTGCTGTAGTTGGTGTGCAGGTGCAGCTCCACCCGCTTCTCCGGGGAGGTGTCCCGGCGCACGGGCTTGTCCGCGGGCTCGATGTCCTGGACCATCAGCACCATCTCGCCCTTGAAGTCGTCGTAGCGGTAGTTGCCCTTCACCTTGACCCAGCTGCCGGACTTCAACGCGGCGCTCAGCGCGTCGGCCTGGGCCTGGATGCTGGCCGGGTTCTCCTTGCTGCGCCGGGAATCCAGGAACAGCTTGCAGTTGATGGAGCCGGTGTAGTCGGTCATGGAGAAGGTGATGATCTTGCTGGTGCCGGTCTTGGTATCGCGCATCTCCATGCCGGCGACCTCGCCCTTGAGCACGCAGCGGCCCACGTCCTCGGTGACCTCGCCCATGGGGATGACGGGGTCGTGGATGGGCTTGCCGTAGAGCACGCCCTCGGGGACGGACTTCTTCTGCGGCGCGGCGGAGACGGTGGCGGCGGCCTCCTCGGCCAGCAGCTCGGCCTCCCGGGCGCGGGCCTCAGCGATGCGCTGGAGGCGGCTCTCCTCGTCGCCGGACACGCGGATGCGCACGTTGGCCTTGATGCCGAACAGCGTGTCCAGCTTCTGGGCGAGGCTGGCGTCGATGGAACGGGACTTGAGGTAGGCGGCGCCCTCGGCGCTGGACACGCACAGCGTCAGCGTGCCATTCTCCAGCGTCCAGCCCTTGCCGGTCCAGTCGACGAAGGGGATGCAGCCGGGGCTCTCCCGGCGGATCATGGACTTGAGCAGCCCGCAGGCCAGGGTGACGTCCTCGCGGACGGCGTCCCGCAGGCCGGGGTACTCCACCTCCACGCGAACGGGCACAAGAGGAAACGCGGCGGCGATCAGCCGCTGCGCCTTGTTGAACTGGGCGTCGTTGAGCATGCGGGGCGCCTGCAGCAGCACCCGCATCTCGCCCGTCTTCTTCGATATGCTCACCCGGGAGAGGGACAGCGCGTCCGCCAGGGACGGGTCCTCCTGGGCGATCAGGTTTTTCCAGAGTTCGGACATGGGTTAACCTCAGTAGTAGGTTGGGGGGTAAATTGTTGTTTGACGAGGGAAAAGGGATAAGGGAAAAGGGAAAAGGAATAGTTGCTGCCGCCAGGAATACCAGTGTTTGAAACGAACACGGAATGAATGGGGCTGTAACCCCTCGCTCTGCTCCTGCGTTGCCACGGCTTTCATGGGAGGGAACCAGGGAAGCTACGCTTCTACGTGGCAACAGCATTTCCTATTCCCTTTTCCCTATTCCCTTTTCCCTGACTCATCTAAAACCCTATTTTTCATTCACGATCTTCCCGGTCATGTATTCCGGGATCAGCTCGAACACCAGCACGCCGGGGCCGGAGCGGACGACCTCGTCCTCGATGTACTGCTCGTCGGAGGTGAACTTGTAGCTCAGCCTGCGGCTGATGTCGAGGGCCTTTTCGTGGTCCTCCACGACTTTGAGCCGCCCGAACACGATCACGCTCTTGATATTCAGGGCCCAGTCGCCGGGCTTTTTGAAGCCCTGGTCGTAGACGCAGAAGGAGGCCTTGTCACAGCGCAGCAGCGCGTCGACCTTGTGGCCCTTTTTGCCGCTGTGGAAGTAGAGATGGCCGTCCTCGTCGCTGTAGTAGTGGTTGATGGGTAGGCCGTAGGGGTAGCCGTCGTCGCCCAGCACGCTGAGCACACCGCGCAGCTCGCTTTTCAGCAGGGCGACGCATTCGTCCTGGCTGAGCTGCTGCTTCTTTCGCATCATTTCACGGAACATGGGGTTCTCCTTTGCGCGGCCACTGGGGACGAGCCCTCAGGGCCGGAATTCTTCCTTTAAAAGCGCGTACACCGCGCAGTCCTTCCGCTGGCCGTCGTGCCAGGTGTGGGCCTTGAGCAGGCCCTCCTGGCGCATGCCGCACTTCTCCAGCACCCGCCGGGAACCGATGTTTTCCGCCAGGCAGGACGCGGACACGCGGCAGGCATTGCCCGAAAAGATGAAGGCGATCGACGCCCGGACGGCCTCGGTGGCGTAGCCCTGGTTCCAGCGGTCGGGGCGGACGAAGTAGCCCAGGCCGAAGTGGGCCCCGGTAGGCGCGCTGTCGATGACGTGCAGGCCGACGGAGCCCACGACGAGGCCGGAGACCCGCTCCTCCACGATCAGGTTGCAGCGCAGGCGCAGGTGGGCCTCCGAATCCCGCATCACCGAGCGCAAATAGGCCTCGGTCTCCGCGATATCCGGCTTGTACATGTCGGGCAGATACCAGGTGGCGGCGGGGTCCGAGAGGATCGCGTGCAGGGGCAGCAGGTCGGCAGGCTCGTGCTCCCGAAGGATCAGCCGCGGCGTCTCCAGGCGGATAAAGTGTTCGTAGTCAACGGTTTTCTGGGTCATGGGTATTTACCATTTTGCGGATTTCCGCGATCAGCTCGGCGGCCAGATCGCCGCCCTTGATGGCCCGGGGCGCCTGGTCCCTGACGAACAGCACGCCCGCGCCGTCCTTGCCGCCGGCCACGCCCAGGTCGGCCTCCCGGGCCTCGCCGGGGCCGTTGACTACGCAGCCCATTACGGCCACCTTCAGCGGCACGCGGATGTCCGCGGTCTCGGCGCGGACGCGGCGGGCGATGCCCTCCACGTCGATGCCGGTCCGGCCGCAGGTGGGGCAGGAGATGATCTCGATGCCGTCCCGGCGGACGCCGCAGGCTCGCAGGATGGAGAGCCCCGCGGGGACCTCCTGAACCGGGTCGCCGGACAGGGACACGCGGATCGTGTCGCCGATGCCGTCCAGCAGCAGCGCGCCGATGCCCACGGCGCTCTTGACGATGCCCACGTCGGCGGTGCCGGATTCGGTCACGCCGATGTGCTGGGGATAATCGCAGGTTCGCGCCGCCAGGCGGCAGGCCGCCACCATCTTTTGCACGTCGGTGGCCTTGAAGGACAGCACGATGTCCTCAAAGCCCGCCTTTTCCAGCATTCGCGCGTGGTTCAGGCCGCTCTCCACCATGCCCTCGGGGGTGACGCCGCCATACTTTTGCAGGATGTCCTTTTCGATGCTGCCGGAGTTGACGCCGATGCGCACCGGCACGCGGTGGGCCTTCAGGCAGTCCGCCAGCTCGCGCACGTGGGCCTCGCCGCCGATGTTGCCCGGGTTGATGCGCACCTTGGCGATGCCGTTCTCCACGGACCTGATGGCCAGCCTGTGGTCGAAGTGGATGTCCGCCACCAGCGGCACCGGGCTGCCGTCCACCAGCGCCCGCACGGCCTCGGCGCAGGCGTCATCGTACACGCTGACGCGCACGATGTCCGCCCCCGCCGCCGCCATGGCGCGGATCTGGGCGAGGGTCGCCGCCACGTCCCGGCTGTCGGTGTTGGTCATGGTCTGTACGGTGATCGGCGCGCCGCCGCCGATGGCGACGGGGCCGACGTATACTCTTCGAGTTGACATGAAATTCTCCTCATGCGAAGTGATTGGAAACTCTCTCCTAAAGGTTGAATCCGCCGGAGACCAGCCGGACGATGTCGTGGAAGGTGAGCACCACAAACAGGCCCAGCAGCAGCACCATGCCGATGGCGTGGACCATGCCCTCCTTCTCCGGGGGGATGGGCTTGCGGCGGATGGCCTCGACGATCAGGAACAGGATACGCCCTCCGTCCAGGGCGGGGATGGGCAGCAGGTTCATGATGCCCAGGTTCAGGCTGATGATGAACATCAGCCACAGCACCATGTACATGCCCTCCCGGGCGCGCTGGGCCACCACGGCGATGATGCCCACGGTTCCGGCGGTGTCCTCCAGGCCTTCGCCCTTGAAGATCAGGTTGCGCAGGCTCTCCAGCATCTGGCCGGTGGTCTCCACCATGTAGCTGCCCGCTTCGCCGAGGGACTCGCCGAAGGTGAAGGTGCGGCTGGAGAACACGATGCCGATCTGGTATCGGGTGGTCTGGCTCTCCTCGTCCGCCACCGGGGCGGCGATCATGGAGAAGTGCTGCTCCTCGCCGTTTCGATCCACGACCAGGTCGATGGGCTGGCTCATGTCGCCGGACTGGAGCACGTTGATCATCGTGCTGACGCCGGAGGTGGTGTTTTCAAGGGTCACGCCGTTGACCTCCAGGATGTGGTCTCCGGGCATAAGGCCCGCGGCCTCGGCGGGCATGCCCGCCATCACCTGGTCCACGATGGGGTAGGTCTCGGCGATGAAGAAGGCGTCCAGCATGATGGCGCAGACCACGAAGGCCAGCACGAAGTTCATGAAGGGCCCCGCCAGCACGGTGATGAAGCGCTTCCACACCGGCTGGTTGTTCATGGCGCGGGGGTCGTCGCTGCGGTCGTCCTCGCCCACGAAGGCGCAGTAGCCGCCCAGGGGGATGGCCCGCAGGGAATACTTGATGCCCTTGCGCTCCCAGCCCAGCAGGCGCGGGCCGAAGCCCACAGAAAATTCGACGATGCCGATGCCGCACAGGCGGCCCACGAGGTAGTGGCCAAATTCATGCACGGTGACGATCACGCCCAGCATGACGATGGCCAGGAGGATGTAGAGAAGGTTGGTGAACATTAGAGCCTCCGGGGTGAATTGGGAATTGAGAATTGAGAATTGGGAATTACAGATGGCCTGATTGGCTTTGGCGGATTCATCTGTGTTTCCTTTAATCCCATTCCTGATTTTGGATTATAGTTTTGCCTCCGCGGCCCTGCGGGCCGCCGCGTCCGCCGCGTAGACGTCGGCGATGGAGGTGATGGGGGAGACGGGAACCGCTTGCAGCGCGGCGTCGATGATCTCCGGGATGCGTCCGAAGGGGATCTGCTCCCGCAGGAATGCCCCCACGGCCACCTCGTTGGCGCCGTTGAGGATCACCGGGGCGCTGCCGCCGGCCTTCAGGGCGTCGATGGCCATGCCGAGGCAGGGGAAGCGGTCCAGGTCCGGCGCGGCGAAGTCCAGGTGCCCGACGGCGGCGAAGTCCAGCGGGCGGGCGTCGTAGGGCATGCGCTCGGGATAGCCCATGGCGTAGCCGATGGGCCCGCGCATGTCCGGCATGCCCAGCTGGGCCAGCACCGCGCCGTCCTCGAACTCCACCATGGAGTGGACGATGCTCTGGGGATGGACGACCACGTCGATCTTCTCCGCGGGCATGGCGAACAGGTGGTGGGCCTCGATGACCTCGAGCCCCTTGTTCACCATGCTGGCGCAGTCCACGGTGATCTTGCCGCCCATGTTCCAGGTGGGGTGGGCCAGCACGTCCCGCACGGTGGCGGCGTACATGTCCGCCTTCTTCCAGCTGCGCAGCGCGCCGCCGGAGGCGGTGAGCAGCAGCCGGCGGACCGGGTTGCCCTGGCGAGCCTGGAGGCACTGGAAGATGGCGGAGTGCTCGCTGTCCACCGGCAGCATGGGGATGTCCCTTTCGGCGGCCTTGGCCATGACCAGGTCGCCGCCGGTGACCAGCGCCTCCTTGTTGGCCAGCAGCACGCGCTCGCAGACATCCAGCGCGTTCCAAACGGCGTCGAGCCCCGCGATGCCCACGATGGCGCACAGGGCGTCGTCGGGCCGCGCGGCCAGGAGGGCCCTGACGGTGGCGTCCGGGCCGAAGAACCACTGGCAGGAGCGCACGTCCTCGGGAAGGGCGGCGGGCTCGACGGCCAGGGCGGCGGTGTCGGGTTTGAATTCGCGCACCAGGTCGAACAGCTGCTCCGAGGAGCGGCTCGCGGTCAGGCAGCTGGCGCGGAAGCGGTCGGGGTAGCGGCGCACCAGGTCCAGGGCCTGGGAGCCGATGGAGCCCGTCGCGCCGAGTATGGCAATCGTTCTCATGAAAGCAGTCCTTTACAGTCCGGCAATTTTAAAGAATACATAGCAGGCTACGCCGCAGAACAGTATGCCGTCCATGCGGTCCAGCATGCCCCCATGGCCGGGGAAGATGGTGCCGAAGTCCTTGATGCCGCAGTGGCGCTTGACCAGCGAGGCCACCAGGTCTCCGATCTGGGACAGGCCGCCCGCGATCAGACCCAGCACGCCGAAGGACCACAGCGGCGGCAGCGCCACCTGGGCGGCCGCCTGGGGCGCGATGGCCGTGGCGACGATGGGCACCAGCATGGCGAAGCCCACGCTGGAGATCAGGCCGGCAATGGAGCCCTCCACGCTCTTCTTCGGGCTGATCTCGGGCGACAGGCGATGCTTGCCGAAGCGCAGGCCGATGAACAGCGCGAAGGTGTCATTGACGGAGGCGATGAAGAAGGCCAGCACCAGCGCCAGCGTGGAGGAGAAGCGGGTGTCCAGGTCCTGGAGGGTGATGATCAGCGAGAAGAACAGGCCGGGGTACAGCATGGGGAACACGGTGCTCATCAGGCTGTCAAAGGCCACCTTGCCCTTGAAGATGATCACCGTCATGGCCAGCAGCAGCCCGATGATCAGCGCGAACATGGCCGGGCTGATGGAGGCGAACACGCCGCCGGTCAGGCTGGCGTAATAGGCCTGGGCCAGCACGGCCAGCACGCAGTAGACATAGCCGGACCAGCGGACGGGGTCGTAGCCGATCCTGCGGAAGGCTCGGTACATCTCGCTGGTGCTCATCAGCATGCTGAGCAGCAGGATGCCCCGCAGGAACCAGCCCTGCAGCCAGATGCCCGCGGACATCACGAGAATGAGTATCGCGGCGGTGATGATTCGCTTGATCACGCTTTGCCCTCCTCATCGGGGTCGTTGGTGTCCCGGACGGTGTCCGACGCTTCGGCGGGAGAGGCCTGGGCGGCTTCTTCTACAGGTGCGGTATTCTCCGCCTCCGGCGCGGCGTTATCCGCTTCGGGAACGGCGGTCTCCGGCGCGGCTTCTTTCGGCTCGGGAGCGTCGGGCGCCGCTTCCTTTGCGGGTTCCTGCGGCTCGGCCGCGGCGGGCTCCGCCTCGGGAGCCGGAGCCTCCGACGGCTTCGGCGGCTCGTTGACGCCGCCAAAGCGGCGGTCGCGCTCGGCGTAGATGCGCAGGCACTTCAGGTAGCGGGCGCGGTCGAAGTCCGGCCAGTAGACGGTGTCGAACACCATCTCCGCATAGGTCAGCTGCCAGGGCAGGAAGTTGGAGGTGCGCATCTCGCCGCTGGTGCGGATCAACAGGTCCACGTCCGGCGATTCCGCGGTGTACAGCTGGGCGGCGAAGAGGTCCTCGTCGATGTCCTCCGGGGCCAGCTCGCCCCGCTGCACCTTCTCGGCCAGCAGGCGCGCCGCCCGGGTCAGCTCGGCCCGGCCGCCGTAGTTCAGGGCGATGTTCAGCTTGAGGCCGGTGTTGTCCTTGGTGCGCTCCATGGCGTTGATCAGCGCGGTGCGCTGGGGCTCCGGCATGCCGTCCACGTCGCCCAGGATCGTGATCTTGACGTGCTTCTCGTCCAGCTCGTCGATCTCGGAGTTGAAGTACTTGAGCAGCAGCGACATCAGCGCCTGGATCTCCTCCTTCGAGCGGGACCAGTTTTCCGTGGAGAAGGCGTACAGGCTCAGCGCCTCGATGCCGTAGTCGTCGCTGGCGCGGATGATGTCGCGCAGGGCCTCCGTCCCGGCGGCGTGGCCGGCGGAGCGGGGCAGGCCGCGGCTGGTGGCCCAGCGGCCGTTGCCATCCATGATGATGGCGACGTGCCGGGGCAGCTTGCTGGGGGGCAGGGCCTGCGTGGGCCCCGCGCTGTTGACGGGCGTGACCGTGATGTACTTGGGCTTCGGGCGCAGAATATCGTTCAGCATCCGGGTCAGCTTGTCGAAAAACATGGCGGACACCTCCGTTTGTGTCGTGGGCGCGTATGCGTGCGGTTGTCTCTATCAACAAAAACAGCAAATCTCTGGGCGTTTTTTCGTTCCCGCCGCGCGCCGCGCCGGACGACGATGCACAGCATCGGCTTCCTTCATGGCCGCCTTGCGGGAACGAAAACCCATCCCATATCCTTTGCTGTTTTATCTGGCGATAGTATTAATCCTGGTTCCGCGGCAGGGGATCAGACGGACATGATCTCCTTTTCCGCGCCGACCTTGTCCAGCTCCTCGATGTGGCTGTCGGTGACCTTCTGCAGGTCCTTCTCGGCGATCTTCTGGTCGTCCTCGGTGATGACGGAATCCTTCTTCATCTTCTTGATCTGCTCCATGGCGTCGCGGCGGATGGAGCGGATGGCGACCTTGCCTTCCTCGATCATCTTCTTGACCTGCTTGCACAGCTCCTTGCGGCGCTCACCGGTCAGCTCCGGCACCAGCAGGCGGATGACCTTGCCGTCGTTGGAAGGGTTGATGCCGATGTCGGACTTCTGGATGGCCTTCTCGATGGGCCCGATCATCTTCGGCTCCCAGGGGGCGATGACCAGCAGGCGCGGCTCCGGGGAGGAGATGTTGCCCACCTGGTTCAGCTGGGTGGGGGTGCCGTAGTAGTCCACGGTGATCTTGTCCAGGATCTGGGGATTGGCGCGGCCCGCGCGAAGGGTGTTCAGGTCCTTCTGAATCACGGCGATGGTCTTGTCCATCTTGGAACCGGCGTTTTTGATGGTCTCCTTATACATGCTTTCAACCTCCGCAATCATCAAGCGCATTTCACGCCATTATTTTCATACTATATTGTAACGTAAACGCACGGAAATGGCAAGCATTAATTTTCACGGACGGCAATACAAACTTCAAAACCCAAAGCCCGGCGGTTCGGATGCCGCCGGGCTTCGACAGGAAAGGCGTATTTAATAATCAGTCCTCCAGGATCCTGCCGTCCACGGAGATCGTCACCACCTGCCAGGGGATGAATTTGCCGCTGTTTTTGAGGGCCTCCTTCGCCGCGTGCTCGAGGCCGCCGCAGCAGGGCACCTCCATGCGCACGATGGTCAGGCTGCGGATGTCGTTTTCCCGCAGGATGTCCTCCAGCTTCTCGCTGTAGTCCACGTGGTCCAGCTTCGGGCAGCCGACCAGGCACACCCTGCCTCGGATGAAGTCCTGGTGGAAACTGGCGTAGGCGTAGGCGGTGCAGTCCGCCGCTACCAGCAGGTGCGCGCCATTGAACCAGGGGGCGTTCACCGGGGCCAGCTTGATCTGTACGGGCCAGGTGCGCAGCTGGCTGACGCCCGCGCCAGCCGCGGGGCGGGCTTCTCCCGCGGGAGCCACAGACCTTGGCGCGGAGCCGGGACAGCCGCCCTCCCGGGGTTCGATCGTCCTGGCCATGGAGCCTGGGCAGCCGTGTCCCGCCGGAGCGCCTGCCTTCGCGGCCTTCGCCGCCTGGACTGCCGCCTCGTCGTAGGCGGGGGCCTCCCGCTCCTCAAAGGTGATGGCGCCGGTGGGGCAGCCGGGCAGGCAGTCGCCCAGGCCGTCGCAGTAGTCCTCGCGCATCAGCTTCGCCTTGCCGTTCACCATAGCGATGGCGCCCTCGTGGCAGGCCTCGGCGCAGGCGCCGCAGCCGTTGCACTTCTCCTCGTCGATGTGAATGATCTTGCGTATCATTATTGTACCTCCTGCCCTCATAAACGGGCTTCTCCTTCGATGTTCCCGGGATTATAATTTAAAGGAATCTTCTTTAACAATGCCATCTGACGCCCTTAGAGCTACCCAGCTATTTCTAATCCCTAATCCCTAATCCCTATTCCCTAATCCCTCGTTTCTCTCCGGCATTCTGACTGTTGCCTGATGCCTGTTGCCTTATCGCCCCGCGGCCTGCGCAACTCGCTGCGCTCGCTTGCCCGCGGGTTTCCGGCGCGTCCTGCCATGCCGCCCTGCGGGCGCTCATGGCTGCGCTTGCGCCGTCAGCCCTCCCTGTGGTCGGGCGCTTTTACCGGCATTCTGACTGTTCCCTGTTGCCTCTCCATCCTCTTCGCTTCCCTCTCCGCCCGAGACCGCTCCTTCTGCTGGCGGGCGATCTCCATCATGTGCTCGTACATCTCGTCGCCCACGCACTTGCGGGCGTACTGGCACCACTGCACGCAACTGAGGGTGTCGTTGTAGACGACCTGGCCGCAGTGTTCGCAGGCGACCTCGGTGTCCGTGGAAAATATCTCAATGATGCTCCCGCAGCGGGGGCAGCGCTTTTCCTCCAGCGTGGGCGTGCGGGGCTTGCCCTGGCAGCCTTCCATGATCATGGCCTTCAACCTCCTCGTCCGGCGGCGTTCCGCCTTGACTTTACAGCCATATTCTACTATACTGGAGGGGAAGTGTATGTTGGATTTACAACATTGGAGGACGAAATGGACGGGAATTTGGAGCTTTTGGCCGGGTGCCCCCTGTTCCGGGAGGTCACGCAGCCCCAGATCGAGGCCATGCTCAAGTGCATGAAGGCGCGGCGAAAGGCGGCGGCCCGGGGAGAGGTCGTGTTTCTGGAGGACAGCCCGGCGGAGTACGTGGGCGTGGTGCTCTCCGGCGAAGTGCGGGTGCTGCGGGACGATGTCTACGGCAACCGCACCATCCAGGCGGTGATCCAGCCCGGCGGCATGTTCGGCGAGACCTTCGCCTGTGCGGGGCTGGCGCGGCTGCCGGTGTCAGTGGAGGCGTCCCAGCCCAGCGAGGTGCTGCTGATCCCGCTGAAGCGCATACTGCACACCTGCGCCAACGCCTGCGGCTTTCACAATAGGGTGATCATGAACCTGCTGAAGGTGCTGGCCGAGAAGAATTTGCAGCTCAATGGCAAGCTGGAGATCGCCTCCCGGCGGACGATCCGGGAAAAGCTGATGGCCTACCTGGCGAACCAGGCGCGGCAGGCCGGGAGCAGCGCCTTCACCATACCGCTGGACCGGCAGGGGCTGGCGGACTACCTGGGCGTGGACCGGAGCGCCTTGTCGGCGGAGATCGGCAAGCTGCGCCGGGAGGGCCTGATCGAGAGCAACCGAAGCGCGTTCAGGCTGCTGGCCGAGGAGCGCGGGCAATGATGGAGGGGAGAACGCCTATGGCGGGAGGAATGAGGATGTTTACACGAGCAATGAAGAGAGCCCTTGCCCTGGCGCTGGCCGCGCTGCTGTGCGCCGCCATGCCGCTGGCCGCCGCGGCGGAGGCGAACCCCACGCTGGAGCCGGTGCAGCCCCTGCGGAGCGCCCGCATCCGGGCGGTGGGCGATTTGATGGCCCACCAGAAGCAGCTGGACTACGCGCTGCAGGCCGACGGCAGCTACGACTTCCACCCCCAGTACGCGCTGGTGGCGGATTCGCTGGCGGACGCGGACTACACCATCGCCAACCTGGAGACCACCATCGGCAAGTATGGCAGCATGGCCTACTCGGGCTTTCCGCTGTTCAACTCGCCGGAGGCGCTGCTGGAGGCGGTGAAGGACGCCGGGGTGGACTTCCTGACCCTCGCCAACAACCACATGCTGGACCGCTATTACGAGGGCATGCTGAACACGGTGAACGCCGTGGAGGCCTACGGCTTCGACCACGCCGGGGCGAACCGGTCCCTTGAGGAGCGGGACGCGCCAGTGGTGGTGGAGGTGAACGGCATCAAGCTGGGCATGCTGTGCTACACCCAGATGACCAACGGCATGGAGGACTACTGCAACAGCGCCGTCAGGGAGTTCGGCATCAACTACATGCGCAAGGCGAACTATAAGCAGGACGTGAAAAAGCTGCGGGATGCCGGGGCCGAGGTGGTCATCGCCATGCCCCACTGGGGGGAGGAGTACTTCCGCAGGCCGGAGCAGAACACGGTGAACCAGGCGAAGCTGCTGATTGCCGCCGGCGTGGACGTGATCCTCGGCAGCCACCCCCACATGGTGCAGCCGGTGGAGTTCGTCACCGCGAAGGACGACGACGGGCACGAGCGCACGGGCCTCGTGGCCTACTGCCTGGGCAACTTCATCAGCAACATGAGCAAGCGCTACACCGACTCCGGCATCATACTGGAGTTCACCCTGCACGAGCGGCAGGACGGCTCCTTTGCCGTGGAGGACGTGGGCTGCGTGCCGATCTTTGTCTGGCGGCAGGACGGCGCGATTCGGGCGCTGTCCTCGCTGAAATACTACGATGAGCCGCCGGAGGGCATGGCCTCGGACAAGGCGGAGCGCATGCGCGAGACCTATCGGGAGCTGCGGGAGCTGATCGACGATTCCATTCCCATGCTGGCGGAATGACGGAAGCGGCGGAAGGGAACAGGCGCGAACGACCGGAGGGCGGCGGACGGAGCCGGCCCGGGAGAAATGGTTATGGCGAAGCGGTTTTTGACCCTGGCGCTGCTGGCACTGCTGGCGGCGATGCTTCCCGATTTGCCCGGGCGGGCCGAGGCGCCGGGGAAGGCCCTGACGCTGATGGTCTACATGACCGGCAGCGACCTGGAGAGCAGCCAGGGCGCGGCCACCGCGGACATCCAGGAGATGATGGCCTCCGGCTTTGACGACGGGCTGGTCAACCTCGTGCTGATGGTGGGCGGCTCCAAAAGCTGGGAGCTGGGTTACGATCCGGCGACGACCTATGTGCTCCAGGCGGGCAGGCGGGGCCTGCGCGCCGTGGAGAGCCGGGACGCCGTGAACATGGGCGAGGCGGACAACCTCGCCTGGTTCCTGAACCTGGCGGCGGAGCGCTTTCCAGCCGAGAACTACGCGCTGATCCTGTGGGACCACGGCGGCGGCCCCATGGAGGGCGTCTGCTTCGATTCCCTGAACGGCAACGACAGCCTGTCCCTCACGGAGCTGGAGGCCGCGCTGGCGGCCAGTCCCTTCGCGGGGGACGGCAAGCTGGCCTGGATCGGCTTTGACGCCTGCCTGATGAACGCGGTGGAGACGGCCTCGGTGTGCGCGCCTTACGCGAAATACATGATCGCCTCCCAGGAGACCGAGCCCGCCACCGGCTGGAACTACGCCTTCCTGAATGGCATCGAGGGCGACGCCGACGGCGCGGCGACGGGCCGCCGGGCGGTGGACAGCTACTTCGACGTCCCCGGCGCGGGGGACCTGTCCCTGACCCTGGCCTGCGTGGACCTGTCCCGGATCGAGGCGGTGGAGCGGCGCATGGACGCGCTGTTCGCCGGCATCGGCGGCATGGTGGACGCGAAGAGCTTCTCCGGCTTCTCCAACCACCGCCGGGACGCCAAGGCCTTCGGCCGCGAGACCACCGGCTGGGAGTACGACCTGGTGGACCTCCAGGACCTGGCGGAGCAGTATTCCGGCGCGGACACCGCGGGGGTGGACACGCTGGCGGCGGCCATCCGGGACGCGGTGGTCTACCAGCGCAGCAACCAGGCCCGGGCCAACGGCCTGTCCGTCTACTCGCCCTACCACAACAAGGGCTACTATGAATCCAGCTGGAGCGAACAGTACGACGGCCTGGGCTTCTCCAAGGGCTACCGGGACTACCTGGAGCGCTACGCCGCGCTTTGGCTGGGCGGCGCCCTGGCTGACTTCAGCGGCCTGGAGGCGAGGGGCGAATACGACGACGCCCGCCACACCCAGGAGCTCTCCCTGACCCTGACGCCGGAGCAGGCGGAAAACTTCGCCTCGGCGGAGGTGCTGGTCCTGGCGGAGTATCCCGGCAACGCGGACGTCTACAGCCAGGTCTATACCGTGGATGGCGTGGCCCTGGGCGAGGACGGCGCGCTTCGGGCGGAGTACGACTTCACCGGCCTTTACGCCGTGGACGAGTACGGCCAGCCCATCACCGGCCAGCTGAACTACACCGTGGTCGGGGACAGCTACTTCGTCATCGTGGTGCTCCAGACCTCCACCTTCGCCCAGCACGCGGCCTACACCATTACGGACGACGCGCGCGCGGAGGACTACGAAAACGAGGCGGCGATCCTGCGCTGCGCCATGGGGGAGGACGGCGAGCTGGAGATCGAGGGCGTGATCTCTCTGGACGAGGGCGAGCTGAACCTGGGCAAGAGCGCCCGGAAGCTGGACACCGAAAAGTGGCGCTCGATCATGTTCATGAACAGCCGGCGCTCCATCGCCCGGGATGAGGACGGCAACACACTGCCCTTTTCCCGGTGGCCCTATTTCATCGGCGGCGTCAGCGGCGGCGTCGGCATCTTTGGAAACAACACCAATGAGTACGTCGAGATCGACAGCGAATCACCATGGCGGCTCCAGATGCGCACCACCCACTCGGACGGCATGAACCTGTACGCCCAGTTCGTGGTCAACGATACCCGCGACGAGCCCTTCGCCAGCGACCTGATCCCGCTGGCCAATCCCACCCTGACCGCCAGCGCCGAGGTGGACGCCGTGGCGGGAGACGACGACGTCGCGACCCTCCGGCTGACCCGGGTGGACGCGGTCGAGGCCGACACCGCCGGCGGCGTGCACCTGCGGCTGGAGGTGGAGAACCACACGGACGGCCTGCTGCGCCTGCAGCCCGCCGGCGTGATGCTCAACGACGTGCTGCTGGAGAACGACATGTTCGACAAGGCCATGGGCTATTGCCAGCCCGGCCAGACGCTGCGGTGCTATTACCGCGTGGAGCCGGAGCGCCTGCCGCCGATGTCGGACACCCTGGTGCGCTCCGTCGCCCTGAACGTGGAGGTGCGCCGGGTGGACGCGGACGCGGAGGGCAGAACCGTCATGACCACGCTGGGCACCTACACCCTCGCGGCGGAGACGGAGCTGGAGGTGGGCAACCTCATCACGCGCCACCGGGACGACTACATCCACTCCGCCTCGGCGGAGCAGGACGGCGTGGACTACGAGCTGCTGGACCTGGCGCGCCGGGACGGCGACGTGCTCACCGCGCTACTGCACATCCACAACCACAGCGGGGAGGCGATCCCCGTCACGCTGAGGCGCTTCTCCAGCAAGATCAACGGCTTCTACTTCCGGGACAACTGCTTCTGCCCCCGGGGAGATTACGACTACGACGCCGTCCTCCCCAATGACACGGAGGTGTTCCTGGAGCTCACCATCGAGCCGACCAGCGGACCCCGGGGCTCCAGCGCCGGCCTCGAGGCGGTGAACGGCCTGGAATACTGGCAGATCGGCGAGATCGAGACCATCTCCCTGGTGTGGGAGCACGTGGGCGTGGCCGATCGCTGCGTGGACCTGCCCCTGGAGCACCCCCTCGTCACCGGCGTCGAGCCCGGGGACCCCAGCGCCTACACGCCGATGTACGACTTCGGCCAGTTGGCCATGCGCTTCCACGCCATGGGCGTGGAGGACGGCAGGCTGTCGTTCGATATGGACAGCTGGAACGACATCGAGGAGGGAGAGCTGATCTACCTGTTCCTGGACAACGCCTATGTCAACGGCAAGTGTGTGGACCTGACCTGCGCGTACGAGCACTCCTTTGAGGCACTGCAGCTGGAGATCGGGGAGGAGAAGCGCCTGCTGACCACCCTGATGATGCTGCAGCCCAGCACCCGCGAGCGCTGCCGGTTCGAGCTGGACCTGGCCGGAGTGGGCCTGATGGACGAGCCTCTGGAGCGCGTGGCGCTGGCGCTGGGCTTCTGCGACGGAGAGGGGATGGCGTACCTGTCGCCCTTCACCCTGGAGTTCACGGACCCGGTGCTGCCCGACGCGATGGACGACCAGCCGACCTTCGGCGTTCGGCTTGCCCTGCCCGACTGGCTGGACGAGCCCATGGACCCGTGGGAGCTGATCGACCGGGAGGTGGACCTGCCCGACGCGCCGGAGCGGTACGCCGTCACGCTGACTCACAGGGTGACGGACGCCCAGGTCGCCGGGATGCGCAGCTGCGAGGCCTGCCTGGTGCGCGTGGACGGCGACGTGATCGAAAACATCGCCGGCGTGTTTACCGGCAGCCTGCATGGCGATGAATTGCGCGCGCCCTTCTCCGGCCTGCTCTGCGCGGTGCGGGGCGATCCCCTCGCGGCGATCCAGTACATCGTCAGGTCCGACGGCGCGTGGAGATACGATGTGCAGTGCGTCGGCACCTTGACCAACAGCTACTGGTGGATGCACAGCTACGATCCGCTGATCGTGGAATTGGACGCGGACGGCGCGCGGGTGACGGAATTCGGCGTCAAGACCATGGATGTCGAGACCGACGTGTTCACCCCCATCAGCATGGGCCGTGTGAAGAGCTTCTTGAACCGCGAGCGATTCGAGCTGCTGGAGGACGGCTGTATCGAGAGCGATTTCGACTGGGAATACGTGGATTCCGAGGACTACTTCCTCGACCGGGACGCCGAGGGCCGCACGGGGTTTGAATTGAAGCCTGCCGCGGACATCGAGGATCTGATGGTGGTGTTCATGATCTACCGCGAGGACGGCACCCGCTTCGGCCTGCCGCCGATTCCCTACGCCGAGGCCTGCGCCGCCGCGGAATGAGCCGGAAACGCGGCAGTCGAACGGGGTAAGGCCCGCCGCGATTGCCACTTGTCTTGCGCGAAAAACTGTGATATAATCCGGGTGTGCGCGGCAGTGGCGGAATTGGCAGACGCCTCAGACTTAAAATCTGATACCCCCTGGGTGTGCGGGTTCGAGCCCCGCCTGCCGCACCATTCAACAGGATGCTGTCTCACAATGGCAGGGGATCCTGCGGCTGACTTGGCTCGTCCCGGCGCGGGGACGCCGCGCTTGCAGCCGCGGCTCCCGTGCGTCGCGGGGCAGTTTTTTTCTGATTGACAGCTTTCGGCGATGGTTTCGCGGCGGCCTCTGGCTTCAAGAACGGCGTGGACATCGACGGGGTCGCCCGAATGATCGCCGTCTATATACCCGGATAAGAGAAGACGCGCGCCCGCGCCGGAAGGCGGGCCGCGCGGAGGAGAATGTGATGAATCAGAACTATGTAAAGGACAGGCACAACGTGTTCACCCGGCCGCCGCGGATGGTGCCCGCCGGGGGCGTGGACGTCTCCGGCGGAGGGCGCTGGAAGATCTGGGAGGGCGCGGGCACGGCCATCGACGCGCCGATGCTCGGCAACGGCGACCTGCTGGCCGCGCTGGCGGGGCCGCCGAGGTGGCCCCAGTTCTGGGTGACCACCAACGACTTCTGGCAGATGCAGTCCAACCCGAACTACGCCTTCTTCCACGACAACGCCGTCGCCCGGCGCGACCCGCCCGTGGCGCTGGGCAGTCCCCGGCCCCTGGGCCGGGTGGTGTTCGACATCCCGGCGCTGGAAGGCGCGGCGTATGAGGTGCGCCAGACCTTCGAGGACGCCACTACCCGCGCCGTGTTCACGCGGCCCGGCGGCGGCGCGCTGCGCATGGACAGCTGGGTCGCGGCGGGGGAGAACGTGCTCATCGTCGCTTTCGAGGCGGACTTTGCGTGCGAGGTCTCCTTTGAGTTCCGCTTCCCCAACGAGACGGGGAAGGGCTGCGACGCCGGCGTGGACTGCATGGGCGACTGCGAGGACGACGAGGTCCTGGCGGGCACCTTCCGGGGGATCGTGGGCGGGAAACCGCTGCAGGTCCGCAACGTCCGAGACGGGCTGGCCTGGGGCTGGCGGGAGTTCTCCGATGGGGTGGACATCCCCACGAAGCTGGCCTTTGGCGCCCGGTTCATCGGGGCGGAGGATACGGCGGTGACGCTGCGCCCCGGCGAGCGGCGGACCTTCGTGTTCGCGGCCCGCAGCTGGGCCAAGACCGCCCGGCCGGTGGAATACGCCCGCTCCCGGGCCCGGTGGATGACCGAGCCGGACGTGGAAGCCCTGCGCGAGGCGCACCTGCGCTGGTGGCGCGGCTTCTGGGACGAGTCCGGCGTCTGGACGGAGGACGACGCCCTGGTGGACAGCTACTGCCTGTCCCAGTACATGATGGCCAGCCTCTCCCGGGACCCGGACTACCCGCCGAACATACTGGGCATCAGCACCTTCGACCGCATGGCCTGGAACGGCAACTACAAGATCAACTACAACCACCAGACGCCCTATTTGGGGCTGCTGGTTTCGGGACACTTCCGGCAATCCGACCCCCACGACGCCCCTTACCTGGATATGCTGGACGTGGGCCGGGAGATGAGCCAGAGGCTGCTGGGCCATCCCGGGGTGTACCTGCCCCTGGGCCTGGGGCCGAAGGGCATAGTCAGCGAGGCGCTGCTGCTGCACATGAAGTCCCCGGCGGTGCACGGGGCGCTGAACATGCTGCTGCGCTGGCGGCTGTCCATGGACCGGGACTACCTCGCCAGGGTGTACCCATTCCTGCGGTCTGTGGCGGAGTTCTGGGAGCGCGACCTGGTGGACCGGGACGGCGTGCTGCACGTGGTCGGCGACGGCATGCACGAGCGCACCACCCGGGACGTGGAGCTCCACGGCGAGCCGGAGGACCCGGCGAACACGCTGGGCTACCTGCGCAGCTTCTTTGCCGACATGCTGGACGCCAGCGCGTTCCTCGGCCTGGACGCGGACAGGCGGCCCGCCTGGCGGGACATCCTTGCCCGGCTTGCGCCCTATCCCACGGGCACCATCGACGAAATCGGCGAAAATCCCACCCTGTGGAACGAGGGCGGGGCGTCGCTGGCGTCGGTGATCCCGGAGGCGCTGCGCTCGAAGCAGGTGTTCTACAACGAGGGCAGGGGCGGCAAGTGGTCGATGAGCTTCCCCGGGAACGTGATGCAGATCTATCCCGGCGGCGCGATTGGCCTGGACTCCCCGGCCGAAGAACTTGAGATCGCCCGCAACACCGTGGCGGCGCTGTCCGAAATGGAGCGCGGGCTGAGCCGCGCCGGCGGCGCAAGCGGAGAGGTCCGGGCAGCGGGGGCGTGGAACGCTACAAACCTGGGCTGCCTGTTCTTCCCGGCGGCGGTGCGCGTGGGCTTCGACCCGGAGGTGATCCTCGAGCGGCTGCGGGACAAGCTGGCCCGCACGGGGCTGCCCAACGGCTTCGTCGAGGGCAATCCCCACGGCATCGAAAACCTCTCCACGGTGCCCAACACGCTCCAGGAGATGATGCTGATTTCCCACCAGGGCACGCTGCGGCTGTTCCCGGTGTGGCCGAGGCGGAGCCTGCCCAACGCGCGGTTCTTCGGCCTCAGGGCCCGGGGCGGCTTCGTGGTGGCGGCAGAGCTCGCGGGCGGCGAGGTCGCCCGGGCGCGAATCGAATGCCCCGTGGGCGGCGCGCTCCGGATCGCGAACCCCTGGCCGGGAAGGGCGCTGCGCCTGAACGGCAGGAGGGTCGTGGGGGAGACGCTTGAGCTGGACACCCGGCCCGGAGAGGTGATCGAGCTGCTGCCGGACTGATGAGTCGGAAAGTGCGGGGATCATTGGCCAAATCCTCTGGGGAAGGTTGCCAAAAGGATACCGATATAGTATAATACCCAGTGGAAGCAATCCGGCGCGGCGAGGTCCGCGGCGGCGACAGACACAGGGAAAGGAAGTAGTTACTATGGATAAGAAGTTCAGGCGCATCGGCGTGCTGACCAGCGGTGGAGACGCCCCGGGCATGAACGCCGCGGTGCGCGCCGTGGTGAGGACGGCCGTGGCCTACGGCATCGAGTGCGTGGGCATCCGCAGGGGCTGGCAGGGACTGATCAACAGCGACTTCGTCGTGCTGGACGCGGCCAGCGTGGGCCACATCCTCTCCCGGGGCGGCACGATGCTCTACACCGCCCGCAGCGAGGAGTTTCTCTCCGAGAAGGGCCGTGCCCGCGCGGTGGCGACCTGCCGCATGCTGGGCCTGGACGCCGTGGTGGCCATCGGTGGCGACGGCACCTTCCAGGGCGCGCTGGCGCTGTCGAAGATGGGCATTCCGGTGATCGGCATTCCGGCCACCATCGACAACGACATCGGCTGCTCCAACTACACCATCGGCTTTGACACGGCCTGCAACACGGCCGTCGACTGCATCGACCGCCTGAGGGACACCATGCAGTCCCACGAGCGCTGCTCCGTGGTGGAGGTCATGGGCCGCAACGCCGGCTTCCTGGCGTTGTACGTGGGCATCGCCATCGGCGCCACCGCCGTGCTGGTGCCGGAGCGGGAACTGAACTTTGAGCGGGATGTGGTGGAGCGCATCCGCAACGCGCGCCTGGCGGGCAGCACCCACTTCATGGTCGTGGTGGCCGAGGGCGTGGGCAGCGCCGTGGACATCGGCAAGCGCATCCACGAGGCCATCGGCATCGAGCCCCGCGTGACGGTGCTGGGCCACATCCAGAGGGGCGGCTCGCCCAACGCCCGCGACCGCGAGACCGCGACCCGCATGGGCTACTTCGCCGTCAAGGCCCTGGCCGAGGGCCGGGGCAACCTGATCGTCGGCACCCGTGGCGGCGACATGGTCGAGATCCCCATCGAGGAGGCGCTGCAGATGCAGAAGCACCTCCAGATGGACCGCTACCAGGTGCTGGAGACCATGAGCGTGTCCGCCGCCGGCATGGCGACGCCGCTGCGGTAATCGGCGGGACCCAGGGTTATTCACCGTACAAGTTCATTCTGTTGAAATAAGATCCCCTTTCCGTCCAGGACGTCAGCCGTTTACATGGCGTCGTTCCGGGCAGAGGGGGTCTTTTTTTGGTTCTTCACGTTTTCTTGAGGGATTCATGAGAACTCCCTCAGTCACGCTGAACGCTCCGCTAAGCCTTCGGCCACGCGTGCCAGCTCCCTCTGGGAGGGAGCCTTTGGGCTGCGAAATCGGGTTATTTTGCCTCCCTCGTTGAGGGAGGTGTCAGCCCGTAGGGCTGACGGAGGGAGTCGTCATCCCTCAACTTTCCGTGAAGAGCCCTTTTCTTTATGGCTTGGATATGGCATGAACGGATGATTTAATGCATATATATACAATTATTAACTTGCAATTGCCGGAAAATGGCGGTATAATGCATGCATAATTATAAGAAATCACCGTGAATCCATGGGCATGGTTCCGAGGGCTCGCGGCATGGGGAATGATGAGCATGACGAAGGTATTCATCGACGGAAGCGCCGGCACCACCGGGCTGCGCATCTACCAGCGCCTGGCCGAGCGACGGGATGTGGAGCTGATCGTCCTCGGCGAGGATGTGCGCAAGGACCCCGGCGCGCGTCGGGAGGCGCTGAACGGCGCGGACATCGCCTTCCTGTGCCTGCCGGACGCGGCGGCGGTGGAGGCGGTGTCGCTGATCGAGAACGACCATACCGCCGTCATCGACACCTCCACGGCCCACAGGACCGCGCCGGGGTGGGTCTACGGCATGGCGGAGCTTGCCGGTCAGCGGGAGCGCATCCGAACTTCGAAGCGGGTGGCCAACCCGGGCTGCCACGCCAGCGGCTTTATCGCCCTGGTGGCGCCGCTGGTGAAGGCGGGGGTGCTTTCCGCGGACGCGAAGCTGAGCTGCTTCTCACTGACGGGCTACTCCGGCGGCGGCAAGAAGATGATCGCCGAATACGAGGGGTCTGAGCGGGACCCGCTGCTGGACGCGCCGAGGCAGTATGGCCTCGGCCAGACCCACAAGCACCTGAAGGAGATGGCCTGCCTCTGCGGACTGGAGAGCCCGCCGGTGTTCAGCCCCATCGTGGCGGACTACTACAGCGGCATGGAGGTCTGCGTGCCGGTGCACGAGGAACTGCTCGCGGGCGGCGTTGAGGCGGCGCGGCAGGTCTACCGGGAGGTCTATCGTGGGCCCGTGGTGCGATACGTGGAGGATGCCGGCGAGTCGGGCTTTATGTCCGCCTCGGCGCTGTCGGGCCGGGACGCCATGGAGATCTCCGTATGCGGAAGCGAGGGCCGGCTGGTGCTGACCGCCCGATTCGACAACCTGGGCAAGGGCGCCTCCGGCGCGGCCATACAAAACATGAACCTTCTGATGGGCGTCGACGAGACGGCCGGATTGATCCTTTGAGAGGAGCGTTGAGCCATGATCGAGAGAATTGAAGGCGGCGTCTGTGCCGCGAAGGGCTTTACCGCCAGCGGCGTGCACTGCGGCATCCGGAAGAACCGGGACAAGCGCGACCTGTCGCTGATCTACAGCGTGTGCCCGGCCACGGCGGCAGCGGTGTACACCACGAACCTGGTCAAAGGCGCGCCGCTGGCCGTCACCAAGGCCCACCTGGCCGACGGCACGGCGAGGGCCGTCATCTGCAACAGCGGCAACGCCAACACCTGCAACGCCAACGGCGTCGAGATCGCCGAGCAGACCTGCGAGCTGCTGGCAAAGGAGCTGGGCATCGACGCCAAGGACGTGGTCGTGGCCTCCACGGGCGTCATCGGCCAGCCGATGGACATCGCCCCCTTCGCGGCGGGCATCCCGGCGCTGGTGTCATCCCTCTCTACGGAGGGCAGCGCCATGGCGGCGGAGGGCATCATGACCACCGACACCGAGATGAAGGAGGTGGCCGTCGCCTTCCAGGCCGGGGGCAAGACCTGCCGGCTGGGCGGCATCGCCAAGGGCAGCGGCATGATCCACCCCAACATGGCCACCATGCTGGTGTTTTTGACCACCGACGCGGCCATCTCGCCGAAGATGCTGCAAAAGGCGCTGAGCTGTGACGTGACGGGCACCTTCAACATGCTGAGCATCGACGGGGACACCTCCACCAACGACATGGTGACCGTGCTGGCCAACGGCCTGGCCGGGAACGCCGCGATCGACGCCGAGGGAGAGGACTTCACGGCCTTCATGGAAGCGCTGAATTCCGTGACGGTGGCGCTGTGCCGGATGATCGCCGGGGACGGCGAAGGCGCGACCAAGCTGCTGGAGTGCACCGCCAGCGGCGCGAAGGACCTGGAGACCGCCAGGACCGTCGCCAAGAGCGTGATCTGCTCCAGCCTGCTGAAGGCGGCGATGTTCGGCGCGGACGCCAACTGGGGCCGGGTGCTGTGCGCCATCGGCTACAGCGGCGCGGACGTGGACGTGAACCGGGTGGACGTGTCCTTCCGGTCCGCCGCGGGTACCGTGGAGGTCTGCCGCAACGGCGCGGGCGTGCCCTTCTCGGAGGAGGAGGCCAAGCGCGTGCTGCTGGAGAAGGAGATCGAGATACTGGTCGGCCTGGGGGACGGCGGTTATGGAGCGTCGGCCTGGGGCTGCGACCTGACCTATGACTACGTGAAGATCAACGGGGACTACAGGACCTGACGGAGGACGACGTGGAAAAGTTTTTTTCAAACGCGGAGCGGGCCGAGGTGCTCACCCAGGCGCTGCCCTATATCCGCCAGTATAATGGAAAGATCGTCGTGATCAAGTACGGCGGCAACGCCATGGTGAACGAGCAGCTGAAGCAGCAGGTCATGGAGGACATCGTGCTGCTGTGGCTGATCGGCGTGAAGGTGGTGCTGGTGCACGGCGGCGGGCCGGAGATCAGCGAGATCATGGGCAAGCTGGGCAAGAAGGCCGAGTTCGTGGACGGCCTGCGGGTCACCGACCGGGAGACCGTGGACATCGTGCAGATGGTGCTGGCGGGAAAGATCAACAAGACGCTGGTCAACCTGCTGGAGATGAAGGGCGGAAGGGCCATGGGCATCTCCGGCATGGACGGCAGGCTGATCGAGGCCGAGATCAAGGACGAGCGGCTGGGCTACGTGGGGGACATCACCCGGGTGAACATCCGCCCGGTGACGGACCTGCTGGAGAAGGGCTACATCCCGGTCATCTCCACGCTGGGCTGCGACCGGCACGGCAACGCCTACAACATCAATGGCGACACCGCCGCGGCCTGCGTGGCAGGGGCGCTGCACGCCTCCAGGTTGATCATGCTCTCCGACATCCCGGGCATACTGGCGGACAAGGACGACCCTGCGTCGCTGATCCCTGAGCTGACCGTGGAGGAGGCAGGGAAGCTGCGGGAGCAGGGCGTCATCTCCGGCGGCATGATCCCGAAGGTGGAGTGTTGCGTGGAGGCGCTGAACCGCGGCGTGCACAACGTGATCATCATGGACGGCCGCGTGCCCCATTCGATCCTGATGGAGATCCTCACCGACGAAGGCGCGGGCACGATGGTTAAGAGTTGAAGAGGCAATAGGGAAAAGGGAACAGGGAAAAGGGAACAGGGAAAAGGCAACAGGCAACAGTCAGAATGCCAGAAAACCGCAGGCAAGCGAGCGCAGCGAGTTGCGCAGGCCGCGGGGCGATAAAGCAACAGGCAGAATACTTCAGGGACTGTCTCAAAACAAACGACATTGCAGAATCCATTCGTAGGGACGGCAGAAATGCCGTCCGTGGGCGCCAATTATGGCGCCCCTACGGTGTTTTCTGAATCATCGCCCGATGATTCCTTCGCATTTTATTGTTTTGAGACAGTCCCCTTGCTTTTATGTGGGGCAGGCACACTGTAAGACACACCCCGGAAGATGCCCAAATTCGGACATTCGGCCGGTTTTGCCTATTTGCAAAGCGTCGAAAATGGATTAAAATAAAGCCGTTGGTCCGGAGATCGATGGCAATGTGGATGTTTGTGGAATTTCATGCAAAGAATTAATACGTTATCGCTTGATTGCGTTTGTAAAATGCGATAAAGTATGCCTTAGGTTTTTATGTTGATGCGCCCTATCGGGCGCTGAGTGACCTGCCCGCGGCTGCGCGGGCGGAAGGGGAAGCGAATGAGAAAGCCTGACAGGGCGGTGCTCACGCAGACCGCGCACATGGCGCTGGGCGTGGCGGCCATGGTGGCTGTGATGCTGGCGGTGTACGCGGTGCTGGGCCGGTTCAGCCTGAGCGTGCTGGGCGGCGGCCTCTACGCGGGGGCGCTGGGCGTGGCGAACTTCTTTATCATGGGGCTGATGGTCCAGAGCATCACCGATCGCGCGGCGGAGCGGCAGCGCACCGAGGAGGAAATCACGGCGCTGAGCCTCGAGATGAAGAACCGCATGAAACTGTCCTACAACCTGCGGATGATCGCGCTGTTCGCGCTGCTGGTGATGGGCATCGCGGTGTTCCACTTTGACGCCCTGGCCACGATACTCGCGGCGCTGTTTCCCAGCGTCGTCATACGGATACTGCAAATTCTGGAGGCGCGAAAGGGTGCGCCGACCGAAGGAAGTGAAGAGCTTTGAACGGTGAGTTTACCGTAACCGGCGCAAAGATACTTTTCAGGATTCCCATATTTGGCGGCATCGCCGTCTCGGAGACGATCGTCAACACCTGGATCATCATGGCGCTGATCGTCGGCCTCTGCCTGTTCCTGACCCACGGCATGCAGGTGCATGCCCGCACGAAGCGGCAGATCATCGCGGAGTTCATCGTCAATAAGATCAACGGCATGGTGGGGGAGAACATGGGTCCCCACTTCCTGCAGGTGGGCTACGCGCCGCTGATCGCCTCCATCATGGCGCTCTCCGCGCTGTGCTCCCTGTCCGGCATGGTGGGCGTGTTCGCCCCGACGTCGGACCTGTCCACGCTGCTGGGCTGGTCGCTGCTGGTGTTCGTGCTGATCACCTACAACAAGTTCCGCGCGGGCGGCCCACTGGGCTACATCAAGGGCTACTTCCAGCCCATTCCGGTGCTGCTGCCCTTCAACATCATCAGCGAATTCGCCACGCCGCTGTCCATGGCGTTCCGTCACTTCGGCAACATCGCCTCCGGCACGGTCATCATGGGCCTGCTGCGCTGGGCGCTGGCGAACCTCTCCCACGCGATCTTCTCCCTGCTGCCGGGGGCGCTGGGAAGGATCTTAGGCAACATCCCGCTGCTGCAGGTGGGCATTCCCGCGGTGTTCTCCGTCTATTTCGACATCTTTTCCAGCTGTCTCCAGGCGTTCATCTTCTGCATGCTGACGATGATGTACATCGGCTCGGCTGCGGAGGAATGACATAAATCACGAAGAATAATGATCTTGGGAGGTTATTTCAATGAATGAGCAACTGTGGACCAAAGCAATCGTCATGGGTTCTTCCGCCATCGGCGCCGGCCTGGCCATGATCGCCGGTATCGGCCCCGGTATCGGCGAAGGTTACGCCGTCGGCAAGGCCTGCGAGGCCATCGGCCGCCAGCCGGAGTGCAAGGGCACCGTCCAGTCCACCATGCTGCTGGGCTGCGCCGTCGCCGAGACCACCGGTATTTACGGCTTCATCGTGGCCCTGCTGCTGATGTTCGCCAATCCCTTCATCGGCAAGCTGAACTGAGCTTTCCGCGATCGGATACAACCACGATTTCAGGAGGCTGAAAAGTGAACGAGGTTCAAGAGTTTATCTCGATAGATGCCTGGACGATCATCTTTCAGATCTGCAACCTGCTGATACTGTTTGCCCTGGTTAAGAAGTTCCTGTTCAAGCGCGTCATGGCGATGCTGGACGCCCGCCAGAAGGAGATCGACGGCATCTATGACGAGGCCGGCAAGGCCCGGGACGACGCGGCGCAGCTCAAGGAGGAGTATACCGCCCGCATGAGCAACGCCCGCGACGAGGCGGACCGCCTGGTGAAGAGCGCCGTGGACACCGCGCAGCGCCGGGGCGACGCCATCGTGCACGAGGCCCAGCAGGAGGCCGCGCACATGAAGCAGCGCGCCGAGTCCGAGATCGAGCAGGAGAAGCGCAAGGCCTACTCCGAGCTGATGGGCGAGATCTCCGGCATGGCCGTGGACATCGCCGGCCGCATGGTGGAGCGGGAGATCAACCCGGACGACCACCGCGAGCTGGTGGAAGAATTCATCCGAAACGCAGGTGAAGCGTCGTGACGGGCCTGGCTAAGGAATACGGCGAGGCTTTGTACGAGCTCGCGCGGGATGAGGAGCTTCGCCCGCAGCTGGAAGAGGAGCTTTCCCAGCTGCGCGGGATATTCAGGGAGCAGCCGGATTTCGTGCGGCTGCTGTGCTCGCGCGCCATCGAACGGGACGCGCGGCTCAAGGTCGTGCAGGATACCTTCGCCGGCCAGGTGCATCCCTACGTGCTGAACTTCATGAAGCTGCTGGTCCAGAAGGAACACTTCGACGCCTTCGAGATGTGCTGCCAGTGGTTCCACCAGCGCTACAACGACGACTACGGCATCGTGGAGGCCCACGCGACCAGCGCGGCGGCCCTCTCCGAGTCGGAGCAGGCAGCGCTGAAGGCGCGGCTGGAGGAGATCTCCGGCAGGAAGGTCGACCTGATCGTCGCTGTGGACCCGTCGCTGATCGGCGGCGTGCGCGTCGAAATGGACGGCAAGCGGTATGACAACACCATTCAGAACAGGCTTGGACGGCTGCGGCAGAGCCTGGTCCAGAGACTGTAGGAAAAGAGGGCGGACAGATGCAGCTGAGACCTGAAGAAATTTCCAAGATCATCAAGGATCAGATCAAGCATTACGATAACCAAATTGTACAGACCGACGTCGGTACGGTTTTGATGGTCGGCGACGGCATTGCCCGGGTCTCCGGCCTGGAGAACTGCATGGCCAACGAGCTTGTGCGCTTCTCCACCGGCGCTTACGGCATGGCGCTGAACCTGGAGGAGAACTCCGTGGCCGTGGTCATGCTGGGCGACGACGCCGGCATCAAGGAGGGCGACACGGTGGAGCGCACCGGCGAGGTCGTCTCCGTGCCCGTGGGCGAGGCTCTGATCGGCCGCGTGGTGGACGCGCTGGGCAAGCCCATCGACGGCAAGGGCCCGATCAACACCACCGAACAGCGCCGCATCGAGAGCCCGGCCCCCGGCATCATCGAGCGCAAGAGCGTCTCCGTGCCGTTGCAGACGGGCATCAAGGCCATCGACAGCATGATCCCCATCGGCCGCGGCCAGCGCGAATTGATCATCGGCGACCGCCAGACGGGCAAGACCACCATCGCCACCGATACCATCATCAACCAGAAGGGCAAGGACTGCCTCTGCATCTACGTCGCCATCGGCCAGAAGCGCTCGACGGTGGCGCAGGTGGTGGAGGCCCTGACCGCCGGCGGCGCGATGGACTACACCATCGTGGTCTCCGCCACGGCCAGCGAGCTGGCCCCCCTGCAGTACATCGCGCCCTATTCCGGCTGCGCCATGGGCGAATACTTCATGGCCCAGGGCAAGGACGTGCTGATCGTCTACGACGACCTGTCCAAGCACGCCGTGGCCTACCGCGCCCTGTCGCTGCTAATCCGCCGCCCGCCGGGACGCGAGGCCTATCCGGGCGACGTTTTCTACCTGCACAGCAGGCTGCTGGAGCGCGCGGCGCGGGTCGCGCCGGAGTACGGCGGGGGCTCCCTGACGGCGCTGCCGATCATCGAGACCCAGGCGGGCGACGTGTCCGCCTACATTCCCACCAACGTCATCTCCATCACTGACGGCCAGATCTTCCTGGAGACCGAGCTGTTCCACGCGGGCATCATGCCCGCCGTCAACCCCGGCATCTCCGTCAGCCGCGTGGGCGGCAACGCCCAGATCAAGGCCATGAAGAAGGTCTCGGGTACTTTGAAGCTGCTGTACAGCCAGTACCGCGAGCTGCAGAGCTTCGCCCAGTTCGGCTCCGACCTGGACGCCGACACCAAGGCCCGCCTGGGCCAGGGCGAGCGCATCGTGGCCGTGCTGAAGCAGAACCACAACGCGCCGGTCAGCGTCGAGCACCAGGTGTGCATCCTCTACGCCGTGGTCCACGACTACCTGAAGGACGTGGACGTGGAGCTGATCAACGAGTACGAGACCAGCCTGTATGAGCGCCTGGACGCCCAGCACGAGGCGCTGCTCGCGACCATCCGCGATACGGGCGATCTGAGCAAGGAGTCCGAGGCGCAGCTCAAGGCCGCGATCCAGTCCTTCACCGAGGACTTCCTGAAGCTGCACGCGGATAAGGAGTGATACCATGGCCGGAGCATCGATGAAGGATATCAAGCTGCGGATCCGAAGCGTGGAGAGCACGATGCAGATCACGAAGGCGATGCAGCTGGTGGCCTCATCCAAGCTGAGGAACGCCCGCGCCCGCATGGAGGCCAGCCGGCCCTACATGAAGGTGGCGCGCCGCGCGGTCTGGGACATCGCCGCCCACAACACCGGCGCCCAGAGCCACTATGTCATTCCCCGGGAGATCAAGCACCGGTGCTACATCGTCATCGCGGGCGACCGCGGCCTGGCGGGCAGCTACAACGCCAACATGTTCAAGCGCATCGAGTGGGACAGCAAGGACGCCAACTGCTGCGTGATCCCCATCGGCCGCAAGGCCAAGGAGCATTACACCCGCCGCGGAGTGCCCATCATCACCGAGATCGAGAAGGTGGAGGGGCTGGACCTTTCGACCTGCGAGGCGCTCGCCCAGAGGATGCTGGACAGCTACGACTCCGGCGAGTACGACGAGGTCGTGCTGGCCTACACCTCCTTCGTGTCGGTGCTGACCCAGAAGACCAAGCTGAAGCCGCTGCTGCCGCTGGACACCCGGGATGCGCCGGAGCACACCAGCAAGCAGATGCTCTGTGAGCCGGACGCGGACACGCTGCTCAAGGGGTTCCTGCCCCAGTACCTGGGCGGCCTGATCTACGCCGCGGCGTGCGATGCCTTCGCCAGCGAGCAGGCCGCGCGGCGCGTGGCCATGGATTCCGCCACGAAGAACGCCGGAGAGATGATCGAGGATTTGAGCCTGCGCTACAACCGTGCGCGCCAGAGCTCCATCACCCAGGAGCTGACGGAGATCGTCGCCGGCGCGGAGCACTGAATTTGATTTGGACGGGGGAGTGCTTCCCCCGCCAATACCACCCCCCTCTCAGATTTGACTTGGTTTTCTGAGATAACCTGGCCGTCAAATCTGCAGGGAAGGGATTCGCTCTACGGAAAATGGGATTTTTCTGCGATTGAATCCCTGCGAAGTCGGCGTACACGCCGCCGCCTCCGATTTGAACAGGAACGGCAGACAAGTCCCCACGACGATGTCGCAGGGACGCCATAGAGGCGTCCACGCAATCGCACAAACCCAATCGTAGGGACGCCATGACTGGCGTTCGCGGGAAGACCAAACCGTATCCCCAAACGATATAGGAGATAGAACAATGGCAAAGAACATCGGTACTGTCGTACAGGTCATCGGCCCGGTGCTGGACATCCGCTTTGCGGACGGCGAGCTGCCGAACCTGCTCTCAGCCATCGAAATTGAAAACGGCGATCGAAAGGTGACCGCCGAGGTCGCCCAGCACATCGGCGACAACGTGGTGCGCTGCATCGCCATGAGCAGCACCGACGGCCTGCGCCGCGGCATCCCCGCCGTGGACACCGGCGCGCCGATCTCCGTGCCCGTGGGCGACTGCTGCCTGGGCCGCGTGTTCAACCTGTTGGGCGAGCCCGTGGACAACAAGCCCGCGCCGGATGCCCAGGAGCGCTGGCCCATCCACCGCGCCGCGCCCGCCTATGACGAGCAGGAGGGAACCACGGAGATCCTGGAGACGGGCATCAAGGTCGTCGACCTGATCGCCCCCTACGCCAAGGGCGGCAAGATCGGCCTGTTCGGCGGTGCCGGCGTTGGCAAGACCGTCATCATCATGGAGCTGATCAACAACATCGCGCGCGAGCACGGCGGCCTGTCCGTATTCGCGGGCGTCGGCGAGCGCACCCGCGAGGGCAACGACCTGTACAACGAGATGCAGGAGAGCGGCGTCATCAACAAGACGGCGCTGGTCTACGGCCAGATGAACGAGCCGCCGGGAGCCCGCATGCGCGTGGCGCTGTCGGGCCTGACGATGGCGGAGTACTTCCGCGACCGCGAGAACCAGGATGTGCTGCTGTTCATTGACAACATCTTCAGGTTTACCCAGGCGGGCTCCGAGGTTTCGGCCCTGCTGGGCCGCATGCCCAGCGCCGTGGGTTACCAGCCCACCCTGGCTACCGAGATGGGCGCCCTGCAGGAGCGCATCACCTCCACCAAGAAGGGCTCCATCACCTCCGTACAGGCGGTTTACGTGCCCGCCGACGACCTGACGGACCCGGCTCCGGCCACCACCTTCGCCCACCTGGACGCGACCACGGTTCTGAGCCGCTCCATCGCCTCCCTGGGCATCTATCCCGCCGTGGACCCGCTGGACTCCACCAGCCGCATCCTGACGCCGGAGATCGTGGGCAAGGAGCACTACGACGTGGCCCGCAAGGTGCAGAGCATCCTCCAGCGCTACAAGGAGCTCCAGGACATCATCGCCATCATGGGCATGGACGAGCTGTCCGACGAGGACAAGCTGATCGTGTCCCGCGCCCGCAAGGTGCAGCGCTTCCTGAGCCAGCCCTTCTCCGTCGCCGAGCAGTTCACCGGCATGGAGGGCCGCTATGTGCCCCTGAAGGAGACCATCCGCGGCTTCCGGGAGATCATCGACGGCTTGCACGACGACCTGCCTGAGAGTGCCTTCCTGTTTGTCGGCACCATCGACGAGGCCGTTGAAAAAGCCAAAAAAGGAGAATAACCCATGGCTCTGATCCACCTGACGATCGTCACCCCCGAATGCCGTCACTATGACGCGGACGCCCAGCGCATCGTCGTGCGCACCACCGGCGGCGATGTGGCCATACTGCCCAAGCACATCGACTATGCCGCCGCCCTCGGTTCCGGCGAAGCCCGCGTGACCGAGGAGGACGGCACGGTCCGACACGCCCACATCGAGGGCGGGGTGCTGCATGTGGCCAGCGACCAGGTGCAGGTGATCACCAGCAATTTCCGCTGGACGGACGAGCAATAAGGCAATTATGGACGGCCCGGCTGCATACGCAGCCGGGCCGGTTTTTGCTTGGCGCTTCAAGGAAATGTGAAGAAGTTTTTTTGGTTCTTCACGTTTTTCTGGGGAAACCCCTCTCAGTCAGGCCAAGCACTGAAATATAAACTTGCCTCGCCCCCGTGAGGGGGAGAGGTGCCCGAAGGGCGGAGAGGGGGCATCTATTCCCCAAGTTTCCGTGAAGAGTCGTTTTTTTTGATACTATGCGCGATCGCCTACGACGCGCTGAACAGCACCTCCCCGGTGGAGGGATCGAGGAACAGGATGTGCTCGGATTCCTCGGTGCCGAAGTCGACCAGCAGGTACAGCTTCTTTCCGAGGCTGTCGAGGGGCACCAGGCTGAGCTCCAGCGGTTTCCGCAGCGCCCGCAGCCGCTGCGCGTTGTGGTTGGGATTGATGCTGTCGGGCAGGAAGTTGCTGCAATAGTAGACGCGATGCTCCGTTGCGTACAGCGGCAGCTCGTCGATGGTGAAGCTCTCGCGGTACTGATCAGGGTCGCCCGTGGGGAATACCCCGAGCAGATTGGCGGCGTTCCCGGTCAAGACCAATTCCCCGCCTTCCCGGCGAACGTCCAGCGCATGGCCGGAGACCGTCACAAAGGCGTTGCCGTTGTTGAACAGGTAGCTCTGCCGGTCCGGCTGGTATTCCCCGGCGCTGCGGAAGAAGTAGAGGTGATCGCTGACGTTCAACCGCGTCTCGTCTCCGTTGGAGGTCTCAAATATACGCAGCGGCTCGCCGTCAGCGAGGAGGGACACGCCGAGAAACCGCGCCAGAGGGCGGTTTTTGACATCGAGCGTCACCGGGGTGGAGGTGAGGATTCGGAAAGGCGTGTACGCGTGAAATACGCCTGTGGTATCGCCGTCGTTCTCCTTGACGCAGAGGATCGCTTCGGCAAAGTCGGCGTCCTCGAAGTCCTGCGCCGTCATGGGAACGGGCAGGATGAGGGGCTCGACGGGCCCAACGGGCATTTCAACGCTGCCGCTCAGGATGCTGGGGCGAACCTGATAGCCGGTCGGGGCGATATCGAGGTCCTCCGCGGCGACAAACGTGCCTCCCGGCGCGCCGAAGGCGGTGCCCTCCGGAAAGCGGAGGGTGAACGGCTCCTGGGGCTGGTCGCTGACGAGCAGCGAGAGGGACAGCGCGCTCAGCGCCTGCTTCCCAAAGCCGTCGTCCGTCGTGATGGGCAGCCAGTTGTAGCACACAGTGTGCGGGGGAATGTGGCAGGCGAGGCGCCTGTACTCGGGCGACAGGAAGGCATCGGACCCGTTGAAGGCATATTTGTACTCGTCCACCTTCAGCGGCGCGTCGGTGTCGTTGCGCAGGCACAGGCCGAGGGCGAGGCCGTTGTCGGCGACAAAGGCGGATTCCAGCGCGGCGGAGAAGTCGCCGTTCACCAGAGGACACTGGGCGATAGCATTTTCCGCGGTGGGCTGGACGGGAATTGGCTCATCCAGGAGCAGCGTCACGCGATCGTCGGGATTGTAGACGCTGAAATCGAACAGCAGGTCCACCCGTGTGATCTCGGTGACGCCGCACCGCGCCAGCATGTCGTTCATGTGCGCGAACGTGGGAACCACCGTGTAGTATTCGGTGTTCTCGACCTCCAGGTCCCAGGCGGGCAGATCCGCGCCGTTTTGCAGGTCCAGCCGGGCAAAGCCGCTGTGGTGCGGCGCGACGGACGCGGAATTTGAATGCCTGTCGAAGAACACGCCGTCGACGACGGCCTTCACGTGGCAGTCGAGGGCCTCCTCGCTGGCGTTTTCGATGTACAGCAGGGCGTCGAGGGACTCGGCGTCCTGGGTCAGGGAGAGCAGCTGCCAGTTCACGCCATCCTGTTCCGTCTGCGCGATGGGTTCGAGCGCCTTGGCGAAGGAGGAAACGTCGCAGTCCGCGAGGGTGAAGCGCAGGGGAATCGGCGTCCGATTTGTGGATTCCCCGCTGGGATTCCAGGTGATGGCGATGTCCACGGTCTCCAGTGCCTGCATGCCGGCGAGGTCGGTGCCGTTCAGTTCCACGGTGGCCAGGATGCTTCCGCCGGGGGCGATGTCATAGCACTTTCCGAAGCTGAACGACGACAGCGGCTCGCGTTCGCCGTTGAGCACGAGCGGCGGAACATCCCAGGACGGGTAGTAGTCCAACGTTCCATCCGTGTGGTTTTCGACGCTCAGCTCCAGGCGCAGGACGGGTTCCTCCAGGGCGAGGTCCAGTGTTGCGGACAGCCGCGCCGCGTGGCCGTCGACCTCCAGCACCTCGGGCGACACCGGGATGTCAACCTGGTTCGGCGGGTCGAAGCGCAGGGGGAGGCTGGAGAAGGTTCTCTGGTGGACGTCCGTCAGCTGGAAGCAGGCATAGAGCGGGCCGGAGCGGAGGCGCTCGTCCATGAAGCGGAGGCTCCAGGAGCGGGGCAGGTAAAAGCCGTCCGTGTGATAGCCGAGGAAGCCGTCCCAGTCGTTGAAGCCCGGAAGGGTGCCCTCGAAGGGCGGGGGAACGGCGATCCTGTCGTGGAAGTGCACGGCGCCGTAGCCTTCCTCGGAAAAGGGAATGCGGTTGGTGTAGCTCTGGCTGGCGGCGTCGTAGACGTAGGTGTGCTCGATGGCGAGCTGGTCGCTTCCGGGGACCGCTGCGCAGTCGTACAGCACGCCGACGGAGCTCCGGCCCGGATACAGCCCCGTATAGCCGTCGTAGTGGGTCAGGATCGAAAAGTATTCACCGCGCTCCCGGCGGAAGGAGACCGGCCCCAGGAGCGGCGCGCCGTCCTCGTCCACGACGTACACGGAGCGCCAGTCGTAGCCGGCGGTCAAGAGCCCGTCGGGAGAGATTGCCGCATCCACGACGGAAATGGGCGCCAGCGCGACGGGCGCGTTTCCATCGTACCCGAAGTGGGGCTGGAGGATGTACAGCTGGGCGGAGGCGAGGGATGCGCGTTGCTCCCCGGTCAGCTGGAGCGAGAACCGCTGGACGCCCTCCGCGTCGCAGCCCTCGGAGGCGGTGGCCAGGTTGGACCAGTCCGCCTGCTCGCCGCCGGTCAGCAGCGTTCCAAAGCGGTTCAGGTAGTTTGTGTAGCTCCTGCTGAAGCCGAGGCCTCTGTAGTCGTCCTTCCACTGGGATTCAAACATGTCCGCGTTGCCGTAGGGATAGTAAACCGACAGCCCGCAGGCGTCGCCCGCGCTGGAGCGGCAGTAGACCACGGCGTCATCCAGCGCCTCGGACAGATCCGCGTTGCCGCCGTAGTTGCGCGCCAGGTCGCCCAGGTCCACCAGGTCGTATCCGCTGGAATCCACCGCCCTGCCGAAGCTGGTGGTCTCCATGCGGCGGATGGAATAGTCGGGAAAGGTCTCGTCGTTCAGCTTCGAGCCCACGCGGTCGAAAAAGCGGCCGAGGGCGTAGGTGACGCGAAAAACCGCGTCGAGGTCCACGCAGGAGAGGGTGAGGGACTCGCCGGTGCCGTCGAGGGCGTCGAAGAAGGCGTCGATGACGCGCCTGCCGGTGGCGGCGCCGTCCGGGTCCGCCTCGATGCCCTTCAGGAAGGCGTAGTTCCAGCCCGGGGCGGGTTCGGTCTCCTGGCTGGCGATCATGACCCTGGCGAAGGGGGAGAGGGCCTCGGCGACCTCCACGCTGCCCATCAGGCAGGCGTCGAAGCCGATCCAGCTGAGCTTGCCGGGCAGCCTGGACGCGGCGAGGGCGTCGGTCAGCTCGCCGAGGGTCAGGTTGTCCATCGAAAACAGCTCGTCCCAGCAAACGCCGCCCAGCGGTCCGCCGCCGTGGTTCCAGAGGATGAGGGCGTAGTTCTCGGCGGGGAACTGCTCCGCGCCGAGGTCCAGCAGCCGCGTCAGCGTCCCGGCGTCGCCCATGCTGGCGGCCTCGTCCCGCAGGACCGGGCGGATGCCGCGCTCGGTCAGCCGGTAAACGTTCAGGGTATCCGGGTCGAGGCCCAGGTCCCAGCGCGCGCTGCCGCCAGCCATGATCAGTAGGTTCACCTTGGAAAAGTCGCAGCCCGAGGCGAGCATCTCCTGGATGTCCGCGGTGGCGGAGCCGTAGGCGCTCTCCAGGTTGCTGCCGCACATGTAGATCATCAGGGTCAGCTTCGCGCCGCCCGCCTCGGAGAACGCGGGAACGGCGAGAAGGGAAGCCAGAAGCGCCATCAGCGCGCAGAGGATGAGAAGCGTTCTTTTCATGGGTGGTGGACCTCCGGGAATATTGGGAAGCGCGGAACGCGGCGAAATTGTGACACCTCTATTATACACAATTTACGGGAGGCTGGCAACGCCGAAAAAGCAGAGGACTGCTGCCGCCGCCCCAAAGCTGTTCCATTTTATTCATATCAGGCATATGCTTTTGCCACCATGTTCAGGTATAATGAGTGCCATAACAATAATGCCCCACTGCGCCTGCGCGTCGATGGGACGAAAAATGACATTTTTCGCCGCGGTGAAACAAAAACGCGGGCGTGTGCGTCTATGTGTTGCAACCCACAAGCTGGAGGGATAAAATGAAGCGCTATACGATTCCACTGATTGCTCTGTTGGTCATGCTGGCCCTGTTCGCGGGGTCCGTCATGTCCTCGGCGGAGCCCACAGAGGATGAAGCCTGGCAGGCGGATATACTGAAGCTGATGAATCCTGCGAGCGCGCCGACCACCACCAGCGTGCGCTTTGACCAGAAGCCCGCGAGCGCCGAGGCCGGGACCCGGACCTATGCCCAGGAGCTGGTGAGCAGCAACGGCGACATGCTGTGCGTGGAGTTCCACTTTGCCCTGGACGGCATCGAGCTGGGCGAGGGCCAGTGGGCCACGATCACCCAGTGGCTGAAGGCGCTGGTGCTCAGCTCCGTGCAGAACGTGCAGGCCGATTCCGAGTCTCTGGCCCACGTGGTCGCCGACGCCTATCGCGCGCGCCGCGCCGCCGCGCAGCCGGGGGAGACCGGGCTGCCCGCCTGGGCCTTCCCGCAGCTGCTGCTCCAGGAGGTCACGGCCACGGTGCCCTACTATCCCGAATTGAAGCTGGACGTCAACGGCGCGGCCACCCAGCGCCTGCAGCGGAAGCTGATTCTGCTGGGCTACCTGAACGACAAGGCGGACGGCTACTACGGCGCGAACACCCGGGCCGCGGTGATGCGGCTGGAGGAATACGTGCGCCAGCTGGAGCAGGACGCGATCGACGCCCGCTACGGGCCGGCTCCCGTGGCGACTGAAGGCGCGGCTGCGAACGATGCAGTGGACGCTTCTGACGGCGCGGTGACGGCGATGTCCGTCGAGGTGAGCGCCTCGGCGGAGGCGGCTTCCGTCGCGTCCAACGCCGCCGTGGCGCGGCCCTCCCCGGTGACGCCGGTGGACGGCGTCGCGGACCACCTGCTGCAGGCCTACCTGTTCAGCGACGACTTCCGGGTGTGCCGCAGGGCGCTGCAGACCGGGGACGAGGGCAGCGACGTCGGCCGCGTGCAGACCCGGCTGGTCCGGATGGGCTACACCACCGACGCCGCAGACGGCATCTATGGCGGCGGGACTGCCCGTTCGGTGCGCGTGTTCCAGTACTACAACGGTCTGGACCAGACCGGCGTGGCGGACGCGGCCACCCAGGCGCTGCTGTTCTCGGAGAAGGCGAAGGCCCCCGACAACGCCATGCTGACCCTGGGTTCCTCAGGCGACGCGGTCGCCAAGCTGCAAAAGCGCCTGCGGGTGCTGGGTTTCGCCTCCATCGCGGTGGATGGCGGCTACGGCACCTCCACCAAGACCGGCGTCGAGACCCTCCAGGCCTATATGCGGGAGATGGAGCAGGAGGCCCTGGCGGCCTCCGCGAGCACGACGAACGGCGGCCTGACGGTGGAGGTCAACGGCGTGGCCGACCCGATTCTGTTGGATGCCTTCTATTCCGAGCAGTTCCCGGCCATTCCGGCGGCCATGTCCAGCGGCTCCCAGGGGCGCGACGTGGTGCGCCTGCAGCGCCGGCTGGCCTGCCTGGAGTACTACTACAGCGCCCTGGATGGGCAGTATGGCTCCGGCACAGCGGCGGCCGTCACGGCCTTCCAGCGCCGGAACGGCCTGGCGGAGACCGGCACCGCGGACCGCAACACGCTCTCGGTGCTGTTCGACGAGAACGCCAAGAAGGCGTTGAAGCCCTACGTGTTGAAGGTCAGCGTCGACGACCAGCGGGTGTACGCCTACGCGCCGGACAGCAACGGTGATTACACGGAGCTGGTGCGCACGATGAAGTGCTCCACGGGTCGCAGCGGCTCGCCGACGCCGAAGGGCACCTTCCAGGACGGCACCGGCCCCGGCGCGCGGTGGCACTACTTCACCAAGTTCAACTGCTGGGCCCAGTACGCCTACTATATCCAGGGGGACATCATGTTCCACTCCGTGCTGTACAACCAGAAGGAGGGCAAGGTGACCCAGAGCTCCGTCAACCATCTGGGCAGCAGGGCCTCCCACGGCTGCGTGCGCCTGAGCGTGGAGGACGCCAAGTGGATCTGGAACAACTGCCCGACCAACACAAAGGTCATCGTGTACTGACACGGCTGCGCCTTTAAGCGCAATATAAGATCCTTCGCCCTGCTCAGGATGACTTGTTAATACCACAAGGTCATCCTGAGCGAAGCGAAGGATCTTTTCTATTACATTGAAGAATAGCGGCAAATGACCGGAGGTCGATCATTCCTCCACCAGCGTCACCGACTTCACCATGTAGCGCAGCACGCTCTCCAGCGCGGCGTAGCGCTCGTAGGAGGCACAGAAGTGGAGCACGTAGAGCCGGCGGCCCACGGCACAGCCGATCACGAAGCCCTTCACCTCGGTGTCGCCGGAATAGGCGAGGTAGGTGTTGGACATGGCCGGCTTGCCCATGAAGGTGTCCTCGGAGTTGGGCGTGCCCGCCTCAAAGGTGGAGGCGTCATACTGGCGATAGACCATTTGCATGTAGGAGGTCAGCTCGTTGGTCATCGTCAGGCCCTCGGGGGAGTGCACCAGCTGCTTGGCCGTGATGGCGATGCGGGCGGGGAACTCGCCGGGCTCGACCTTCTCCCGGAAGCAGACGGTGTAGACGCCGGGGACGTTCTCCCAGTGGGAGGGATAGTTGAAGGTGAAGCCCAGGCTGGTGTCGATCAGCGCGGAGAACTGATAGGTGCTGGGATCGACCTGCGTTACGCTCGCAGCGGGGGACTGGGCCGCGGGCGCGTCCTGTCCGCCCTCGTCGGCGCCGGCCAGGACGGGCTGTCCGCCCTCGTCCGCGCCCGCAAGGACGCTGCCGCCATCCTCGGCGCCGGCAGGCGCGCCGCCGTCGTCGCCGTTGATCAGCGTGTCGATGTTGAAGTAATCCTCTTCGCCCAGGTCGCCGCCGCCCTCGATGGGCTCCGGGGGCTCCAGGGTGGGCATGTCCTCCAGCGCCTGGCTCTGGTCCACCTCTCCGTGGCTGCCCTCGCCGCCCTCCGGCACCGGGGTGTTGTCCGGCGAGGCGGCCTGCTGCGCGCCGGAATCCGGCTGTCCGCCGCTGCCCTTGGAGCAGGCCGTGAGGGCGCAGGCGCACAGCGCGCAGACCAGCAATAGGCATATGTGCTTCTTCAAAGCGGTATCCTCCGTATCGGGCGCGATTCGCGCCACGGTGTTTTCGGGGTTATTTCGCGGTGTCGCCGTGCAGGGCGATCTGCTCGTTCAGCAGGTCGATGTCGCCGCAGCCGTGGCTGATCATCAGGTCGCCGGGCTGCCAGTGGGCGCGGAGGTAGGCCTCGGCATCGTCAAAGGTGGGGGTCAGCACCACGTCCACGCCCCGGGCGCGGATGGGCTCCAGCAGCATCTCGGAGCGGATGTCCCCGGGGTCGACCTCCCGGGCGGCGCAGATGTCGGTGATCAGCAGGCGGTCCACGCCGTCAAAGGTGGTCACGAAGGCGTCAAACAGCGTCTTGGTGCGGGAGTAGGTGTGGGGCTGCCACACGGACCAGAGGGTCTTGTGGGGCTGCAGGGCCGCGATCTTCAGCGCGTTCTTGATCTCCGCCGGGTTATGGCCATAGTCGGTGTAGCACTTCACGCCGTCGGTGACGCTGGTCAGCTCGAAGCGGCGATGGGCGCCCACGAAGCTCTCCAGGGCTTCGGCGACCTTCTTCATGTCCAGCCCGCGGATGTAGGCCACGCAGATCACGGCCAGGGCGTCCAGCATGTTGGCCTCGCTGGGCACGTTCAGGTGGAACTCGCCCAGGGCCATGCCGTTCAGCGCGGCGGTGAAGCTGGCGCAGCCGTGTTCGTCGTACTTCAGGTAAACCGGGCGCAGCATGCACTGTTCGCCCAGGCCGTAGGTCATGGAATTGCAGGCGGCGTTCTCGCACACGCGGCGGGCACGGACGTCGTCGCCCCAGGCGACGCACCAGCCGGTGGGAGGCACCAGCGCGGCGTACCGGGCGAAGGCGGACTCGATGTCGTCGATGTCCTTGTAGAAGTCCAGGTGATCCTCGTCGATGTTCAGTATGACGGCGATGTTGGGCTTGAAGTGCAGGAAGCTGGCGTTGTACTCGCAGGCCTCGCAGATGAAGTCGTGGCTGCCGCCTACCCGGGTGGAGCCGCCGATGAAGTCCAGCTCACCGCCGATGTGGATGGTGGGGTCGGCTCCCGCCTGCATGAAGGCCTGGGCGAGCATGGAGGTGGTGGTGGTCTTGCCGTGGGTGCCGCTGATGCCCACCGCGAAGGGATAGCCCTCCATCAGCTGGCCGATCAGGTCGCAGCGCTCGATCTGGGGGATGCCCAGCCGCGCGGCCTCGGCGCGCTCGGGGTTGTCGGCGGCGATGGCGGCGGAGTAGACGATGACGTCCGCGCCGTGGACGCTTTCGGCGTCGTGGCCAATGTGGACGGGGATGCCGGCCTCCTCCAGGTGCTCCGTCTTGTGAGACTTGGTGCGGTCGGAGCCGGTGACCTGGTAGCCGGTCTGCTTCAAAAACAGCGCGAGCCCGGACATGGAGCTGCCCCCGATGCCGATGAAGTGCGCGCGCTGGTGCTGGTAGTCAAATATGTTTGCGGCCATGATGAGCCCTCCCGTAGGCATAGCGGCGCGGCTGAACGCCGCTTGCCTGCCCTGGATATTTATATATGAGGAAACGAAATGTACTCCGGGCCGGCGGGCCTCGGAGAAGCACGCCGGCAACCCTTATTATAATTCAAAAAGCGGCGTCCTGCAAGCGCAACATCGGGGCCATCGGGAAATGAAGGTTAAATGTTCGGGCACTTTGACCGATTTTGCACAAACCTGCCCAAATTCTAACAATGCCGAATTATAATGGAAAAAACACCAAAATAATTCGGAATTGGAGCCTGAAAGCATGGACAAGATCAAGCGCAACGAGCGCCTCGGGGCGATGACGAGGATACTGATGGACACGCCCAACCGCATCCACACCCTCAGCGAGTTCTGCGAGCTGTTCGGAGCCGCGAAGTCGACGATCAGCGAGGACATCGACCTGGTGAGCACCTCCTTCGAGCGATTTGACCTTGGCCGGATCGAGACCGTCGCCGGGGCCGCGGGAGGCGTGCGCTATCGCGCCATCCCCAGCCCGAAGAAGGTTCGGAACATCCTGAACGATGTGTCCCGCAGGCTGTCCGAGCCGGGCCGCATGCTGCCCGGCGGCTTCCTGTACACCTCGGATATCTCCGCGGAGAGCATCATCGCCCAGCAGATGGGCGAGATCCTCGCCGCCCAGTACTATGACCGCCAGCCCCACTTCGTGCTGACCATGGAGACCAAGGGCATTCCCATCGCGCTGATGACCGCGCGGATGCTGGACGTGCCGCTGGTGATCGCCCGCCGCGACAGCCGCGCCTACGAGGGCAGCGCCGTGAAGATCAACTACATCGCCGGCGGCGGCAGCGAGCGCATCGAGACCATGGCGCTGGCCCGCCGCGCGGTGCAGCCCGGCCAGCGGGCGCTGATCATCGACGACTTCATGAAGGGCGGCGGCACGCTGCAGGGCATGGTGGACCTGATGAAGGAGTTCCTGGCCGAGGTCGTGGGCGTGGGCGTGATGATCTCCACCGCCAAGCCGGAGGCGAAGCGGGTGGAGGGGGCGCGCTCCCTGCTGATCCTCGAGGGCTTCGACGCCGACACCGGCAGGGCCATCGTGCATCCCGCGCAGGAGTTTGAAGAGTGAGCGCGGATAATTGCGCAATCACAGAAATTTGACAAATTTGTTATTGTGTTTTTTGTCAGCATCGTATATAATCTATCGAGGATTGAGTTTAAGTGGGAGGGTATAATACATGAGCAAAGTCGTTGTGGTTAATCATCCCCTTGTACAGCATAAGCTGACCCTGATGCGCGATAAGGACTGCGGCAACAAGGATTTCCGCCAGCTGCTGGAAGAAATCACCATGCTGATGGGCTACGAAGTGACCCGCGACCTGCCGATGGAGGAGATCGAGATCGAGACCCCCATCTGCAAGTGCAAGTCCAAGATCATCGCCGGCAAGAAGCTGGGCATCGTGCCGATCCTGCGCGCCGGCCTGGGCATGGTCAACGGCATGCTGAACCTGGTTCCGACGGCCAAGGTGGGCCACATCGGCCTGTACCGCGACCCGGAGACCCATCTGCCCGTGGAATACTACTGCAAGCTGCCCTATGACGTGGCCGAGCGCGACCTGATCGTCGTCGACCCGATGCTGGCCACCGGCGGTTCCTCCGTCGCCGCCATCGACTTCATCAAGAAGCGCGGCTGCAAGTCCATCACCCTGATGTGCCTGGTGGGCTGCCCCGAGGGCGTGGAAGCGGTGCAGAAGGCCCATCCCGATGTGGACATCTACATCGCGGCCATCGACGAAAAGCTGAACGAGAACAAGTACATCATTCCCGGCCTCGGCGACGCGGGCGACCGCCTGTTCGGTACCAAGTAAATTCAAACTATCATGAAAAGCCTGCGCGCAGGGCCGCTATGCCGAGCGCGCGGGCTTTTTACAGTATTATTGGATTGCGGCGTGAGCCGCGGGGAGGATGACATGTCCTATTACAACCGTCCGTCGGCAGAGCTGCGCGCCCGCGTGGCGCTGGAGAAGCACGGCTTTCACACCACCCACAGCCTGGGCCAGAACTTCCTGCTCAGCGAGTTCCTGCTGGGGCACCTGCTGGACGCGGCGGAGATCGCGCCTGGCGACCGCGTGCTGGAGATCGGCCCTGGGGCCGGGGTGATGACCAGCCTGCTGGCGGAGCGCGCCGAGCGCGTACTGGCGGTGGAACTGGACCGCGGCCTGGAGCCGGTGCTCTCGGAGGTGCTGGAGGGCGTTCCGAACGCCGAGGTGGTCTACCAGGACGCCATGAAGGCGGATTTGCGCGCGCTGATGGGGGAGGGCCCCTACCGCGTGGTGGCGAACCTGCCGTACTACATCACCTCTGACGTGCTGGTGAAGCTGGCGACGGCGGAGCGCGGCCCGGAGAGCATCTGCATCATGGTGCAGAAGGAGGCCGCCGAACGGGTGATGTCCGCGCCGGGGAGCAAGAGCTGGTGCGCCATGGCCGCCACGGTGCGGTTCTACGGTGAGTCGCAGGTGCTGGAGGAAGTGCCGCCGGAGGCCTTTAATCCGCCGCCCCACGTGATGAGCTGCTTCATGCGCATCGACCGCCATGACCAGCCGCCGGTGGTCCCGAAGGACCGTGGGCTGTTCCTGAGGCTGATCAACGCGGCCTTCGCCATGCGGCGCAAGACGCTGGCCAACAACCTGAAGGCCTCCTTTGGGATCGGCCAGGAGGCGGCTCGGGAGGTCCTGTTGGCGGCGGGCGTGGACGAGCGGGTCCGGGGCGAGGCGCTGGACCTGGAGGCGCTGTGCCGCGTGGCGGACGCCCTGGCGGAGCGCATGGGATAGACCAAAGAAGCATACAATCCGCGGCGGCTGCGCCCGGGCGATGGGCCCGAAGGCGCGGCTGCTGTGCGTTTTGGCCCTCGCGGAACGGCCGGAGCATAATAATTCACAATGCAGGGCAAAGAAAATTGAGTAAAACCCTCCCAAATAGGCTTGGAATATTGAAATTTGTTCCCGGATATGTTATGATGAGATTAAAGAGGTGAGCGGATTGGCGATGGACGGCGGACTGCGTTCGGAACAGTTCCTGAGGCTGTACCGCATGCTGGAGGGCGCGTTGGAGAAGCGCTACGCCGGCAGGAAGACCGGCTCCAGCAGCGTTGTGATCGAGTATCTCCACGATGCGGACAGCGAGCCCTGGCGCGCGGACCTCGACATGTGCCGCGAGATCCGGAACCTGCTCTCCCACAACGCGGACGACGACGGCGACCCGGTGGTGGAGCCCTCCGAGGCGGTGGTGGAGCTGCTGCGGCAGATCCTGGAATACGTCCAGCGGCCCCGGCTGGCCGTGGACTTCGGCACGCCCCAGGAGAAGATCATGTTCGCCCATCCCAACGATTCCGCGCTGGACGTGCTGCGGCACATGCTTCGAATGGGCTATTCCCACGTCCCCGTGCGGGACAGGACCGGCCTGGTGGGCGTGTTCAGCGCCGGCAGCCTGATGGCCTACGTGGGCAGCGCGGGCCTCGACGGGCTCAGCGACAGCCTGCGCGTCGGGGAGCTGAAGCGGGCCATCGAGTTCGGCGAGGAGCGCAGCGAAAAGTACCTGTTCCTGCCGGAGGACGCCATGCTGCTCACCGTGCGGAACGCCTTTGAAAAGCGCCGGGAGCGCAACAGCCACCTGGCGGCGGTATTCATCACCCGGGACGGCACCCAGCAATCCGAGGTGCTGGCCATGCTGACGCCCTGGGACGTAATCAAGGACGGCTGATCGCAAAGACAGCCTGGAGGCACCTATGGAACAAAAAACGCCTGAGATCAAGCAGGTCAAGATACAGATACAGCCCCTGAACGTGGGCATCAACTACGCCATGGAGGAGCTTCGCCGGGAGTACGCCCAGATCCAGGGCGTCTACGAGGCGGCCATACGGGAGATCAACGCCCGCCTGCAGACCCTGGACAGCGAATTCTCCTTCAAGCACATGCACAACCCGATCCACCATATCGAGAGCCGGGTGAAGTCGCTGCCCAGCATCGTCAAGAAGCTGCACAGCCTGGGCTATCCCATTTCCATATCCTGCGCAAAGAAGACGCTGCACGATATCGCCGGCGTGCGGGTGGTGTGCCGCTACGTGGACGACATCTATCGCATCGCCGACCTGCTGCTCTCCCAGGACGATATATCGCTGATCCTGGAGAAGAATTACATCAAGAATCCCAAGGCCAACGGCTACCGCAGCCTGCACATCGTGGTGGATGTGCCGGTGTACATGTCCCGGGGCAAGCTGTACATCCCGGTGGAAATCCAGATCCGCACCGTTGCCATGGACTTCTGGGCCACGCTGGAGCACGGCATCCGCTATAAGGCCTCCGACGAGGTGCCCCAGAGCATCGTGGAGGAGCTGCGGGACTGCGCCAACGTGATCACCGAGACCGACTACAAGATGCAGGAGATCTTCAAGGCCCTGCAGAAGGTGGAGGACAAGGTGGACGAGTCGCCGGAGAGCATCGTGAAGGATGATGGGGTGTAGAAGTCAACAGGCATCAGGCAACAGGCAACAGTCAGAATGTGGCTGCCGCACTGTCAACCAATCATGTGGTAGATTTGATTGACGCGATTTGACTTATTTTCGACAGCAGCTGCCGTGGAGGCACACAGGCATCGTCCCGGCCCTTGGATCTGTGGGGCCGGGACGATGTTTGTCGTAACGGGCTGTCAGGAATGAAAGGAAGAACCCCTGTCCCATGATTGACGGGACAGGGGTTCGGGTTTACCTCGCGGCAGCTATTGCTGTTTCTCTCAGAGAAATCAGAGCTGCGGGCCAGCGGCGACCAGCGCCTTGCCGGCGTCGTTGGTGGTGTACTTCACGAAGTTCTTGATGAAGCGGCCGGCCAGGTCCTTGGCCTTGGTATCCCACTCAGCGGCGTCCGCATAGGTGTCGCGAGGATCCAGGATGCCGGTGTCAACGCCTTCCAGCTCAGTGGGCACTTCGAAGTTGAAGTAGGGGATCTTCTTGGTGGGAGCCTTGAGGATCGCGCCGCCCAGAATGGCGTCGATGATGCCGCGGGTGTCCTTGATGGAGATGCGCTTGCCGGTGCCGTTCCAGCCGGTGTTCACCAGGTAAGCCTTCGCGCCGGACATCTCCATGCGCTTGACCAGCTCCTCAGCGTACTTGGTCGGATGCAGCTCCAGGAAGGCCTGGCCGAAGCAAGCGGAGAAGGTGGGGGTGGGCTCGGTGATGCCGCGCTCGGTGCCGGCCAGCTTGGCGGTGAAGCCGGACAGGAAGTAGTACTTGGTCTGCTCGGGGGTCAGGATGCTGACCGGGGGCAGCACGCCGAAGGCGTCCGCGGACAGGAAGATCACGTTGTCAGCGGCGGGGCCGGCGGACACGGGATGCACGTTCTTGACGATCTTCTCGATGTGCTCGATCGGATAGGACACGCGGGTGTTCTCGGTGACGGACTTGTCGGCGAAGTCGATCTTGCCCTCGGCGTCCACGGTCACGTTCTCCAGCAGAGCGTTGCGCTTGATGGCGTTGTAGATGTCAGGCTCGGACTCCTTGTCCAGGTTGATGACCTTCGCGTAGCAGCCGCCCTCGAAGTTGAACACGCCGTTGTCGTCCCAGCCGTGCTCGTCGTCGCCGATCAGCAGGCGCTTGGGGTCGGTGGACAGGGTGGTCTTGCCGGTGCCGGACAGGCCGAAGAAGATGGCGGTGTTTTCGCCGTTCATGTCGGTGTTGGCGGAGCAGTGCATGGCGGCAATGCCCTTCAGCGGCAGGTAGTAGTTCATCATGGAGAACATGCCCTTCTTCATCTCGCCGCCATACCAGGTGTTGATGATGACCTGCTCGCGGGAGGTGACGTTGAAGGCCACGACGGTGTCGGACCGCAGGCCCAGCTCCTTGTAGTTCTCGCACTTGGCCTTGGAGGCGGTGTAGACCACGAAGTCAGGCTCGAAGCTCTCCAGCTCATCAGCGGTGGGCTTGATGAACATGTTCTCGACGAAGTGGGCCTGCCAGGCAACTTCCATCACGAAGCGGATGGCCATGCGGGTGTCCTTGTTGGCGCCGCAGAAGGCGTCCACGACGTACAGCTTCTTGCCGGACAGCTCGTCCTTGGCCAGCTTCTTCACGGCTTCCCAGGCTTCCTGAGTCATGGGATGGTTGTCGTTCGGATAGCCCTCGGTGGTCCACCACACGGTGTCCTTGGAGTTCTCGTCCATGACGATGTACTTGTCCTTGGGGGAGCGGCCGGTGTAGATGCCGGTCATGACGTTCACAGCGCCCAGCTCGGTCAGAGTGCCCTTATCATAGCCTTCCAGGGAGGGATCCATTTCGTCCTTGAACAGGGTCTCATAGGAAGGGTTGTGGATGATCTCGGTCACGCCGGTAATGCCGTATTTGGTCAGATCGATATTAGCCATAAAGCATCAAACCTCTTTCTACCTAAGATTTGGTATAAGTATAGCACAGCCGTGTTAACGCGTCAATCGCTGTGGGATTGGTTGAAACGAAATTTAAAGTAGACATAGCACAGCATTATGGTAGGCGCTGCGCGGCGGCGCACTGTAAAATTTGGGGCGGCTATTGACATGGGCGCGCGGGGCGATTATAATACCGAAATGAAATTGAAAATGAAATTCAAAATGAAGGAACCGGATATAAATATGAAGCTGAAAAAGATATTGATCGCGTTGGCCGCGCTGGCGCTGTTCGCCTGCGTCGGCACGTCGGCAGAGGGCCGGCTGAACGTGGTGGCGGTGAACTTCCCCTGCTACGACTTCGCCCGGCAGGTGCTGGGCGACCTGGGGGACGCGACGCTGCTGGTGCATCCCGGCGTGGAGGTGCACTCCTACGAGCCCTCCCCGGCGGACATCATCGCCATCGGCGAGGCGGACCTGTTCGTCTACATCGGCGGCGAGGGGGACACCTGGGTGGACAACATCCTCTCCGGCTTCGACGCGTCGGAGGCCCCGGCGACCCTCAGGATGATGGACGCCGTGACGCCCCTCGAGGAAGAGGAGCACGAACATGACCACGGGCACGACCACGCCGAGGAGGGCCCGGAGTATGACGAGCACATCTGGACCTCCCCGAAGAACGCCGCGGCCATGGTCGACGCCCTTGCCGCCGCGCTCCAGGCGGTGGACCCGGAGCATGCCGACGCCTACGGCGAAAACGCCGCCGCCTACCGGGCGCAGATCGAGGCCGTGGACGGCGAGATCGAGGCCATCGTGGCCGGCGCCGCCCGTCGGGAGCTGGTGTTTGCCGACCGGTTCCCGTTCCTGTATTTTGTGCGGGCCTACGGGCTGGACTACCTGGCGGCGTTCCCGTCCTGCACGGCGGACACCGAGCCCACGCCCCAGACCATCATGGGCCTGATCGACCGGGTCCGGCAGGACGGCATTCCCGCCGTCTACACCATCGAGTTGAGCTCCCAGAACGTGGCCAGGACGGTGGCCGAGGAGACCGGCGCCAAGATCCTGACGCTCCACTCGATGCAGACGGTCACCCAGGACGAGTTTGACGCGGGGGAGAGCTACGTCTCCCTGATGCGCGGAAACGTGGAGGCCCTTCGGGAGGGATTGAATTGATGCGCGGTGAGTACAATACGCGGCAGAAGCGGGAGCTGCTCGCCTTCCTTCGGGAGCGGAGCATGCAGCACTTTTCCGTGGACGACGTGGTGTTTGAGATGCAGGACCGGGGCGAGAAGATCGGACGGTCCACGGTCTACCGCTACCTGGAGCTGCTGGCGGAGCAGGGCAGCGTGCGCAAGTACCAGAGCGTGCAGGGCATCACCCAGTACCAGCACGTGGAGGACGACAGCCGCTGCGACAGCCACTTCCACATGATGTGCAGCCGCTGCGGCAACCTGATGCACGTGGACTGCGACCTGATGCGCACCATGAGCGAGCACCTGGTCAAGGATCACGGGTTCCTGCTGGACCCCAGGGAAACCATACTCGTCGGCGTTTGCCAGAAGTGCCGGATGGCCGGCGGAGAGGCGGTGGAGCATGGCGCTGATTGCCATGAGGGATGTCACCATAGCGTTTGAGGGCATCGTGGCCGTGGATCACGTCAGCTTTGAGGTGGACCCCGGCGATTATCTCGTCATACTGGGCGAGAACGGCTCCGGCAAGAGCACGCTGATGCGCGCCATGCTGGGCCTGGTGAAGCCCCGGAGCGGCAGCATCGTCTATGGGGACGGCCTGCTCCAGAACCAGATCGGCTACCTGCCCCAGCAGACCGCGGCCCAGCGGGACTTCCCGGCCTCCGTGGAGGAGGTGGTGCTGTCCGGCTGCGTGAACCGCATGGGGCGGCGCTTCTTCACCAACCGCGCCGACAGGGAAAAGGCGGAGCGCAACATGGCGCTGCTGGACATCACAGGACTCAAGAAGAAGTCCTACAGGAACCTCTCCGGCGGCCAGCAGCAGCGCGCGCTGCTGGCCCGGGCCCTGTGCGCCACGGACGCCCTGCTGCTGCTGGACGAGCCGGTGACGGGCCTCGACCCCGCGGCGGCGCAGGAGTTCTACGACGTCATCCGGGAGCTGAACCACAGCCACGGCGTGGCCGTGGTGATGGTCTCCCACGACCTGGGCGGCGCGATCCGGGACGCCGGCAAGGTGCTGGTGATGGACCGGGGCATGGACTTCTTTGGCGACGTGGAGGACTATCGGTCGAATTTCGCGGAAAGGGCGGTGAGCAGCCGTGGGTGATCTGCTTGCGAAGCTCCTCACCAGACGCCAGGACCGCGAAGGCGGACGCCGTCGCGGCGGCGCCGTGGCGCTGTGGGCGATCCTGGCGCTGATCGTCCTGTGGGTATTGACGCACCTCGGGGCCATCGGCCAGGCCTTCGCCGCCTTCGGCGGCTATCTCCAGTACCGCTTCATTCAGCGGGCGCTGGTGGTGGGGGCGCTGGTGTCGCTGTGCGCGTCCCTGCTAGGCGTGACGCTGGTGCTCAAGCGCTATTCGATGATCGGCGACGGCCTCTCCCACGTGGGCTTTGGCTCCCTGACCGTGGCCATGTCCCTGGGCTTTGTGACCGCGGACAGCCTGCCGCGCTTCCTGCCGGGGGGGCTGCGGGACGGCGTGGCCGCACTCTGCAGCGGCATCGCCGCGAACCCGCTGCCCTTCACGCTGGTGGTGGTGGTCGTCTGCGCGTTCCTGCTGCTGCGCATCAGCGAGCGCAGCAGCATGCGGGGGGATTCCGCCATCGCGCTGATCTCCACCAGCGCCCTCGCCGTGGGCGTGATTGTGACCAGCATGACCAGCGGCATGAACGTGGATGTGTACAACTACATGTTCGGCTCCATACTGGCCATGAGCAGCTCGGACGTCTACATCTCCGTGGGCCTGTCCGTGGTGGTGCTGGTGCTGTTCATGCTGTTCTACCCGCGAATCTTCGCCGTGACCTTCGACGAGGCCTTTGCCCGGGCAACGGGCGTGAAGGCCGGCACCTATAACATGCTCATCGCCCTGCTGACGGCCATGACCGTGGTGGTTGGCATGCGGATGATGGGCACCCTGCTGATCTCCAGCCTGATCATCTTCCCGGCGCTGTCGTCCATGCGGCTGTTCTCCCACTTCCGCGCCGTGACGATCTGCTCCGCCATCGTGTCCGTAGGCTGCTTCCTGCTGGGCATGATGCTCTCCTGCGTCTATTCGCTGCCCACCGGCGCGGGGATCGTCGCCGTGAACCTGGTGGTGTTCATCGCGTTTTCGGCGATAGGAGCGATAAGGCAGTAGGGAAGAGGCAACAGGCAAGAGGCAACAGGCAATAGTCAGAATGCCGGGGAACGGGGAATAGGGAAAAGGGAATAGGGAAAAGGGAATAGGAAAAGGGAATAGGGAAAAGGGAATAGGGAAAAGGAATTGCCGGGGCAACAGCCAGCATGGCAAGACGCGCCGGAAACCTGCGATGCGAAGCGGCGCGAAGGCGATTAATTTAACAGAACCTTCCCTTGTCGGAGGGAGGGGGACGTGCTATAATAATTCAGGTAAGCAGAAGCGCCGACTTCTCACCTTGCGGCTAACGCTGTAATGGTTTCTGGCATACAGAGGACTCCGGCATGGGGTTTGAAAGGGCGGCGCGATGCGCTGCTCTTTTTCATGTGGCAAACAATTTAGGAGGTGTTTCGGTATTAACGATCTCATGATTAACGAGGAGATCCGCGATCGCGAGGTGCGCGTTGTGGATCAGAACGGCGAACAGCTGGGCGTCATGTCCAGCAGGGACGCTCTGGCCCTGGCAGAGGAGCGCCAGCTTGACCTTGTCAAGATCGCCCCGCAGGCTCGTCCGCCGGTTTGCAAGCTCATGGACTACGGCAAGTATCGCTTCGAGCAGTCCAAGAAAGAGCGCGAATTCCGCAAAAATCAGAAGGTCATTACCGTCAAAGAGGTTCGCCTTTCCGCCACCATCGAGGACCATGACATCGACGTGAAGTTCAAGAACGCCGTCAAGTTCCTGAAGGAAGGCAACAAGGTGAAGGTGACGATCCGCTTCCGCGGACGCCAGATCACGCACTCCGAAATTGGCCGTCAGGTCATGAATGAGTTTGCCGATAGGATCAAGGAGTATGGCACCGTGGACAAGGCGCCCCAGATCGAGGGCCGCAACATGTCCATGTTCATCTCTCCGAGAGCATCCGACTGACCACAACTGATCAACGAGAGGAGGAAAATCCCATGCCCAAACAGAAGACGCATAAGGGCGCCGCAAAGCGTTTTAATCTCACCAAGGGCGGCAAGATCAAGCATGCCCAGGCTTTCAAGCGTCACATCCTGACCAAGAAGCCCACCAAGCGTACCCGTAACCTGCGCAAGGCTGCCTATCTGACCACCACGGAAGGCAAGACCATGAAGAAACTGATTCCGTACAAGTAAGGAGGCGAATCAACAATGGCAAGGATCAAGCGTGCTGTCAACGCACAGAAGAAAAAGCGTAAGGTAATGAAGCTCGCCAAGGGTTACTTTGGCGCGAAGGGCAAGCAGTATCGCGCGGCCAGCGAACAGGTTCGCCGTTCTCTGCGCTACGCCTACATCGGCCGCAAGCTGAAGAAGCGCGACTTCCGTCGCCTGTGGATCGCCCGCATCAACGCGGCGGCCCGCATCAACGGCCTGAGCTACTCCAAGCTGATCAACGGCCTGAAGGTTGCCGGCATCGACATCAACCGCAAGATGCTGTCCGAGCTGGCGATCTCCGATCCCGCCGCGTTCGCGGTGCTGGCGGAGAAGGCCAAGGCTGCGCTGGAAAAGTAATATAAGCCATAGGCGCAATAATTGACGCGCGGCACCATCTGGTGCCGCGCGTCAACGCGTTTTGGGGATAATTGAAGCGCCGGCCGCATCGGGCCGGCACTTAGATTATGCCTCGGGGATCGCCTCGGGGGCTGCTTCCGCCTGCGCCTCGCTGTTCAGCAGGGTGAAGTAGTGGTCGTGGGCCTTCCGGTATTCCCGGTTGAAGGACTCGTCCTTGCCGGCGTGGAGCTCGGAGACGTAGTCGTGGATCTGGTGCTTCAGCTCCGGGCGCACCCTCGCGATGGTGGCGACGCCCATGTTGGAGCAGACGTCGGAAATGCGCTCGATGTCGGAGAGCAGGTTCAGGAATTCGGTGCCCGCCAGGATGGAGCACTGGCGCTGGCGCAGGCGCGCCAAGTGGTTTTCGCGCAGCGCGTTCACCATGTCGTCCACGACCTCCTCCAGCGGCTCGATGTGCTGGGCAGAGGCGATGTCGCACTCCTTGAAGGCCTTGCCGGTGCACTCCAGGATCCGCTCGATCAGCCCGCGCAGCACCGACAGCTCGCGCAGGGCGTACTCGGAAAAGCTGCGGTCGGCCTTGTGCATCTTCTCGGCGCACTCGGCGATGTTCATGGCGTGGTCGCCCAGGCGCTCGAACTCGGTGATGGCGGAGTAGTAGTGGTTCATGATCTCCACCTCCCGCTCCGCGGTCAGGTGGGCGGACAGCTGGACCAGGTAGTTGCTGACCCGGTCGGCCATCAGGTCGATGACCTCCTCGTCCGCGCGGACCTTGTCGATGGTCCCGGCGTCAAACTGCCTGATCACGTCGAAGGAACGGCGGATGTTGGTGTCGGACAGGTGGAACATCTCCAGCAGCACGTCATAGCAGCTGTTCAGGGCCAGGGCCGGGGTGCTCATGAACACGGGGTTCAGCACGTCCAGCTTGCCCAGCTCGGCGAGCTCCTCGCTGCTCTTCTGGGGCGCGGGCTCGTCCTTGACCAGCTTGCGGCTCAGCTTCTCATACACGCCCAGCATGGGCAGCATCAGTATGGCGCAGGTCAGGTTGAATACGGTGTTGGTGTTGGCGATGTGGCCGGAGTAGACGACGCTGTTCCACAGCTTGTCCAGCAGCCCCAGCCGGTGGGCCAGGTTGACGAACACCAGGATCAGCACGGTCTCGCTGAGGTTGAACAGTATGTTCACCACGCCGACGCGCTTGGAATCCGGCTTCGCGCCGATGTTGCAGACGATGGCGGTGGTCACGCAGTCGCCCAGGTAGATGCCCACGAGCACCGCGTAGATGGCATTGAAGGTGAGCTGGCCGGAGGTGGAAAACGCCTGCAATATGCCGATGGTGGCCGAGGAGCTCTGCAGCACGAAGGCCACGCCGGCGCCGATCAGGTAGCCGATCACGGGGTTTTCGCCCAGCTGGGAGAACAGGGTCTCGATGATGCCCGTCTCCGTGAGGGTGCTGACGGCCTCTGTCATGTTCAGAAGGCCGGAAAACAGTATGCCGAAGCCGATCAGTATGCGGCCGACCTTTTCGCCGCCGCGGATCTTGTGGGTCATGATCAGCACGATGCCGATGATCAGCGTCAGCGGGGCGAGGGTGGAGGGCTTGAAGAACTGGAGGAACGAGGTCCCCGAGGTGTTCAGGTCCAGCAGGCGGATGATCTGGCCTGTGACGGTGGTGCCGACGTTCGCGCCGATGATGATGCCCAGGGACTGGTGCAGCGAGATGATGCCCGCGCCCACCAGGCCGGAGGTGATGACGATGGTCGCCGTGGAGGACTGTATGACCGCCGTCATGACCAGCCCCAGCAGGAAGGCCTTGACCGGCGTGCCGGTGACCCGCTGCATGACGCTCTTCAACGCGCCGGAGGAGCTCTCCTTCAGGCCGTCGCCCATCATGCGCATGCCGTAGAGGAACATGGCAAGGCCGCCGAACAGCGTGATGATATTGAATATGCTCATCGTTTCATTCCATTCATCATAATGATTTATTTAGTTGTTCCAAGCGAATGTTATCATACTGGTACACCATTGACAACGTAGAAAGTGTTATTGTTTTCATTGAATACGGTTAATTGTAGCGGGAAGGGAATGCGACATTGAAATTTGACCGGCGGGTTATTGTATGGTAAAATGATGAAAAGAAGGCGGCGCGGCAGGGCGGCGGACGGGTGATGCCCGCGAGGCCCGGCGGCGCGCCGCGGCGAGCGGAGGGAGAGATATGGCGGACATGACCACCAGCGTACAGATCGTGCTGCCCCAGCACTGCAACGGCTACAAGAAGCCCCGCCTGTTCGGCGGGCAGATCATGGCCTGGATCGACATTGTCGGCGCGGTGGCGGCGCGGCGGTACACCCACCGGGCCGTGACCACCGTGTGCGTGGACAACCTGAACTTCCTGAACCCGGCGTTCCTGAACGACACCGTGGTGCAGGAGGCGGTGGTCACCTGGACGGGCAGGACCTCCCTGGAGGTGCGGGTGGACAGCTACGTGGAGAAGCTGGACGGGACCCGGGAGCGGGTCAACCGGGCCTACGTGGTGTTCGTGGCCCTGGACGACAACGACAGGCCCGCCGAGGTGCCGCCCTTCGTGCCGCAGACCGACGCGGAGAAGCGGGAGTACGCCGCGGCCCTGGAGCGTCGACGCATACGGCTCCAGCGGTGAGATACGGCAGGCAGAGCTTTTGGTCAATATGAAAGAATACGCAGGAACCGCGGAGGAGGGGCGATGGAATGATACAGCTGATGCACAAGAGGATCGACCCGGACAGCATGCCGGTGCTCTACGACGAGCCCTTTACCCGGGAGAGCTTCGAGGGGAATTTCGAGGTACGGGACGGCGACTGGCGCGTGGAGCATGGCTGGCTGATCGGGGAGAGCCGCAGGAACTTTGCCTCCATGGCGATCATGAAGCAGAGCTTCTTCGGCCCGGTATGCCTGGATTTCTACGCCAAGGTGCTTAAGCCCTGCACCCATGACATCAACTGCATGTGGTCCGGCAGCTGGGACGAGGCGACCAACACCCGCGCCTTGGCCTACGTGGCCGGCATCGGCGGCTGGTGGGACGGCAAGATCGGCTTTGAAAAGAGCCCGGAGTACAAGCTGAACTGCGGCACGAAGCTGCTGGATTTCAGCCCGGACAAGGTCTACCACATGCAGTGCGGCAGCATCGGCGGGCACGTGTTCGTCATCGTGAACGGCAAGCTGGCCATCGAGGCCACCGACCCGGACCCCATCGACCAGGACAGGTACGGCAGGGTGGGCTTCGAGGCCTACTGCACCCGGGTGGCGGTGACGGACTTCAAGGTGCGCCGCGCCGTGTGGGAGGACGCGCCGCAGAGCTACGCGCCGGAATTCTGAGAGTTGTCGCAGAACATCGGTACAGCAGGCAGAAAAACCGCCGGCGGATTCCATTGGAATCCGCCGGCGCTGTCGTCGGGTGGGGCTAATCAATTAGGCCGCGGGCTCGACCTCTTCCTCGGTCGCCTCGGCGAGGACCTGGGTGGCGAAGCCGTGGGGCTCGCCGTACATCTCGGCGGTGATGGTGCCGCCCAGCTCGTCGGTGATGTAGGCCACGACGGCCTCGTCCATCGGGATGCCGGTGTCGAAGCCGGAGCCTTCGCTGTAGGCGCGGTTGAACACGTTGTAGGTGTCGCCGCCGGCAGCGCAGAAGTTGTTGGTCACGACCGCATAGGTGGCGGCGGGATCAAAGGCTTCGCCGTTGATGGCGTTGATGGTCACGCGCTGGATGGAAGCGGGCGCGAAGTAGGAGGACTCCTTGCCGTTCAGGGTGTACACGTCGCCCTGGTCATAGGGGATGGTGGTGTCCAGGACCCACTCGATGCCGCTGGTCTGCGGATAGCCGCCGATGGCCTCGGGGGTGGAGAAGGTGGACGCCTCCAGCGCCTCCAGCAGCTCCTCGCCGGTGACGTAGATCACGGCGACGGTGTTGCCGAAGGGCAGCACGGTGTTGATGTCCTTCATGGTGATGTCGCCGGCCTCGATGGTGGCGCGGATGCCGCCGCCGTTGGTGATGCCGACCACCTGGTTGGGCTCAACCTGCTCGATGCCGCCTTCCTTGACGACGCTCCACACCATGGCATCGGTGATCAGGTCGCCCAGGTTGGTCTCCTCGGTGCGGTTGCCGGGGGCCTTTTCGCCGTTCAGCAGCACCTCGGTGGTGGCGAAGGCGGTGTTGTATACCTCGTCGACAGCGGTCATGATCTCCTCGGCCGCGGCGGCGACTTCCTCGTCCTTGGCCAGGTTGGCGGTGGCGAGCAGGAAGTTGTCCTCGATGGCCTTGGTCTCGTTGTCGATCACGACGACGCCGATGTTGGCGAACTTGGTGCCGGTGGACTGCACGGGCTGGCCGGCCTCGGCGCCGGTCATCACGGTGTGGGAGTGGCCGTCGATCACGAAGTCAATGCCGGTGACCTTGTCCAGCAGGTCAATGGAGCGATAGCCATTGGCGGCGGACTCGGCGTCCACGCCCAGGTGCGCCAGGGCGACGACCAGGTCGGGCTCCTCGGCGCGGACCTCGTCCACGGCCTTCTGGGCCGCGGCGTACAGGTCGTCAAAGGCGGAGAAGCTGATCTCGGTGATCAGGCCCGGGTTGACCTTGGTGGCGGTCTCGGGGGTCTCGATGCCGACGAAGCCGATCTTCAGGCCAGTGGAGGTTTCATACAGGGACCAGCCGGGCAGGATGGTCTCGCCGGTCTCATCCAGGTACACGTTACAGCACAGGGTGGTGAACGTGGCTTTCTCCAGGTTCTGCACCAGCTGCGCATAGCCGAAGTCGAACTCGTGGTTGCCCAGGGTGACCACGTCGTACATGGCGGCGTTCATCATGGTGATGGCGGTCTCACCCTTGTTGGTGCTCACATAGATGGTGCCCTGGCTGAAGTCGCCGGCATCCGCCAGGATGACGTCCGTGGCGCCCATGCTCAGGAATTTGTCGCGCAGCGCGGCGATGTAGGCGTAGCCGTCGATTGCGCCGTGTACGTCGTTGGAGTGCAGGATGATCGTCTTGCCAGTGAAGTCAGCGGGAATGGTCTTGACCGCGGGAACCAGACCGGTGTAATAGTCTGCGAACGCGGTCGCGCTCATGGTGAAGGCCAGGGCCAGCGCCATGATCAGGGCAAACAACCTCTTGTTCATGTGAATCACTCCTGTACATAATATTAGTACAATGTACCACTTATAGAATACCTTAATTATTCACGTTTTTCAAGGTTTTGACGCAAAATTGCTCAAAAAAAAGCGCCGCTCGCGGCGAAAAAAACGGCAGGGAGGCGCGTCGGCCGGACGCCATATCCACAGCCGGACCGGCCGGGCATGCGGGAAGCGCCGTGGCTTTTTCAGCGGCCTCCAGTCTGTTGACCTTGTCAACATCCTGAGGCGCCGGGAAGCTTCATTCCCGGCACCTCCCGCAGTTCGAGCAGCCGTTGCAGGCCAGGCGCATGCCGCACGCCTCGCAGCGCTTCCGAAAGCGGGGCACATAGAGCTCCCCCTTTGGAATGGGCAGGCCCAGGGTGTCCCGGAGGTCGAATTCGATGGGCCGGCCCTTGTGGTTGAGGCCCGAGAGGTAGGCCTGCCGGGTCTGGGTGTCGTTGCCCTCGATCCGGTACAGCTTGCCGTCCTTCACGAAGCGCCGCCCGGTGCCGCAGAACACAAAGGTCACGTCGCAGCGGACGCACTCGTCGTGCAGCGCCTTCACCCACTCGTAGTGGCAAGGCCGCGCACCGCCGTAGTTCTCGCCGTCGCAGAGCACCTGCTCGATCTGGCCCTCCGGCAGATACCGGGCGATGCTCACCGGGCCGATGTAGGGCGCGCACATGATGCCCTTGTGCTTGAAGGGCAGGGAAAGCAGCAGGGGGATGCGCTCGTCGGCGCGGCGCTGGTTTTCACAGGTGACGTTGAACATCACGTTTTCCCAGCCGTCGCCCCAGTCCGGCGGCAGGCAGTCCGCCACCCGCTGGGGGCGCTTGGTCAGCAGGAAGAACTTGACGTCGCTCCGCAGGCGGATGATGTCCCAGGCCTCGGCGCGCCAGGGGTCGGCCTCCTCGAGGAAGAAGTCGGAGGTCATGCAGACCCGCAGCATTTCGCCGCTCTGCACCCGGTAGCGCCCGTTCCTGTCCTTCGACAGGGGATAGCGAAACCCGGCCTTCGTGCGGTAGATCTCGCCGCCGTCCCTGTCCCGAAGGCCGTCGAGAAAGTACATATAGCAGTTTTGGCAGCCCTCGCTGCACTTCACGCAGCCGTGCCAGGGATTCCAGATGTCGTGCAATGCCGTCTCCTTTCGCGCAACCCGGGGAATTCGGGAGGTCGGTTGACCGTGATCCATCACTGATATTATACCATTCGCAGTCCGCCGCGCAAGGGGAAATTGCCGGCGCCCGGGGGGCAGGGATGGCGGGAAAGTGCGAGCCGGATTCCACGGTACCGAGGGGTTTTTCGAGCATGTCTTCCCGACGTTTTTTTCGGCAGGTATTGTAAAGATCGGTCAAATGCATTACAATATAAAATGAGGTTATAGAAGGATTACCCATGCGGGGGTCGCCGCGGAATTCCGCGAAAGCGCAGCGCCAGGCATATGCCGGCGGCGTCGCGGGACGCGCCGGTTTCCCGCACCCGCCCCTGGGGGGAGGGCGGAGACAAAACAGTAAGAAGAAGGGACGGAAGCGCGGATTATGGATAGACAAAAAAGCAGTCTTGCCCGCTATCTCTCTCCGCTGGACGTTTGGGCACTGTCTCTGGGCTGCATCATCGGCTGAGGCGCGTTTGTGATGCCCGGAACCACCTTCCTGCCCGTGGCGGGCCCGCTCAGCACGCTGCTGGCCATCATGATCAGCGCCGTGATCATGCTCGTGATCGGCTACAACTATTCCTACCTGATGGGAAAGAACCCGGGCATCGGCGGCGTGTACGCCTACACCAAGGGGGTGCTCGGCCAGGGCCACGCCTTCCTGAGCGCGTGGTTCCTCTGCCTGTCCTACCTGGCGCTGATTCCCCAGAACGCCACGGCGCTGGCGGTGATCCCGATCATCGCCATGACGGCCAACGCCTTCAAGGAGGATGAGCTGGCCGCCCGGGATGCCGGCATGCAGGGCCACATCGCAAAGCCCCTGGACATCGGCAAGATGATGGCCACCATCTCCGAGGTGCTGAGCAAGGCGCGGCAGAAGTGAGCGCCGGCGCCGGATAAAGCGGGCGCAAGACCCCGACAGTCCCGAGACCCCCGATACCGTTAGGAGGTCCAATATGTTTGGAGAACGCTTTGAACTGAACGAACAGACGATACCGATTGTCGAGGAGATCGGGCGGCACATGCCCGGCGGCTTCTTCATCTACAAGGCCGAGGCCCCGGAGGAGCTGCTCTATGCCAATCGGGCGGTGTTTGATATATTTGGCTGCGACGGCCTGGAGGACTTCAAGGCGCTGACGGGCTATACCTTCAAGGGCATGCTGTACCCGGAGGACTACCAGGCCATCTCCGACTCCATCAACGCGCAGATCGCGGCCAGCGACGATAACCTGGACTACATGGAATACCGCATCGTCCGCAAGGACGGCGCGGTGCGCTGGGTGGACGATTACGGCCACTTCACCCAGACGAAGGCCTATGGCGGCATCTACTACGTGTTCATCTCGGACATCACCGAGAAGCGGGAGCGCATGGCGTCGGACCTGGCGGTGCGCCAGGCGGTGATCGGAGCCCTGAGCGAGTCCTACCACACGATGTGGCTGATCACGGACGTGGAGACGGAGAGCTTTTCGCTGTACCGCGGGGACACGGAGGGTGTCACCACCCATGCCCTGCCCATCCGGGACGCCCTGGGCCAGCTGAAGTATTCCAAGGCCAAGGAGTATTACATCGATACCACCGTCGCCCCGGCGGACCGCGAGCGCCTGCAGCGGGACCTGACGCTGGATTCCATCGTGGACAAGCTGAAGCAGAAGCCGGAGTACACGGTGAACTACCTGCGGATGATGGACGACGGCAGCGAGCGCTACTTCTGCATCGAATTCGCCAAGGTGAACATGCCCGGCGGCAAGCTGGGCGTGGTGTGCGGCTTCAAGGACGTGGACGACGACGTGCGTCAGGCCCAAGCCGCCCAGAAGGCGCTGCAGGAGGCCGAGCGCGCCCGGGAGGAGAACCGCAGGCTGGTGGAGGAGATGGAGTCCGCGGCGAAGCTGGCCGACCTGATGGGCTCGGTGGCCTCGCTGCTGTCCAACATGCCCGCGCTGAGCTTCTCCAAGGACGCGGAGACCGGGCGGTATCTGGCCTGCAACCAATCCTTCGCGGAGTATGCCCACAAGGCCTCCCCGGAGGACGTCATCGGGCTGACCGACTTCGACATCTTCGACAGGGCCACCGCCGAGCACTTCCAGGCGGACGACCGGAAGGCCCTGGCCATGGACGAGCCCTACATCTTCTTCGAGGACGTGCCGGACGCCGGGGGCCGCCTCAGGAACCTGCAGACCACGAAGCTGAAATTCACCGATGCCGGCGGGCGGCTCTGCACGCTGGGCATGTGCGTGGACGTGACGGAGATGACCCGCATCAAGGCCGCCGAGGCCCACCAGCAGGAGCTGGAGGAGCGCATCGCCCTGCAGGAGAAGATCCTGGAGGAGGAGCGCGAGCGGGCCCAGCAGGAGAAGATGATCACGGCGCTGGCCTCCGACTACAGGAGCGTCTACTACATCGAGCTGGACACGGACGAGGGCATCTGCTACCAGGCCCACGCGAACATCGAAAACGGCCTGCGGGAGGGCGAGCACTTCACCTTCCAGCGGATCTTCACCGAGTACGCGCGCAAGTATATCACAGAACAGTACCGGCAGGCGTTCCTGGACTTCATCCAGCCGGACGCCATCCGCGAGGGGCTCAAGGAGGAGCGGGTCATCTCCTTCCGCTACATGGTGAACCGCGACGGCAAGCAGGCCTATGAGATGGTGCGCTTCGCCGGCGTCCGCCACCCGGAGGATCGGGACGACCACATGGTGCACGCCGTGAGCATGTGCTTTTCTGACGTGGACGCCGAGACCCGCCGGGCCCTGGCCCAGACCCAGGCGTTGAAGGAAGCCCTCGCTGCCGCGGAGGATGCCAACAAGGCCAAGACCGCCTTCCTGTCCAACATGAGCCACGAGATCCGCACGCCGATGAACGCCATCATCGGCCTGGACAACATCGCGCTGAACGATCAGGAGATCCCCGAAAAGACCCGGGAGCAGCTGGAGAAGATCGGCGCCTCCGCCCAGCACCTGCTGAGCATCATCAACGACATACTGGACATGTCCCGCATCGAATCCGGGCGGATGGCCCTGAACATCGGGGAGTTCTCCTTCGCCAAGGCCTTCGAGCAGGTGAACACTATCATCGGCGGCCAGTGCCGGGACAAGGGCCTGAGCTACGAATGCCGCGTCAACGGGCGCGTGGACGACTTCTACATCGGCGACGACATGAAGCTGCGCCAGATCATGATTAACATACTGGGCAACGCCGTGAAGTTCACGCCCCAGGGCGGCAAGGTGTCCTTCGTGGTGGAGGAGGTGGCGCGCTTCGACGGCAAGTCCACGCTGCGCTTCACCATCAGCGACACCGGCATCGGCATGAGCAAGGAGTACCTGCCGAAGATCTTCGACGCCTTCAGCCAGGAGGATTCCTCCTCCACCAACAAGTACGGCAGCACCGGCCTGGGCATGCCCATCACCAAGAGCCTGGTGGAGCTGATGAACGGCCGGATCGAGGTCAAAAGCGAGAAGGGCGTCGGCACTACCTTCGTGGTCACGCTGACGCTGACGGACTCCGACCGCAAGGAGGAGAGCGCCGACGCCGGCGACCTGCGGCCCCAGGACATGTCCGTGCTGGTGATCGATGACGACCCGGTGGCCTGCGAGCACGCCAAGCTGGTGCTTGGCCAGCTGGGCATCCACTGCGACGCGGCCGGCTCCGGCCAGGAGGCCCTGGAGATGGTCGGCGTGCGCCTCGCCCGCCGGGAGCCCTACAACCTGATCCTGGTGGACTGGCGGATGCCCGGGATGGACGGCGTCGAGACCACCCGGCGGATTCGCTCGCTCATCGGCGACGAGACGGCCATCATCATCCTCACCTCCTTCAACTGGGACGACGTGGCCGACGAGGCCCAGGCGGCCGGCGTGGACACCTTCGTGCCCAAGCCGCTGTTCGCCGCCAGCGTGATGGATGAGTTCAGGAAGGCGTTCCGGGAAAAGAGCCACGCGCCCCGCGCGAAGAAGGCCAGCCTGGAGGGGCGGCGAATCCTGCTGGCGGAGGACGTGAAGGTCAACGCCGAGATCATGGCGATGGTGCTCTCCATGCGCCAGATCACTGTGGAGCACGTGGAGAACGGCAAGCTGGCAGTGGAGCGCTTCGCCGGGAACCCGCCCGGGTACTTCGATGCCATACTGATGGACATGCGCATGCCCGTGATGGACGGCCTGGAAGCCACGCGGCACATCCGGGAGCTGCCCCGCGAGGACGCCGGGACCATTCCCATCGTGGCGCTGACCGCCAACGCCTTCGACGAGGACGTCCAGCGCAGCATGCAGGCCGGCTTGAACGCCCACCTCAGCAAGCCCGTGGAGCCTGACGCGCTGTTCGAGACGCTGGAGAGCCTGATCCAGCCCTGACGGCGCGGCCGAAGGCCGGATTCGCGCGCCTCGCGGACTTATGTCCTTGCATTGCGGAGGCATTCATGTTATAATTGTGATAAGCTATAAAATGAGGAGGAATCGACATGGCAGGCATGATGGACGGTCTGAACAAGGTGGTCTCCAAGCTGCAGGACATCGGCGAGAAGGCCGTTGACGGCGCGAAGGACCTGTACGAAAAGGCGAAGCCGGCGGTGGAGGAGACCTTTGACAAGGTCGCCGACGGCGCGCGGGAGTTGATCGAGAAGGCCAAGCCCGAGGTCAAGCCGGAGGAGGCGCGGAAAAAAGAGATCCGCAACGAGCTCTCCCAGGAGGTCTCCGACCAGGTGAAGGAGATCCGCAGCGCCGCGACGGGCACCGATTCCATACATGATTACATCCAGAGCAAGTACGCCAAGGTGGAGGAGAAGGCCGCCGAGGCGAAGGAAGACGCCGCGGACGCCCTGAAGGGCGTCGCCGACGAGGCCCAGGCCGCCGCCGACAAGACTGAAAGTGCCGCCAAGGACGTGCTGGAGGCCGTGGGCGCGAATGTGCGCAGCCTGGCCGAGAAGGTGCAGGGCGTGTTCGAGCAGGCCAAGGAGAACGCGGCCGCCGCGAAGGAAGCCGCCGAGAAGCCCGCCGAGGAAGCCAAGGTCGTCTCCGACGAGGCGAAGGAAGCCCTTGAAAAGGTGGGGGAGAGCGTGCTCACCGTCGCCAAGAAGGTGCAGGGCGTGATCGAGCAGGGCGTCGCCGCCGCGAAGGAAGCCGGCGAGGCCGCCGCGGCGGAACCCGCGAAGGAAGCCGAGGAGAAGGCCGAGGAGATCTTCGAGGGCCCGACCGCCGAGGAGCTGTCCGAGGTGTTTGAGACCGAGGCGCCGGAAGAGCCCGCGCCGGAGGACCCCAGGGAGGCATAAGCTGTCCCAACCAAAGAGAATAACCGAGCTGCTGCGCAGCGTGAGAAAGGGAGTATGACCCATGATATCTTGGAAGAACCTGGACACCCTGAAGGCCTATGAAAAGCTGTCCGGCCTGAAGAACCACGTCAAGCTGTCCGACGCGATGGCCGGTGAATCCGGCGCGAAGCGCGTGGCGGAGTACAGCGTGCCCATGGCGGGCGGGCTGACCTACAACTATGCCGCCAAGGCCGTGGACGGCGATGTCCTCGCCGCGCTGGCCGAGCTGGCCCAGGAGGCCCAGCTGACCGACAAGTTCGCCGCGCTGTACAACGGCGAAGTCATCAACACCGGCGAGAAGCGCCTGGTGCTCCACCAGCTGACCCGCGGCCAGCTGGGCGACGACGTCATGGCCGACGGCGTGAACAAGCGCGAATTCTACGCGGCGCAGCAGAAGAAGGCCGCCGATTTCGCCCGGAAGGTGCATGCCGGCGAGATCACCAACGCCAAGGGCGAGAAGTTCACCACCGTGGTGCAGATCGGCATCGGCGGCAGCGACCTCGGCCCCCGCGCCATGTACCTGGCCCTGGAGCAGTGGGCGAAGCAGAACGGCTGCGCGAAGATGGAAGCGCGGTTCATCAGCAACGTCGATCCCGACGACGCCGCGGCGGTGCTGAAGAGCATCGACGTGTCCCGCTCGCTGTTCGTGCTGGTGTCCAAGTCCGGCACCACGCTTGAGACCTTGACCAATGAGGCCTTCGTGAAGGACGCGCTGAAGAATGCCGGTCTGGACGCGTCCAAGCACATGGTGGCCGTCACCAGCGAGACCTCCCCGCTGGCCAAGTCCAGCGATTACCTGGCCGCCTTCTTCATGGACGACTTCATCGGCGGCCGCTATTCCTCCACCTCCTGCGTGGGCGGCGTGGTGCTGTCCCTGGCCTTTGGCCCCGAGGTGTTCGAGCGCTTCCTGAACGGCGCGGCCGAGGCCGACAAGCTGGCCACCGAGCCCGACCCGATGAAGAACGCCGCCATGCTGGACGCGCTGATCGGCGTGTACGAGCGCAACGTGCAGGGCTGGCCCTCCACCGCCGTGCTGCCCTATTCCCAGGCGCTGAGCCGCTTCCCGGCCCACCTCCAGCAGCTGGACATGGAGTCCAACGGCAAGTCCGTCAACCGCTTCGGCGAGCCCGTGGACTACGCCACCGGCCCCGTCATCTTCGGCGAGCCCGGCACCAACGGCCAGCACAGCTTCTATCAGCTGCTGCACCAGGGCACCGACATCGTGCCGCTGCAGTTCGTGGGCTTCAAGAAGAACCAGGCCGGCATGGACGTGGACATCCAGGGCAGCACCAGCCAGCAGAAGCTGTGCGCCAACGTGGCCGCCCAGATCATGGCCTTCGCCTGCGGCAAGAAGGACGACAACCCCAACAAGGCCTTCGCCGGCAACCGTCCCTCCAGCATCATCATCGGCGACCAGCTGACCCCCGAGGCCCTCGGCGCGCTGCTGGCCCACTTCGAGAACAAGGTGATGTTCCAGGGCTTCTGCTGGAACGTGAACTCCTTCGACCAGGAGGGCGTGCAGCTGGGCAAGGTGCTGGCCAAGCGGGTGCTGGCCCACGACACCGACGGCGCGCTCAAGGCCTACAGCGACCTGCTGGACATCTGATTTGATTCGTTGAAAATCAAGTAATATAAAGCGATCCCCGGCGTGCATGCGCCGGGGATTTGCGTATCATGTTCTGCTCAGTGGAGTTCTTACGCCTTCAGCAGCGCCACAGCCACGTCGTTGACGTTGGTGCCGGTGGGACCGGTGAACACCAGGCCGCCGGTCTTTTGCAGGGCGTGGTAGGCGTCGTTGTCCTGGAGCACGTCGTCGATGGCGATGCCCTCGGCCTTCAGCGCGGCGCAGGTGTCGCCATCGGCATAGCCGCCCGCGGCGTCGGTGGGGCCGTCGGTGCCGTCGCTGCCCACGGAGAACACCGCCGCGCCGGAGAGGCCGGCGATGCCCGCGGCGGCGGAGAGAGCCAGCTCCTGGTTGCGGCCGCCCTTGCCCTTGCCGGTGAGCTTGACCACCGTCTCGCCGCCGGCGATGAAGGCGAGGCTCTTGCCGTCGCCCGCGTGGGTCTTGAGGATGGAGGCCATGAAGCTGCCGGCTTCCCGGGCCTGGCAGCACAGCTGGTCGGTGAGCATGATCGGCTCATAGCCCAGCCGCGCGCAGGTCTTGGCGGCGGCGGCGCACAGCTCGCGGACGCTGCCGTTGATCTGCGTGTTCACGTTTTCCAGGGACTTGGGCGTCTCCACGTCCAGCAGGCGGCGGGCCGCCTCGGACATGCGCAGCTGGTACTTGTCGGCGATGCGCCAGGCGTCCTCGGCGGTGGAGGAGTCCGGGCAGGCGGGGCCGGAGGCGATCATGTCCAGCGGGTCGCCCAGTATGTCGGAGAGGATCACGGCCTCCACCTTCGCGGGCCAGCACAGCTGGGCGAAGCGGCCGCCCTTGACCTGGGACAGGCGCTTGCGGATGGTGTTGATCTCCACGATGTCCGCGCCGCAGGCCAGCAGCTGGCCGGTGATGTCCTGGAGCTCCTCGGCGGGAACCAGGGGCTTTTCAAACAGCGCGCTGCCGCCGCCGGACAGCAGGAACAGCACGGTGTCCTCGGCGGACAGGTCCGAGACCAGGTCCAGCGCGGCCTGGGTGCCCCGGAAGGAATTCTCATCCGGCACGGGATGGCCCGCCTCATAGCAGTCGTAGTTGGCGATGGGGCCCATCACGTGGTCGTACTTGGTGACCACGACGCCCTTCTCGATCCTGTCGCCCAGGCAGTCGGAAGCGGCCTTGGCCATCTGCCAGGCGGCCTTGCCCGCGGCGACCAGCAGCACGCGGCCGGGAAATTCCCTGCCGGACAGGGCGCGCTGCACGGCAGCGTCGGGCTGTACGGCGGCGATGGATTCGCGGATGATCTGGTCGGCGTGCTCGCGCAGAAGCTGATTCATTGTCGAACCTCCGTTTACAAATGGTTGCAGGGGAAAGATGGACTTTGGAATTGAGAATTGAGAATTGGGAATTGAGAATTTGAGTTTGCTGCTGCCGCGTTCAGGCATAAACGCGGCAGCGGCATTCTGTATTTCTCAATTCGTCAAGATATAGGGTATCAGAAGATCAGGTTCAGGATGAAGATCTCCACCATGGCCGCGATGCCGATGATCAGGGTCATCAGCGTCTGGGTCTTGTAGCCCTCCTCGGGGGTCATCTCACCGAAGTTGGTGACCACCCAGAAGTAGGAGTCGTTGGCGTGGGAGACCGTCATGGCGCCGGCGCCGATGGCCATGACCACCAGGGAGATCTCCACCGGGGTGGTGAAGCCCAGCACGCCCAGCAGCGGCGCGACGATGCCCGCCGTGGTGGTGATGGCCACCGTGGAGGAGCCCTGCGCGCTCTTGAGGATGGCGGCCAGCAGGAACGGGAAGAAGATGCCCATGGCCTGCAGCACGGAGGCGTGCTCGGTGATGAAGTTGACCATGTCGGAAGAGGAGATGACCTTGCCCAGCACGCCGCCCGCCGCGGTGACGAACAGGATCGGGCCCACGGTCTTCAGCGTGTCGTTGGTCAGGTCGTAGAACTCGCCCTTCTTGCCCGCGCCTAGCAGCTGGATGATCGCCAGCACGGTGCCGACGGCCAGAGCCATGATCGGGGTGCCCAGGAAGGTGAAGAAGTCGGCCAGCCAGCCGGTCCACTTGGCCATGGAGACCACAGAGGAAATGGCCATCAGCAGGATCGGGACCACCAGCGGGGCGATGGCGTTCAGGCCGCCGGGCAGCTTGCCGTACTCGGCCTTCAGCTCTTCATAGGTCTTGACGACCTCGCCGGTCTGCGTCTTCTCGTCGGCGCTCTTGATCTTCTTGCCCACCATCTTCGCGTAGATCAGGCCGGCGATCAGCGGCAGCACGGAGCACAGCACGCCCATGCCCATGACCAGCAGCAGGTTTTCACCCACGCCCAGGGTCTGCGCCGCGGCGATGGGGCCGGGCGTCGGCGGGATGAACACGTGGGCGATGTACAGGCCGCAGGACAGGCACACCGTCATGGCGACGCTGGAGGTGCCCGTGCGCTTGACCAGCGCCTTGCGGATCGGGTTCAGGATGACGAAGCCGCTGTCGCAGAACACCGGGATGGAGACCACCCAGCCCATCAGCTCGATGGCCAGCTCGGGGTTCTTCTCGCCCACCAGGGAGATGACCATGTCGGCCAGCTTCAGGGCCGCGCCGGTCTTTTCAAGGACGGAGCCGATGAAGGCACCGAGGATGATGACGATGCCGATGGAGGTGAAGGTGCCGGAGAAGCCGGCGCCGATGATGCCGGGGATCTGGGTCAGCGGGATGCCCGCCAGTACGGCAAGCAGCAGGGAGATTCCCATGATCGAAAGGAAGGGATGAACCTTGAGCTTCGAGATCAGGAGAATCATGATTACGATTGCGACCACGAATGCGATTATGAGAGGTACGCCTGTCATTTTTGTCTCCCCCTTTTATTGTCCGGCTCATGCCGGCTTGACCATATTTTAACATTGTTAAGGCCCTGTGTCAATCGAATGGGCGAAAAAACCGGCGCAAATGTCGAAAAATGAGCATAAAACTGTTCCGTTTGCGCCGTGATGCGAAAACACTGGATAAATGGCGGAATATGCTGTATAATGCAGGTATCATGTGGGGGGAGAAGTGATTTGCAATGCTCGACTGGCTGGAAGCCATGCTGCACGTCGCGGAGATCGTGGGCACCGTCGCCTTCGCGGCCTCCGGCGCGATGATGGCCATTGATCGGGAGCTGGACCTCTTCGGCGTGCTGTTCCTGGGCATCACCGCCGCCGTGGGGGGCGGCATCGTGCGCGACCTGTTCCTGGGCATCACGCCGCCCGGCGCGTTTCGGAACTCGATCTTCGTGGCCGTCGCGGCGGTGACGGCGATCGTGGTGTTCCTGTTCGCCTGGCTGCGCAAGAACCAGTACAAGCGACACTACCTGCAGCTGGACCACGCCATCAACCTGGTGGACGCCATCGGGCTGGGCGTGTTCGGCGTGCTGGGCGTGGAGGCGGCCATGACCGCGGGGCACGGGGATAACCTGTTCCTCTGCGTGTTCATGGGCATGACCACCGGCGTGGGCGGAGGCATCCTGCGGGACGTGTTCAGCCGGACCGTGCCCGCGGTGCTGCACAAGCGCATCTACGCCGTGGCGGTCATCGCCGGGAGCCTGGTCTACTATGGCATCCGCCAGACGGCACTGCCGGCGCTGGTGTCGATGATCGCGGGCACGGCGGTGACGGTGGTCATCCGCATCTGCTCCTCCCACTTTCGGTGGGACCTGCCCGTGGTGCGGCTGGAGAAGTAGGGAATCGCCACAGTTCTTCGCCCGGAAGTTAACGGGATTGCCCAAATGCCTTGATTGAGGCGGCGGGCCTCCGGGACTATAATGAAGATCAGGGGAAGTATTTTCAACCGTGGAGGCGCAGAATGTCGGCACTAACGCGCAAGTCGATCATGGAATCCTTTATCAGGCTGCTGGACGAGCGGCCGCTGAACAAGATCTCCGTCAAGGACATCGTGGAGGCATGCGGCATCAACCGAAACACCTTCTACTATCACTTTTCCGACATGCCTGACCTGGTGGAGGCCATCGTCAGGGACGAGGCTGACCGGATCATGCAGAGCCACCCCGGCATCTCCTCGCTGGAGGAGTGCATCGAGGCGGCGACGAAGCTGATGATGGACCACAAGCGGGCCGTGCTGCACATCTACAACTCCCCCAATCGGGAGGTCTACGAGCGCTACCTGCTGGAGATCTGCGAATACGTGGTGACGGTGTTCATCGACGGTGTCGCCGAGAGGAAGCCCATCTGCGAGCAGGACCGCCTCGCCATCATCGACGCCTACAAGTGCGAGTGCCTGGGGCACATCATCAACTGGCTGAACCACGGCATGAGCCCCGAGCTGTACGACCGCTTTCTGAGGGTGTGCGAGCTGCGTCGGGGCATGACGGAGGAGCTATTCGACCGAAGCCGGGAAGGGTACGGTCTGAATTGATTTAAAACAGACTGAAGTCTGCAATAATGGGCACAGTTCTATAAAATAGACTATGGTCTGTACGACGCTGGACACGAAGTGGAGTCGAGACGACAGTTTCTTCATTATCATATTGACAATTGGTCTCCCGCCGCGGGTATGCGGCGGTTTTTCTTTATGCAGATAATTGGAAAAGTGGAAACGCTTTTCTCGTCGGCGGGTTCCGATGGATCGCGCCGACAATCCATTTTTGGGCAAAAGCGGCCGAGTGCCCAAAATCGTGACATCGGGCCGGTTTTGTCCATTTTCTTCCACACCTTCCTTTGATATACTGCATTGTGCAAACGAGAGGAGGCATCCTGACATGCGTTCTGTGAATCTGATCCGCGCCGCCAAGGCGGGCTACATCGTCCTGTCCGCGGTGCTGTGCGGCCTGGGCGGACTGCTGGTAGCGAACCCCGGCCTGTCCGTGTCGCTGATGGGCACGCTGCTTGCCGTGGTGCTGATCGCCTACGGCGGCGTCAAGCTGATCGGCTATTTCTCCCGGGATCTCTACCGCCTGGCGTTTCAGTTTGACCTGGCCTTTGGCGCGCTGCTGATCGTGCTGGGGGCGCTGATCCTCATCATGCCCTCCACCGCCATCAATGCCCTGTGCGTGATCATGGGTGTGGAGACCATCACGGACGGGCTCTTCAAGGTCCAGATCGCGCTGGACGCCCGGCGCTTCGGCCTGGAGCGCTGGTGGCTGATCCTCGTCCTGGCCGTGGTGACGGCGGGGTTCGGCGCGGCGCTGGCGCTGCGGCCCGCCCAGGCGGCGCAGGCGCTGACGGTGCTGCTGGGGCTGGCGCTGCTGGCCGAGGGCCTGCTGAACCTGTGCGTCGGAGTGTGCGCCGTGAAGATCGTCGACCGGCAGCGCATCGAGGGCAAATTGATATAAACAAACCGAAGTCTTTTATGGATTCCCGAAGGAGGCTGTGAGCCAATGCGTTTTTCAAGGGCTGTGGTCAAGTACCGCGCGCTGATACTGATCGTCGCGATCCTGCTGATGATCCCGTCGGTGCTGGGCATGGCGGCCACGCGGATCAACTATGACATGCTGACCTACCTGCCCTCGGACATCGACACGATGGTGGGGCAGGACGAGCTGATGGAGCAGTTCGGCAAGGGCGCCTTCTCGTTCATCGTCATCGAGGGCATGGCCGACGAGGACGTGCAGGCGCTGAAGGAGAAGCTGGAGACCGTGGACCACGTGGAATCGGTCATCTGGTACACCAGCTTCCTGGACGCCGCCATCCCCAAGGAGATGCTGCCCAAGAAGGTGTACGACGCCTTCAACGCCGGGGACGCCACCATGATGGCGGTGTTCTTCGACGGCACCACCTCCGAGGAGGGCACCATCGAGGCCTTTCAGGAGATCCGGCGGATCACCGGCCGCCAGTGCTTCGTCGCGGGCATGACCGCCATGGTCATCGACCTGCGGGACCTGTGCGAGCGGGAGGAACCCATCTACGTGGGCATCGCCGTGGCGCTGGCCTGCGCGGCCATGGTGCTGTTCCTCGACGGCTGGCTGGTGCCCTTCGTGTTCCTGGCCTCCATCGGCATGGCGATCCTCTACAACCTGGGCAGCAACTACTTCCTGGGGGAGATCTCCTATATCACCAAGGCGCTGTCGGCGGTGCTGCAGCTGGCCGTGACGATGGACTACTCCATCTTCCTGTGGCACAGCTACAACGAGCAGCTGGCCAACCAGCCCGACCGGCTGGAGGCCATGGCGGCGGCTATCCGGGAGACGCTGACCAGCGTGATCGGCAGCTCCATCACCACGGTGGCGGGCTTCATCGCCCTGTGCTTCATGAGCTTCACCCTGGGCCGCGACCTGGGCCTGGTGATGGCGAAGGGCGTGCTGCTGGGCGTCATCGGCTGTGTGACCATCCTGCCGTCCCTGATCCTGCTGCTGGACAAGCCCCTGCAGAAGACCCGCCACCGCAGCCTGCTGCCGGACATGGCCGGCTTCGCCAAGGGCGTCGTCAAGGTCTTCCCGATCCTGCTGATCCTGTTCGCGCTGGTGCTGGTGCCCGCCTACGACAGCTACACCCGGGCCAATAGCGAGGTCTACTACAACCTGGGGGCGACGCTGCCGGAGGACATGGCCTATGTGATCGCCCAGAACAAGCTGTCGGATACCTTCGACATCGCCAGCACCCACATGCTGCTGCTGGACGCGGACACCCCGGAGAAGGACGTCGTGGAAATGATCGACGAGATGGAGGCTGTGGACGGCGTCAAGTACGTGCTGGGCCTGGAGTCGGTGATCGGCTCCACGGTGCCCCGGGAGATGCTGCCCCAGTCCGTGCTGGAGATGCTCCGAAGCGAAAAGCTGGAGATGCTGCTGGTCAACTCCGAGTACGCCGTGGCCAGCGACGAGGTCAACGACCAGATCGACGCCCTGAACGCGATATTGAAGCGCTATGACCCGAACGGCATGCTGATCGGCGAGGCGCCCTGCATGAAGGACATGATCGAGATCACCGACCACGACTTCCAGGTGGTCAACACGGTCTCCATCGCCGCGATATTCGTCATCATACTGCTGGTGGAGCGCAGCCTGAGCCTGCCGTTCCTGCTGATCGCGGTCATCGAGCTGGCCATATTCATCAACCTGGGCATTTCCCACTACCTGCACCAGAGCCTGCCCTTCATCGCGCCGATCTGCATCAGCACGATCCAGCTGGGGGCCACGGTGGACTACGCCATACTGATGACCACCCGCTACAAGGAGGAGCGCGTCTCCGGCAAGGGCAAGCGGGAGGCGGTGAGCATCGCCCTGAGCACCTCCACGCCGTCCATCATCGTCAGCGGCATGGGCCTGTTCGCGGCCACCTTCGGCGTGGCGATGTATTCGGACATCGACATCATCAGGTCCATCTGCATGCTGCTGGCCCGCGGTGCGCTGATCAGCATGGTGTGCGTGCTGCTGCTCCTGCCGTCGCTGCTGATGCTGTGCGACGGGCTGGTGCGGCACACCACGCTGGGCATGAAGGTCAAGGAATAGACGATCGGAGAGGAAGTATATATATGAAGAGCAAACTGATGCGCAGTATTTCCATGGTTATCGCCATGATGATGGCCGCCTGCGCGGTACTTCCGGCGCTGGCGGAGGACAAGAAGGAGACCGTGTTCGTGATGGCCGACGCCGCCGGCAGCCCCGACCGCGTGGTGGTCAGCGAGCGCCTGTACAACCCGGACGGCGCGGACGTGCTGACGGACGTCAGCACCCTGGACGACATCCGCAACGTGGGCGGCGAGGAGGCCTTCTCCGTGGAGAACGGCATACTGGTGTGGCACGCGAACGGCGCGGACATCAGCTACGAGGGCACCACGGACGCGCCGCTGCCGGTGGGCGTGGAGCTCAGCTACAGCCTGGACGGCGAGCCCTGCGCGCCGGAGGCGCTGGCGGGCAAGAGCGGCCATCTGCAGATCGACATCCGATACAGCGCCAGTGAGCGCAGGCAGGCGGAGGTCTCCGGGGAGAGCGTCGAGATGCCGGTGCCCTTCCTGATGGCCACGGTGATGCTGCTGGACCCCGACGTCTACAGCAACGTGGAGATCACCAACGGCAAGGTGATCGACGCCGGCAATCTGAAGGCGGCCGTGTGCTTCGGCCTGCCCGGCGTGCGCGAGGCGCTGGACCTGGATGCCTATGAGGACGTGGACGTGAACATCCCCGAGACGGCGACCATCACCGCGGACGTGGTGAACTACGCCAGCTCCGGCAGCTACACGCTGGCGACCAACTCCGTGTTCAACCTGCGGGAGGGCGACCGGGACAGCCTGGTGCCCGAGGACGTGGACCTGGACAATGTCAGCACCGAACTGAACGACGCCGTGGACCAGATCCTGGACGGCATTGACGCCCTGTACGACGGCACCGGCGAGCTTAAGGACGGCGCGGACGACCTGCATGAAGGCGCCGGGAAGCTGAAGGACGGCACCGGCGACCTGCTGGACGGCGCCGGGGACCTGAAGGGCGGCACCGAGGACCTGCTGAGCGGCGCGAACGACCTGAAGGATGGCGCCGGGGACCTGAAGGACGGCGCGGAGAAGCTCTCCGACGGCCTTGAGGAGATCGACGCCAACAGCGGCGACCTGCGGGACGGCGCGAAGAAGATCTTCGAAGCCATACTGGACACGGCCAACGAGGGCCTGGCCGAGAAGAAGGCCGACTTCGCGAAGCTGGGCATCCAGGTGCGGACGCTGACGGTGCAGAACTACGAGAGCGAGATCGAGCGCCTGGAGCAGGAGCTGCTGGACAAGGTCGAGGATTACGTGTACGAGCAGGCCGACAGGCAGCTGGAGGAGAAGGTCCGCGCGGCGGTGCGCGACGAGGTCGTGCGGCAGGTGAACGCGGCGGCAAAGCAGAAGGTCGAAAAGGCCGTGCGTGAGGCGGCCCGTGAAAAGGTGCGCGAACAGGTGGAGGCCGGCGCTTCCGACCTGGTGCGCCAGCAGGTGGAGGCCGGCGCCCGCGAGCAGGTTCGCCCGCAGGTGGAGCAAGTGGTGGCCCAGAAGGTGCGCGAGGCCGTGGAGGCCGCCGCCCGCCAGAAGGTGGAGAGCGCCGTGCGCAATCCCGACGCGGCGACTGTGAACGCCAAGGTGGCGGAACAGATGCAGACCTCCGACGTGCAGGCGCAGATCGAAGCTGCGGTGGCCGAGCAGATGGCGTCGGATACCGTGAAGGGCATGATTGACCAGCAGCTGGACCAGGCGATCCGCCCGCAGGTGGAGCAGGCCTACGAGAGCGGCGTCCGCGAGCAGGTGACCGCGGTGGTGCGCTCACAGGTCCGCGAGCAGGTGACGCCCGTCGTGGAGGCACAGGTGCGCGCCGCCGTGAAGGCCGAGGTCGAGAAGGCCGCGCAGCAGGGCGGCGAAACCGGCGAGGGCGGTCAGTCCGGTGAAGGCGGTCAGCCCGGCGAGGGCGGCCAGTCCGGCGAGGGCGGTCAGTCCGGCGAGGGCGGTCAGTCCGGCGAGGGCGGCCAGTCCGGCGAAGGCGGCCAGCCCGGCGAGGGCGGTCAGTCCGGCGACGCGAACGCGCAGCAGGCCGGCGGGACCGAACAGAATGGCGATCAGAATGGTAACGACGTGAACGGGCAGGCCAATGCAGCCGCGTCCGACGAGGCCGCTTCCAACGAAGAAGCGTCCAACGAAGCCGATTCCAACGAGGAAGCGACCGATGAAGCCCCTTCCGGAGAAACGCTTGCGGGCGAAGCCAACGGGAACGCCGAGGAAGTCTCCGATAATGTGGAGGACGCCGAGCGCAGCGCTCTGAACGCGCTGATCCCGACGGCCTACGCGGAAGGCGAGGACCTGGACGCGAAGGTGGACGAGCTGACCCGCCAGCGGATGGCCTCCGATGAGGTCAAGGCCATGATCGAGGCCGAGATCGACAGGCAGATGCAGACCGCGGACGTCCAGGCGAAGATCGACGAGGCCGTGAAGGCCCAGATGAATTCCGAGGATGTCCGGGCGGCCATCAACGGGACGGTCGCGGAGAAGATGAGCGACCCCGCCCTGCGGAGCCAGGCCGAGGCTGCCGCCGAGGAAAAGGTCCGGGAGCAGGTGAAGGCCGCCGCCGAGCAGCAGATCCGGGATCGCATCGCGAACCTGTCCGAGGCAGAGATCGCGGCGCTGATCGAGCAGCAGATGCAGTCCGAGGACGTGAAGCAGCAGATCGAAGCGGCTTATCAGGCCCAGATGGAATCCGATGAGATCCGGGCGACCATCGACAGCGAAACCGACAAGCAGCTGCAGACCGACGAGGTTCGGGCCATGATCGAGGCCGAATGCGAAAAGCAGATGGATTCCGACAATGTCGCCCAGCTGGTGGCGGCGGAGATCGAAAAGCAGATGGACTCCCAGGAGGTCAAGGCGCTGATCGACCAGAACATCCAGGAGCAGCTGCACAGCGACGAGGTGAAGAAGCAGATCCGCCAGGCCATCGACGAGCAGATGCGCAGCGGCAAGGTGCAGGGGATCATCGCGGAGAACATCGCCGACCAGAAGACGAAGTCCGCCTACCTGAACGGCGTGGCCGAGGCGCTGGAGGAGAACGGCCGGGACGGCGAGGCCTATCGCTCCCTGGCTGACCTGCTGGAGAGTCTGGAGGACGTGAACAAGTTCTACCAGGGCGTGCTGGACTACACCGACGCCGTGGGTACCGCCAAGGACGGCGCGAAGGAGCTGTCCGACGGCAGCGTTAAGCTGAGCGACGGCACCGACAAACTGGCGGACGGCGCCCAGAAGCTGGACGACGGCGCGGGCGACCTGAAGGACGGCGCTCAGAAGCTGGACGACGGCGCGAAGGAGCTGTACGACGGCACCAGCGACCTGGTGGACGGTGTGAACAAACTGTATGATGGCGCGGGCGACCTGAAGGACGGCCTGTACCAGTTCAACGACGAGGCCATCCAGAAGCTGACCGGCTACCTGGACAGCGACATTAAGGGCCTTGCGGATCGCGCGGAGGCGATGATCGACCTGGCCAAGGGCTACGACAGCTTCTCCGGCATTGCCGAGGGCAAGAGCGGCGTGACCCAGTTCATCATCAAGACCGCGGGCATCTGATGCCTGCATGGAAAACTGGCCCGGACGAGCGTGGAATGTGCTCGTCCGGGCCAGTTGTTTTCGGGAAATGGACACAGGCGGGAAATGGAAAGGCCTTCCGGCGCGCCGGCAGGGGCGCGCCGGCAATCGCCCGTTCAAGGCAGGGGCTTCGCGGCGCTACGCCCTGGCGTGCCGCTGCTGCTTGTCGACATACAGGGCTTCGTCGGCGCGGGCCATCAGTTCCGTCAGGGTCTGCGGCGCGTGGTAGCGGGCGCAGCCGATGCTGGCCGCCAGGTGGTAGGGGAGGCCCTCCTCGGCGTTGCAGGCCTCGAAGTTGCTTCTGACCTTCTCCTTGAAGGCCTCGACGGCTTCCTCGCCGGCGAAGAAGCCCATGACCACGAACTCGTCCCCGCCGTAGCGGGCGATGATGGCGTGGATGCCGACGCAGGAGCGCTTGAGCACCCGGGCCGCGGTCATCAGCGCCTCGTCGCCCGTGGGGTGGCCCAGGGTGTCGTTGATGCGCTTGAAGTCGTCCAGGTCCAGCATGAACAGATAGATGCTCTCCTCCGACGTGACGCGCCGCGTGTAATCGGCGAAGGCCGCGGCCAGCGTCTTGCGGTTGTTCAGCCCGGTGAGGCCGTCGCGCAGGATCTCGCGCTCCTGGTCGTTCATGTACAGCAGTACGATGGCGACGGTGGCGCAGGACCACATGCCGGACAGCTCGGGAAAGGGCAGCGAGAGCAGCGTGCCGGCGATGGGGATGAGGAACAAGCTCGTAAACTTGAAGGCCTGTCGGCGGTCGACGCCGCTGCCCTTCGTCGCGCGGGCGATGTGGATGCGCACGAGGGAGGCGAACATCACGCCCAGCAGCAGCGCCGGGTGGATCCAGAAGAGCCTGCCGCGGAAGAAGAGGTTGCCGTCGGTGATGCCGAACACCCATTCCGTCCACAGGGAGGCAAAGTTGAGCGCGACGAAAATGGCCGCGGGGCACATCATCAGGGCGATTCTCCGTCGCCTGATGGAGACGCGCAGCCGCTCCAGCACGTAGAGGTGCCAGGCGCACACCAGCAGGATTCCGGCGTCCAGGTACAGCATATTCAGGACCCGGTTCAGCGGAACCGCGACGGGAAAGACCCTGCCGTCGATGAGCGCGCGGAGCATGTCCAGCCCCAGGGCGGCGATGACGCCGTAGACCGTGCGCCGGAAGAGCAGGCGGTTGGTCTGCTGGTTGACGCTGCGCAGGCTCTGGTAGGAGATGGCGCACAGCAGGAGCAGGCAGAGCACGTCTGTCTCAATGTGCATGACGATGCTCACGATCTCTCACCTCCGGGGCGAATTCACGTAATACTCCATCTTTTATTATAACATATCAGCGTCATGGATAGCAAGAAAAAGTGATTATTCCGTCATTATTCAGCGTGATAATTTGGTTGTTCGCGTTTTCTCGATGGATGCGCCCGTCGGATACGGCTGTCCCCGCTCCGCTCATGCTGGGCACGGCGTTTATTGCGTCGGATTGCACAGCCAACGCCTTTGGAGTCTCCGCTCGCGGTTATTGTAGGAATCATATGCATAATATTTTTTTATGGAACAATGGCGTCGTTGAACGGAGGTGCGGTTTACGGTAAAATAAACAGGAACAGCGGGCCCGCGGAACGCCTGTGGATACGGGTGATTCGGGAGCCTGCGGCGGATCAAACCGCCGACGGCGGGACGGAGGGGAGCGTGGCCAGAATGAATGTGCTGCCAGAGATCAGGATCGAACTGCGGGATGCGGAGTGGCCGCTGACCTATACCGACCACGACCGGCAGATCGTCCGCGCCATCGTGGTGGACGACGCCGGGAGCTTTTACTTTGTCCGGGCGGTCCGGGACGACGAATTCGGCGCGGCGACGCTGATCGAGACCTCCGGCGGGGGCGTCGAACCCGGCGAGGACCTGCGGGAGGCGATCCGGCGGGAGCTTCGGGAGGAGCTCGGCGCGGAGGTGGAGATCCTCGGGAAGATCGGGGTGGTGAGCGATTACTACAACCTGATCCACCGGCACAACATCAACCACTACTTCCTCTGCCGCGCGAAATCCTTCGGCAGCCGGCACTTGACGGAGGACGAGATGGACAAATTCCACCTGTCCACGCTGAAGCTGGGCTATAAGGACGCGGCGGCGGAATACGAAAGGCGGGCCTGCACCCCGCTGGGCAGGCTCATCGCCAACCGGGAGCTGCCGATACTGAAGCGGGCAAGGGAATGGATGGAGGGAGAGCTGTGAGCCGGATCAGGGAATTGCGGAAGGAGGCACTGACATGCGTGAAATCCCGGTGACGGGGGTGGGGCCGATCTTCATCGGTCAGACCGAGAATGCCGAAGCCGCGACGGGCTGCACGGTGTTCATCGCGCCGCAGGGCATGCGCGCCGGGCTGGATGTGCGCGGCGGCGGCCCCGCCAGCCGGGAGAGCCAGCTGCTCAACCCGCTGATGGCCGCCCAGAGCATCCACGGCATCGTCCTGGCCGGCGGCAGCGCCTATGGCCTCGGCACGGCGAACGGCGTGATGCGGTATCTTGAGGAAAAGGGCATCGGCTATGACACCGGCTATGCGCTGGTGCCGCTGGTGGCTCAGTCGGACATCTACGACCTGTCCGTGGGGGACGCAACCGTTCGCCCGGACGCGGCGATGGGCTACGAAGCCGCCCGCCTGGCCATGGAGGCGCCGAACTATCAGGACGGCAACCATGGCGCGGGGTGTGGGGCGACCGTGGGCAAGTTCGCCGGGATGGACTACTGCATGAAGTCCGGCGTCGGCAGCTACGCCGTTGAGATCGGCGAGCTGAAAATCGGCGCGGTCGTGGTCGTGAACGCCCTGGGGGATATCTATGACTGGAAGACCGGACGGCAGGTCGCGGGCCTGCTGAACGAGGAGAAGGACGGCCTGCGCTCCACCGCCGAGTACATGCGGCAGAGCCATGCCGTGGTCGAAAACAAGTTCACCGGCAACACCACGATCGGCGTCATGCTCACAAACGCCCACTTCGACAAGGCGCAGCTGTGCAAGATCGCCGGCATGGCCCACGACGGCTACGCCCGGTCCATCAACCCCGTGCACACCTCCGCCGATGGCGACAGCATCTATGCCGTGTCCATCGGGGAAGTCGCGGCGGACCAGGACCTGGTGGGCGCGGTTGCGGCGGAGGTCATGAGCGAAGCCATCCTCCGCGCCGTGGAAAATGCCGAGGGGGCGTATGGATTCCCGGCGCTGCGGGACCTGCGCTGAAATATGCAAAGCAATCAACCATGGAGGAGAGAAACAAATGAAGGACAAGGCAAACAAGGCCAGAATGCTGTCTGACGCGGAAAAGAGAAGGCTGGAGCGGTTTGAGAAGATTTCAGAGGACATGATTCGCCAGGGCTACGCCCGACGCGATTTGACCGTGGGCATGGACAAGGCCAACAAGTTTGCCTTCCTGCTGCTGATTCCGCTGGTCGTCGTCGGATTCGGGCTGTATTATCTCGTCAACCGCAGGATTGCGTTCACTGAGTTCAACCCGCTGATATTCGTTGTCGCGATCGTGGCGCTCACAGTGGTGCACGAGCTGATCCACGGGGTGTGCTGGAGCTTCTTCACGCCGCACGGCTTCAAGGACATCGAGTTCGGCATCATGAAATCGTCGCTGACGCCCTACTGCGCGTGCCTGGTTCCGCTGAAAAAGCCGCAGCACGTTTTCGGAACCGTGATGCCGCTGATCCTCCTCGGAATACTGCCGATGATTGTGGCCATCGCCATCGGGAACGTGGATCTGCTGTTCATCGGCATCGTCATGGCAGACGGCGCGGCGGGGGACATCCTGATCATCCGGATGCTCCTCGGGTATAAGAGCAACGCAAACGAGATCGTCTACATGGATCACCCGACGGAGGCCGGCGGCGTGGTGTTTGAAAGATAACCCACCGTCGCCATGGCATGGGAATGCCGCAGGATCGAGCGCCGCCGGCGGACGCCCGGCGTAACGGGCGCGGCAGGTGGGGACGGAGGTGCGCGGATGATACGCCAGATGAGGTATTACATCGCCGTCGTGGAGGCGGGCAGCTTTTCCGAGGCGGCGGAGGTTTGCCATATTTCCCAGTCGGCCATCAGCCAGCAGGTCAAGGCGCTGGAGGAGGAGCTCGGGGTCGAGCTGCTGGAGCGCCGGGGCAGGCGGTTTGCCGTCACGCCGGCGGGCCAGTGGTTCTATCAAAGGGCGAAGCGCCATGTGGCGGAGGTGGATTCCACGGTCCGCGAGGTGCGCCGCATCGGCACCGGCGAGCGCCAGCAGCTGCGCATCGGCGTGCTGACGGGGTTCAGCGGGAAGGTCGTCCAGGGGGCCGTGAGCGACTTTGTGGCGTCCCATCCCTACGTGCAGATGTCCCTCGTGTCGGGAACCCACGAGGACATCTTCCAAAAGGTCGTGGCGGGACAGCTGGACATGGTGATCAACGACCAGCGCCGGGCGCTGGCGGACCACTTCGTCAACGAGGAATTGGGCGACCAGCCGCTTTTCGCCATGCTGCGCCAGGACAGCCCGCTGGCCCGGCAGGGCTCGGTCACGCTGGAGGACTTGCGGGATGAGCTGTGCATCGTCGTCACCTCGCCGGAGCAGCGGGGCAATGAGGCGTCCTATTGGCGGGACGTGATGACGGTGCGGGGCGACCTGCTGTTCGTGGACAGCGTGGAGGACGCCTGCATGAACGCCGTGGCGGGCGTGGGCTGGCTGCCCTGCGACCGCGACATGGCCGCGGCGGGAACCGTGCTGCTGCCGCTGACGCGGGGCGAAGTCCCCGTGACCCGCAAGATGTTCGCCTTCTGGCTGGAGGAGAGGGATTCTTCCCTGCAATGGGAATTCTCCGCGCTGCTCGCCCGGCATTTCAAATAAGCTCAGCTTATCGATGATCCCCGGAATTTGAATTGATTCCGGGGATTATCTCTTATATAATTGGACTATCAAATGAATCGGAGGATATAACCATGGCAAATCTGATCGTCTACTATTCCCGCAAGGGGCAGAACTATTGGAACGGCAGCATCGTGGACCTGGCGAAGGGCAACACCGAGCGCGTGGCTGAGTTCATCCAGAAGGCCGTGGGCGGAGACTTGTTTGAGATCGAGACCGTCCGGGAGTACAGCAAGGACTACATGGTGTGCATCGAGGAGGCCAAGGAGGAACTGCGCCAGCATGCCCGCCCGGAGTTGAAGCGTTACCTGGATTCCCTGGACGGATATGACACCATCTTCGTGGGATACCCCAACTGGTGGGGCACCATGCCGATGTGCGTGTACACGTTCCTGGAGTACTACGACCTGGCCGGCAAGAAGATCGTGCCCTTCTGCACCAACGAGGGCAGCGGCATGGGCGGCAGCGAGCGGGAACTGAAGAAGATCTGCAAGGGCGCGACGGTGGCTCCGGGCCTGTCCATCCACGGCGCCGAGGCGGCCAGGAGCGAAGCGAAGGTCGCCGCCTGGGCGAAACAGCAGTGAGGCTCCCAGCCGGAAGAACGCCTGATTGAGACGCGGAGAGGAAAGCCGCATGGACCCTGTCGCGTGGGCTGAATGGCCTGGACCTTGGAGGACAACAGGAGGTTACAGCATGGTACAGAATCATTTTTTTCCCGAGATTCACGGCAACTTCGGCTTCGGATGCATGCGCCTGCCCATGAAGGACGGGCATGTGAACCATGACGAATTCAGCAGGATGGCGGACGCCTTCATCGAAGCAGGCTTTAACTACTTCGATACCGCCCACGGCTACCTGGCCGGGGAGAGCGAGACGGCGCTCCGGGAGTGCCTCGTGAAGCGCTATGACCGCAGCCGCTATATCCTGACCGACAAGCTGTCCACCCACTTCTTCAAGCGGGCCGAGGAGGTCCGCCCGCTGCTGGACAAGCAGCTGGAGGCCTGCGGGGTGGAGTATTTCGATTTCCTGCTGATGCACGCCCAGGACGCCGCGATCTACGAGAAGTACCGCCGGTGCCAGGCCTATGAGCAGGCGTTGGCGTTCGTGGCCGAGGGAAAGGCGAGGCACTTCGGCATCTCCTTCCACGATAAAGCCGAGGTGCTGGACCGCATCCTCACCGACTGGCCGCAGATCGAGGTGGTGCAGATCCAGCTGAACTACCTGGACTGGGAGGATGCCTCGGTGGAATCCCGCAGGGTGTATGAGGTCTGCGAAAAGCACGGCAAGTCCGTGATCGTCATGGAGCCGGTGGAGGGCGGGAGTCTTGTGAACCTGCCGGACGAGGCGGACGCCATCCTGCGCGGGCTGGGCGGCGGCAGCAATGCCAGCTACGCGCTGCGCTTCGCCGCCAGCCATCCCAACATCGCCGTGGTGCTCTCCGGCATGAGCGATATGGCGCAAATGGCGGACAACGCCGCCGCTATGGCGGATTTCAGCCCCCTGAACGCCGAAGAGCTGGACGCGGTGAACCGCGTGCGGGAGGTGTTCGGTCGCCTTCACATGATCCCCTGCACCGGCTGCCGCTACTGCGTGTTGGACAACGACTGTCCCCGGAAGATCCTGATCCCCGACCTGTTCTCCTGCCTGAACCAGAAGAAGGTGTTCCATAACTGGAACCAGGATTATTACTACAACAACATTCTGACGAGGGACAACGGCAGGGCCTCCGACTGCGTCAAGTGCGGCAAGTGCGAGAAGATCTGTCCCCAGCACCTGCCAATCCGGGAGCTGTTGGAGGACGTCGCCCGGGAATTTGAATGAAAAGGCGTGGTTGCGTGACATGGAAGTCTGTGTCGCTTGAAGCGCTGCCGTGAGCGCCCGGGAATGCAGGAGGCTTCATTGCCGGCAGGGAGAGCCCCGACGCGGGTCGCGAAGGATTTCGCCCCGCGCCGGGGCTCTCACGCTTGAAAAAGGGGATTACATGGGCTATAATGGGCGTGACTGGTTCTGGGAGGGACGCCGATGGGCAAGCTGCTTCAATTTCAAAGATGGCGCATCCGCACACAGATCATGGCCTCCATGCAGGCCCTGATGGTCGTGCTGGCGATCAGCTGCTGCATCGCCTCCTACGGCGCGGCCAAGAGCAACATCGAGCGCAACTACACCGCCAACAGCGAGAAGAACCTCCAGATCGTCGAAGGCATCATCGAAATGAAGCTGGAGGACGCCGTGACGCAGGTGCGCGAGGTCACGGTTTCCGACCCCTTCCTGGACATCCTCGAGACGGAGAACCCCGACGGCGTCACATCCTTCGATAGCCTCAACACCCACCGGCTGGACGAGATGTGGTCGATGATCGAAAACCAGAACGAATACGTGGGCGGCGTGTTCCTGTTTGATTTGAAGGGTCGCTTCTACAAGCGGCAGCGCGCCGGCAGGAACGCGAGCTGGTACGCGGGCTACTACGAGGCCGGGGCCCTCGATGGCCTGCCCTGGCTGGACGAGGTCGCCGCGGCCCGGGGCAGGGCGGTGTTCTACGGCTACAACCTGCTGGCCCCGGAGGCGGACAGGAACAGCGTCACCTTCGCCCGCCAGCTGATCAGCCCTCGGGACTACCGGCCCGTGGGCTACCTGGTGGTCCAGCTCATGCCCAACCTGTTCCGCTCGTCCATGCTCACCCAGAGCGACTTCGAGAGCGAGACCTACGCCGTCCTGGACGCGGAGGGCCGCCTGATCTACGCCAATCGCGGCGCGGATTACGGAAGGGTGGTGCTGGAGGCCTACCAGCGGCAGGACCCGGGCTACCTGTTCGAGGACATGCACAGCGACTTCACGGGCTTTACCACGCTGGTGAGCATCTCCCGCGCGGACCTGAACGGCATCAGCCGCTATATCCGGGTGATGACGCCGCTGATCATCGTGCTCTCACTGTTGATCACCACGTTGCTGGCCCAGCTGCTCACCCGGCGGATCAACCGGCCGCTGGAGGTGCTCAAGCGCGCCGTAGAGGATATGAAGGACGGCGAACCCGTCGCGGCGGAGTTCGACGAGGGCGAGATCGGCCAGGTCGGCCAGGCGCTGAAGCGCACCGTGGACAACAACCTGGAGCTGCGAGAGCGCCTGATCGCCTCGCGGGTGAAGGAGCGGGAGGCGGAGCTTTTGCTGCTCCAGTCCCAGATCAACCCGCACTTCCTGTACAACACGCTGGATTCCATCTACTGCAAGGCGCTGGTCCAGGACAACGACGAGGTCGCCGGCATGGTGCTGGCGCTGTCCAACCTGTTCAAGGCCGCGCTGAGCAACGGCGACACTGTCATCACCGTGCGCCAGGAGCTGGAGCACGTGGAGCGCTACATGGCCATCCAGCGGCTGCGCTACGGCGACCGGTTTGAGATGATTCTGGACGTGGACGAGGAGCTGATGGACAAGCGCATCATCAAGCTGATCCTCCAGCCCTTCGTGGAGAACAGCATGTACCACGGCCTGGAACCCAAGCTGGGCGGCGGCTACATCGAGATCCGGGGCGAGCTGCTGGAGGACGTGATCTACTTCCAGATCGAGGACAACGGCGTGGGCATGGAGGACCCGGAGGACCTCTACCGGGGCTACGGCGTGACCAACGTGGTGGACCGCATCCACCTGTTCTACGGCGAGGAGTACGGCATATCGGTGCAGAGCGTGGCGGGTCAGAAGACCGTCATCGAAATCCGCGTGCCCGTGATCGACGGGGACGACCAGGGCGGGAAAGGAGCAGAGGCGTGAAATCCATTGTCATCATCGACGATGAAAACGTGGTGGTGGAGGCCATCGGGGCCATGGTCCGGCGCGCGGGGCTGGATTACCAGATCATCGGCACCGCCACCGACGGCGTGGACGGCTTGCGCGTGGTGATGGACACGCGGCCCGACGTGGTGATCACCGACATCCGCATGCCCGGCATCGACGGCCTGTCGCTGATCGAGCGCACCATCGAGGAGCTGCCGATGAGCGTGTTCATCGTCATCAGCGGCTACCGGGAATTTGAATACGCCCAGAAGGCGCTGAAGCTGGGCGTGATGGACTTCATCGAAAAGCCCATCGACACCCAGAGCGTCGTCACCGCCCTCATCCGGGCGGAGGAGGTGCTGGACCTGCGCCGGAAGGTGCACCGGGTGCGGCACGTGGATGCCGTCCGGCAGCAGGAGCGCACCGACGCCCAGAACGGCGCGGTGGGGGAGGTGCTGCGCTACATCCACGCCAACTACGCCCAGGACCTGGGGCTGGACGAGCTCTCCAAGCTGGTGGACATGACCCCGGCCTACCTGTCCGACCTGTTCAAGCGCAACACCGGCACCAGCTACGTCAAGTACCTGACCGCGGTGCGGATGAACAACGCCTGCCGGATGCTGCTGCAGGGCGAGCGCGCCTCGACGGTGGCGGAGAAGGTGGGCTACCGGGACTACAACTACTTCTGCAAGGTCTTCAAGAAGAACGTGGGTGTGACGCCCAGCGAATACCGGGATGGAAAAACGTAAAAATTTACGGTTTTAAACGAAAATTTACAGCTTTACGATGCTTTAACCTCTCCGCTATAATAAAACTGTCGCCGAAGTATACTCGGCAAAATGTTGACGGGAGGTTTGTTACATGACACGCAAGGTATTGGCACTGGTGCTGGCTTTGACGCTGGCGATCGGCATGGTCGCCATGGCGCAGGCCAAGACGATCTCCTTCCTCTCCATCTGGGCGGAGGACTACGACAATGGCAAGCTGCTGACCGACCTGTCCGCGAAGTACAAGGAGGATCACCCGGACTTCGACTTCGAGCTGGAGCTGGTTTCCTCGGATAACCTGCAGCAGAAGGTGGCCACGCTGGCCGTTTCCAACGACCTGCCGGACGTGTTCGCCTATGAATCCGGCACGCCGCTGAAGACCATGATCGAGAACGACTACGTCCTGAACGTGTCCGAGGCGCTGCGCGAGCTGGGCGTCGAGGATTGCATCGACGCGGGCGCCTACAGCTTCCTGACCAACCTGGTTGGCACCGAGGACCTGTACGACCTGCCCCTGGGCCTGAACATCGAGGGCTTCTGGTACAACAAGGCCCTGTTCGAGCAGGCCGGCATCGAAGCCGCTCCCACCACCTGGGACGAGATGCTCGAGGACTGCGAGAAGCTGATGGCCGCGGGTATCCAGCCCTTCGCCGTTGGCGGCGCGGACCAGTGGCCCGCCACCCGCATCATCAACGCCTATGTGATGCGCAAGCTGGGCGTGGACGCCATGAACAAGATGGCGGCCGGCGAGATGTCCTACACCGACCCCGGCATGATCGAGGCCGCCCAGATGCTGCAGGATATGTGCGAGAAGGGCTACTTCGGCGTCGGCCCCACCACGGTTGACCAGAACACCGCCGCCCAGATGATCCTGGCCGGCGAGGCCGCCATCATCTACAACGGCAGCTGGTACACCCAGGACCTGGTGGCTCCCACCAACCCCGCGGGCGAGGACGGCATCGGCTTCTTCAATATCCCCACCGTGGAAGGCGGCCCCGGCACCCTGACCGAGTACTCCATGAACTGCGGCACCATCCTGTGCCTGAGCAAGGACAAGTATGATGAGGAGACCGCCGACTGGCTGAAGTACATCGTCACCAACCTGGGCGACTACGCCATGTCCGAGTTCGGCGCCCTGAAGGGCTACGTCATCAACGAGTATCCCGAGACCATGAGCAAGTACTCCATCCTCGTCGCCGAGGAGATGGGTAAGGTCACCGGCACCAGCACCTGGTTCGAGGCGGCCATGAGCAGCGAGCTGTCCAACATCGCTCAGGTCAACGTCCAGAGCCTGATGAACGGCGAGATGACCGCCGAGGAGTATGCCCAGTCCCTGCAGGATGTCTGGGATGCCAACAACTGACGACGAACAACCCAACGTTCCCTCTCGGGGGCGATCGCTCCGACGGTCGCCCCCGGTTTTCGATTATTGTACGTCATTAGGGAAACGGAACGTTTTCCGGGTCGGCGGGTTCCGCAGGAACACGTCGACAATCATTCTCAAAGCATCATGAAGCGAGGTGTACCCCATGAATCAGGTCTTGCGGGATAAGAAGGCGATTGCCGCGTTTGTGGTGCCGGGCCTCATTCTCTACACGCTGCTCGTCATACTGCCCATCGTATGGTCGGGCTATTATTCGTTTTTCGACGGCACCGCGGGCATGAAGAACTGGGCCTTCGCGGGGCTCAAAAACTACGGGAAGCTGTTCAAGGACAAGAACTTCCTGAATTCCCTGAGCGTCAACATGCGCTATGTGTTGATGGTCACCGCCGGCCAGGTCTTCTTCGGCCTGCTGATGGCGCTGATCTTCAAGTTCTGGGTCAAGAAATTCGGCGCTCTGGTGCGCACAATCGTGTTTTTCCCAGTCGTGCTGCCGACGGTCGCGGTGGCACAGCTGTTTGCCAAGATATATGAGATCCAGCCCCACTACGGCCTGCTGAACTCGCTGCTCGCGGGCGTTGGGCTCGAAAGCTGGGTGCAGCCCTGGATCGGCAAGTCGTCCACGGCGCTGGGCGCCCTGGCGGCGATGGACATCTGGGTGGCCATCGGCTTCTATTCGGTCATCATCTACGGCGCGCTGCTGGACATTTCCAACGAGATCATCGAGGCCGCGCAGATCGACGGCTGCAACGGCCTCCAGCTGTTCCTGCACATCCTCGCGCCGCTGCTGCGGCCGATACTGGTCACCTGCGTGATCTTCAGCTTTACCGGCACCGTGAAGATGTTCGAATCCGCGCTGGCCCTCACCGGCGGCGGCCCCGGCACGGCCACGCGCTCGCTGTCGATGTACATGTACGACACGGCCTTTACCTACATGAAGACGGGCTATGGCAGCACCATCGCGCTGGTCATATTCCTGATCTGCGTGGTGGGCTCCCGCATCATCCGGTTCTTCGACTGGGACTACAGGAAGTGAGGTGGCAGGCATGTCGAGCAAAAACACGCGCAAGCTGGCGGAGGCGCTGAAGACCGTATTGATCGTGGTGATCGTGCTGGTGTTCCTCTATCCACTGTTCTGGATGGTGACCGCCTCCTTCAAGCAGCCCACGGAATTCGTCTCCAAGCCCGCCTACGCGCTGAACAGCGGCTTTTACTTCCAGAACTATGTGGACGCCTGGACCCGCGGCCACATGAGCGTCTACTTCGTCAACAGCCTCATCAACACGCTGCTCTCCCTGGTGTTGATCGTCATCTTCTCGGTGACCATCTCCTTCGCGCTGACGAAGATGCAGTGGAAGCTGAAGGGCTTCATGGCCGCCTACTTCGGCTTCGGCATCATGGTGCCCGTGGCCACGACGCTGATCCCACTGGCGCAGATCTTCCAGAAGACCGGCCTGTACAACACCCGCACCGGCTTGGTGCTGGTGTACACCGCCTCCGCCATCTCCTTCAGCGTGTACCTGATCACCGGCTACCTGCGGGCGCTGCCGGACGAGATCATCGAGGCGGGCATCGTGGACGGCTGCAGCATCTACCGGCTGATGATCGACATCGTGCTTCCGCTGATGAAGAACGCCATCATCACCGTGCTGGTCATACAGTTCTTCTTCAAGTGGAACGACCTGATCTACTCCATGACCTTCGCCAGCAAGTCCTCGTTGAAGACCATGCAGACGGGCCTTCTGTACTTTGAAAACGAGTTCGGCTCCAAGAACTGGGGCGCGATATTCGCCTCGGTGTCCATCAGCGTGATGCCCATGCTGTTCATGTACCTCGCGCTGAACAAGGCCGTCATCGAGGGCATGACCGCCGGAGCCGTGAAAGGATGATGAACCATGCGATTTGACGCGGAGCGACGCGCGATCGAGCGCTATGTGCTGGACAACGTGGACAAGGTGCTGAAGCAGCCGCGCAGCTTCATACGCCACCCCTTCATCGACCCCGGCTCCGTCTACGACGGCAACGTCTGGGACTGGGACACCTACTGGTCGGTCTACGGCCTGCTGGGCATGGCGGACGCGCTGCCGAAGGAGACCCTCGACAGGGTGGTGACCCATGCCAAGGGCAATGTATTGAACTTCCTCGACCACCAGCTGGAGGATGGCTACATCCCCATGATGATCGAGGTGGCCGACTGGCCCGAGCCCTACCTGAACATGATGCGCAAGCGGGGCGTGCGCATGAACATGCACAAGCCCTTCCTGTGCGGACAGATCGCCCTGATCAGCCGCTTCACCGGTGACTGGAGCTGGGCGGAGGGCTTCGCGGAGCAGTTGGAGAAGTACTTCGAGTGCTATGACCGGGAGTATTTCAACGAAAACTGCGGCCTGTACGTGTGGATCGACGACATCATGATCGGCATGGACAACGACCCCGCCACCTTCGGCCGGCCCAAGTCCTCCACCGCAAACATCTACCTGAACAGCTTCATGACGGAGGAGCTGGCACGCATGGCGGAGTACCTGACCGCCACCGGGCGGCAGGACCGCGCGGCCCATTTCCTCGAGAAGCGGGACAGGCTGATCGAGGCCATCCAGGCGGAATGCTGGGACAAGCGGGACCAGTTCTTCTACTCCGTGGACGTGGACGTCAAGACACGCAAGTTCGACTGGTTCCACCAGGGCCTGGGCGTGTTCTGGAAGACGCTGCCCATCAAGATCCGCGTGTGGTCCGGCTTCATCCCCATGTGGGCGGGGTTCGCCACGGACGGGCAGGCGGCGGCGCTGGCGCGGCACATGTTCGACCCCGCCACCTTCGCCTCGGACTACGGCATCTGCACACTGGCGAAGGACGAGAAGATGTTCGACCTGTCCGCCACCAACAACCCCTCCAACTGGCTGGGCCCCATCTGGCTGGTGGCCAACTACGTGGCCTTCAAGGGCCTGATGAACTACGGCTATCAGGGCGAGGCGGAGCTGCTCTGCGCCCGGTCCGCGCGGCTGCTGGCCGACGACCTGGCGAACACCGGCTGCCTGCACGAGTATTACGATCCCTTCACCGGCAAGCCCGTCATGAACGGCGGCTTTATCAACTGGAACATACTGGTGCTGAACATGATCCGGGAGCTGGAACAGGCATAAGAGGCGTCCCCCGCCGGCCGCAGGGCAGGTCGGGGGACGCTTGCGTCACGGAAATGGAAACAGAGGAGGACATGAAGCGATGGATTTCTCGAAGCTGCCGCTGGACGCGCTGCTTTCAAGGGACGGCTTTGAATGCGGCTGCGGCAGGCGGCACCGCACGGACCTGCGCTGGCTGAGGATCGGCAGGAACGCCGTCGGGGCGCTGCCGGAAATGCTGAGCGCCATCGGCGGCAGGCGGCCCATGGTCGTCTGCGACCTGAACACCTGGGACGCGGCGGGAGAAAGGGTCTGCGCCGCGCTGGAGGGCGCGGGGATCGAATACCGCCTCTGCCGCTTCGACACCCGGGAGCGCCTGATGCCCGCCGAGTGGGAGCTGGGCAGCCTCGCCATGCGCTTTGACCCGACCTGCGACTGCATACTGGCCGTGGGCGGAGGCGTCATCAACGACCTGTGCAAGCTGATGGGCAAGGCGGCAGGCGTGCCCACGGCCATCGTTGCCACCGCGCCGTCCATGGACGGCTTCGCCTCCAATTCCGGGGCGATGGAGGTCGGCGGGGTCAAGAAGACGATCTACACGCCCTGCCCCGCGGGTGTGCTGTGCGACACGGAGATCATGGCCGCCGCGCCGCGTCGGATGCTGCTGGCGGGGGTGGGGGACATGATCGCCAAGTACGTTTCCCTCTGCGACTGGCGGATCAGCCATGTGGTGAACGGCGAATACTACTGCGAGGGCGTGGCGGGCATGATGCGCGGTGCGCTGGCGCGGGTCATGGACAGCCTGGAGGGCATTGAGGCCCGGGACCCGGAGGCGATTGGGACCGTGGCCGAGGGACTCGTGCTGGCCGGCATCGCCATGTCCTTCGCCCAGGTCTCCCGCCCGGCCTCGGGGCTGGAGCACTGCTTCTCCCACATCTGGGAGATGATGGCCCTGGAGCGGGGCCGATCCTACGACCTGCACGGCATACAGGTGGGCGTGGGGACGATGCTGGTGCTTCCCGTCTACCGGTGGATGCGGACGCTGCGCCCGGACATGGCCCGGGTGGAGGCGGCCATATCGGCCTTCGACGGCGGCGCCTGGGCAGCAAACCTGCGCCGTGTGTTCGGACGAACGGCGGAGCCGCTGATCGCCCAGGAGCGCACGCAGCGCAAGAACGACCCGGAGGGCCGCAGGCGGCGGTCAGCGCGGATCATCGAACATTGGGATGAATTGGTTCAGATCATGGACGAGGAGCTGCCGGACGCCGACGCGCTGCGCGGGCGGATGCGGGCCTTGGGGCTGCCCATGCGGCCCGGGGACATCGGCATATCGAACGAGGACGCCCTGGACGCTTTCGTCTGCTCCCGGGACATCCGGGACCGGTATCTGTCCACGTCGATGCTCTGGGACATCGGCTGGCTGGACGAAGGCGCGGAGGTGCTGAAGGAGGTGCTGGAATCGTGAAGTACATCGTCGCGGTGGACCAGTCCACCTCCGCCAGCAAGGCGTTTCTGGTGGATGAACAGGGCGGGATCGTCCGCAGGGCCTCCCGGCCGCACCGCCAGTATTACCCGGCCCCGGGCCGCGTGGAGCAGGACGCCGAAGAAATCTTCCGCAACGTCGAAGCCATCATCGGCGAGGTGACCGAGGGCATTCCCGCAAACCAGCTGGCGGCGCTGGCGCTAACCAACCAGCGGGAGACCACGGTGCTGTGGGACCGCTGGACGGGCAAACCCGCCTGCCCCGCGGTGGTGTGGCAGGACACCCGGGGCGAAGCCCTGTGCGGCGAGCTGCGCCGCCACGACGCCCGGGTGCGGGAGCTGACGGGCAGCGCGCTGTCGCCGTATCTGCCCGCCTCGAAGATCGGCGTGCTGCTGCGGGAGAATCCTGCGCTGCGGAGGCGCGCGGAGGCGGGGGACCTGTGCATGGGCACGATGGAGAGCTGGCTCGCCTTCAAACTCGGCGGGCGGCACGTGACGGACGCCTCCAACGCCAGCCGCACCCAGCTGATGGACATCCACCGGCTCGAATGGTCGAAGGAGCTGACGTCGCTGTTCGGCATCCCGGAGGCCCTGCTCGCAGAGATTTTGCCCTGCGACGGGGACTTCGGCACCTATCGTGGCATGCCCATCATGGGCGTGCTGGGCGACAGCTTCGGCACGCTGTTCGGCCAGGGCTGCCACGCCCCGGGCACGGCGAAGATCAGCTATGGCACGGGCACCTCGGTGATGGTGAACCTCGGCGAGCGCGCGCTGATCCCGGAGAACGGGCTGACCACCGCCGTCGCGTGGCGCTTTGACGGGCGGACGGCCTACGAGCTGGAGGGCAACATCACCTGCTCGGGGGACACGCTCATCTGGCTGTGCGAGGGACTGGAGCTGTTCCGGGACCCGCAGGAGATCGAGGCGCTGGCCAGGACCGTGCCGGACGCGCTGGGCGTGCAGCTGGTGCCCGCCATGGCGGGCCTGGGCGCGCCGTTCTTCGACACCGGCGCGACGGCACTGATTCGCGGGATGACCCGGGGCGCGACCCGGGCCCACGTGGCCAGGGCGGCGCTGGAGGCGATGGCCCAGCGGCCCGCCGACGTGCTGGAGGCGATCCGCGCCGGAAGCGGCCTTGAGGTGCCCCTGCTGATGGCGGACGGCGGCGGCTGCAAAAACACGCTGCTGATGCAGCTCCAGGCGGACCTCGCGGACTGCGAATTGCGGTGCGCCACTTTCAGCGAGCTCTCCGCGCTGGGCGCGGCCTGGATGGCCGGAATCGCCGTAGGGCTGTTCAACTCCCTGGAGGACATTCCCGCGCGCCAGGGCGAGGGGCCGCGCTACGCGCCCCGCATGGCTGCGGAGCAGCGCCAGGCGATGCGCAGGGCGTGGCGGCTGGCGATCCAGTGCGCCAGGATGCGGTAGGAGGGCTGAGACCTCACCGTGTAAACCCATGTGAAAGATCCTTCGCTTCGCTCAGGATGACGGGCGACCCGCCGATGTCATCCTGAGCGAAGGAAAGTGGTATAATAAACTTGGACAAAGCTGAAATGACAAAAGGAGAGAAGAGCAATGCCCAAGGGAGAGCGAAAGGAATAC
>CADCHI010000004.1 GCA_902801165.1 uncultured Eubacteriales bacterium | reverse complement strand
GCAGATCGAGGTCACCTTCGACATCGACGCCAACGGCATCGTGCACGTGTCCGCCAAGGACCTGGGCACCGGCAAGGAGCAGTCCATCGCCATCACCGCTTCCTCCAACATGAGCGAGGAGGAGATCAAGAAGGCCGTGGACGAGGCCGCCCAGTTCGCCGCCGAGGACAAGAAGAACAAGGAGCGCGCCGAGACCTTCAACCAGGCCGACAACCTGATCTACCAGACCGAGAAGACCATCAAGGATCTGGGCGACAAGCTGGACGCCGCGGACAAGGCCAAGCTGGAGAGCGAGCTCGAGAGCTTCAAGCAGGTGCGCCAGGGCAACGACGCTGACCAGATCAAGTCCGCCATGGAGAGCTTCAGCAAGCAGACCATGGACGTGTTCGGCAAGATCTACCAGCAGCAGTCCGCCCAGGGCAACCCCGGCGACGCGGGCTATAACCCCGGCAATGGCGGCGCCAATGTGAACGACGACGGCACCGTGGACAGCGAGTTCACCGACAACAACTGATTCAAATGAGGGGCTTCGCCCCTCTTTTGAATCAATTGAGAATTGAGAATTGACAATTGAGAATGGTTGTGCAAATCCTTGCGGATTTGTTTGATTGCAAGGCATTGGGCTGATAAAATGACGGTGCTATTTGCTTAAATCAGAAAAACCCGTATGGGTTTTCGCCGGAATTCTCAATTTCCAATTCCCAATTCTCAATTCGCGTTATTATTCCCCAAATCAATGAGGGGTGATCCAAGCATATGGCAAACAAGAGAGACTACTACGAGGTTCTGGGCGTAGCCAAGGACGCGGACGCGGCGACGATCAAAAAGGCCTATCGCACGCTGGCGAAGAAGAACCACCCGGACGTGAACCCCGGCGACAAGGGCGCTGAGGAGCGCTTCAAGGAGATCAACGAGGCCTACCAGGTGCTCTCCAACCCCGAGAAGCGGGCCCAGTACGACCAGTTCGGCCACGACGGCCCCCAGGCGGGCTTCGGCGGCGGCGGCGGCTTCGGCGATTTCAGCGGCTTTGGCGGCGGCGGCTTCGGCGGCTTTGAGGACATCTTCTCCTCCGTGTTCGGCGGCGGCTTCGGCGGCGGGCGCTCCAACGGCCCCGTGCCCGGGGACGATCTGCGCTACGACCTGACCATCTCCTTTGAGGAGGCGGCCATGGGCTGCGAGAAGGAGATCAACCTGGTCCGGGACGAGGAGTGCCCCACCTGTGGCGGCAGCGGCGCGAAGCCCGGGTCCAAGGTGGACACCTGTCCCACCTGCGGCGGCACCGGCCAGGAGCGCGTGGTCACCAACACGCCCTTCGGACGCATCCAGAACGTGCGCACCTGCTCCCGCTGCCACGGCGCGGGCAAGATCATCACCGAGCCCTGCCCCAAGTGCCACGGGCGCGGCAAGGTGCGCGTCAGCAAGCGGCGCACGGTGAAGGTGCCCGCGGGCATCGACAACGGCCAGGTGCTGACGATTCGCGGCCAGGGCGGCCTGGGCGAGCGCGGCGGCCAGCCGGGCGACCTGCTGATCGTGATCACGGTGAAGCCCCACAAGCTGTTCAAGCGGCGCGAGGACGACCTGTACATCGAAATGCCGCTGACCTTCACTCAGGCGGCGCTAGGCGCTGAACTGGACGTGCCCACGTTGACCAAGCCGGTGAAGTACCGCTTCCCGGAGGGCACCCAGCCCGGGCAGATCTTCCGCCTGCGGGAGCAGGGCGTCACCCATCTGCGGGGCGGCGGCAAGGGCGACCTGTACGTCACCGCTGTGGTGGAGATCCCCAAGAAGCTGACCAACCAGCAGAAGGAGCTGCTGCGCCAGTTCGACGGCACCACCAGCAACAGCCAGTACGAGAAGAAGAAGTCCTTCTTCGACAAGCTGAAGGACGCGTTTTCCTGAAATTGAAATTCGCCTGGAGAATTTCAATTTCAGGAAACAGGAAACAGGCAATAGGCAACAGGCAATAGTCAACAGTCAGGATGTGGCTGCCGCACTTAATTGGAGGATTGGTTGAAATCGCGGAAGCGGCATTCCGACTGCCGCCGTGGCAATTTCAGGTAACAGTCAACAGTCAGGATGCGGCTGCCGCACTTTATCACAGGATTGTTTGACGGCGCGGAAGCGGCATTCCGACTACTGCCTGTTGCCTGCTGCCTGTTGACTCACTCCCTCATTTCTCAATTTATTTACGAGGAGCAATGCGCATGGACTGGATGGAATACACGGTACTGACCACCACCGAGGGCTCGGACCTCGTCTCCCAGATCCTGATGGACGCGGGCAGCACCGGCACCATGATCGAGGACAAGAACGACGTGGCCGCGAACCAGCGCCCGGAGGGCCAGTGGGACATCATCGACGAGGCCATTGCCCAGCGCATCGGCGACGATGTGAAGGTGACGGGCTACTTCGAGGTGGACGGCGGCCTGAGCGACCGCATCGCCTATATCGAGGGCGAGCTGCGGCGGATCAAGGGCATGGACCTGGGCATGGACCTGGGCAAGCTGGAGACGCGCACCCATTCCGTGGCCGAGGAGGACTGGACGGAGAGCTGGAAGGCGGCCTTCAAGCCCTTCCGGCTGGGAAACCACATGGTGGTGAAGCCCAGCTGGACCGAGATCGAGACCCGGCCCGGGGACCACATCATCGAGATCGACCCCGGCATGGCCTTCGGCACCGGCACCCACGAGACCACCGGCATGTGCGTGCAGCTGGTGGAGAAGTACGTAAAGCCCGGCGACCGGGTGATCGACATCGGCACCGGCACGGGCATACTGGCCATCGCCGCGGCCCACATGGGCGCGAAGCCGGTGCTGGCCACCGACCTGGACGCCGTGGCGGTGCGCGTGGCGGCGGAAAACGTGAAGATCAACGGCTATGAGGGCGCGATCGACGTGCGCTGCGGCGACCTTCTGGAGGTCGTGCACGAGTGCGGCGACGTGGTGATCGCCAACATCATCGCGGACGTGATCGTCGGTCTGGCGGCGCCCGTTCGGGAGCGCATCGCCGAGAACGGCCTGTTCATCTGCTCCGGCATCTCCGTGGAGCGCCGGGAGGACGTGCGCAGGGCGCTGGCCGAGGCGAACTACGAGATCCTGGACGATTTGAACGAGGGCGAGTGGTGCGCCATGGCGGCGCGGAAGCGGGGCTAATCCCTACCGCGAAGCCGAAGGCTCCAGCCGCCGATGGGCGGGGAACCCGACAAATACAGTTGAAGTGGTGAGCGCATGCACAGCTTTTACATCGAACCGCCCGTGGATGGCGAGGCGCTGCTGCCCGCTGAGGAGGCGAAGCATGCCCTGAAGGTGCTTCGCCTGGGGCTGGGGGACGAGGTCTGCGCCATGGACGGCGCGGGCAGCCGCTGGCGTGGCGAGATCGCGGAGATCTCCGGCGGCGCGGTGCGGGTGCGGCTCTTGGAGCCGCTGCCCGCCAACGAGGCCCCGGCGCGGGTGACCGTCTACGAGGGGCTGCCCAAGGCGGACAAGCTGGACTTCATCGCTCAGAAGCTGACGGAGCTGGGGGCGGCGGCCCTCGTGCCGGTGAAGATGGAGCGCTGCGTGGTCAAGCTGGACGGGAAGGACGGCGCGAAGCGCCGGGAGCGCCTGGAGAAGATCGCCCGGGAGGCCGCGAAGCAGTGCCGCCGGGGCTTGGCTCCGGAGATCGCCGAGCCGCTGAGCTGGCGGCAGGCCCTTGCGCGCATGGCGGCTCACGACCTGCTGCTGATCCCCTGGGAGGACGCCGAGGGCACCCGCTTGAAGGACGTGCATCGCGCGCTGCCGGAGGCCCGGGACATCGGCATCGTCATTGGCCCGGAGGGCGGCATGTCCGAGGAGGAGGTGCGAGCCCTGGCCGACATCGGCGGGCGGACCGTCACCCTGGGCCCCCGCATCCTGCGCACCGAGACCGCCGCGGTGGTCTCCGCCGCGCTGGCGATGCAGCTGTGGGGAGATATGTAAAATGACCATCAACGAATACCAATCCCTCGCCCTTCGCACGCTGAACCCGGCGCTGAGCGAGAAGGACGTGCTGATCAACGGCGTCATGGGGCTCTGCGGCGAGGCAGGGGAGGCCATCGACCTCGTCAAGAAGCACCTGCACCAGGGCCATGACCTGGACCGGGAGGGCCTCGTCAAGGAGCTGGGCGACATCGCCTGGTACCTGGCGGAGACCGCCCACGCCCTGGGCGTGGACCTGGAGACGGTGCTGCGGGGCAACATCGACAAGCTGTGCAGCCGCTATCCCGAGGGCTTCGAGGCCGAGAGATCCATCGAGCGCCATGAATGACCGCTGCAGGGACGCCGTGATTGGCGTCCGCGTTACGGAGCAATGATGAAGAGAATCGCGACATACACGCTGGGCTGCAAGGTGAACCAGTACGACACCGAGGCCATGCTGGAGAGCTTTGAGCGGGCGGGCTACACCGCCGTGTCCTTCCAGGAGGAGGCGGACGTGTACCTGATCAACACCTGCACCGTGACCGGCACCGGGGACCAGAAGTCGCTGAAGACCATACGCCGCGCGGCCCGGGAGCACCCGGAGTGCGCCATCGTGGTGTGCGGGTGCCTGGCCCAGCGGGAGGCCGACGCGATCCTGGCCATGGACAACGTCCGCCTGGTGGTGGGCGTGCAGCGCCGGGGCGAGGTGGTGGACCTGCTGGAGCGGGCCCTGGCGACCGGCGAGGCCATCAACGCCGTCGCGCCGCTGAAGGGCGCGGGGTTCGAGAGCCTGTTCGTGTCGAGGCACGAGGGCAAGACCCGGGCGACGATGAAGATTCAGGAGGGCTGCGACCGGTATTGCAGCTACTGCATCATTCCCAGCGTGCGCGGGCCGGTGCGCTCGATGCCGCTGGAGCAGGTGGCCGCCGAGGCCGCCCGGCTGGCGGCGGCGGGCTATCGGGAGATCGTGGTGACGGGCATCCACCTGGCCAGCTACGGCCGGGGCACGGAGCACACGCTGCTGGACGCCGTGCGGGCCGTGCACGATGCCCCGGGCGTCATGCGGGTGCGGCTGGGCTCGCTGGAGCCGATGACGGTGACGGAGGCCTTCGCCGAGGCCATGTCCCGGCTGCCGGGGCTGATGCGCCAGTTCCACCTGTCGCTCCAGTCGGGCAGCGCGGCCGTGCTCAAGCGAATGCACCGCCGGTACACCCCCGAGGAGTACCTGCGGGCGGCGGAGACGCTGCGCCGCTACATGCCGGACTGCGCCGTGACCACCGACGTGATCGTGGGCTTTCCTGGCGAGACCGAGGCGGAATTCCGGGAGACCCTGGAATTCGTGGAGCGCGCCAAACTGGCCCGCATCCACGTGTTTCCCTACTCCCGGCGCAAGGGCACCGTGGCGGACGCCATGGAGGGCCAGGTGCCGGAGGGCGTGAAGCACGCCCGGGCGAAAAAACTGATCGAGCTGGGGAACCAATTGGAGCGCCGGTTCGTCTCAGGATTGTTGGGCTCGACGCAGCAGGTGCTGTTCGAGCAGCCGGCGGGCGAGGGCCTGTCGGAGGGCTATACCGGCCAGTACGTCCGCGTGCGCGCCAAGGCGCGGCCGGGGGAGATCCGATCCGTGCGCCTCGACGCCGCGGAGGGCACCCTGGCGCTGGGAACGGTGATCGACGAGGATACGGAGGAATGAGAACCATGAGTGACTGCCTGTTTTGCAAGATAATCGCCGGCGAGATCCCGGGCAACGTGGTCTTTGAGAACGACAAGGTGTTCGCCTTCCGGGACATCAACCCCCAGGCGCCGGTACACGTGCTGATCGTGCCCAAGAAGCACATGGCCAACGTGCTGGAGTGCGACGGGGAGACCGCCGCCGCGCTGACCGACGCCATCCGCGAGATCGCGGCGAAGGAGGGCGTGGCCGAGAGCGGTTTCCGGGTGATCAGCAACTGCGGCCATGACGGCGCGCAGTCCGTCAACCACCTGCACGTCCACCTGCTGGGCGGCAAGGCGCTGCCGGAGCGGATGGGTTGACCGCCGCCCGAGGGGGAATAGACCGGCCGTGCCGCGCATATCCTATCGGATGATGGCGCGGATTGGCCCATTTGAACAAAAGATGGGCAAATTGGCGGCGCTTTTTCAAAGTTTTGTGAAGATCTTGGTTTTATTGCTCTCAAGGGTTGACGAGTACATGAGTTATGGGGTATAATAAACATTGTGGCGAACCCCATGCTACATTGGCGTATGCCATTCAATCGCGAGGGGAGGGAAAGCACATGTCCGAGGTACGCATTCGGGAAAATGAATCATTGGAAAGCGCACTGCGCCGTTTCAAGCGCAAGAAAAGCCCAGCGTAAAGCGTAAAAAGAAGGCTGAAGCCGCTCGTAAGCGCAAGTATTAAGCCAATGAAAGCCCCTCTGGTCGCCCGGAGGGGCTGTTTTCGTATCATCTGATCGTTTTGGCCGGGGATTCTCTTTTTCGTTTCATTTTATTCCGTTTGACAGGCTGTTTCTGATCGCGCCGACATTGTCCGGCGCATGTTTTGAACCAACGCAACATACATAATGCAAGCGGAGGCGCGCCGCGCGACCGCCTGCGTTACAGACGTTTTTGGAGAATTGCATATGCGCTACAAGATGCTGCTCTGGCCCCATGCCAACGCGCGCTACCAGGCGGAGACGCTGAAGCTGGCGGCCTCGGAGCTGAGGCTGATGCTGGACAGGCTCGCCCCGGGCGCGGAGATCGCCGCGGACGGGGAGATGGACATGCCCTGCCTGGACATCGACGTCGAGGGCGGGCTGGACGCTGCCGCCGTGGAGGCGCTGCGGAGCCACTCGCTGATGTACGGCCTGTTCGAGTGCCGGGAGGGGCTGCTGGCTTGCGTCGCCGGCCGCGCCGCCGCAAGGGTGGGCGCCGACCTGCCGGCCATATTGAAGTACAAGGGCAAGACCAACGAGATGTTCCTGCAGCTGCTGATCAACGCCGCGCTGTATTCCGGGGATTTCTGGCGGCAGGGGGACGAACCCCTCGCGCTGCTGGACCCCATGTGCGGGCGGGGGACCGGACTGTTCGTGGCCGCCAACCTCGGCTGGAACGCCGTCGGCGCGGACGTGGACCGGGCCGACCTGAAGGAGGCGGAGAAGTACTTCAAGCGCTATCTGGAGTACCACCGCTTCAAGCATGGCATCAGCCGGGAGTCCCGGACGCTCCGCAAGGGACCCGCCGCGCCGGTGTGCCGCTTCGAGTACGCTACCCCCGGGGAATCGGCCCGGCGGGAGCTGAGCCTGGTCGGCCTGGACGCTTCCCAGGCCAGCGAGGCGCTGGGGAAGAACGCCTTTCACATCATCGCCTGCGACCTGCCCTACGGCGTGCGCCACGATGCGCAGCTCGCCTCCGGCGCGAGCCGGAAGGGCAACTGGCTGGAGACGCTGCTGGCCCGGGCCCTGCCCGACTGGCGGGCGGCGCTGAAGCCTGGCGGCACGGTGGCCGTGTCCTTCAACGCCCAGAATTTCAGGCTCGACAGGCTCCGCGCGCTGATGGCCGACGCCGGCTTCGAGGTGCTGTCCGGCGGCGCTTACGACGCCTTTTCCCACTGGGTGGAGCAGGCCATCACCCGGGATATCGCCATTTGCAGAAAAACCCTGTAACAGGAGCGGCCCGCCCGCCTGAGCGGCGCGGGACTTCGCCCCTGAAAGCCGTATGACCCACGGAGGTAAAAATGGATTATCAATCGCTGCACAACAAGACCGTCGTGGAGCTGCGCAAGCTGGCCAAGGATATGGGCGTGCGCGTTCCGGCGGGCACCAACAAGAGCACGCTGATCGACATGCTCCTCGAGGCGGACCGCACGGCGTCCCAGGCCCGGGAGGAAGCTGCGAGGGCCAGGGAGGCAGCAAAGGCTGCCGAAAAGCCGGCGGAGGCCGCGAGCCCCACGGAGGCCGCGAGCCCCACGGAGGCCGTGAGCCCTACGGAGGCTGTGCCTCAGGCGGAGGCCGAACCCGCCGCCAAGCCGGCGGTGCGGGGAAGAAGGCCGAAGGCGGTTGAGGCGGAGAAGGCGGCGAAGCCGGCGCGGACAACCGGGCGCGGCGCGGCGAAGAAGAGCGAAGCGCCGAAGGCACAGGAGAAGGCCGACCAGGGCGAAGCACCGGAAAGGGCCGAAACCTCCGATGCGGGCGAGGCGGCGAAGCCGGCGGACGCGACCGCTCCTGCCGGAGGTGCCGCGGCGAAAACGGCGGCTGCGGCTGTTTCGGTTGGAAACGCTGTGTCTGAGGCGGCAGGTGCGAAGCCGGCTGCGGCGGAGAAAGCGCCTGCCGAGGCCATTGGGCAGTCTGCGAATGCGGCGGAAGCGACCGCTGCCCCGCGGAAGTCCGCCGAGGCCAGCCGTCCGGAGGCCGCTTCTGCGGCGACTGCCGAGCAGAGTCTGGCCGCGGGGTCCCCGGAGGCCCAGGCGCAGCCCGCCCAGGCCGTTGGGCAGTCTGCGAATGCGGCGGAAGCGACCGCTGCCCCGCGGAAGTCCGCCGAGGCCAGTCGTCCGGAGGCCGCTCCTGCGGCGACTGCCGAGCAGAGCTCAGCTGCGGGGCCCTCGGAGGCCCAGGCGCAGCACGCCCAGGCCGGGAATACCGAGGCGCGACCCCCGGTGCGGATGGGTGAAGGGCCCTACCGCCCGAGGAATGGCGAGGACGCGCTGCGCCCCGCCATGCGGCCCCGCGCGCCGGAGGCGGCCCGGGGGGATGCCCTCCAGCGTCCAAACGCCCGCTATAGCCGTCCCCAGGGGCGGAACATGCCGATGGACAATCGTCCCCAGCGCTATGCGCCGGACGCCGCGAACCGTGCGCCCCGGGCCATGGGAAACCGCTATGCCCGTCCGGGGGACGCGTCCCGGACCTATGACAACGGCCAGAACCACACTTATGATAATCGCCAGGGCGGCTACGACAACGGCCAGAACCGGACCTACGACAACCGCCAGAACGGCTACGACAACGGTCAGGGCCGAACCTACGAGAACCGCCAGGGCGGCTACGACAACGGTCAGAATCGGACCTATGACGGTCAGAATCGCGGCTCTGATGGCGCTCAGGGCCGGTTGGGCGAGAATCAACTCCAGGCGCGAAGCGCGGCCCCGGAGAGTGTGGTCCCGGAGGCGGTTGTCGAGCGGGAAGCGCCGCGCCAGCGGATGGAGCAGGCCGGCGGCGAATTCAGGCCTGCAGTTCCCGCGGCGTCGGACATGCCGGCAATGGGGGAGTACGGCGAAGGCGCGGGCGTATTGGAGATCCAGCCGGACGGCTACGGCTTTTTGCGGGCGGAGAACTGCCTGCCGGGGCCGAACGACGTGTACATCTCCATTGCGCAGATCCGGCGCTTCTGCCTGCGCAGCGGCGACTACGTGGAGGGCAAGACGCGGCCCCAGCGTGAGGGCGACCGCTACAGCGCCATCATGTACATCACCAAGGTGAACGGCGAGAGCCCCGAGAAGGCCATCGAGCGCCCGCGGTTTGAGGATCTGGTGCCCATCTACCCGGAGGAGCGGCTGCGGCTGGAGCCCTCCGGGGGCAAGCAGGACCTGTCCATGCGGCTGATCGACATGCTCGCGCCTATCGGCAAGGGCCAGCGCGGCATGATCGTCTCCCAGCCCAAGGCGGGCAAGACCACGCTTTTGAAGAAGGTCGCCAACGCCATCACCTCCAACTATCCGGACATCCACCTGATCGTGCTGCTCATCGACGAGCGGCCCGAGGAAGTGACGGACATGAAGCGCTCCATCGATGGCGAGGTGGTCTATTCCACCTTCGACGAGGTGCCGGAGAACCACACCCGGGTGTCGGAGATGGTGCTGGATCGGGCACAGCGGCTGGTGGAGATGGGCAAGGACGTGGTGGTGCTGATGGATTCCATCACCCGCCTGGCCCGGGCCTACAACCTGACCATCACCCCCACGGGGCGCTCGCTGTCCGGCGGCCTGGACCCGGGGGCGCTGTTCAAGCCCAAGCGCTTCTTCGGCGCGGCCCGGAACATCGAAAACGGCGGCAGCCTGACCATCATCGCCACCGCCCTGGTGGAGACCGGCAGCCGCATGGACGACATCATCTTCGAGGAGTTCAAGGGCACCGGCAACATGGAGCTGCACCTGGACCGCAAGCTGTCCGACCGGCGCGTGTTCCCGGCCATCGACCTGTTGAAGTCCGGCACCCGTCGGGAGGAGCTGCTGCTCAGCAACGACGAGATGAACGGCGAGCTGCAGGTGCGGCGCATGCTCTCCGGCGGCAAGCAGCAGGAGATGTACGAATCGCTGATCGACCTGATGAGCAAGACCGCCACGAACGCGGAGTTCTTCGAGAAGCTGAAGGGCTGGCTGGCGGTATACGAGAAGGAGGGCTACACCCTCGGCCGTTGAGCCGGCTGAGCACAGTGCCGGCAGTGCCGGCTGCCATTTGCTGCCGCGCTTTAAGCGCGGGGCGCTCAACCCCGATTGCTGCCGCGCTTTAAGCGCGGGGCGCTTAACCCCATTTGCTGCCGCGTTTCTGAAATCCAGCGTCCCGCCCCATAGATTCAAGGGCGGGACGCTGGCGTATGTGGAAGACAGGGTTATTGCTATCGCATGGCGATTGCTGCCGCGCTTTTCTAATCAATACCCGGTACATATCCATTCAGCCCTGTGCAGAAAATGAAGGAACCCATCGTAGGGACGCCATAATTGGCGTCCAAAAGCCAGGTATGGGGCAAACGGACGCCAATTATGGCGTCCCTACGGCTGTGTTGACGAGAAGTCCAGGGCGAGATTGACCAGTCGCCACGATGCCGCTGATTTGAGCCTCGAGGATTTTCGTCGATACTGCAAGGAAACCCATATATGGCAGAGACACATAACGAAATCCCGCCCCGTTTTGAAGGGCGGGATGTTTTACGTTGCGGCATTTATCCCATCACAGCATGCTTTGGGTGGCGCTGGGTTAGGGGCGCTTCCGGCAGGCTTTGTCCGCGCAGCACGCCCAGCATCACACCGACCAGCGCGGCGTCGACCACCAGCATGGTGGACCCGTTGCCGAGCAGCGGCAGGCACAGCTGTTGGCTGATCAGCCCGAAGGATGCGGGGAGGTACAACGCCGTCTGGACCGCGAGGGTCAGCGTTGCCGCCTGCCCCAGCAGTCCGCCCATGCGGTTTTCCAGGCGCGTGAAGCGCCGCCAGCACCAGGCGAGCAGGCCGGCCAATCCGGTCAGCAGCGCGGCAAAGGGCAGCCAGCCGCACAGCGCGACCACGGCGGGAAACAGGTATTCATGGGTCGCGTAGCCATCGAGGAAGCCGGGAAATACTGCGTCGATCTGGCTGATCGTTGTGCCGCTGCCGACGATTCTGGAGCCCGCGAGCAGCCGCCGGACCAACTCCGCCGGGCCGTCCGGGCCGGTCTGCGCGGCGACGTCGGGAACGGCACGCCAGGCGCAGAAGCCCAGGGCCAGTGCGGCCAGCAGGCCCAACACCGCCATCGCCGGAGCCCGGCGGACCTTGAAGAAGCCCTGTGCCACGGCCAGTGCCAGCGCGACCAGGGAGATGGCGGCCATCAGCATGCAGGCGGCGGGCTCATATCCGGAATTGCGGTGCAGCCAGCTGAGCAGCATGATCGCCAGCGTGGGAAGCATACACAGCGCGAGCGCATTCCAGCCCCGTCCCCGCAGCCGGCAGGCCAGGAGCGCTGTTACCGTCGGAATGGCGACGGCCAGCACCTGGGGGACGGCGAGCAGCAGCAGGGGAGAGAGCAGGAAGCGCATGCCCGGGCCCGTCAGGGGTCCCTGGTCGAAGGCCACCCAGATCCACAGCCTTTGCGCCGTCATCGCCAGCCAGACGATGCATGCCGGCAGGCTCCATCGAACCCAGAGGGTGTAGTCGGTGAAGGCAAACAGCGCCAGAGCCGCGACGGCCGCCGCCGCGCCGATGAGGTTGGGAGAGCCGAACACGGGCAGAGGCGCGCAGCCCGCGAGGGTTTCACACCAGAATTGCAGCCCCAGCCCCAGCAGCATGATCAGCGCAGCAAGCCCCAGGCCCCTCCACTGGGATTTGGGCCGATGGGCCGCGTCCAGCGCGCCGCCCACCAGCAGGGCGTCGCCCATGTCCTCGCTGGTCCTGCGCTCGGCCTCCGCTTCGGAGAGTCCTTCCGACAGGTAGTCCGCCTTCTGCAGCAGCATGTGGTCCCGCAGCTCGGCGATCAGCGGCCCCCGGATGCGGGTCACGCGGATCTGCCGCGCCACGCGGCTCAGGTAATCATCAGGCCAGAACACAGCCATCACCTCCCAGCACGCCCTGGACCGCGCCGGCGAAGGTCCGCCACTCCTGCTCCCGCGCGGTGAGGTAGTCCGCGCCATTATCCGTCAGGTGGTAGTACTTGCGCACGCGGGCCTCGCCGGCGCTCTGCTCGTAGCTGGTCAGCAGGCCCTTCTGGGCCAGCTGGTGCAGCAGGGGATAGAGGGTGCCGGCCTTCATGTCGAACACGTGGTTCGAGCGTTTACGCAACTCCTCGATGATCTGGTAGCCGTACATGTCCTCCTTTTCCAGCAGCTTGAGCAGCAGCATGTCCGTGCTGCCCGCGGTAAGCTTGCGATCGACAGGCATGAAATGTGACTCCTTTCAATGGTTGTTCGATATATAGATTATCGATATATAGATTATATATCGATAATCTATATATGTCAAGCCCAAAAACAATTTCCGCCGTCATTTGACGGCGGAAAGCGGGATCGTTTACAGTATCAACATCGCGTCTCCGAAGGAGAAGAAGCGGTATTCGTCCTTCACGGCCTGCTCGTAGGCGGCGAGGATGCGCTCCCGGTCGTACAGCGCGGAGACCAGCATGATCAGCGTGCTGCCGGGGAGGTGGAAGTTGGTGATCAGCGCGTCCACCAGCTGGAACTGGTAGCCGGGCTTGATGAAGATGTTCGTGTCGCCCCGCATGGCCTGCAGTTTGCCGTCCCGGGCGGCGGACTCCAGCGTGCGCACACTGGTGGTGCCCACGGCCACGATCCTGCCCCCGCGCTCGCGGGCGGCGTTGATGCGCCGGGCGGCGTCCTCGGAGACCTCGAAGTACTCGGTGTGCATCTCATGCTCCTCGATGTTTTCGGCCTTTACCGGGCGAAAGGTGCCCAGCCCCACGTGCAGCAGCACCGGCACGATGTCGACGCCCTTTGCGCGGATGCGGTCCATCAGCTCCGGGGTGAAGTGCAGACCCGCCGTAGGTGCGGCAGCGCTGCCCTCCTGCCTGGCGTACACCGTCTGGTAGCGGTCCCGGTCCGCCAGCTTTTCGTGGATGTAGGGGGGCAGGGGCATCTCGCCCAGGGCGTCCAGGGCGGCCTCGAAGCTGCCCTCGCACTGGAATTCCACGATCCTGCCGCCCACGTCGGTGGTCTCCAGCACGCGGCACGTCAGCCGCCCGTCGCCGAAGATCACCTCCGCGCCGGGCTTCAGCTTCTTGCCGGGGCGCACCAGGGTCTCCCAGCGCTTGGGGCCCAGCTGCTTCAGCAGCAGCACCTCCACCGCGCCGCCGGTGGGCCGCTCGCCGTAGAGGCGGGCCGGGATGACCTTGGTCTCGTTGACCACCAGCACGTCGCCGGGGTTCAGGTAGTCGATCACGTCGTAGAAGTGCCTGTGCTCGATGGCGTGGGTGTCCCGGTGCAGCACCATCAGGCGGCTGTGGTCCCGGGGCTCCACCGGCGTTTGGGCGATGCGCTCCTCGGGCAGGTCGTACATAAAGTCAGATAGCTTCATATCTTTCTCCCATCTGAAAATGGAATAGGGGACGGTTCCTTATTCCATTATTGTGGAATAAGGAACCGTCCCCCTATTCCACTCTTTGGCTCACAGCGCGGCCTTGATCTTCGCGATCATCTCCGCGTACTCGGCGTCGGACAGCGTCACGCGGCCCGGGTTCATCTCGAACACGCCGCCGAACTCGAACTCGCCGTCGTACTTGGGCACCAGGTGGAAGTGCAGGTGGATGCCCTTGTCGTTGTAGGCGCCGTAGTTGATCCGGTCGGGATTGAAGGCCTTCTGGATGGCACGGGAGACATGGGCCACGTCGGCAAAGAAGGCGTTGCGCTCCTCGTCAGACAGGTCGGTGATGTCGCGCACGTGGTCCTTGTTGGCCACGATCACGCGACCGGGATGGCTCTGCTCCTTGAACAGGTACAGCCGGGTCTGGGTGAGGTCGCAGATGTAGATGCCGAACTTCGCAAGGGGTTCGCCGTGCACGCAGTACGCGCAGTTCTGATCCAAAGTGCTCATGAAGATACCTCGCTTTCTATGATGATAGTAGGATAACTTGGAATTTGTGCAGCAAATTCCAAGTTAAGGCAACAGGCAGCAGGCAACAGTCAAAATGTGGCTGACGCGCTTTATCGCGGCATTGGTTGAAATGCGGAAGCGGCTTTATGACTCATGCCTGTTGCCTGATGCCTGTTGACTCAGGCAACTTTCAAGTTGCCTATATTTCCATCCTCGTCTGGCCGCTGTCGCCGCTGCCCGCCGCGCCCTTGGGCATCCGCAGGCCCATGTGGTCGTAGGCGGCCTGGGTGCAGACGCGGCCCCGGGGGGTGCGCATCAAAAAGCCCAGCTGCAGCAGGTACGGCTCGTACACGTCCTCGATGGTGCTGGCGTCCTCGCCGGTGGAGGCCGCCAGGGTGTCCAGGCCCACGGGGCCGCCACCGAACTTTTCCATCATGGTGTTCAGCATGGTGCGGTCCACGTGATCCAGGCCCAGCTCGTCCACCTCCAGCATGTTCAGCGCCTCCCGGGCGATGTCCACGGTGATCTTGCCGTCGCCCTTCACCTGGGCAAAGTCGCGGACCCGGCGGATCAGCCGGTTGGCGATGCGGGGCGTGCCGCGGCTGCGGCTGGCAATCTCCAGCGCGCCGTCGTGGTCGCAGTCGATCTTCAAAATCTGCGCCGAGCGCCGCACGATCACGGCCAGCTGCTCCGGCTGGTACAGCTCCAGGCGGAAGGTGATGCCGAAGCGGTCCCGCAGGGGGCTGGTGAGCATGCCGGCCCGAGTGGTGGCCCCGATCAGCGTGAACTTGGGCAGGTCCAGGCGGATGGACCGCGCCGAGGGCCCCTTGCCGATCATGATGTCCAGGGCGTAGTCCTCCATGGCGGGATAGAGCACCTCCTCCACCTGGTGGCTGAGGCGGTGGATCTCGTCGATGAACAGCACGTCCCCGGCGTTCAGGTTCGTGAGGATCGACGCCAGGTCGCCGGCGCGCTCGATGGCCGGGCCGCTGGTGACGCGAATGTTGTGGCCCATCTCCGCGGCGATGATGCCCGCCAGCGTGGTCTTGCCCAGTCCGGGCGGGCCGTAGAGCAGGATGTGGTCCAGCGGCTCATGACGCGCGATGGCCGCCTGCATGTAGACGGTCAGGCTCTGCTTCAGCTTGTCCTGGCCGAAGTACTCCGCCAGGGAGTGGGGGCGCAGCGAGAGCTCCGCGTCGTCCTCTTCGGCGCGGTAGCCGCTGGTGATGATGCGTTCCTCGTCGTTCATGGGGAACCTCCTGTGGTGGATGGTCTGGGGGAATCGGAAGTCAGTTCAGGCCGGAGGCCGGATCATTTCCTTACCTGCCGCGGCGCAGCACGTCGCTGGCGAAGGCATGCATCGCCTTGACCCGCAGGACGCCGCAGCAGAGGGCGTAGGCGATCAGGGCAGTGCCGGCGCAGGCGGCCAGCCGCAGGAATACCCGGCCGGTGCCGAAGACCTCCGGCAGGAGCCGGTTCATGCCGATGCAGGCGGCGGCGCAGGCCAGCGTGGCGAGGACGAGCTTGCCCAGCTCCGGGGCGATGGCCTTAAAGCCCAGGTGGCCAATGCGCTTCTTCAGCAGTATCAGCATCGTGACCATGCCGGAGGCCCCCGCGATGGAGGTGGCCAGGGCCAGGCCGTTGGCGCCCATGAACACCCGCAGGATCAGGTTCAGCGCGATGTTCAGCGCCACCACCAGGCAGGAGACCCGGAAGGGGGTCTTGGTGTCCTGCAGGGCGTGGAACATGCGGCTCAGGAAGTCCCTGAGGCCGAAGAAGGGCACGCCCACCACGTAGCAGACCAGTATGCCGGCGGTGACCCGGACGGAGTCCATGCCGAACCGGCCGCGCATGTAGGCGAACTTGATCACGTCGGTGCTCATCACCACGGCGATGGCCACGATGGGCAGCGCCACCAGGGCGATCACCAGGATGCAGCGCCGCAGCACCTCCAGCATGCCCTTGTTGTTCTTCTCGGCGGCCAGCCGGCTGAGCTTCGAGAACATCACCGTGGTCAGCGGCACCATCAGCACGCCCAGCAGGAAGGTGATCAGCCGGTAGGCGTAGCTCATGGCAGAGATGTCGCCGGGGTTCAGGCCGGAGGCCAGGGCGTGGTCGATCATGTGGTTCAGCTCGCTGACGCCCATGGAGAGCATCGCCGGGCCCGCCAGCACCACCAGCTTGTGGAAGCGCTTGTCGCTGAAGTCCAGCACGGGGGAGTAGGTGAACCAGCCCCGCATGAAGGGGATCAGCAGCAGAAATTGCAGGATGTTGGCGGCGAACACGCCCCAGCCCACGGCGATGATGCCGTAGCGGGCGGAGAACAGCGTGGCCGCGAGGATGACGCACACGTTCAGCGGGAAGCCGGTCAGCTGGGCGGCCACGTACTTGTCCGTGGCGTTCAGCAGGCTCGCCAGGCTGATGGAGGTGATGTTGAACACCAGCGACAGCAGCATGATGCGCACCAGGCGCACCGTCAGGGCCGCCTTTTCGGCGTCGAAGCCCACGTAGATCAGCCCCACCAGCGGCCGCGCCAGCACATAGAACAGCGCGGAGATCGCCAGCGCCGCCAGCGCGAACAGGTTCAGCGTGTTGCTGGCGAAGTGGTTGGAGTGGGCCAGGCTCTGCTGCTCCCGCTCCTGCACGTACAGGGGGATCAGCGTGGCCGAGATGCAGGAGTTGAACAGCAGCACCGGCAGGTAGAACAGGCTGTAGGCCGACACATAGGCGTCGTTGGCGATGCCCGTGCCGAAGTAGTTGGCCAGGATCATGTCCCGCACAAAGCCGCAGACCTTGCTCAGGACGATCACGAAGGTGACCAGCATGGTGGTTTTAAAGACGCGTTGCGTGCGTGCCAAGGCGATAAACCTCCAAGAATACATATCCATAATAAGTATAGCATGGCCGGGTTAAGAAACAGGTGTTCCCGGGGCGATTTATGAGCCTGGGGGAACCATTATTTCCGGGGGTGGACCCCGCGCCGCGCCGCCGCTGTTTCCGCCATATAAAGACATCAGGCGCTGTGTGAAGGACACATTTAACTCGCCCTTCTTAGCGGCGTTACATTGATGCACTATAATAAAGTGGACCTCGAGTATGCTCCCCAGGGCCCGAAGCGCCTTCGGACCGGGAGGCACGCCCGAATCCCGGCGGAAGGCCGGGCCGACAATATGCGGAAGGACTGTTTTGAATGAAGCGCGTTTATAACTTTGCCCCCGGCCCCTCCACGATGCCCCAGGAGGTTTTGGAAACCGCCGCGCGGGAAATGCTGAGCTATGGCGACACCGGCATGAACGTCATGGAGATGAGCCACCGCTCCAAGCAGTACCAGGCGATATTTGACGAGGCGGAGGCGACGCTGCGGGACCTGATGCACATCCCGGAGACCTACGCGGTGCTGTTCCTCCAGGGCGGCGCCACCGGCCAGTTCGCCGCCATCCCGATGAATCTTATGACGGGCAGCGGCAGCGCTGACTACGTGGACAGCGGAAACTTTGCCCACGGCGCGCTGGTGGAGGCGAAGAAATACGGCAATGTGCGCTGCGTGGGCTCCTCCGAGGCGGACAAGTACGCCTACATTCCCGAGCTGAACCCGGCGGACTTCGATCCCAACGCCGATTACTTCTATATCACCACCAACAACACCATCTACGGCACCCGCTACGCGGCCCTGCCGGACACCGGCAAGGTGCCCCTGGTGGCGGACATGTCCTCCAACATCCTCAGCGAGGTGTACGACATCAACCGCTTCGGCGTGGTCTACGCCGGCGCGCAGAAGAACGTGGGCCCTGCCGGGCTGACCATCGTCATTGTCCGCAGGGACCTGCTGGGCCGGGCGATGCCCACCACGCCCAAGATCATGAACTGGAAGATCATGGACGAGAAGGGCAGCATGCTGAACACCCCGCCCACCTACGCCATCTACATGGCCGGCCTGTGCATGAAGTGGCTGAAGGCCCAGGGCGGCGTGGAGGCCATCGAGAAGGTGAACATCGAGAAGGCGAAGCTGCTCTACGACGCGCTGGACGACAGCGATTTCTATCGTCCCACCGCGCGCCCGGATTCCCGCAGCCGCATGAACGTGACCTTCACCACCCCCAGCCCGGAGCTGGACGCCGAGTTCGTCAAGGCCGCCGCGGCCTGCGACCTGGTGAACCTGAAGGGCCACCGCGTGGTGGGCGGCATCCGCGCCAGCATCTACAACGCCATGCCCGTGGAGGGCGTGCAGGCGCTGATCGCCTTCATGAAGAAATTTGAAATGGAGCACAAGTGACATGATGAACATTCAGAAGCTGAATTCCATCTCCCCGGTGTACCACGGCATACTGCCGGACACCGAGTACAATGTCAACTACGAGGTGGAAAACCCGGACGCCATCATGGTGCGCAGCGCAGACATGCACGACATGCCCATCAACGACAACCTGCTGTGCGTGGGCCGCGCCGGCGCGGGCGTGAACAACATCCCGCTGGACAAGATGGCCGAGCACGGCGTGGTGGTCTTCAATTCCCCGGGCGCGAACGCCAACGCCGTCAAGGAGCTGGTGCTGGCCGGCCTGCTGCTGGCCTCCCGCAAGATCTCCGACGGCATCGAGTGGTGCAAGGGCCTGGTTCCCGGCGAGCAGTCCGTCGAGAAGCAGGTGGAGGCCGGCAAGAAGATGTTCATCGGTCCGGAGCTGGAGGGCAAGACCCTGGGCGTGATCGGCCTGGGCGCCATCGGCCTGAAGGTGGCCAACGCCGGCGTGGCCCTGGGCATGAACGTGCTGGGCTACGACCCCTACATCTCCGTGGACAACGCCTGGCGGCTGTCCCGGTCCGTCACCCACGCCATGAGCCTGGACGAGGTCATCGAGAAGAGCGACTACATCACGCTGCATGTGCCGCTGCTGGACAGCAACCGCAACATGATCGACGCCGCCGCCATCGCCCGCATGAAGAACAGCGCGGCGCTGCTGAACTTCGCCCGCGGCGGCCTGGTGAACGTGGCCGACGTCAAGCATGCGCTGGAGCAGGGCCAGTTGCGCGTCTACGTCACCGACTTCCCGGAGGAGGCGCTGATCGGCGCGCGCAACGTGATCCTGACGCCCCACCTGGGCGCGTCCACGCCGGAGAGCGAGGACAACTGCGTGCGCATGGTGGCCCGGCAGATGGACGACTTCCTGAAGTACGGCTCCATCGTCAACAGCGTGAACTACCCCAACTGCCGGCTGGAGAAGCCTGTGATGCCCCGCATCACCGTGCTGCACAAGAACGTGCCCAATGTCATCGGCGCGATCACCCAGATCATCTCCGGCGAGGGGCTGAACATCGAAAACATGGTCAACCAGTCCCGGGGCGCCTATGCCTACACCGTGCTGGATGTGGACAGCCGGCCCAGCGCCCAGACCCTTGAGAAGCTGCGCGCGCTGGAGACGGTCTACCGCACACGGCTGCTGATGCCCTGACTGAGAACATTGACAGCGCCATTGGGAATTGAGGAAGCCCCCGCCGTTCAGGCAGGGCTTCCCGGTTCCCGAATTTCCGTTTTGGGGGAAGCGATATGTACAACGCCTTGAAGACCGCCGAGATACTGCTGCCCGCGCCGGGGGTGGACCCGGCGAAGTGGGCCGTGGTGGCCTGCGACCAGTTCACCTCCCAGCCGGAGTACTGGGCCGAGGCCGAGGCGACGGTGGGCGACGCGCCTTCCGCGCTGCGGCTGATCCTGCCGGAGGCCTGGCTGGGGGAGGGTGAGAGTCGCACCCCGGCCATCCACCGCGCCATGGAGGACTATTTGAGCGAGGGCGTGCTGCGCCACGCAGTGGCGGACGGTTTTGTGCTGGTGGAGCGCACCACGGCGGCGGGGGTCCGCCCCGGCCTGGTGGTGGCCCTGGACCTGGATGCCTACGGGTACACAGCCGGCCATTCGGGGCTGATCCGGGCCACCGAGGGCACGGTGCTGGAGCGGGTGCCGCCCCGGGCGAAGGTCCGCAGGGGCGCGCCGTTGGAGCTGCCCCACGTGATGATGCTGATCGACGACCCGGGCATGACGGTGATCGAGCCGCTGCTGGCCCGTAGGGACGGCCTGCGCCCGCTGTACGACTTTGAGCTGATGCTGGGCGGCGGCCACCTGCGGGGCTGGGCCGTGGAGGGCGAGGACACCCGGCGGGTGTCGGCAGCCCTGGACGCCCTGCTGGCGAGGTCGGACGGCATGCTGTACGCCGTGGGCGACGGCAACCACTCCCTGGCGGCGGCGAAGCGCTGCTGGGAGGAGCTCGCGGCAACACTGACGCCGGAGGAACGCGAGGCGCACCCGGCACGCTACGCCCTGGTGGAGCTGGTGAACCTGGCCTGCCCGGCGCTGGTCTTCGAGCCCATCCACCGGGCGCTGTTCGGCGTGGAGCCGGAGGCGCTGATGGCCGAATACCGGGATTACCTGATCGGGTGCGGCGCAGACGAGGGCGAGGGGGACGACCTGGTCGCCTTCGACGGCGCGGGTCACACCTGGCGCTTCAAATCCACGGATCATCCGCTGCGGCGGCTCCAGGACTTCCTCGATGGATGGCTGGCCCGGCACCCGGAGGCCTCCATCGACTACATCCACGGCGAGGACGCGCTGCGCCGGCTGGTGAGCCGGCCCGACGCGCTGGGCATCATGCCCCGGGCACTGGGGAAGGACGAGCTGTTCGCCTATATCCGCCGCTGGGGCGCGCTGCCCCGCAAGACCTTCTCCATGGGCGAGGCCACGGAGAAGCGCTACTACATGGAGGCGCGGCGCATACTGTGAACCCCTCAAGAGATAAAACGGGACACCTCCGCATAAGCTGATCGCAGGTGCGCGACCGACGGATGCGGAGGTGTTCTTTGTGCAGATACCCTGGGAGCTTGTGCTGTCCTTTGCCATCGGGCTGACCCTGCTGTGCCTGATCGGCTACCTGCTGCTGGTGCCCATGCGGTTCATGTGGCGGCTGCTGGCGGGAGGCGTGATGGGCGCGCTGGCGCTGCTGCTGGTGAATCTGATCGGCTCGCTGGTGGGCTTTGCCGTGGAGATCAACCCCTTCACGGCCATGGCGGTGGGCTTCCTGGGCTTGCCCGGCGCGGCGCTGGTGGTGGCACTGCAGCTGCTGCTGTAGGGGAAGGACGAAAAAGAGGTTCTTCACGGAAACCGGGGATTTCCAGAAACCCATGAAGAACCCAAAAGGGACTGCCGCACGCTGAAACAGTGGATTCAGAATGCGGCAGTCCCTTTTTGCTCCCACGCGGACGGGGATTACTTGGCGTCGGCCTCCAGCGTCACGGCGGAGACGGCCTCTTCCAGCACGGCCAGCAGCGCGTCGTCGGACAGGTAGCCGTCGGCGGAATCGGCGCGGGTCTCCACGTGCAGCACGATGCAGCTGTCGTGGCCGGCATCGATGTAGCCGCTGAGGGCCTTCTCGAAGTGGTTGGGCGCGGGCTCATCGGAGGCCTCGCCCTCTTCGGCGGGAGCTTCCTCCTCAGCGGGAGCCTCTTCCTCGGCGAGAGCCTCCTCCTCGGCGGGAGCCTCTTCCTCAGCGGGGGCCTCCTCTTCGGCGGGAGCATCTTCCTCGGCGGGAGCTTCTTCTTCGCTCACGTAGTATTCGGCGCTGTAGGCGAACCAGGTGAAGGACTTGCCGTCGGTCTCGCCCTTCTGGATCTCGCCCACGGTGTTGCCGGACAGCGCGCCCAGCGTGGCGGCGGCGTAGTTCGCCAGCGTCTCGGCGGAGCTGTGGCTGGTGGCGACGGTGACGTTGGCGATGCCGGTGTCCTCCGCCTCGGGCGTGAACACATATTCGGGGATGTTCGCGTCCACCGCCAGCGGGGTGGTCTCGCGGGAATAGCCCTCGATCTCGCCCATCTCGCCCAGCTTGAAGTAGCGGGAGCGGCCCCGGGCGTTGCTGCCGTCGACGATCAGCCAGTTGTCGCCGTCGGTGACGACGCTTCCATCCTTCACCTTCAGCGCGCCGTCGTCATAGCTGAACAGCGCGATGGCGCCGATGGCGATGACCACGAGGGCCGCGCACAGCACGATGATGTCGCGCTTGCCGAGATAGGGCTTCTTGGAGACGTGTTTGCGATAGCCCTTGCCGCGGGCCGTCTTCTTTGCCATGTGGGGTCAGTCCTTTCATAAACGGTTGCCCCTATTATAACACACAATTGCGCGTTTGTATCGGATTTGGGAAAAGAAATTGAAGGGTCGGGAGGAGATTCCGAAAGCGCAACGCGGCGGGAGCGACAAAAGGTCGCTCCCGCCGTGGGATAAGCGCGCTTCGCGCGGTTCAGTTTTCAGCGATCACGGTGCCGGGGACCAGGTAGTCCTCCGCGCCGCAGCTCGGGCAGGCGGACAGGCCCTGCTCCAGGGCGTCGTCTCTCGGGATCAGCCGGACGCCGCCGTTGAAATCGGCGCAGGCGTCGCTGGTGTGGCACAGGCCGGAGTCGTCCAGCCACAGCACGGGCAGGCCGACCAGCTCCGAGGACGGGGGATTGCAGTTGCCGCAGGCGCTCTTGCCCGCCTCGACGGCCTCCGCCAGGGTGTGGGCCGGCGCGCCGGTCATGCCGACGCAGTCCGCGGCGATGTGGTAGCCCTTGCTGCCCTCGTAGAAGTAGACGGTGAACTCACCGGCGTCCTTCAGCGGCACGGCGGGCGTCATGACCATCGGCGCGGGCGTGGGGGTGGGGGCCGGGAAGATGGACTCCACGTAGCGGTCCGCGCGGCAGTCCGGGCAGGCGGTGCAGCCCGCGTTGACGGCGTCCTCCAGGGACATCAGGCGCCAGTCGCCGGAGAAGGAAGCGCACTCGTCGGTGGTGTGGATCACGTTGCCCTCGTCCACCCAGGCGATGTGTTCCACGCTGAGGATGCTCTCGTCGGGCATGCCGCAGGAGTTGCAGGGCTTCTTCTTCGCTTCAAACGCTTCCGCCAGGGTGTGGGCGGGGGCGTTCTTCATGTCGTGCCGGGTAGAGGAGCGGTGGAAGCCCTGGCTGCCGTTCTCGAAGTAGTAGACGGTGGCCTCGCCGGCGGGCTTGATCTCCAGCGGCCCCAGGGTCAGGGCCTCGGCGAGGGCGCTGGAAGCGCTCTCATCGGGGGTTGCCTCGGGGGCGGGTTCCTCGACGGGCTCCTCGGCGGGTTCTTCCGCCGGTTCCTCAATGGGCTCTTCGACGGGCTCCTCGGCGGATTTTTCCGCAGGTTCCTCGACAGGCTCTTCCGCGGGTTCTTCAACGGGCTCTTCCGCGGGTTCCTCGACAGGTTCCTCGGTCGGTTCCTCAGTCGGCGCTTCCGTCGGTTCTTCGGTGGGTTCCTCCGTGGCTTCTTCCTCGGCCTCGGGGGTCGCCTCGGCGGCCTCTATGGCCGCGGGCTCCTCGGCGGGCTCCTCAGTGGGGACCTCGGTGGGCTCTTCCGTCGGCGCCTCGGTGGGCTCGTCGGTGGGTTCCTCTGTGGGGGCTTCGGTGGGCTCGGGGGTGTTGGCGGTGAAGGTGCCGTCCGCGTGCAGCGCGCCGGCGGCCAGGACCTGGGCGTCCTCCGGGCTGGGGACGGACTCAGGCAGGTGCAGGCGCATGCCCTCGGCGTCGCTCACCGGGGGTTCCTCGGTGGGCTCGGGCGTCGCGGTGGCTTCCGGCGTGCCGGTGACCTCCGGCGTTTCGGTGGCCTCGGGGCTTTCGGAGGCGGCAGGAGTCTGGCCGGGCTCGGGCTCGCCGCCCTCGCGGTGCAGCAGGCCCTCAACGGCTTCGCGGGCGCGTCCCGCCAGGGCCACGCCGTCGTCGATGGCGTCGGCGCTGTTCACCAGGGTGTAGTCGCTGGCGGCCTCGGTGAAGTCGGACATGATCTGCCAGGTCTCCACGCCCTTCTTGTAGGCGGCGTCGCCGGTAGCGGCCACGTCCACCGCGGCCTGGTCGAGCCAGTCGTTGGCCCGATCCTGGAAGGCGGTGAATTCGGGGTTGTCCACCGGCACGGTGAGGGCGAACACGATCAGGAACACGCTGAGGCACAGCGTCAGCAGCGAGATCAGCAGCTTCGTGCCGGCCTGCAGGCGCACCTTCCGGCGCCACAGCATCACCATGCCCACGGGCCAGAGGATGATGGAGATCAGCAGGGTCAGGAATATGTACAGGAAGCCCGCGCGCTTGCGGCGGCGGGGCGGGCGTCCGCCGGAGCGCCCACCGCCATAGGAGCCGGAGCGCTTCTCGGAACGCATCATGTAGCCGCTGCCGCGCCGCGCGAAGGCCAGCAGCAGGCCGGGACGCATCGCCTGATCAATCGTCATCTGCATATCTATCACCTTTCAGCTTGGCCACCCGGGAGGCAGCCGACTGTCGACCGGCCGCGGTGCGGCCAGGAAAACATATACATATACACATGTTATTATAGCAGATCGACACGCAAAGCTCAAACGACAACATTGTGACGCTGTTGTGCCAGAAATGTGCGGAATCGGCGGGCACAAAAAACCCGCCGCAAAGGCTTGCGGCGGGGCGGGATTCCCGGGCGGGTCAGCCGCCGGCCTTGGTCTCGCAGTAGATGCAGCGGTAGACGGCGCGGGACCGGTCTGTGAGCTTGAACACGTGGGGCAGCTCCTGCTCCACGGAGGTGATGCAGCGGGGGTTCTTGCACTTGAGCACGTCCCGGATCTGCTCCGGGAGGGTCAGGTGCTTCTTCTCCACCAGCTTACCGTCGCGGATGACGTTGACGGTGATCGCCGGGTCGATGAAGCCCAGGATGTTCAGGTCCAGGTCCATCTCGGAGTCCACCTTGATGATGTCCTTGCGGCCCTGCTTCTTGCTGGGGGCGTTCTTGATGATGGCCACGGAGCAGTCCAGGCTGTCCAGGCCCAGGAAGCGGTAGATCTCCATGGCCTTGCCGGCCTGGATGTGGTCCAGCACGATGCCGTTGTGTATGGAGTCGATGTTCACTTATTCCACCTCCAGCAGCTTCAGGATCAGCGCCATGCGGATGTACTTGCCGTACAGGGCCTGCCGGAAGTAGCAGGCGCGGGGATCGGCGTCGATGGCGGTCGAGATCTCGTTCACCCGGGGCAGCGGGTGGAGGATCGACAGGTCGGGCTTGGCGTTCGCCAGCTTCTCCGGGGTGAGGATGTAGCTGTCCTTCAGGCGCAGGTAGTCCTCCTCGTTGAAGAAGCGCTCCCGCTGCACGCGGGTCATGTACAGGATGTCCAGGCTGGGCATCACGGCGGCCAGGTCGGTGGTCTGCACGTATTCCAGGCCCTTCTGCTGGAGGATCTCCTTTTTGATGTAGCTGGGCAGCTTCAATTCGGTGGGGGAGACCAGCACGAAGCGCACGTTGTCGTACCGGGCCATGGCGGCGATCAGCGAGTGCACCGTGCGGCCGAACTTCAAGTCGCCGCAGAAGCCGATGGTCAAATCGTGCAGGCGGCCCTTCTCCCGGCTGATGGTCAGCAGGTCCGTGAGCGTCTGGGTGGGGTGGAGGTGGCCGCCGTCGCCGGCGTTGATGACCGGCACCGTGGCCGCCATGCTGGCCACCAGCGGCGCGCCCTCCTTGGGGTGGCGCATGGCGATGATGTCCGCGTAGCCCGAGACCACCCGCACGGTGTCGGAGACGCTCTCGCCCTTGGCGGCGGAGCTGCTCTGGGCCTCGGAGAAGCCCAGCACCTGGCCGCCCAGCTCGTACATGGCGGCCTCAAAGCTCAGCCGCGTGCGGGTGGAGGGCTCGAAGAACAGCGTGGCCAGCTTCTTGTATCGGCACTTTTCCCGGTAGGCCTCGGGATGGGCGATGATGTCGTTGGCCTTTTCGATCAGTTCGTCGATCTCCTGCACGGACAGCTCCTGGATGTCGATGAGGCTCCTCATAGCGCGCCTCCGATCCAGCTCTCGTCGGAGGGATTGTCCCGGAACTTCAATACCCGGGCCACGTCCTCGGGCTTGATGTAGCCCTGCGCGGCAGCGATCTCGGCCACGGCGTCCAGGTTGGTGAGGCTGACGTTCTTCACGTTCGCCGCCGCCAGGCGCTCCAGGCCCTTCTTCATGCCATAGGTGAAGATGCTGACGATGCCCAGCACCTCGGCCCCGGCCTCCCGCAGCACGTTGACCACCTCGACGCAGCTGCCGGCGGTGGAGATCAGGTCCTCCACCACCACGACCTTCTGGCCGGGCTCCAGCTTGCCCTCGATCTGGTTGCCCCGGCCGTGGTCCTTCGCGCCGGAGCGCACGTAGCCCATGGGCAGGTTCATCAGGTGGCCCACGATGGCCGCGTGGGCGATGCCCGCCGTGGACGTGCCCATCAGCACCTCCACGTCCGGGTACTCCCGGCGAACGAGCTCCGCCAGGCCGTTCTCCACGTCGTCGCGCACGGCGGGCGCGGTCAGCGTCAGGCGGTTGTCGCAGTAGATGGGGGACTTGATGCCGCTGGCCCAGGTGAAGGGCTGCTCGGGGCGGAGAAACACCGCGCCGATGGAGAGGAGGTCTTTGGCGATTTTGTTCTGCATATCTGGAATCTCCTTTGGTTGGTAGATTGGATTTGTCTGAGTCAGGGAAAAGGGAATAGGGACAAGGGGAAAAGGAAAAGCAGTTGCTACGCAGAAGCGTAGCCTTCCTGGCTCCCCTCCCAGGGGAGCTGGCTGAAAGCCAGACTGCCGACGGCTCGAATCGAAGATTCGAGGCGAGGCACCGCAGGAGCAGACTGAGAGGTCGTAGCCCTACTCATTCTGTAAAAAGGGGGGCGTCAGGAGAAGGACCAAGGCTGCCACGTTTCGATCTGACGTAGGTATCCCCAAGCGACAGCCACTATTCCTTTTCCCTTTTCCCTTATCCCTTTTCCCTCAGGCGCAGCCCGTCATATTTCAGACCGTCAATCCACAAACTCAGCAACGCAGCGTTCGTATGCCGCCACGGGGTCGGCGGCGGCGGTGATCGGCCGTCCCACGACGATGTAGTCGGAGCCGATGGCCTTGGCCTGGGCGGGGGTCATGACCCGCTTCTGGTCGCCCACGTCGCCGTCGGCGAAGCGCACGCCGGGGGTGACGGTGAGGAAGGAAGCGCCGCAGGCGTCGTGCACCTTGCCCGCCTCCAGGGGGGAGCACACCACGCCGTCGAGGCCGGCGTTCTTCGCGGTCTCGGCGTAGTGCATGACCACCTGGTCGATGGGCTCATGGATGAGCAGGTCGCGCTCCATGCTCTGCTGGTCGGTGCTGGTCAGCTGGGTCACGGCGATCAGCAGCGGCCGGGTGCCGTCGGGCCGGGTCAGGCCCTCGAGCGCCGCCTGCATCATGGCCGTGGTGCCGGCGGCGTGCAGGTTGGTGATGTCCACGTCCAGCTTCGACAGCACTGCCATGGCCTTCTTGACCGTGTTGGGGATGTCGTGCAGCTTGAGGTCCAGGAAGATCCTGTGCCCCCGGGCCTTGATCTGCCGGACGATTTCCGGCCCCTCGGCGTAGTACAGCTCCATGCCGATCTTCACGAAGGGCTTTCTGCCGGTGAACTTGTCCAGAAAAGCGAGGGTCTGCTCCGCCGAGGCGAAGTCGCAGGCCACGATGACGTCCTTACCCATGGTGCGCACCTCCAATGATGTCCTTGAGTCGGTCGATTCCGTACTTTTCCATGGCCGCGGGCAGCGCCTCGATGATCTTCGGGCAGGCCCACGGGTCAGCGAGGTTGGCCGCGCCGACCTCCACCGCCGTGGCGCCGGCGAGCATCATCTCGATCACGTCTTCCGCCGAGCTGACGCCGCCCATGCCCACGATGGGGATGCTCACAGCCTCGTAGACCTGCCACACCATCCGCAGCGCCACGGGGAAGATGGCGGGGCCGGACAGGCCGCCGGTGGTGTTGGCGATGATGGGCGCGCGGCGGCGGGGGTCGATGCGCATGCCCATCAGCGTGTTGATCAGGCTGATGCCGTCAGCCCCGGCCTCCTCGCAGGCGCGGGCGATGGCGGCGATGTCCGTCACGTTGGGCGACAGCTTCATGATGACGGGCTTGGTGGTAACGGCCTTCACGGCCTTCGTCACCGCCGCGGCCTGCATGGGGTCGGTGCCGAAGCTCATGCCGCCGTGGTGCACGTTGGGGCATGAGATGTTGACCTCCAGCCAGCCCACCTGGTCGCAGCCGTCCAGCCGGCGGCAGGTCTCGGCGTACTCCTCGATGGAGAAGCCCGACACGTTGGCCATCACCGGCTTGTGAAATATCTTCGCGAGGTTCGGCAGCTCCTCGGTGATCACTTTATCGACGCCGGGGTTTTGCAGCCCCACCGCGTTCAGCATACCCGAGGGGGCCTCCGCGATGCGGGGCAGGGGATTGCCCAGCCGGGGATGCAGGGTCGTGCCCTTGAAGGAAAAGGTGCCGAGGATGTCGATGTCGTACAGCTCCGCGAATTCCCGACCGTAGCCGAAGGTGCCGGAGGCCGGGATGATCGGGTTGGACAGCTCGATGCCCAGGAGATTGACGGAGAGGTCGGGCATGGGATCAATCCTTTCTATTAATGAGGAATTAGGAATGAGGAATTAGGAATTGAAGATGGCGGGGGAATTCCGTAGGTCTTTTTTTGAATTTGGAATGACGACATTGTTGTGCAATAGGAATCGAAACAAATTCCGGCAGTAATTTGCACAACAATTCCTCATTCCTAATTCCCAATTACTAATTGACATTCATGACAAAGCTAAGTTCAAGGAAACTACCACTTAATCTCCCCGTACCCCAACACCGGTCCGTCCTTGCAGACGCGCTTGTAGCCGTCGACGGTGGGCATGGTGCAGCCCATGCAGGCGCCGAAGCCGCAGCCCATGCGGGCCTCGAAGGAGAACTGGCCGCCGGAGGCGAGCTTGTGCACGGCCTTCAGCATGGGCTCCGGGCCGCAGACGCAGACGTAGGCATCCTCCGGCATGGCGTCGGTGACGAAGCCCCGCAGGCCCGCGGTGCCGTCCACGGTGGTGACGGTCACGGGGATGCCCAGGGCGGCGAACTCCATGTCGAAGAAGATCTCCTCGGCGCGGTTGAAGCCCAGTATGGCCGAGGGGCTCTTCCCGGCGCGGATCAACCACTTGGCCAGGCCGTACAGCGGGGGAACGCCCACGCCGCCGCCCACCAGCACCGGGTCATTGGGGCAGGCGGCGAGGTCGTAGCCGTTGCCCAGGCCCGCCAGGGCGTCGAGGGTCTCGCCGGGGCGCATTTGGGAGAGCTGGTCGGTGCCCTGGCCCACCACCTTGTAGATCAGGGTCAGGCCGTCCGCGTCCCAGTCGCAGACGGAGATGGGGCGGCGCAGGTACAGGCCGTCCAGCGTGAGGTTCACGAACTGGCCCGGCGCGGTGATGGCGGAGGTGTCACCCTCCAGCACCATGCGGTACACGTCCTGGGTCAGCGGGTTGTTGGTGTGAATCGTGTAGGTAACTTGTTTCATGAATACTCCTTAAATTGCGAAGGTGTATGAGTGTTGAGTGTGGAGGTTGGAGTGTGGAGTTAAAGAATGCCTGAGAACGGTGGAATGTCATCTGTTCAGCAAATCAGGCAGGCATTTTCGCGGGAACAAAAGCCTTACAGTCGAACAATGTCTGTGCGCGACTTACTATTACTCCAAACTCCACACTCCAAACTTCAAACTTGGGCGTTAGCCCGACAACTTCCAAGTTGTCGATCTCTTCCCCGTCCCCCCAGCCGCAGCTTGCTGCGGCTGATTGGGGATTCTCAAGGGGCTCAGTCCCTTGAGCGGGGGTGAAGGGGGCGGTGCCCCCTTCAGGCGTCGATCGTTGAGATCGTCAGCGTGGTCTCCTCCAGCACGTCCAGCAGCACGCGCACGGTGTCCAGAGAGGTGAACAGGGTGATGTTGTTCTCGGTGGCGCACTGGCGGATCTTGACGCCGTCGGTGAGGGCGTTGGTGGAGTTGATGTTGCGGGTGTTGATGACGTAGGCGATGTGCCCCTGGCGCATGGACTCCACGATCTCATCGCTGTTGTCCTCGCCGATCTTCTTGAGCACGTGGGTGCGGATGCCGCGCTCCTTGAGGTAGGCGGCGGTGCCCTCGGTGGCCTCGATGTTGAAGCCCAGGTTGTAGAACCGGCGGATCAGTGGCTCGGCCTCGGCCTTATCGCCCCGGGCGATGGTGGCGAACACCGTGCCGTAGTTCTGCAGGTGCAGCCCCGCGGCCTGCAGCGCCTTGTACAGGGCACGGTTCAGCTTGTTGTCATAGCCGATGGCCTCGCCGGTGGACTTCATCTCGGGAGAGAGGTAGGCGTCCAGGCCCTTGATCTTGTTGAAGGAGAACACCGGCACCTTCACGTAGAAGCGCTTCTTCTCCTCCGGGTACAGGTCGAAGATGCCCTGCTCCTTCAGGGACTTGCCCAGTATGGCCTCGGTGGCGATGTCCGCCAGCGACCAGCCCGTGGCCTTCGACAGGAACGGCACCGTGCGGGAGGAGCGCGGGTTCACCTCGATGATGTACACGTTCTCATCCTTGTCCACGATGAACTGTATGTTGTACAGGCCCACGATGCCGATGCCCAGGCCCAGCTTTTTCGCGTATTGCAGGATGGTGCCCTTGACCTTGTTGGAGATCGAGAAGGCGGGATAGACCGAGATCGAGTCGCCGGAATGGATGCCCGTGCGCTCCACCAGCTCCATGATGCCCGGCACGAACACGTCCCGGCCGTCGCAGATGGCGTCGACCTCGACTTCCTTGCCCTGGATGTAGTGGTCCACCAGCACCGGCTTGTCGGCGTCGATCTCCACGGCTTCCTTCAGGTAGCGCCGCAGCTGCTCCTCGTTGGCCACAATCTGCATGGCGCGGCCGCCCAGCACGAAGCTCGGGCGCACCAGCACCGGATAGCCGATCTCAGAGGCGGCCTTGACGCCCTCTTCGACGTTGGTCACCGCGCGGCCCTGGGGCTGGGGGATGTTCAGGGACTTCAGGATCTGCTCGAAGCTGCCCCGGTCCTCGGCCCGCTCGATGGCGGCGCAGTCCGTGCCGATCAGCTTCACGCCCCGGTCCATCAGCGGCTGGGCCAGGTTGATGGCCGTCTGGCCGCCCAGGGAGGTGATCACGCCCTCGGGCTGCTCGAAGTCGATGACGTTCATCACGTCCTCCGGCGTCAGCGGCTCAAAGTACAGCTTGTCGGAGGTTTTGTAGTCCGTGGACACCGTCTCCGGGTTGTTGTTGATGATGATGGCCTCGTAGCCGTTGCGGCGGATGGTCTGCACCGCGTGTACGGTGGAATAGTCGAACTCCACGCCCTGGCCGATGCGGATCGGGCCCGCGCCCAGCACCACGATCTTCTTCTTGTCGGTGCGGATGGAGGCGTTGGGCAGGTTGTAGCTGGAATAGAGGTAGGGGATGTAGGTGCCCGTGTGCAGCGTGTCCACCATGGGGAAGGCGGGGGCGATGCCCGCGTCCCGGCGCTGGCGCCACACGGTCAGCTCGTCCACGCCCCAGAGCTCGGCAATGGTCTGGTCGGCAAAGCCCATCATCTTCGCGGCCAGCAGGGCCTTCATGTCGCCCTTCTTCTCCCGCAGGATGTTTTCCATCTCCACGATGCGGGCGATGGATTCCAGGAACAGCGGGGTGATCATGGTGATCTCGTACAGCTTGTCGATGGACGCGCCCCGGCGGATCAGCTCGGAGATGGCGAAGATGCCGTCGGCGCGGAAGTCCTTGATGTAGCGCCACAGGCCGTCGTCGTCCATCTGCGCGAACTTCGGCAGGCTCAGGTGGTGCGCGCCGTTCTCCAGCGAGCGCACGGATTTCAGCATGCACTCCTCCAGGCTCGCGCCGATGCCCATGACCTCGCCGGTGGCCTTCATCTGGGTTCCCAGGAAGTTGGGCGCGGTGGCGAACTTGTCGAAGGGGAAGCGGGGGAACTTCGCCACGATGTAGTCCAGGCTCGGCTCGATGGCCGCGGTGCCGCCGGCCACGGGGATGTCCTCCAGGGCCATGCCCAGGGCGATCTTGGCGGTGACGGAGGCGATGGGGTAGCCCGACGCCTTGCTCGCCAGCGCGGAGGAGCGGGACACCCGGGGGTTGACCTCGATCAGGTAGTATTCGGAGGAATTGGGGTTCAGCGCGAACTGCACGTTGCAGCCGCCCTCGATCTTCAGCTCGCGGATGATCTTGATGGCGGAGTCGTTGAGCATTTTGAGATCGTGGTCATTCAGGGACAGGATCGGGGCCACCACGATGCTGTCGCCGGTGTGCACGCCCACGGGGTCCACGTTCTCCATGCCGCAGATGGTGATGGCGTGGTCGTTGGAGTCGCGCATGACCTCGAACTCGATCTCCTTGTAGCCCTTGACGCTCTTCTCCACCAGCACCTGGTGCACGGGGGAGAGGCGGAAGCCGTTGGTGCCGACCTCGATCAGCTCTTCTTCATTGTAGGCGAAGCCGCCGCCGGTGCCGCCCAGGGTGAAGGCGGGGCGCAGCACCACGGGATAGCCGATGCGCTTGGCCGCGGCCTTGGCTTCTTCCAGATTATAGGTGATCTCGGAGGGGATGACCGGCTCGCCGATGGACTGGCACATCTCCTTGAACAGCTCGCGGTCCTCGGCGCGCTCGATGGACGTGAACGGCGTGCCCAGCAGCTCCACCCGGCACTCCTTCAAAACGCCCTTCTTTTCCAGCTGCATGGCCAGGTTCAGGCCCGTCTGACCGCCGATGCCGGGCACGATGGCGTCCGGGCGCTCGTAGCGCAGGATCTTGGCGATGTATTCGAGGGTTAGCGGCTCCATGTACACCTTGTCCGCGATGGAGGTGTCCGTCATGATGGTGGCGGGGTTGGAGTTGCACAGGATGACCTCGTAGCCCTCCTCCTTCAGCGCCAGGCACGCCTGGGTGCCGGCATAGTCGAATTCCGCCGCCTGGCCGATCACGATGGGGCCGGAGCCGATGATGAGTACCTTTTTGATATCCGTGCGCTTTGCCATGATGATACCTCCGTAATGTGTTCGATTCAGCAGCAACTATAATAGCAAACTGTAATATGATTAATTGAGAATTGAGAATTGGGAATTGAGAATTCATGTTGAAATCCTTACGGATTTCTTTGAATTAATAGCGGCGAATCATCGAAGAAACGCTGATTATGAGGTATTATCATAACAAATCCCGGAGGGATTTGCACCATAATTCTCAATTCTCAATTTGGCGCAGCCCGCCAACTTCCAATTTGCTCATGCCATCTGCCAGACGGTCTCGCCCTTATACATCGTCTCAACGCACTTGCCGTTCACGTGCCAGCCGGCGAAGGGCGTGGCCTTGCCCATGGACAGGAAGCTGTCGGGGTCGATGGAATATTCCGCGTTCAAATCCCAGAGGGCGAAGCTGGCGTCCGAGCCGGGCCGGACCGCCTCGACGGGAAGGCCGAAGCGCCGCGCCGGGGCGTCCGACATCAGCCGGACCAGCTGTTCCAGCGTGAGCAGCTTCTGTTTTTCGACCAGGTGTGTGTACAGCAGCGGGAAGGCCGTTTCCAGCCCCACGATGCCCATGGCGCTGCCCCGCAGGCCCTTCGCCTTTTCCACGGCGGAATGGGGAGCGTGGTCGGTGGCGATCATGTCGATGGTGCCGTCGGCGAGGCCCTCCAGCAGCGCCTCCCGGTCGGCGGCGGAGCGCACCGGGGGATTCATCTTGAAGCGGCCCTCGTCCTGGAGGTCGTCCTCCGTCAGCAGCAGGTAGTGGGGGGCGGTCTCGCAGGAGACGTCCAGGCCGTCCCGCTTCGCCTGTCGGATCAACTCCACGCTCTCCTTCGTGGAGATGTGGCAGACGTGGTAGCCGCAGCCGGTTTCACGGACCAGCTTCAGGTCCCGGGCGATCTGGCCCCACTCGCTCTCAGAGCAGATGCCGGGAATGCCGTGTTCCCGAGCGTAGCGGCCGTCGTGGATCACGCCGCCGTGGAGCAGGCGGTTGTCCTCACAGTGGGCGGCGATCAGCCTGCCCAGGACCTTGGCCTTCCGCATGGCCGCGCGCATCATGTCGTCCGACTGCACGCCGCGGCCGTCGTCGGAGAAGGCGGCCACGCGCGGGGCCAGGGCCTCCATGTCGGAGAGTTCCGCGCCGGCCTCGCCCCGGGTGATGGCCCCGTAGGGCCGCACGTCGATCACCGCGTCCCGCCCGATCTTCTCCAGCTGGGGCAGCAGGTGCTCCAGGCTGTCGGGCACGGGGTTCAGGTTCGGCATGGCGCACACGCGGATGTAGCCGCCCCGGGCCGCCGCCCGCGTGCCGCTTTTCAGGGTCTCCTTATAGGAAAAGCCCGGCTCGCGCAGATGCACATGCACATCTGTGAAACCGGGCATAGCGTAAAGGGTGTTCTCCTCGGAAACGGGCTTCGCGGCGGGCTCCACGGAAACAATCCGCCCGCATTCGACGCGGATGTCCGAGGGAACAAACCGCCCGTTTACCAGTGCCATGACGCCTTCGATCAATCTCTGCAAGCCGCGCGCCTCCTCGCTTCGGTGGGCGGGGCAGGGTGCCGCCGGTCCCGGGGCGACTGCCCCCGAACCCTGCCGGCTCCAAGAAAAAAACCTGCCCCAATCCGGCAGGACGCACATGCGCACAGGCGTGCCCATAGGGGCCCGCGGGTCGCGTATGAATAATCTTGCCGGTCTCTCGTACCGAATTAAAGATTATCTTTATCGTGGGGTATTTTAGCCCTTTTGCGGGGAAATGTCAATTATGGGTGTGTGAATCACGGAATCTTATCAGAGATGGCGCGCTGGTGGGAAAAAGATGCCAATTTGCCGCGAAAGTCAAGATATTGTCATCTTTCAGGGCGGGTTGACGGGTGATTTGCGATTGCAGAAGGGCGCGTTTGCCGCTATAATGTCATCATATTATTATACTCAGGAGGAAGTCTGAAAATTGGCATACGGAAATGATTACGACAGCGGCAGCCGCGTCGAGCCCGGCATCAGCCGCAGGCCCGCTTCTTCCGGGCAGCGCAGCGGCAGCGCGCGCCCCGCGGGATATACCTCCGGATCGCGCCAGTCCCAGCGCGGCACCTCCAGCCAGAGGTCCGCTTCCGGCCAGCGCGGCTATTCCAGCCGACCCGCGTCCGCAGGCCAGCGCAGCGCCAGCCGAAGCGCCTCCGGCCAGAGGTCCGCTTCCAGCCAGCGCGGCTACTCCAGTCGTCCCTCGTCCTCCCGCCAGGGTTCCGGCGGCAGCCGCCGCAGCTCCGGCGGGCGCAAGTCTCCGAACCGCTTCCCACTGTTCGCGGTGGCGGCGGTGCTGGTGGTCGTGCTGATCCTGGTGATCGCCAAGCCCTTCGGCCGCCCGGCCCAGGATCCCGTGGCGGACGGCCCCGTGGTGCCCGCCTCCAACGAGGTCCAGACCGCCAGCCCGGCGGTGCAGAGCGTCCCCGAGGACGACGTGCCCCAGTATGACAACCTGGAGGACCAGCTGGCCGACGAGGAATACGACGTGGGCAGCCTGTCCGCCGAGCAGATGGCGACGGTCACCGACCTGCGCATGAACACCAGCCTGCCCAGCGAGTGGATGAACGTGCTGCTGCTGGGCACCGACGAGCGCACCCTGAGCGACAGCGCCCGCACCGACGCCATGCTGATCTGCTCTATCAACCGCAACACTGGCGAGGTGAAGCTGGCGTCCATCATGCGCGACCTGGCCATCGAGTACACCGACATCGGCCAGTGGAACGGCACCTACCGCATCAACGCCGCCAACTACTTCGGCGGCCCCAACCTGGCCATGCGCACCGTGAACGAGAAGTTCAACCTGAACATCCAGTATTACGCGATGGTCAACTTCTTCGGCTTCCAGAAGATCGCCCAGCGCCTCGGCGGCATCGATATCGATATCACCGAGGAGGAGATGAACAAGATCAACATCATGATCGTCCGCCAGGCCAAGGCCGCCGCCGCCGCGGGCATCGACGAGTCCGACCAGGAGAACGTGTTCCTGGAGACCTACGGTCCCAACACCCACCTGAACGGACGCCAGACCCTGGCCTATGCCCGCATCCGAAAGCTGACCGGCGGCGATGCCATGCGCACCGAGCGCCAGCGCAAGGTGCTGCAGAAGCTGCTGGAGAAGATGAAGCAGCTGGACGCGATGCAGCTGGCCGCCCTGGCCACGGACATGTTCGACCAGGTCAAGACCAACCTGCCCTTCGACGACATCTTCCAGATCGCCATGCAGGTCAGCACCAACGGCCTGCCCTCCATCAAGTCCATGTACCTGCCCATGTCCGGCACCTACAAGGAGGAGACCCGCAACAACCAGTCCATGCTGTACGACTGCGACTTCGCCACCAACGCGCTGCAGCTGTACAACTTCATCTACGAGCAGTAAGCCGAAACCATGAAGCGCCCCGCGGCCATTTGGCCGCGGGGCGCTTTGCGCGCTTTCGCCGCTTTTCTTATGCCTCCGCACTCTTGCGGGGCTGGGGAGTCAGCTGCTCCTCGGCCTTGAACACGTAGCCGCAGTCGCAGGCGGTGTCCTCGATGATGCGTCCGCGGCGGGTGAACACCTCCACCGTCTCGCCGCAGGCGGGGCAGGTCCGCTCCTCCAGGATGGGTGTCTTGTGCTTGGCCTCGCAGCCGTCCATGATCGCCATGCTCACAACCTCCTTTTCATAATAGAGGATTCCAAAGAAATGATAGCATGATTCCCGGGGAAAGTCAAAGGGGAGGCGGGGAAACGTGCCGCAAGAAATAATAAATTTGTCAAATACTGTGCCTATTGACAAACACGGACAAAAAAACTATAATGTCATTGGCTTATCTGACACATATATTATAAAGGATTGGCTTTGGATTACTGGCAGGCGCGCCGCGCCTGTTGGAAATAAAAGGAGGTTTACCCCATGAAGAAAGTTCTCGTTCTGGTCCTTGCTCTTGCCATGGTGCTGGGCTGCACCGCGGCGATGGCCGATAAGATCGGCTATACCTGCATGGACGGCACCAACCCCTTCTTTGTCGCGCTGGAAGGCTCCATCCGTGAGGTCGTTGAGGCCAACGGCGACGAGCTGATCTCCCTGGATCCCCAGAACAGCAATGAAAAGCAGCTGGCTCTGGTCGAGGACATGATCTCCCAGGGCATCGTGGCCATCTTCATCAACCCCGTTGACCGCGACGGCATCACCCCCGCTCTGGACGCTCTGGAAGCTGCCGGCATCCCGATGTTCGGCTTCGACACTGAAGTGACCGACATGGACAAGCTGGTCACCTACGCGGGCTCCGATAACTACAACGCCGGCTATGTCTGCGGCGTGGACCTGGCTGAGAAGTGCCCCGATGGCGGCCCCATCATCGTTCTGGATTCCCCGACCATGCAGTCCGTCGTGGACCGCACCAACGGCTTCCTGGCCGCCATCGAAGAGAAGGCTCCCGGCAAGTTCGAGGTTGTCGCGCAGATCGACTGCATGGGCAACCAGGAGCAGGGCAACCTGAACGGCACCGACGCTCTGACCGCCCATCCCGACGCAGTCGCCATCTTCGGCGGCAACGATCCCACCGCTCTGGGCGCCCAGGCTGCTGCCGAAGCCGCTCAGTCCAGCGCTCTGATCTACGGCGTTGACGGCTCTCCCGACATCAAGGCTCTGATCGCCGAGGGCAAGGTCACCGGCACCGGAGCTCAGTCCCCCATGACCATCGGCAAGACCATCGCCGAGCTGTACTATCAGTGGAAGGCTGATCCCGACAGCGTCGAGGATCGCTATCCCATCGAGACCTTCATGATCAACAGCGACAACATCGACGAGTACAACAACGGCGGCTGGCAATAAGCCGAAGCCTGAGTTTACCGGCGCACTCGAACAGCTCCATCCCCCGGGACGGGCTGCTTGAGGTCGCCTGACGCAAAGGGCTTTGTTCTCAGCGAGGGCAAAGCCCTTTTGTGAATGTCATGCTGCTGTTCCCGTAGGGGTGGCGATGCGCCGCCCGCCCGCCTCGGGCGTGGCGCGGCGGACGCCGGATCGGCGCCCCTACATCGTGGCTGATTCCAGTGAAAACAAGAAACGGTGGTGAAACCCAGTGAGCAATTTTCTGCTCGAAATGAAGAACATCTCCAAGTCATTCCCCGGCGTCAAGGCGCTCCAGGGCGTGAACTTCCAGCTGCTGCCTGGTGAGATTCACGCGCTGCTGGGTGAAAACGGCGCGGGAAAATCCACCCTGATCAAGGTGCTGGGCGGCATCTACATCGCCGAAGAGGGAGAAATCTACATCGACGGCAAGCAGGTGGCGATCAACAGCGTCAACGCCGCCCGGGAAAACGGCATCTCCATCATCCACCAGGAGCTGGTGCAGGTTCCCCACATGACCGTGGCGGAGAACATCTTCCTCGGCCGGGAATACATGGGCAAGTTCGGCGTGGACACCCGCAGGATGATCGCCGAGTCCCAGAAGATGCTGGACCGCTTCGACCTCGGCATCGACGCCGCCTCCGAAATCTACGACCTGTCCATCGCCCAGCAGCAGATGGTCGAGATCGTCAAGGCGATCTCCTTCAACTGCCGCATACTGGTCATGGACGAGCCCACCTCCTCCATCTCTGACCGCGAGGTCGAGCAGCTGTTTGAGATCATGCGCAACCTGGCCAAGCAGGGCGTCGGCATCATCTACATCAGCCACAAGATGAGCGAGCTGAACGAGGTCTGCGACCGCGTGACCGTGCTGCGCGACGGCACCTATGTGGGCACCCGCGTGGTGGCCGACACCCCCAGGGAGGACCTGATCGCCATGATGGTCGGCCGCGAGCTGGACCAGTACTACACCCGCGACCACGTGAAGAATACCCCCGTGTTCTTCAAGGCGGAGCACATCGACGACGGCAAGAAGCACCACAAGCGCGTCAACGACGTCACCTTCGAGGTGCGCCAGGGCGAGATCGTGGGCTTTGCCGGCCTGGTCGGCGCGGGCCGCAGCGAGACCATGCAGTGCATCTTCGGCCTGACCCGCGGCTCCAAGGGCACCGTGACCCTGGACGGCAAGAAGCTGAACATCCGCAACGCCGTGGACGCGATGAAGTACGGCATCTCCCTGGTGCCGGAAAACCGCAAGGTGGAGGGCCTGTACCACGTACAGTCCGTGGCCTTCAACTCCACCATCGAGGTGCTGCATGAGTTCATCAGGAACCTGATGGTCAACAGCAAGCGGGAGCACGAGATCACCCAGGAGTTCATCGACAAGATGAACACCAAGACCCCCTCCCACGAGCAGGCCGTCACGAACCTGTCCGGCGGCAACCAGCAGAAGGTCATGATCGGCCGCTGGCTGGCCACGAACCCCAAGATCCTGATCCTGGACGAGCCCACCCGAGGCGTGGACGTCGGCGCGAAGGCGGAGATCTACGAGATCATGAACGAGCTGACCAAGCAGGGTGTCTCGATCATCATGATCTCCTCGGAGCTCCCGGAGATTATCAACATGGCGGATCGCGTGTACGTCATGTGCGATGGCCGGATCACCGGCTGCATCGACTACGAGGACGTCAGCCAGGAGGCGATCATGCACCTCGCCACCCTGGAATCCGCGGACAGCGCCCGCGATAATACCGCACACTAAGAAGTCAGGAGGCATTTCACCATGACCAAGGTAAAGCGCTATTTTAAGGATAATCTGGGCATTATCGCGGCTCTGGCCGTCATGATCCTGTTCCTGTATATCTTCCCCAGGACCCATAGCACGTTCCTGACCAAGACCAACATCTTCAACGTGCTGCGCCAGTCTTCCACCAACCTGATGCTGGCCTGCGGCATGACGATGGTCATCATCCTGGGCGGCATCGACCTGTCCGTCGGCTCCATCATCGCCATGTCCGGCGTGCTGGGCGCGGCCGCGGTGGTCTGGCACGGCATGCCCGAGATCGTGGGCATCCTCATCGCCGTGCTCTCCGGCGTCATCTTCGGCCTGCTGAACGGCCTGGTGATCGCCAAGACGCAGATCCCGCCCTTCATCGTCACGCTGGCATCCATGAACATCGCCAAGGGCATCGCCTACGTGTACTCCGGCGGCAAGCCCATTCGCTGCATGACCGATGCCTGGAAGTTCCTGGGCGCCGGCAACGTGGCGGGCGTGCCCACCCCGGTCATCACCATGACGGTGGTGTTCATCGTGGCGGTGCTGTTCCTGAACCGGACCCGCATCGGCCGCCACATCTACGCCGTGGGCGGCAATGACACCGCCGCCAAGTTCTCCGGTATCGACACCGCCAAGGTCAAGTTCGTGGTGTTCTCCTTCAGCGGCCTGATGGCCGGCTTGGCGGGCATCACCATCGCCTCCCGCCTGTACTCCGGCACCTGCACCTCCGGCGACGGCGCCGAGATGGACGCCATCGCCGCGGTCGTGGTCGGCGGCACCTCCATGTCCGGCGGCTCCGGCAAGCTGGGCGGCACGCTGATCGGCGTGCTGATCATCGGCATCCTGAACAACGGCCTGAACCTGATGGGCGTCAACTCCGACTGGCAGTACATCATCAAGGGCGCGGTCATCCTGCTGGCCGTCTACACCGACTTCCTGCGCAACCGCAAGAAGGGCGCGTAACCGGCATCCGCAATCACACTTGGGGCTTGACTTTACGGTTGAGCCCCATTTCCATAGCCTGACAAAGGAGAGAATTCCATGAAGCGTTCGGAAATCAACGCCGCGATCCGCTGGGCCGAGGATCTGCTCAGGACCCACCACATCTCCCTGCCCCTGTACGCCGCCTGGTCCCCGGAGGATTGGAAGGGCCACGCCGAGGTGATCGGCGCCGTCAAGCGGCTCATGCTGGGCTGGGACATCACCGACTACGGCTGCGGCGACTTCCAGAAGATCGGCACCGTGCTGTACACCGTGCGCAACGGCCTGCAGGACGACCCGACTGTGGGCGTGCCCTACTGCGAGAAGTACCTGCTGATGCGGGAGGGGCAGCGCCTGCCCAAGCACTACCACGTCAGCAAGACCGAGGACATCATCAACCGTGCCGGCGGCGTGCTGCAGCTGTTCCTGTGGAACGCCGACCCCGCCACGGGCGAGCAGCTGGAGACCGACGTGGTGGTCTGGCAGGACGGCATCCGCCACGTGTACCGCGCCGGTGAAGAGATCCTGCTGAACCCTGGCAACAGCATCTCGCTGACGCCCTACATGGCCCACATCTTCGGGGCCAAGCCCGGCACCGGCGACGTGATCTGCGGCGAGGTCTCCAAGGTCAACGACGATCTGACCGACAACTACTTCCTGGAGCACACCGCCCGGTTCCCCACCATCGAGGAGGACGAGCCCGCCGTGCACCCGATGTGCAACGAGTACGGGAGGCTGTGAGGCCCAGTAGTAAGTTTCAGCGCAGCGGCACCTTGGAATTTGCGGAGCAAATTCCAAGGTGAGGCAATAGGCAACAGTCAACAGGCAACAGTCAAAATGTGGCTGCCGCGCTTTTTCGTGGGATTGGTTGAAAATGCGGAAGCGCCTTTCTGACTACTGCCTGTTGCCTGATGCCTGTTGACTCAGACTAATTCCAGGCTGTATGGTTATGTTCCACACCAATTCCCCGGGGGCGGACTGCGCGGCGTCCGCCCCCCAAACGTTGAAAAACAGCCCGGAAATGTGCTATACTGTTGCCATAACGCGAACAGGGGGAATGACTTTGGAGCGCATGCGTCAGCTGGTGGACTACCTGAACGACATGGCCTACCGCTACTATACCTTGGACGACCCGTCGATCTCGGACGCGGAGTACGACAAGCTCTACGACGAGCTGGTGAAGCTGGAGGCCGAGACGGGGGAGCGCCTGCCGGATTCGCCCACCCGCCGGGTGGGCGGCGAGGTGCTGCCGGGCTTCGAGCCCCACACCCACATCGCCCGGCTGTGGAGCATGGGCAAGGCCCAGTCCGTGGAGGAGCTGGAGGAGTGGGCGCACCGGGCGGAGAAGCTCCGCGCGGACGCCGTGGCAGCGGGCGCGGAGCTGCCGCCCATCACCTATGTGGTGGAGCACAAGTTCGACGGCCTGACCGTCAACCTGACCTACGAGGGCGGGAGGCTGGTCGGCGCGGCCACCCGAGGCAACGGCGTCGTGGGCGAGGCCATCCTGCCCCAGGTGATGACCATCCGGTCGATCCCGCTGTCCATCCCCTTCACCGGGCGCATGGAGGTGCACGGCGAGGGCTTCATGCGCATCTCCGTGCTGGAGAAGTACAACGAGACGGCGAAGGAGCCGCTGAAGAACCCCCGCAACGCCGCCGCCGGCGCGTTGCGCAACCTGGACCCCGCCGTCACCGCCGCCCGTCGGCTGGACGCCTGCTTCTACGACGTGGGCTTCATCGAGGGCCGGCCGCCCTTCGCCAGCCAGCACGAGATGCTGGCCTTCCTGCGGGAGAACCGCTTCCCGGTGTCCTCCTGCGAGCTGGACGCCGGGTCCCTGGCGGAGGCCGTCGCCGCCGTGCGGCAGATCGAGGAGAGCCGGGGCGGGCTGGACTACGACATCGACGGCGCGGTGATCAAGATCGACGACTACGCCACCCGGGACGCCCTGGGCTACACCGACAAGTTCCCCCGCTGGGCCGTGGCCTACAAGTTCGAGGCCGAGGAGCAGACCACCCTGCTGGAGGACGTGACCTGGCAGATCGGCCGCACGGGCAAGCTGACGCCGGTGGCGAAGGTCGCGCCGGTGGAGCTGGCGGGGGCGACCGTCCGGCAGGCCACGCTGAACAACTGGCAGGACATCCAGCGCAAGCGGGTGAAGATCGGTGCGCGGGTGTGGATCCGCCGCTCCAACGAGGTGATCCCGGAGATCATGGGCCGGGTGGACGAGTTCAACGACGACGAGCGGGACGTGGTCAAGCCCGAGGTCTGTCCCAGCTGCGGCGCGGCGCTGGAGGAGCGCGGCGCTCACCTGTTCTGTCCCAACCGGGACGGCTGCAAGCCCCAGGTGGTGATGCGCCTGTCCCACTTCGCCAGCCGGGACGCCATGGACATCGACACCTTCTCGGAAAAGACGGCGGGCCAGCTGGTGGACGCCGGCCTGGTCCAGGAGGCCGACCAGCTCTACGGCCTGACCAAGGAGCAGCTCTGCGCCCTGGACCGCTTCGGCGAGAAGAAGGCGGACAACCTGCTGGCGGCGCTGGAGAAGAGCAAGGATTGCAAGCTGAACAGCTTCATCTACGCCATCGGCATCCCCAACATCGGCACCAAGACCGCCCGGGACCTGGCAGAGCGCTTCGGCAGCGTCCAGGCTCTGCGGGCGGCGACCCGGGACGAGCTGACCCGGATGGACGACATCGGCGAGATCGTGGCCGACTCCGTGGTGGGCTTCTTCGCGGATCCCGCCAACGGACGGCTGGTGGACGCGCTGCTGGCCGCGGGCGTCGCGCCCCGGTGGGAGCAGCGGGACACCTCCGGCGGCGCCTTCGCGGGCATGACGGTGGTGGTCACGGGCACCCTGGCCTCCATGGGCCGCAGCGAGGCCGAGGAGGCCATCCGCCAGGCCGGCGGCAAGGCCGCGGGCAGCGTTTCGAAGAAGACCAGCCTGGTGGTGGCGGGGGAGAACGCCGGCAGCAAGCTGACCAAGGCCCAGGCGCTGGGCATCGAGGTGATCGGCGAGGCGGAGTTCCTTGAAAGGCTGGGAAGACAGTAAAATGACGCGATTCCCGCCTTCGCGGGCGCATATTTAAATTTCTGGGATTCCGTAGGCAAGCCCCGGCGGATGTGATATAATATCTTCGGGAGTCTATCATCTGCCGACTTTGGGACGGCGGAAATATGGGAGAGTATTCGCAATGCTCAGCATGACAGGCTATGGCCGCGCGTTCCGGGAGGTCGACGGCCGCCAGATGACGGTGGAGGTCAAGAGCGTCAACCACCGCTTCCTGGACATCTCCTTCCGGATGCCCCGGAACCTGATGTTCCTGGAGGACGCGGCCCGCAAGGCCATCGGCGCGAAGCTGGCCCGGGGACACGTGGATATGTTTGTGACCTACCGCAATTTGCGCACCGACGCGCGGAAGGTGACGGTGGACCGGGCGCTGTTCGAGGCCTACGCCGGGGCGCTGGAGAGCGTTTCCGACTTGGGACTTGCGGACGACCGGACGCTGATGGGCATCGCCCGGATGCCGGACGTGATGACCGTCGTGGAGGCGGAGGAGGACCAGCAGGCCGTGCAGGCGCTGCTGGAGGCCACGCTGAACGAGGCGCTGGACCAGCTGCTGGCCATGCGCCGCCGGGAGGGCGAGGCCATGAAGCGCGACCTGTCCGGCCGCGTGGACGCCATCGAGCGGATGACCGCGGCGGTGGAGGCCCGCTATCCCGAGACCGTGGCGGAGTACACCCAGCGGCTGCGGGACGCGGTGCTGGAGCTGACCGGCAGCGCCATCGACGAGGGGCGCCTGGTGATGGAGGTGGCTATCATGGCCGACCGCAGCGCCATCGCCGAGGAGATCGTGCGCCTGAACAGCCATGTGCATCAGCTGCGCGCGCTGTTCGAGTCGCCGGAGCCCATCGGTCGGCGCATCGACTTCATCGTCCAGGAGCTGAACCGGGAGGTCAACACCATCTCCTCCAAGTCCCAGGATATCCCCATCACCCAGCTGACGGTGGACCTGAAATCCGAGATCGAAAAGCTGCGGGAGCAGCTGCAAAACGTGGAATAGGGCCGCTCCCAACGCGAGGTATGCCGGCTCCCCCAGGGGAGAACATTACACGAGAAGGAGAGATGCTCACCATGGCGAACCGCGGCAGGTTGTTTGTCGTCTCGGGCCCGGCGGGCGCGGGAAAGACCGAAATCGTCAAGAGACTCATTGAAACCCATCCCGACGTGAAGCTGTCGGTGTCCTGCACCACCCGCGCGCCCCGCCCCGGCGAGGTGAACGGCGTCAACTATCACTTCGTGACCGAGGAGCGCTTCGACGAGCTGGTCGCCCAGGACGCCTTCTACGAGTGGGCCCATGTGCACCAAAACCGCTATGGCACCCTGAAATCCACCGTGCAGAAGGAACTGGCCGAGGGCCACGACCTGATCCTGGAGATCGACGTGCAGGGCTGTTTGCAGGCCATGGCCCAGGACCCCACCGTGACGGGCATATTTGTCAGCCCGCCCAGCCGGGAAAACCTGGAGCAGCGGCTGCGCCGCCGTGGCACCGAGACCGAGGAGTCCATCCGCGTGCGGCTGAACAACGTGGCCTCCGAGGTGGCCACCGCCTACCGGTATCACTATGTGATCATCCACCAGGACTGGGGCATCGTGCCCAACGCCCTGGAGATCGCGACGGAGGAGGTCTACGCCATCATCGCCGCGCGCCGGCTGGAGCTGGAGAACCGCCGGGATTTCCTGGATGCCCTGAGCGCCTCCCTGAAGGCATGATTGCCGGCGCGGGCACAGGCCGCGCCTGAACCGCGGGACGGCATGTTCCGTCCCGAACCCGACATAAACAGGAGGAACCATATCATGATGACCGAACCCCCCATTGGCGAGCTGCTTGAAAAGGTGGACTGCCGCTACACCCTGGCGGTGGAGGCGGCCAAGCGCGCCCGCGAGATCATCGGCGGCAGCCTGCCCCTGATCGACACCAAGGAGACCAAGCCGCTGACCATCGCCATCGAGGAGATCAACCGCAGGCTGATCACCTACAGCCGCGACGAAAAGGCGGAGACCGAGGAATAAATCGCGCCGTGAAGGCCAGCGATTCATAGGAGACCCGACGGCGAAACCCGATTGCGATCGGTTTCGCTTGTTTGGGTTTGGGCTTTTTATGCCGTGTTTGCAACATCGTTCAATCGAATGGGCAATGCGTATACACACCCTATCATAGGACACGGATAATGTATTCTTCAAAAGGAGCGTGGCGGACATGCTGAAGGACAGGCACATCGTGCTGGGCGTGACGGGCGGCATCGCGGCCTACAAGGCCTGCGACCTGACCAGCCGGCTGGTGAAAGCGGGCGCCCGGGTGCGGGTGGTGCTGACGGAGCACGCCTGCCACTTCGTGCCGCCGCTGACCTTCGAGACCCTCAGCGGCAGTCCCGCCTACACGGATACCTTCGCCCCCCGGGCGGAGATGGAGCACATCTCCCTGGCGAAGTGGGCGGACGCCTTCGTCGTCGCCCCGGCCACGGCCAACTGCCTGGCGAAGCTGGCGAACGGCATCGGCGACGACCTGCTCTCCACCACGGCGCTGGCCATGACCGCGCCCGTGCTCATCGCTCCGGCAATGAACGCCAACATGTGGCGGCATCCCGCCACCCAGGCCAACTTCAACACCCTGCTGGCCCGGGGCGTCCGGGCGGTGGGTCCCGCCTCCGGGCGGCTGGCCTGCGGGGACGACGACGTGGGGCGCATGGCCGAGCCCGCGGAGATCGTCGAGGCACTCGACGCGCTGCTCAATCCCCGGCATGATTTTGCGGGGGTTCGCGTGATGGTCACGGCAGGTCCCACGGTGGAGCGCATCGACCCGGTGCGCTACATCACCAACCGCTCCACCGGCAAGATGGGCTACGCCATCGCCGAGGCGGCCCGGGATCGCGGCGCCGAGGTGGTGCTGGTCTCCGGCCCGGTGGCCCTGGCCGTGCCCGCGGGCGTGGAGCGGGTGTCGGTGGAATCCAGCGCCCAGCTGTGCGACGCGGTGCTGGAGCGGGGCGCCTGGGCGGACGTGGTCATCCAGGCCGCCGCGCCGGCGGACTTCCGCCCGGTCAGCGTGGCGGATCACAAGATCAAGAAGGACGGCGCGGGCATGACACTCGCCCTCGAGAACACCACCGACATCGCGGCGGAGCTGGGCCGGCGCAAGCGCGACGGCCAGCTGCTGGTGGCCTTCGCGGCGGAGACCGACGACGTGCTGGAGAACGCCCGGGGCAAGCTCGTCCGCAAGAACGCCGACCTGATCGTGGCCAACGACGTGACCCGCACGGATGCGGGCTTCGGCGCGAACACCAACGCGGTGACGCTGATCACCCGCGAGGATATGCGCGCGCTGCCGCTGATGTCCAAGCGGGACGTGGCCGACGGCATACTCGACCGCATCGCCGAGCTTCGGGGAGGCGACAGGGCATAGCATGTACGCGCAAGTGATCGTCGATCTCTCCGCCGAGGCGGTGGATCGCCTGTTTACCTATGCCGTGCCCGGGAACATGGACCTCGCACCGGGCATGCTGGTGCAGGTGCCCTTCGGCCCCCGGAGGCTGGACGGCTTCGTGGTGTCCCTGTCCGAGACCTGCGACCTGGACCCGGAGCGGGTGAAGCCCATACTGGGCCTGTCCCGGCCGGAGCCGGTGGTGCTGCCGGATTTGATGGAGCTGGCGGAGTGGATGCACCTGCGCTACCTGTGCAACCTGGTGGACGCGCTGCGGCTGATGATCCCCGCCGAGATGCGGGGCGGACGGGTGCGGGAGCTGACCCGCCGCTTCGTCCGGCTGAACCTGACCGACGCGGAGCTGGCGGCCATCGAGGAGAAGTACCGGCGCGCACCGAAGCAGCTGGAGATCCTCCGGCTGCTCCAGGAGGGAGACCTTCCCGCCGCGCGGCTGGACGCCTCCGCCCTGAAGGCGCTGGAAAAGAAGGGCGCGGTGACCGTCTATGACGAGGAGCAGCGCCGAAAGCCCCTGGCCCTGGCCGGCGAGGCGCGGACCAAGGACCCGGAGCTGATGCCGGAGCAGAGGGCCGCGGCGGCGCGGCTGACCGCTGCGCTGGAGGGCGGCGGAGGGCGCTTCCTGCTCCACGGCGTGACCGGCAGCGGCAAGACGGAGGTCTACATCCGGCTGATCCGCAGGGCGCTGGAGCTGGGCCGGACGGCCATTGTGCTGGTGCCGGAGATTGCGCTGACGCCCCAGATGGTGAGCTGGTTCCACGGGCGCTTCGGCGGCGACGCGGCGGTGCTCCACTCGGCGCTCTCCGCCGGGGAGCGCTTTGACGAGTGGCGGCGCATTCGCAGCGGAGGGGCCCGGGTGGTCATCGGTGCGCGCAGCGCCGTGTTCGCGCCGCTGCAGAACATCGGCGCGATCATCGTGGACGAGGAGCACGAGAGCACCTACCAGTCCGATCACCGCCCCCGCTATGACGCCCGGGAGGTGGCCTGGAAGCGGGCGGCCCAGCACGGGGCCGTGCTGCTGCTGGGCAGCGCCACGCCCGCCATCTCCACCTACATGCGGGCCATGCCCGGGGTGCGGCCGGAGAACCGGCTGGAGCTGATCGAGCTGCGCCGGCGGGTGAAGGGACGCCCCCTGCCCGAGGTCGAGGTGGTGGACATGCGGGGCGAGCTGGAGCGGGGAAACCACTCCCTGTTCAGCGCGCGGCTGTCCGGCGAGCTTCGGCGGTGCCTGGACGGCGGCCATCAGGCCATGCTGTTCATCAACCGGCGGGGCCACTCCACCTTCGTGTCCTGCCGCGCCTGCGGCTACGTGGTGCGCTGCGACCAGTGCGACGTCTCCATGACCTGGCACCAGGCGGAGAACGCCCTGCGGTGCCACTACTGCGGAAAGACCCTGCCGCCGCCAAAGCAGTGCCCCCAGTGCGGCAGCGGCTACATCAAGTATTTCGGCGCGGGCACCCAGAAGGTTCAGGAAGAGGTGCGCCGCCTGTTCCCCGACGCCCGCGTGGCGCGGATGGACGTGGACACCACCCGGGAGAAGGACGCCCACGCCCGCATCCTCGAGCGCTTCCGCAGCGGCGACGCCAACGTGCTGGTGGGCACGCAGATGATCGCCAAGGGGCTGGATTTTCCCAACGTGGCCCTGGTGGGCGTGGTGGCGGCGGACATGTCGCTGAACCTGCCGGACTACCGCAGCGTGGAGCGCACCTTCCAGCTGATCACCCAGGTGGCGGGCCGCGCGGGCCGGGCGGAGGTGCCCGGGCGCGTGGTGGTGCAGACCTACGACCCCGACCACTACTGCATTCAGATGGCGGCGGCCCAGGACTACCGGGCCTTCTACACCCGGGAGAGCGCCCACCGCCGGGCGGCCCTGCACCCGCCCTTCACCGTCATCGCCCGGATCGTGTTCAGCGCGAAGGCGCCGGAGGACGCAAAGGCGGCGGCGGAATCGGCGGCGGAACAGCTCGGCGAATTCCTGGACGCGCGGGACATGCGCCGGGACGCGGTGCAGCTGTGCGCCGCGGAGGCCCCGATCAAGCTGCTCCGGGGCGAGGCCCGCTGGCAGCTGTTCCTGAAGATGTACTTCAAGGCGGATATGGAGGCCGTCGCCGGGCGCATGCAGGCCCTGGCCGACGCCGCCCCGGAGGGCGTGCGCGCGGAGCTGGAGATCAACCCGAGCAATCTGTTCTGAACTGGAATGTCGCGGTGCCGCGCAGGCGGCACGACCGCATAAAATTAGAGATAATCGCGCAGACCGCGTGGAGGTATGGTATGGCAATTCGCAAGATCGTTGAAATGGGCAAGGACGAAATACTGCGCAAGCATTCCCGCAAGGTGGTCAAGTTCGACCACCGGCTGGGCGTGCTGCTGGACGACATGGCGGACACCATGTACGAGGCGGACGGCGTCGGCCTGGCCGCGCCCCAGGTGGGCGTGCTGAAGCGTGCCGTGGTCATCGACGTGGGCGAGGGCCTGATCGAGCTGGTGAACCCGGAGATCCTATGGAGCGAGGGCGAGGTCATCGGCGCGGAGGGCTGCCTGTCCGTGCCGGGCCGCCGGGGCACCGTGAAGCGCCCGGAGAAGGTGCGCGTGCACGCTCAGGACCGCAAGGGCAACCACATCGAGGTGGAGGGTGAGGGCCTGCTGGCCGTGTGCCTGTGCCACGAGCTGGACCACCTGGACGGCGTGCTCTACGTGGACAAGATGATCGAGGACGTCACCGACCAGATGCAGGAAGAGGAAGAAGAATAGAGGAAACCGCTCAATGAACAGCATTTCTCAGAAATACAGGCTTGTATTCATGGGCACGCCGGAATTTGCCGTGCCGTCGCTGGCGGCGCTGGCGGAGGACGCGCGCTACGAGATCGTCGGCGTGTTCACCCAGCCTGACCGACCCGCGGGCCGGGGCAAGAAGCTGACGGCCTGCCCGGTGAAGCAGTTCGCCCTGGAGAAGGGGCTGCCGGTCTACCAGTTTGAGCGGGTGCGCCGGCCCGAGGGCGTGGCGCAGCTGAAGGCGCTGGCCCCCGACGTGATGGTCACAGCGGCCTTCGGCCAGATCCTGACCCGCGAACTGCTGGACATCCCCGCCCATGGCACCGTGAACGTGCACGCCTCGCTGCTGCCCGGGTATCGGGGCTCTGCGCCCATCAACTGGTGCATTCTGAACGGGGAGACCCAGGCGGGCGTGACGCTGATGCTCACCGACGAGGGCATCGATACCGGCGACATGCTTCGCGCCAAGCGCGTGGACATCGGCGAGCTGGAGACCGCCGGGGAATTGACCGAGCGGCTGTCGAAGGTCGGTGCGGAGCTGCTGGTGCGAACCCTGCCGGAATACCTGGCGGGGGCGCTGACGCCCGTGCCCCAGGACCCGGCGCAGGCCAGCTACCAGCCGATGCTGGACAAGGCCATGGGCGAGATCGACTGGACGCGCTCCGCCCGGGAGATCGCCTGCCGGGTGCGGGGGCTGAACCCCTGGCCCTGCGCCTACACCGACATGCCGGAGGGACGGCTGAAGGTGTGGCTGGCCCGGCCCGTGGAGCGCGAGAGTGACGCCCTGCCGGGAACGGTGATCGCCTCCGGCCCCAAGGAGGGCCTGGTGGTGCGCTGCGGCGAGGGGGCCCTGGAGATACTGGAGCTGCAGGCCCCCGGCGGCAAGCGCATGGATGCGAAGGCGTATCTGGCGGGCAAGCGAATCGAGGCCGGCACGCGGCTGGGAAGGACATCCGATGAGCAGTGAGGACAGGCGCCGGGACGGCGCGCGACAGGACGAACACAGGGGCGGCACATATAACCGCTCCGATGGTGCGCACAAGAGTGGTTCCAATAATCGCGCCGAGGGCCGGCACAATGGCGGCGCTTACAGGCGCGCAGACGGCGAACACAGGGGCGGCGCTTTTGGCCGCGCCGACGGTGAGGTCAAAGGCGGCTCCTTCAATCGCGGCGGCAGGGGCCCCGCCAGGGAAGGCGCGCCCCGCAGGGAGGGCGACCGGCCGGCGGGCCGCACGGCCCTTCCCGGAAGCGGCGGCGTGCGGCCGAGGACGGACCGCGCCCCGCGCAGGGAGGCCCCCGGCGGCAGGCCCAATGGCAGCGGCAGGAAGCCCGCAGGGCCCTCGGCCCGGGACGCGGCCCTCAGGGCGCTGCAGGACGTGGTCCGGGGCGACGCCTACGCGTCCCAGGCATTGGACCGCCGCCTGGAGGAGGCTCGCCTGCGGGAGGACGACCGGCGGCTGGCTGCGGGCATGTTCTACGCGGCGGTGGAGAACCGCCTGTACATAGAGTACCAGCTGGATCGCTTCCTGGACCAGCGGCCGGAGCCGGTGGTCAACGACATATTGCACATCGCGGCGGCGCAGCTGCTGTTCATGGACCGGGTGCCGGACCACGCGGCGGTGGACGAGGCCGTCAAGCAGGTGCGCGCCGCCCGGCGGGAGGGCTTCACCGGCCTGGTCAACGGCGTGCTGCGCAACCTGATCCGCGCCCGTGACGCCGACGGGCTGGCGCTGCCGGACCCCGATGAGGACCCGGTGGGCTGGCTCTCCGTGCGCCATTCCCTGGCCAAGCCCGCGGCCCAACGGCTGATCGACGCCTACGGCCTGGAGCAGGCCGGGGCGATCGCCGCCTGGACGCCGCAGCGCAGGTGCGAGACGGTGCGCCCGAACCGCCTGCGGATGGACGGGGCCCAATTCGAGGCGTGGCTGGACGGCCAGAAGCTGAACTGGCGGCGCGGGACCGTTGAGGACGCCTATATTATCGAGGACGGCGGCAACCTGGCGGCCACGGAGGGCTATCGCAAGGGACTTTTCTCCATCCAGGGCGAGAGCGCCATGCTGGCGGCCCTGGCCGTGGAAGCCCGCCCGGGCATGCAGATCCTGGACGCCTGCGCGGCCCCCGGCGGCAAGACCTGCCTGATGGCGGAGCGCATGGGCACCTCCGGGCGCGTGTACGCCTGGGACGTGCATCCCCACCGCGTGGAGCTGATCCGCGCGGCGGCCCGGCGGCTGGGCCTTGAGAACGTGCGGCCCGTGGAGCGGGACGCCCGAAAGAGCGCGGACGGCCTGGCGCTGTCCATGGACGCCGTGCTGGTGGACGCGCCTTGCTCCGGGCTGGGCGTGATCGCCGACAAGCCGGACATCAAGTACCGCCAGACCGAGGAGAGCCTCGCGGCGCTGCCCCAGGTCCAGCGGGAGATCCTGGACGCCTGTGCCGGCGCGGTGAAGCCGGGCGGGCTGCTGGTGTACGCCACCTGCACGATCCTGCCGGAGGAAAACGAGGGGCAGGTCCGCGCCTTCCTCGCGCGGCACCCGGAATTCGAGCCGGACGACGGCTGCGGCTGGCTGCCGGAGGCGCTTCGGGCCAATTGGTCCGAGGGCAGGGTGCAGATCCTGCCGAACCGGGACGGCCTGGAGGGCTTCTTCATCGCGCGCATGCGCAGAAAGGGCGTATAAATTGGACAAGGTACAGCTTTTGGGCATGGACGGCGGGGAGCTGGAGCGCTTCGTCGTGGAGGAGCTGAAGGAGAGCCGCTTCCGGGCCGGGCAGATCGGCCAGTGGCTCGCCCGGGGCGCGGACATCGACGGGATGACCAACCTGTCCGCCGCGCTGCGCAAGCGGCTCTCCGAGGTGGCGGTGGCCAACCCCGTGCGCATCCTGGAGAGCTATAAATCCCAAATCGACGAGACGGAAAAGTTCCTCTACGCCCTGACGGACGGCAACCTGATCGAGGGCGTGCTGATGCGCTACCACCACGGCGACACGCTGTGCGTGTCCACCCAGGTGGGCTGCCGGATGGGCTGCGCCTTCTGCGCCAGCACGCTGGACGGACGGGTGCGGAACCTGACGCCGGGGGAGATCCTGGGCCAGGTGGCGGCGGCCAACCGGCACATCCAGGCGGAGGACCCCCAGCGGCGGGTGCACAACATCGTGCTGATGGGCAGCGGCGAGCCGCTGGACAACTACGACAACGTGGTGCGCTTTTTGAAGCTGGTGAACGCGCCGGAGGGACTGAACATCTCCCTGCGGAACATCTCCCTGTCCACCTGCGGGCTGGTGCCTCGAATGTACGACTTCGCCAACGAGGGCCTGCCGGTGACGTTGAGCCTGTCGCTGCACGCCCCCAACGACGAGATTCGCCGGAAGATCATGCCCGTGGCCCACGCCTACACCTTCGACCAGGTGCTGGCGGCCTGCAAGAACTACGTCGACAAGACCGGGCGGCGGGTGATCTTCGAATACGCGCTGATCCGGGATCTGAACAGCGACGTGCGCCATGCCGAGGAGCTGGCCCGCCGGCTCCGGGGCCTGCGGTGCCATGTGAACCTGATCCCGCTGAACGACGTGAAGGAGCGGAACCTGGCCGCGCCGGACCGGAAGACCGTGGACGCCTTTTTGAAGCGGCTGGAGCTGAAGCACATCTCCGCCACCATTCGCCGGGAGATGGGCGCAGACATCGAGGGCGCCTGCGGCCAGCTGCGCCGCAAGGTGCTGGACGAGGCGAAGGCCGCGAAGGATTGATACTTGCCCTAAACGGATTGCAGGACACCGAAACCGAATCGGAGGATAATGCCCATGAAGGTCTATGCTGTTACGGATGTTGGCCGGGTTCGCCCCATCAACGAGGACTCCTACTATGCCCCGGCGGAGGGCGAGCGCTTCTGCGCCGTGGCCGACGGCATGGGCGGGCACAACGCCGGAGAGGTGGCCAGCGCCCTGGCGGTGCAGGTATTCTCCAGGAGCATGCGCGACGTGGAGCGCATCACCGCGGAGGCGCTGCGCGCGGCGGTGGAGCGGGCCAACGACGAGGTGTACTACGCGGCCATGGAAAACACCGGCATGAGCGGCATGGGCACCACCTTCTCCGCGCTGGCGGTGCAGGACGACACGGTGTTCCTGGCCCACGTGGGCGACAGCCGGATCTACCTGGTCCGGCGCGGCGCGATCATGCAGATCACCACCGACCACACCCTGGTGGAGGAGATGGTGCAGCGCGGCATGATCACCCCCCGGGAGGCGCGGGTCCATCCCAAGCGCAACATCATCACCCGGGCGCTGGGCACCGAGTCCCGGGTGGAGATCGACGTGATGCAGATGTCCCTGCGGGAGGGCGACGCCTTCTTCCTGTGCAGCGACGGCATGTCCAACTATGTCGAGGAGCGGGACATCCTCCGCGCCGTCGAGTCCGAGGCGGACTGGCAGGACAAGCTGGAGCGCCTGCTGACCCTGGCCCTGGAGAACGGCGGCAGCGACAACATCACCGGCATGTTCGCGGTGTTTGAGGAGGCTGCCGATCGATGATAGGACACGTCATATCGGGCCGGTATGTCGTGCAAGCCGTTGTCGGGACAGGCGGCATGGCCGTCGTCTATCGCGCCTTTGATCAAAAGAAGAACCGGATCGTGGCCATCAAGGTGCTGCGCCCGGAGTATGAATCGGACGAGGAATTCGTGCGCCGGTTCAGCCGGGAGGCCGAGGCCGCGAGCAAGGTGTCCCACGAAAATATCGTGAACATGCTGGACGTGGGCATCGACGGGGACATGCGCTACATCGTCATGGAGTACGTGGACGGCCAGACCCTGAAGGAGATGATCCGCCAGCAGGGCACCATCCACCCGGACACGGCGATCCGCATGACAATCCGCATACTGGCGGCGGTGGACCACGCCCACCGCAACGGCATCGTGCACCGGGACATCAAGCCCCAGAACATATTGGTGGACAGCCAGGGCCGGGTGAAGGTGGCCGACTTCGGCATCGCCCGGCTGAAGGCCGCCCAGACCACCACGGTGGAGGAGGGCAGCACCGGCTCCGCGCTGGGCAGCGTGCACTACTTCTCCCCGGAGCAGGCCCGCGGCGAGGTGGCCGACGAGAAGAGCGACCTGTACTCCGTGGGCGTGGTGATGTACGAGATGCTCACCGGCCGGGTGCCCTTCGACGGGGACACCTCCGTGTCGGTGGCCCTCAAGCACGTCAACGAGGAACCCAAGTCCATGCGCGACTACCAGGAGGGCATCTCCAAGGCGCTGGACGAGGTGGTGATGCGGGCACTGTGCAAGGACGCGTCCAAGCGCTACCAGACCGCCGCCGAGATGGCCGCCGACCTGCGCAAGTCCATCTCCCATCCCCAGGGGGGCTTCGTGAAGTACCCCAAGGACGAATCGGAGGTGGAGCGGGAGAAGGAGGAGCGCCGTCACAAGCGCCAGCAGGACCGCAAGCGCCTGCGCTTCACGATGGTTGCCTGCATCGTCATCGGCGTGCTGCTGATATCCGGGGCGGGCGCCTGGTACCTCACCAACACCGTGAATACCTATGTGATGCCCGACCTCGTCGGGCAGGAGCAGCTGCTGGCCCAGGACGCCCTGGAGCAGATGAACGGCCAGGTGGAGCTGGAATACAGCTACAGCGAGGACTTCGAGGAGGGCATCGTCATCGCCCAGTCCCGCCGCGTGGGCGCGCGGGTGAAGTATGCCGTGCCGGTGGTCCTCACCGTCAGCCGGGGCACCCGCTGGTACTACCTGGAGGACTGCGCCGGGCAGCCGGCGGAGGAAGCCCAGGAGGCCCTGCGCGCGCTGGGGGTGGAGTCCGTCAGCGTGATCTACGTGCAGTCCGACGCGCCGGTGGGCACGGTGGTGGCCGTGACGCCGGAGCCAGGGACCCAGGCCAAGGACACGCCGGTGATGCTGACCGTCAGCGGCCAGCGGATACTGATGCCCTCATTGACGGGCATGACTCTGGAGGACGCCCGGGTGCTGATCGAGGCCGAGGGGCTGGTGCTTGGGAACGTGAACGAGGCCTACGCCGCGGACGCCGCGCCCTATTCCGTCGTGGCCCAGAGTGAGCCGGCCAACGCCGAGCTGCTGGCCGGGGCGGTGGTGGACGTCACCGTCAGCCAGCCGCAGCCCGCGCAGTACTATCCGTCCTCGAAGCTGTCCGTGGTGGTGCCGCTGAACGGCAGCAGCGTGCAGCTGGTGATGCACTCGCCCTCGGAGGACGTGGAGGAGGTCTACCACGGCGTGCTGAACGCGGGCACCTATCGCATCGCCCTGTCCAGCGACGAGCCGGGGACCCACACCGTCAACATCTACATGGACGGCGTACTGATGGAGAGTCAGCAGGTCAACTTTGAATAAACCGCCAACCGAAATGGAGGACTTGCATCGATGAAAAAGCTCAGCCTGTTTCTGGCGCTGCTGCTGGCACTGGCCTGCCTGCCCGCGTTCGCCGCGGATGGCGATCTGATCCTGGGCCGGGAGGAGGGTCGGGAAATCCGCTTTGACAACGCGTTTACCGACGGCGAGACGCTGTACCTGTCCAATGGCGCCAACCTGTACACCTGGCGCCCGGGCGACGCGGAGCTGACGGAGTACACCTACAACTTCGGGGAATCGGATGGCATCACGGCCATGCCGTTCATCGGCGACGGGCAGCTGTACGCCTTCACGGTGAAGATGAGCTACGGCGCCCACACCGACCTGGAAGAGGCCGCGCTGAACCGGATCACACTGGAGGCGGACAACACCGTCACCTTTGAACCGGTGACGACCGTGGACTGGAGCGGCCTGCTGGAATACTACGACGAGGATGTCTACGCCAACATGCCCATGGACGTGGTGGTCCGCGGCGGCAAGGCCTACCTGCGGCACTACAACGACCAGTACGACTACGTGCTCTCCGTCCTCGACCTGGAGACCGGCAGGATGGAGAAGAACTACGACCTGCAGGACGTCTACGCGGTGGTGCCCTATCAGGAGGGCACGCTGCTGGTGGAGCAGTTTTCCTACTCCAGCCTTGACACGGCGCGGTTCCTGCTCTACGACTATGAGTCCGACAGCGTGCAGACGCTCTGCGAGTACGAGGTCCAGTCCTACACGCCCCTCAACGGCCTGGTCTATGACGAGGCCTCGGATACCGTCTACTGCCTCAAGGGAGGCGAGATCTGCCCGGTGGACCCGCGCACCGGCGAGGTGGGCGCGGGCGTGGCCGACATGCCCCTGGAGTCCTACGGCTTCAGCCACGCGGTGCTGCTGAACAACGGCATCTACGCCTACGCGGGCTCGGGCCTGGCGATTCGCGACCTGGTCGCCGGCAGCCAGGTGGACTTCCGGCTGAAGGTGGTGGACAGCAACTACTGCACCGCCGTCACCACGGCCACCACCCGCTTCGGCGCGGAGCACAGCAACGTGGGCGTGACGCTGTCCAGGGATTTCCGCGGCGCGGACAACCTGGTGGAGAGCATGATGAACCGGGACGACAGCGTGGACATCTACACGGTGGCCGCCTCCTCGGCCGCGTTTGACGCGGTGTACAAGCGGGGCTACATGATGGAGCTGGATCGCAGCGAGGCCATCGCCGACCTGGCGGAGCGCATGTACCCCTCCCTGAAGGAGTGCCTTTCCGCCTACGACCACTTCGTGGCGCTGCCCCTGGAGACTTACTGCTGGGGCCCCGGCTTCAACGAGAAGGCGCTGGAGGCGCTGGGCCTGACGCTGGAGGACGTACCGGACAACTGGTGGGACTTCCTGGACTTCCTGCCCACGCTGGAGGGCCCCCTGGCGGAGCACGAGAACGTGCGGCTGACCTATCAGGGCATGACCGTCTCCAGCATGCGCAGCGACCTGTTTTTCACCATCTTCAACAGCTACCAGCAGTATGTGAACGCGGTGGACCCCAACATGGGCTACAACACCCCGCTGCTTCGCGGCCTGCTGGAGAAGGTGGAGCGCATCGACTTCGAGGCCCTGGGCTGCGAGGAGGACTACGGCGAGGACGGTGGCATGGGCGGCATCGTGATCGACATGGGCGGCGAGACGATGACGCTGTTTGAGACCGCCGTCAACTATGGCATCGGCGAATCCTATTCCGAGGCCACGCCCGTGATGATGGGCCTGGACGCGGATACCCGCGCCCCGATGATCCTGGACACCGTGGTGGCCTTCGTCAACCCCTTCACCCAGCACCCGGACGAGGCGCTGGCCTACATGGAGACGCTGGCGGCGAGCATACCCAGCACCACGCTCTACAACATCGACCCCGCGCTGGACGAGCCCATCCGGGGCGCCCGGAACGAGGAGCTGCTGGAGGAATCCCGCCAGAGCCTGGAGCAGCTGCGGGCGCAGCTGGAGAGCGCCGACCCCTCCGAGACCCAGTTGCTGGAGGAGCGCGTGGCCGAGGCCGAGGAGCACCTGGCGCAAATGGAAAAGTACTGGTGGGAGATCCCGGAGAGCAGCATCGCATGGTACCGCGCCCACGCGGACGGCGTCGTGATCTCGCCGGTGAACTGGCTGTACGCCAACAACTCTGGCGAGGGCTATGAGCTGATCAGCCAGTACCTCGATGGGAGCATGAGCCTGGACGAGCTGCTCCGGGAGATCGACCACAAGGTGCAGATGATGATGATGGAAGGCAACTGATCCTTTCGTCGCGCCGCGCCGGAGGCGAAGCGCCTCCGGCGCGGCGGGGATTTTGTTTGGATGGAGGCAGGCATGCAGGGCGTCATATTGCAGGGCATCGGCGGTTTCTACACCGCCCGGGACGACGGCGGCGCGGAGTACACGCTGCGGGCCCAGGGAAAGCTGCGCCGGGAGCGCACGAAACCCAAGGTGGGCGACCGGGTGGAGCTCAGCCCCGGGGAGGGCGAGGAGCACGGCTGGATCCTGCGGGTGCTGCCCCGGCGCAACGAGCTGGTGCGCCCGCCGGTGGCGAACATCGATGTGATCGTGATCGTGGTGGCGGCGGCGACGCCGGACCCGGACCTGCTGATGGCCGACCGGCTGATGCTGAACGCCCGCCGCGCCGGCATCGACGTGCAGCTGGTGATCAACAAGTGCGACCTGGACCCCGCCCGGGCGGAGGCCATCGCCCGGCAGTACCGGGGCGCGGAGGTCTCGCCGCTGCGGGTGTCCGCCGGGACCGGCGCGGGCCTGGATGAACTCAGGCGGCGGCTGTGGGGAAAGGTGCACGCCCTGGCGGGCCAGTCCGGCGCGGGCAAGTCCACGATGATCAACGCGCTGTACGGCCTGGAGCTGGAGACCGGGGACCTGTCCCGGAAGATCGAGCGGGGCAAGAACACCACCCGGCACTGCCAGCTGATCCCCGTGGAGGGGGGCGGCATGGTGCTGGACACGCCGGGGTTCAGCCTGCTGGAGACGGAGCTGTTCGACCCGGTGGAGCTGAAGGACTGCTGGCCGGAGTTCGCCCGGTATGAGGGGCAGTGCTACTTCCAGCCCTGCTACCACGCCTCGGAGCCCCGGTGCGCGGTGCGGGACGCCGTGGCGGCGGGGGAAATCGACGACGAGCGCCACGGGCGCTACATGGAACTACTGGAGGAAATGAGACAGAGGTGGAGGGATCGCTATGATTAAGGTCGCGCCTTCGCTGCTGGCCGCGGACTACATGCGGCTGGGAGAGGAGATTCGGCGGGTGGCAGAGGCCGGCGCCGACTACCTGCACTTTGACGTGATGGACGGCAGCTTCGTGCCGAACATCAGCTTTGGACCGGAGCTTCTGCGCCAGGCGGCGGCCTGCGGGCTGCCCGTCGACGCCCACCTGATGATCGTGAACCCGGAGAAGTACATCGATGCCTTCGCCAAGGCGGGGGCGGAGATCATCACCGTGCACGCCGAGGCGGCGACGCACCTGCACCGCTGCCTGCAGCAGATCCGCGCGGCGGGCTGCCTGGCGGGCGTGGCGCTGAACCCGGCCACCTCGCCGGACTGCCTGCGCTATGTGATGGGCGACTTCGACCTCGCCCTGGTGATGACCGTCAACCCCGGCTACGGCGGGCAGCGGCTGATCCCCGCCTGCATCCGCAAGGTGGGGGAGGTGCGCAGCATGCTGTGGGAGGCGGGCTGCGACGCCATCGTCGAGGTGGACGGCGGCGTGAACCTGGCCACCGCGCCCCGGCTGGTGGAGGCTGGCGCGGACATGCTGGTGGCCGGCAGCGCGCTGTACGGCGCGGAGGACGCCCAGTCCTTCATCGAGGCGCTGAAGGGCGCCGAGGAGCAGTTTTAAGCAGCGCTCCGGGAATGCGAAGGAGGAAACGCGAATGATGCGCAGGATACTGGCGGCCGTGACGGCGGCCGTGATGATCGGCGGCGCAGCGCTGGCGGAGTCCGTGCCGGGGAACCGGCTGGGGCTCGAGGTGCTGGTGCGGATCGCGGACGGCACCCAGAACCAGTTTGTGTCCCCCGTCAGCCTGGGCTACGCCCTTTCGATGGCCGCTGCGGGCGCGGAGGGGGATACCCTCGCGGCGCTGCTCAGGGCCCTGGGCGCGGAGGAGCTCGGGTCGATCTCGGCGCTGAACGCGCCGCTGGCCGAGGCCAACCTGAAGCTGGCCGGGGCGGCCTTCGTCAAGCCGGGCGTGTCGGTGAAGGCCGATTACCAGGCGGCGCTGGAGGACAAGTTCGTGGCGGCCTGCGTGCCGCTGGAGGACGCGGCGCAGGTGAACGCCTGGATCAGCGAGCACACCGACGGGCTGATCGGGAACGCCCTGAACGCCTCGGATCTGCCGCCGGACCTGAACCTGATGCTGGTCAACGCCATCGCCATGGACGCCGAGTGGGCCTCGCCCTTCGAGGCGGAGGACACCTGGGCCGAGGACTTCCACGCCCCGGACGGGGATGTGCGGGTCGACTTCATGCACCAGAGCACCTACGCCAAGTACGGCGAGAGCGGCAGCACCCAGTTCATCCGCAAGGGCTACGCGGACGGGCGGCTGGCGATGCTGATCGCGCTGCCGGCAGAGGGCAAGCTGACCTCGGCGCTGGCGTCGCTGAAGAAGAACGGGCTGGACTACTTCCAGTTCAAGCCCATGCCCCAGGCCGTGGCGCTTTCGATGCCGAAGCTGGACATCTCCGTGAACAACAGCCTGACGGAGGCCCTGAGGGAGTCCGGCCTGAAGAAGCCCCTGGGCGAAAACGCGGAGTTCCCCGGCATCTGTGACGAGCCCCTGATGATCTCCGACGTGCTGCAGCAGGTGCGCGTCCAGGTGGACGAGGAGGGCACCCGCGCCGCCGCCGCGACCGAGATCATGATGGCGGAGGGCGCGGCCCCGGATGACGGCCCGCAGCCCGTGGAGGTGCGGGTGGACCGCCCCTTCGTGCTGGTCATCGTGGACGAGCCCACCGGCGCGATCTGCTTTGCCGGCGCCGTGGTCCGGCCGTGAAAAAAGCTGGGGGCTGTCCCAAAATTTGTCACAGTTTAACACAAATGCCCCTGTAGTCTTTTCGGGGAAAAGATATAATAGCTTTCGCAAGATTCCTTTAAGTCGATCCCGTGAGGTCGCCAAGGCACTTGAGACAGCATGCGACAGCGGCGCGAACCGCGCGCCTTTCATGCCCCTGCCTTGGCGGCGGGGGCATTTTTATGTCTGTGGGGAGGCACTTTCCTTGGAGAAAAAGACGCAGCTGATGGACGAGGCGCAGATGCGCCGGACCGTCACCCGCATGGCCCATGAGATCATCGAGCGCAACAAGGGCGTGGAGGACGTGGCCCTGGTGGGCATCCGCCGCCGGGGCGAGCCCATCGCCCGCATGCTGGCCGAGGCCATCGAGCGGGTGGAGGGCGCGCGGCTGCTGGTGGGGTCGGTGGACATCACCTTCTACCGCGACGACCTGACCCACCTGTCCCGGGACCCGAAGCTGAACCGCACGGACGTGCCCTTTCCCATCGAGGGGCGCACCGTGGTGCTGGTGGACGACGTGCTGTACACCGGCCGCACGGCCCGGGCGGCCATGGACGCGCTGATGGACCTGGGCAGGGCCCGCCGCATCCAGCTGGCGGTGCTCGTCGACCGGGGACACCGGGAGCTGCCCATTCGCGCCGACTTCGCCGGAAAGAACGTGCCTACGGCGGTGACGGAGTTCGTCCGCGTGGCCCTGCCGGAGATCGACGACGAGATGGGCGTGTGGCTGTGCGACAGGTAGTGTTGAGTCAACAGGCATCAGGCAACAGGCAGCAGTCAGAATGCCGCTACCGCGCTGCCGGGCTGTATCCAATTGAGAATTGAGAATGGAGAATTGAGAATGGCGGCGCAAATCCCTTCGGGATTTGTTCCGATAATACCAAATGATCAGCGCTTCTTCGCTGGTACGCAATGATGATTCAAAGAAATCCGTCAGGATTTCCTCATGAATTTCTAATTCCTAATTCCTCACTCCTAATTCGAGAGATTCCAATTTACCTCCAACCATACCTACATGCGTTGATTCCGGGCCCCATCGGGCGCCGTGATCATACAGGCGGCTCTGCTGCCGAAGCGCCAAACGGCGCGACAAAAGAAAGGTGGATGGATATCTATGTCTGAACAGGGTATTCGTGACGCGAGGTCTCTGGGCATGCCCAAGATGCTGCTGCTGGGCTTCCAGCACATGTTCGCCATGTTTGGCGCGACCGTGCTGGTGCCGGTGCTGACCGGCCTGCCCGTTGCCACTACGCTGCTGTTTGCGGGCCTCGGCACGCTGCTGTTCCACTTCCTGACCAAGGGTGAGGTGCCCGCGTTCCTGGGCAGCTCCTTCGCGTTCCTGGGCGGCTATGCCAGCGTGGCGGCGCTGTTCAACAACACCGAAGCCCTCAACTGGATCCCCTATGCCGGCGTCGGCGTGGCCTGCGCGGGCATCATGTACGCCATCCTCTCCGCGCTGTTCAAGTCCTTCGGCGCGGCCCGGGTCATGCGCTTCTTCCCGCCCATCGTCACCGGTCCGGTCATCATCTGCATCGGCCTGTGCCTGGCCAACTCCGCCATCAACAACTGCGAGACCAACTGGTGGATCGCCATCCTGGCCATCGCGATCGTCGTGGTGTGCAACATCTGGGGCAAGGGCATGATCAAAATCATCCCCATCCTGCTGGGCGTCGTGGGCAGCTACATCGTGGCCGCCATCTTCGGCAAGGTGGACTTCTCCGGCGTGGCCTCCGCCAGCTGGGTCGGCTTCCCCGTTCAGTTTGAAAACACCGTGTTCAGCCTGGTCAAGGGCTGCGACGGCGGCAAGCTGGTGAGCGCCATCGTCATCATGGTGCCCATCGCCATCGCCACCATGATCGAGCACATCGGCGACGTGTGCGCCATCTCCTCCACCGTGGGCAAGAACTTCGTGGCCGAGCCCGGCCTGCACCGCACCCTGCTGGGCGACGGCATGGCCACCGCGCTGGCGGCGCTGTTCGGCGCCCCGGCCAACACCACCTACGGCGAGAACACCGGCGTGCTGGCGCTGACCAAGGTCTATGACCCCGCCGTCATCCGCATCGCCGCCGGCCTGGCGATCCTGTTCTCCTTCTGCCCGAAGTTCGCGGCGCTGGTCTCCGCCATGCCCGCCGCCACCATCGGCGGCGTCAGCCTGATCCTGTACGGCATGATCTCCGCCGTCGGCGTGCGCAACGTCGTTGAGAACCAGGTGGACTTCACCAAGAGCCGCAACATCATCATCGCGGCCCTGATCATGGGCCTGAGCCTGGGCATCAACTTCTCCAACGCGGGCGCCATCGTGCTGGGCCCCGTCAGCCTGTCCGGCCTCGCTGTGGGCGCTCTGGTGGGCATCCTGCTCAACGCCGTGCTGCCCGGCAACGACTACGAGTTCGGCACCAACCAGCTGGGTGACACCTCCGTCAACTTCCAGCAGGGCATCGACCGCGCCGGCACCGGCAAGAAGAAGTAAGTTAGGCAACAGGCAATAGTCAAATAGTGACGCCCCCGCATCCGGATTCGGAAGCGGGGGCGGTTTTTGATTGGGGAAGCGGGACGTTTTCCGGGTCGGCCGGTTTCAAGGAAACGTATCGGCATCATTATCTCTTGTCGGTTCTGCCGACCAGGTAATCCAGGGAAACCCGATAGTAATCTGCAAGCCGGATCAAGTGCTCCAGCGGGATGGTTTGAAAGCCGCGCTCGTATCGGGAATAGACAGTCTGCTGGATGCCGAGGTATTTTGCAATGTCCGTCTGTTTCAGGTCGGCGTCCTCGCGCATGTCCCGTAGCCTGCGAAAGTACACGCGCGATCACCGTCCTTCCGTACAGCCTGTGTCAATGAACGAAAAAGTACTATTGACATTATTGCACAGAAAGTGCTATGATGATCGATATAGAACTTATAAGTACTGTATTGTAAAGAGGCGAATGGATTGAGCGGTATGGGAGACGTGCGGTACGATGAGATGGGGGAGCGGATCAGGAACAGGCGGCGTGAACTCGGCATGGCCCAGGGCATGCTCGCGGAAGCCGCGGAGATTTCCATTTCCTTTGTTGGTCACATCGAAAGGGCGCTCAAGATTCCCTCGATTGAGACGGTGGCACGCATATGCAGCTGCATGGACGCGAGCATGGTCTACATCGTCTATGGCCGCAAACAAGCGTGCGACCGGGAAAGATGCCCGGTTTACCGCGATATACAGGCGGTATTGGACGCATATTCGGACAAAAGATAAAGGGTTCTTTACGCTTCTGTGAATAGAAAAAACGGCCTGGAATCCGCTCTGTGATTCCGGGCTGGCATAATTTTGGGATTACAGCTTGACGCTGTCTCCCTCATTGCAGAGGGGGCGCAGCGTGCCGTCCTCGATGACGTAAGCCTCGCCGAACAGTTCTTCCTGTCCGTCCTTGAGCTGTATGTAGCTGCCGTCGGGCAGCAGGTAGAAGCGGCGGCCCCGGCTGTCCGGGAAGGTGACGTCGCCGTAGATGCGCAGGCCGTCCAGCTCCGCGAACAGGTTGCCGTCGAAGTGGGGGATGACCATGGACCGGGTCAGGCCCAGCCCCGGCAGGAAGCGCCGGTAATCCGGCGAGACGGCTTCGCCATCCAGCTCCGGCTGGGCGTATACCGTTTCGGCGGCGTTCATCGTGCCCGCGCTGATGCCAATGACGACGCCGCTATACCCGGCCAGGAGGGCTTTCAGGTCGATGTCCGCGAAAAAGGCGTTCTGGGTGGGCACGTGGCCCCCGGCGAGGATCACCAGTCCGGCATCGGCCAGCGCCTCCGCGGCGCGGTCGGCGTTCCGGCGGTCCAGCACCCCGAAGGCGCTGAACCTGAACCCGGAGGCCTCAAAGCCGATGCGGGTCAGGCCGGCGTAGTAGTCGTTCGTCTCCGCCTCGTCCGGCGACGAGGCCACGAATAAGGCGCGAAGGGAACCTTCGGGCAGGCTCGCCCGCAGCGCCTTTACGAACCCGTTGGCCGGGTTCAGGGCGTTCTCGTCGGGCAGGAAGGGGCTGCTGGTCAAAAAGCAGATCATGGGGTAACCCTCCAAAGCGATAATGGCCGATAACGCAGAGGGACTGCCCCAAATAACAGCATTGCAGAATCCATTCGTAGGGACGGCAGAAATGCCGCTGGGAGCGGACCTTCCGCTGGGAGCGGACCTTCCGCTGGGAGCGGACCTTCCGCCGCGGGCGCCAATTATGGCGCCCCTACGGTGCTTTCTGAATCATCACCAGATGATTCCTTCGCAATACGCTGCTTTGAGACAGCCCCTCGCTGTTGGAAACGCGGCAGCAAATGGCCTTCGGCCCTGCCGGCTTAGTAGCCGAGCTCGGCGGACTTGTCGTATACCGGCTTCAGGGCGTGATACAGCATGTCATAGACCTTGAAGGTCTTTTCGTAGGCGGGCTGGTTGGCGGGGTTGGGCTGGGTCTCGGTCTCGGCCTTGATGACCTTCACGGCCTCGCCCAGGTCCTTCCAGATGCCGGCGCCGACGCCCGCGACCATCACGGCGCCATAGGCGCCGCCCTCGCTGGCGGCGGACATGGTGTACACCGGCAGGTCGAAGATGTCGGCCTGCATCTGGCGCCACAACGCGCTGACGCTGCCGCCGCCGGAGGCATAGACCTTCTCATTCTGCGCGAAGGAACCGAAGATGTCCACCAGCTGCTTCAGGGAATAGGTGACGCCCTCCATGACGGAGCGGGTGATGTCCGCCTTCTTGGTGCCCAGGGTCAGGCCGTAGAAGCTGGCGCGGGCGTTGGGGTCCGGATAGGGGCAGCGCTCGCCGGTCAGGTAGGGGGTGAACACCACGCCATTGGCACCGGGCACGGACTGCTCGGCGATCTCGCCCATCACGTCGAACACGTTGCGGCCCTCGGCTTTGGCCTTCATGGACTCCTCGCCGCACAGCTCGTCCTTGTACCAGCGGTACGCGCCACCGGAGGTCAGCGTGCAGCCGAAGGCCAGCCACAGGCCGGGCTCGTTGCCGCAGAACATCTGCAGGTCGCCGTTGGGGTTGTTCTCGAAGTGATCCAGCGCCATGGACACGTTGCCGGAGGTGCCGATCACCACGCCCAGGATGCCCTGCTTCACCAGGCCCGCGCCGGTGGTCTGGATGACCGCGTCGCCGCCGCCGTAGTAGCAGTTCAGGCCCTCGGGCAGGCCGGTCTCCGCCGCGGCGGCCGCCGTGACGGTGCCCGCCAGCTCAATGGACTCGTGGGTCTCGGGGAACAGGGCCTTGTCCAGGCCGGCGATCTCGATCAGCGCGTCGGACCAGCAGCGGTTCTTCGTGTCGAAGAAGCCGGTGCCGGAGGCCTCGGAGACGTCCATGCCCAGCTTGCCGGTCATCTTGAAGCGGATGTAGTCCTTCGGGCACACGAACAGCTTCATGCGCTTGAAGTTCTCCGGCTCCTCGTCCCGCAGCCACAGGATCTTGCCGCCGGTGTAGCCGGTGAGCATGCGGTTGTTGGTGTAGGTGAGCAGCTTCTCCAGGCCGCCCGCGCGCTCGGTGATCCAGTCGCACTGGGCCTGGGTGCGCTGGTCGCACCACAGGATGGAGGGCCGGATGACCTCGCAGTTCTCATCCAGGGCCACCAGGCCGTGCATCTGGCCGGAATAGCTGAGGCCGGCGATGTCCGCGGGATCGACCTTGGACTTCTCCAGGATGACCTTCAGGCCGCGCACGACGGCGTCCCACCAGTCCTTGGGGTCCTGCTCCGCCCAGCCCGGCTTGGGGGTGTAGAGCGGATATTCCTGGGTGGAGGAGGCGACCACGGTGCCTTCGCTGTCCGTAATGATGCACTTCGCGCCGGAGGTGCCCACGTCCAAACCGATCAGGTATTTCTTGCTCATGGGGATCGACTTCCTTTCGCTTTGTTGGTTTCGTTGTATCACAAGGCGGGGGAGCGGGTACTTCCCGTCACCGCCCCTGTTTGCGCTTCATCCTGTCCATGACCTTCCTGGAGACCTGGGAGATCTTGTCGAAGTCCAGGCGGTTCTCCTCGCCCCGGATCAGCCGCTGGATGTTGCTCCGATGGCCGAACAGCGACAGCACCGCCGCCACGCAGGCCGCGCCCAGGAACAGGCCGTAGTTCTCCCGGCCCCGGCACAGAATGCCCGTGACCACCGGGAAGGCCACGGTGGTGATCAGCGAGGCGATGGACATGTAGCGGGTCAGCACCACGGCGATGATCTGCACCAGCAGCTCGCCCAGCGCGATCCAGGGATTGATGGCGATGATCAGGCCCAGGGACGTGGCGATGCCCTTGCCGCCCTTGAAGCCCAGCGACGCCGGGAAATCATGGCCCAGTATGGCCCCCAGGCCGCCGATCAACATGCCCGGGTCGCCCGCGATGCGCGCGCCGATCAGGCAGGCCACGTAGCCCTTCAGACAGTCCAGCACCAGCGTCAGCACGCTGGGCAGCCAGCCCAGGGTGCGCAGCACGTTGGTGGTGCCGGTGTTCCCGCTGCCGTGCTTGCGGATGTCGTGGATGCCGTAGATCTTCGAGATCAGCACGCCCGAGGGAATGTTGCCCAGGGCATAGCCGATCACCGCGCAGAGAATACACTTGAGTACCATCGTAATCACCTCCGGATTAAGGTGAGATTCAGAGTTGAGAGTTTGGAGTTTAGAGTCTGTTTCTAAAATGCCTCCTTGACTTAGCGCCACTAAGCCTGCGGAAAATCGCCTTGAAATGCAGCCAAATCCACTCGAAACTGCATCTTCCTGCATTTAGAAACACACTCTAGAGTTAAGATGGAGTCAGTCGCGCGCAAATCGGGTTCGAGGCAGGGCACCTGCTCCCGCGAAGCGATCTGATTTGCTTTGCAAGTGCTGCCGCTTCGTTCTCGGACATTCTTTATCTCAACTCTGAACTCTAATCTCTTATTATTCGTCCTTCTTCTTGCGTTCGCGCAGTATGAACTTCAGCGGGGTCCCCTCGAACCCGAAGGCCCGGCGGAACTGCTTCTCCAGGTAGCGCTCGTAGGAGAAGTGCATCAGGGTCTGGTCGTTGACGAACATCACGAAGGTGGGCGGCTGCACGCCCTGCTGGGTGGCGTAGTAGATCTTGAGCCTGCGGCCGGAGGTGGCCGGGGGCTGCAGCGCCGCCTGGGCGTCGGCCAGTATGTCGTTCAAGAGGCCGGTGGTCACGCGGCGGGTGGCCTCGGCGTGGGCGGCGCGGACGGCCTCCAGCACCTTGTTCACCCGCTGGCCGGTGAGGGCGGAGATGAACAGCACCGGGGCGTAGGCCGTCTTGGTGTCCTTCTCCACGGCGTCCCACTTGTTGATGACGATGATGGCGGCCTTGCCCTGCTCGTCCACATAGCCGGCGATCTTGCTGTCCTGCTCGGTGACGCCCTGGGTGGCGTCGATCAGCATCAGCGCCACGTCGCAGCGGTCGATGGCCGCCAGCGCCCGCACGATGGAGAAGCGCTCCAGGGACTGGTATTCGATGGCCCGCTTGCGGCGGATGCCCGCGGTGTCGATGATGACGAAGTCCTGGCCATCGTCGGTGAAGCGGGTGTCGATGGCGTCCCGGGTGGTGCCCGCGATGTCGGAGACCATCACCCGGTCCTCGCCCAGGATGCGGTTCACCAGGCTGGACTTGCCCACGTTGGGCTTGCCCACCACGGCGATCTGGATCGCGCCGATGTCCTCCTCCTCGGCGTCCGGGTCCGGGAAGTGGCTGCACAGGGCCTCCAGCAGGTCGCCGAAGTTCAACAGGTTCACGCTGGACACGCCGATGGGGTCGCCGATGCCCAGGTTGTAGAACTCGTAGATGTTGTCCATGTGCTTGACGTTGTCGATCTTGTTGACCACCAGCATCACGGGCTTGCCGGACTTGCGCAGCATGTCCGCCACGTCCTCGTCGTCGGCGGTCAGGCCGGCCTTGCCGTCCACGAAGAACAGGATCACGTCGCAGGTCTCGATGGCGATCTCCGCCTGGCGGCGCATCTGGGAGAGCAGCGGGTCGTCGCTGTTCGGGTCGATGCCGCCGGTGTCGATCAGGGTGAACTTGTAGTTCTGCCATTCGCAGTCGGCGTACACGCGGTCGCGGGTCACGCCGGGGGTGTCCTCCACGATGGCGATGCGCTTGCCCGCCATCTGGTTGAAGAACGTGGACTTGCCGACGTTCGGCCTTCCGACGACGGCAACGAGGGGCTTGGACATATGATAAACCTCCAATTTCAAGCGAAGATGAACGCGGATTCAATTAGAAATTAGAAATTAGGAATTCAGGCGGTAATCCTTGCGGGTTCCTCTGGATTGAGGCGTGAGAAGCGCCACCATATCAATTTTTGAGTTTGAATCAATACAAATCCGAAGGATTTGCACCACAATTCCTAATTCCTCATTCCCAATTCCTAATTATCGTCATTGCCTGCAGGACTTTCCGATCATTCGACCCTGATTTCCGACCCCGAGAGCTCCAGGATCATGTTCAGCAGGTCCTCTCCCCGGCGGCCGACGGGGCGCACGGGCCGGCCCAGCCTGCGGACGGCCTCGTCCAGGGTCATGTCGTCCAGGAAGACCTGGTCGTCCCGGAGCATGCAGGTGGTGACCATAATGGCCTCGCAGTCCACCCCGGCCATCTGCCGGGTCAGGTCGCCGCCGGTGATGAGCCCGGAGACGGTGACGGTGGGGCCGAAGTAGGTGTTCTCCAGGGCGTATACCGAGATATTCGCCCCGGCGACGGGATAATCCTGCAACATTTGGCGAATAAAATCCCCGGCGGACCTGCCGCAGGCGATGGCCAGCTTGACGCCTTCCGGGGTCGCCCGGCGCATGGCTTCGGGGAGCTGCTCCCAGGCGTCCCGGAACTCGGTGTCCAGCAGCCGCAGCAGGCCCACCCCGTCGTCGATCTGCTCGTAGTCCTCGTAGGCCTCATCCGGGGGAATGGGCCACCCGGCCTGGAGGTAGAACTCGTCCGAGGGGAACACGAAGCGGGTGCCCCGCTCCTCCAGCAGCCGCTCGCGCCAGCGCTCGGAGAGCTCCAGCACGGCCCGGGCCTCCTCGGGCCGGTAGACCCGCAGCTCGGTCAGGCCCTCCCGGTGGCCGGTGAGCCCCACGGGCACCAGCGCCAGCGAGCGGGCGCCGGGCAGGGCGGAGAGCTCCTGGATGGTCCGGTCCAGGGCGGGGCCGTCGTTGATGCCGGGGCAGAGCACGCACTGGCAGTGGAACTCGATGCCGCCGTCGGAGAGCGCCTTCAGCTGGGGCATCAGCCGCCGCGCCCGGGGCGTGCCCAGCACGTGGGTGCGCAGGTCCGGGTCGGTGCAGTGCACGGAGATGTAGAGGGGAGAGCAGTGCCGGTCGATGATGCGCTGCAGCTCCCGGTCGGACACGTTGGTCAGCGTCACGTAGTTGCCCATCATCAGGCTCATGCGCCAGTCGTCGTCCTTCACCCGCATGGTCTCCCGGGCGCAGCCGGGCAGCTGGTCCACGAAGCAGAACAGGCACTTGTTGCAGCAAAGGCGGGTGCCGGACATCATGGGGGAGGCGAAGTTCAGGCCCAGGGGCGCGTACTCGTCCTTGCGGATGGCGAAATCCACAGGCGCGCCGTCCCGGAGGACCTGCACGGTCAGCCGCCGCTGGGCGGTGAGCGCCTGGTAGTCGATGAAATCGATGATGGACACGCCGTTGATGCGCGCCAGCCGGTCGCCGGGCCGGATGCCCGCCCGGGCCGCCGGGCTGGAGCGATCGACCTCTGTGATGATGTGGGACATGGAACCCCCCGCTCGAATGTCGTTCAGTCGAAAAACGGATTCAACCATTTTTCCATTCTAATTATGCGCCTTTTTTGCCGCGGCGTCAACGGCGATTGCGTAAAACGCGCCGCCCATGGGTATGAATGGCAGAAAATTGGACAAAAATTTAGCAAAATCGCATAAACAGGGGATTATTAACTGAAAAGTGCTTGTGAAAGGGAAGGAATTAGTGTAAAATGAATTGCTAATATGGAAAATACACTGCTGACACCACCAAAAATGAATCGGGAGGATGAATGAGCATGCAGAAGTATGTTTACCTTTTCAGCGAAGGTAACGCTACCATGAGGAATCTGCTGGGCGGCAAGGGCGCCAACCTGGCGGAGATGACCGCTCTGGGTATGCCCGTGCCCCAGGGCTTCACCGTGACCACCGAAGCCTGCACCCGCTACTACGAGGACGGCAAGACCATCGGCGCCGACATCCAGGCTCAGATCGACGAGGCCCTGGCCAAGATCGAAGCCATCAACGAGAAGAAGTTCGGCGACGCCAAGAACCCCCTGCTGGTCTCCGTGCGCTCCGGCGCCCGCGCCTCCATGCCGGGCATGATGGACACCATCCTGAACCTGGGCATCAACGACGAGGTCGCCGCGGGCCTGATCGCCGGCAACCCCGACCCCAAGTTCGAGCGCTTTGTGTATGACAGCTATCGCCGCTTCATCCAGATGTTCTCCGACGTCGTCATGGAGATCCCGAAGAAGACCTTCGAGGTCATCATCGACGAGATCAAGGAGAAGAAGGGCGTCACCAACGACATCGACCTGGATGTCGACGACATGAAGGAGCTCGTCGCCCGCTTCAAGGCCTACTACAAGGAGCAGAAGGGCGAGGACTTCCCCACCGATCCCTATCAGCAGATGATGGAGGCCGTGAAGGCCGTGTTCCGCAGCTGGGACAACCCCCGCGCCAACGTGTATCGCCGCATGAACGACATCCCCTATTCCTGGGGCACTGCCGTCAACGTGATGCCCATGGTGTTCGGCAACCTGAACAACCGCTCCGGCACCGGCGTTGCCTTCACCCGCAACCCCGCCACCGGCGAGAAGAAGCTGTTCGGCGAGTACCTGATCAACGCCCAGGGCGAGGACGTCGTGGCCGGCATCCGCACCCCCAGCAAGATCGACCAGCTCAAGGACGACATGCCCGAGGTCTATGAGCAGTTCAAGACCATCGCCGAGAACCTCGAGAAGCACTACAAGGACATGCAGGACATGGAGTACACCATCGAGAATGGCAAGCTCTACATGCTGCAGACCCGCAACGGCAAGCGCACCGCCGCCGCCGCCCTGAAGATCGCCGTCGACCTGGTGGACGAGGGCATGATCACCGAGCGCGAGGCCGTGATGCGCGTCGAGCCCAAGCAGCTGGACAGCCTGCTGCACCCCATGTTCGATCCCAAGGCCCTGAAGAAGGCCACCCCCATCGGCGAAGGCCTGGCGGCTTCTCCCGGAGCGGCCTGCGGCCAGATCGTGTTCTCCGCCGAGGACGCCAAGCGCTGGGCTGAGCACGGCCATCGCGTCGTCCTCGTCCGCCTGGAGACCAGCCCCGAGGACATCGAGGGCATGGTGGCTTCCCAGGGTATCCTGACCGTGCGCGGCGGCATGACCAGCCACGCGGCCGTCGTGGCCCGCGGCATGGGCACCTGCTGCGTCTCCGGCTGCTCCGACATCAAGATGCGCGACCATGAGTTCGACCTGGGCGGCCGCACCTTCCACGAGGGCGACTGGATCAGCGTCGACGGCTCCACCGGCAAGATCTACGGCGAAGCCATCCCCACTGCCGAGGCGACCATCTCCGGCGACTTCGGCCGGTTCATGGGCTGGGCGGACAGCGTCCGCAGGCTGCGCGTGCGCACCAACGCCGACAACCCCCGCGATGCCATGCAGGCCGTGAAGTTCGGCGCCGAAGGCATCGGCCTGTGCCGCACCGAGCACATGTTCTTCGAGGGCAACCGCATCAAGGCCGTCCGCGAGATGATCGTGGCCAAGGACGTCGAGACCCGCAAGGCCGCGCTGGCCAAGCTGCGTCCCTATCAGCAGGGCGACTTCGAGGCCATGTACGAGGTCCTGCAGGGCCGTCCGATGACCGTGCGCTATCTGGATCCGCCGCTGCACGAGTTCCTGCCCACCAAGGAAGAGGAAATCGTCGAGCTGGCCGAGGAAATGAAGATCAGCGTGGACGAGCTCAAGGACACCGTGGCCGCGCTGCATGAGTTCAACCCGATGATGGGCCACCGCGGCTGCCGCCTGGCCGTCACCTATCCCGAGATCGCCGAGATGCAGACCGAGGCCGTCATCAACGCCGCCATCAACGTCAATCGCAAGCATCCCGAGTACAACATCGTGCCTGAGATCATGATCCCGCTGGTCGGCGAGGTCAAGGAGCTCAAGTTCGTCAAGGACGTCGTGGTCGCCACCGCCGACCGCATCATCAAGGATGCCGGCGTGGACATGAAGTATCGCGTGGGCACCATGATCGAGATCCCGCGCGCGGCCGTCACCGCCGGCGAGATCGCCAAGGAGGCCGAGTTCTTCTCCTTCGGCACCAACGACCTGACCCAGATGACCTTCGGCTTCTCCCGTGACGACGCCGCCAAGTTCCTGGGCGCCTACTACGAGAACAAGATCTACGAGTTCGATCCCTTCGCCAAGCTGGACCAGACCGGCGTTGGCGCGCTGGTGAAGATGGCTGCTGAGGCTGGCCGCAAGACCCGCCCCGACATCCACCTGGGCATCTGCGGTGAGCACGGCGGCGATCCGTCGTCCATCGAGTTCTGCCACAAGGTCGGCCTGGACTATGTGTCCTGCTCGCCGTTCCGTGTGCCGATCGCCCGTCTGGCTGCCGCGCAGGCCGCCCTGGCGGACTGACCAGGCTGCGCCTGGAGGCATTTGCTGCCGCGACAAACTACCCGGGTTCCCGCGCCATTGATTCAAGCGCGGGAACCCGGGCCTTTCATTTCTATTCGAACATATATATAATTACAGGCACATGCCCCCATAGATTTTATGCACCGCCGCTACTGCCCAAAGGGCAAGCGGCGGCAGCACCGGGCGAATCCTGCGGATTCCAGCCCGGGCTGGTCGCGCCTGCACGAACGTGCATTGGCGCAACTGCTATCAGGGTCATGTGCCTACGTTGTATGGGGAATCCGAGCTCTTTTTTCGCCTCCTGCCGTCCCTGAGATTGACAGCGGCGGGTGGACGATGGTAGAATAGCCCATAGACCCGACGCGAATGGTGGGAATACCCCGCAGAGGCGCGGGGGAATGGAAGGAATAGTGCCTATGTGTGGAATTGTTGGATATACCGGCGCGCGCCCGGCGGCGCCGATCCTGTTGGATGGACTGTCCCGGCTGGAGTATCGCGGCTATGACTCCGCGGGCCTGGCGGTGCGGGACGGCGAGCGGCTGGCGGAGGTGGTCAAGGCCACGGGCAAGCTGCGCAACCTGGCGGAAAAGACGGACGATGGCCGCGCCCTGGCGGGCAGCTGCGGCATCGGGCACACCCGCTGGGCCACCCACGGCGAGCCGGACCAGACCAACGCCCATCCCCACGTCAGCGGCAACTGCAAGGGCTCGGGCTCGGGCACCGTGGAATCGGACGTGGTGGGCGTGCACAACGGCATCATCGAGAACTTCGCGGAGCTGAAGACCAAGCTGCAGCGCCACGGCTACCAGTTCTACAGCCAGACGGACACCGAGGTGGTCGTCAAGCTGGTGGATTACTATTATAAGAAGTACAAGATCGGCCCGGTGGACGCCATCAACCGCATGATGGTGCGCGTGCGGGGCAGCTATGCCCTGGCGCTGATGTTCAAGGATTACCCGGGGGAGATCTTCGCCGCCCGCAAGGATTCGCCGATGATCATCGGCATCAGCGGCGGGGAATCCTACCTGGCTTCGGACGTGCCCGCGATCCTGAAGTACACCCGCAGCGTCTACTACATCGGCAACCTGGAGGCCGCCCGGCTGAGCCCGGGCAAGGCCACCTTCTATGACCTGAACGGTGACGAGGTGCAGAAGGAGCCCACCCAGATCACCTGGGACGCCGAGGCGGCGGAAAAGGGCGGCTTCGAGCACTTCATGATCAAGGAGATCCACGAGGAGCCCGCCGCGGTGCGGGACACGCTGAACAGCCTCGTGAAGGACGGCGCGCTGGACCTCTCCGCCGCGGGACTGACGGAGGAGGTCATGCGCTCCGTCTCCACCCTGCACATCGTGGCCTGCGGCTCCGCGTGGCACGTGGGCATGGCGGCCCAGTACGTGATCGAGGACATCGCCGAGCTGCCCGTGCGGGTGGAGCTGGCCTCCGAGTTCCGCTACAGGAAGCTGCTGCTGGACGAGCGCTCGCTGGTGGTGATCATCTCCCAGTCCGGCGAGACCGCCGACAGCCTGGCGGCCCTGCGGGCGGCGAAGGAAAAGGGCGCGCGCACGCTGGCGGTGGTCAACGTGGTGGGCTCCACCATCGCACGGGAGGCGGACAGCGTGCTGTACACCCTGGCTGGCCCGGAGATCGCCGTGGCGACCACCAAGGCCTATTCCGCCCAGCTGGCGGCGATGTACGCGCTGGCGGTGGCCCTCGGCAGGGCCCGGGGCCGGGTGGCGGACGATGCCTATGCCCACTACGTCGACGAGCTGCTGGCCATTCCCGGCAAGATGGAGCGGGTGCTGGAGGACAAGGAGCGCATCCAGTGGTTTGCCTCCAAGTTCGCCTCCGCCCGGGACGTGTTCTTCATCGGCCGTGGCGAGGACTACGCCATCAGCCTCGAGGGCAGCCTGAAGATGAAGGAAATCAGCTACATCCACTCGGAGGCCTACGCCGCGGGCGAGCTGAAGCACGGCACCATCAGCCTGGTGGAGGAGGGCACGCTGGTCATCGGCGTGCTGACCCAGGGCGATCTGTTTGAAAAGACAGTGAGCAACATGGTGGAGTGCAAGGCCCGGGGCGCCTACCTGATGGGGCTGACCAGCTTCGGCCACTACAGCGTGGAGGATACTGTGGACTTCACCGTGTACATCCCCAAGGCAGATGAGCACTTCATGGGCAGCCTGGCGGTGATCCCGCTGCAACTGCTGGGCTATTACATCAGCGTGGCCCGTGGCCTGGACGTGGACAAGCCCCGCAACCTGGCCAAGAGCGTGACGGTGGAATAGACAGAGAGACCTCAGGAACATGCGGAAAGGAAGGGTTCCCATGAGCGAGTACATCACCATGCGCAACGAACTGCTGGCGAAGCGGGTCATCAAGGGCCTGGATTCCCGGAACATGACCGGCTACTACGCCAAGGACCGCGAGGAGGCCCTCGCCCAGGCCCTGGCGCTGATCCCCGAGGGCAGCGCCGTCACCATGGGCGGCGGCATGAGTGTCCACGAGATCGGCCTGGTGAAGGCGCTGAAGGCCGGCAATTACAACTTCATCGACCGGGACGAGATCGAGGACAAGCGGGCGGCCATGCTGGCGGCCTACGACGCGGACGTGTTCCTGGCCAGCGCCAACGCCGTCACCGACGACGGCATACTGGTCAACATCGACGGCAACGCCAACCGGGTCTCCGCCATCGCCCAGGGCCCCCGGAAGGTGGTCTTCATCGTGGGCATGAACAAGGTGTGCAGCGACCTGGACGGCGCCATGAAGCGGGCCCGGAACGTGGCCGCGCCCATCAACGCCCAGCGCTTCGGCCTGTCCACGCCCTGCTCCAAGCTGGGCACCTGCATGGACTGCAAGTCGCCGGACACCATCTGCTGTCAGTTTTTAATCACCCGCTACTCCAGGCACAAGGACCGCATCCACGTGATCCTGGTGGACGACAACCTGGGCTTCTGATTTATTGAAAGGATGCATGATCCGGCGGATTCTGCATGAAACGCCGACAATCAATGGGAGGGAACGCGCCATGGAATACAAGGGCCTCGGCACCGCGTGCGTGCAGGGCGGCTACACGCCGGGAAACGGCGAGCCGCGACAGATACCGATCATCCAGTCCACCACCTTCAAGTATGACACCAGCGAGGACATGGGCAAGCTGTTCGACCTGGAGGCCAGCGGCTACTTCTACACCCGCCTGCAGAACCCCACCAACGACTACGTGGCGGCGAAGATCTGCGCGCTGGAGGGCGGCACCGCCGCGATGCTGACCTCCTCGGGCCAGGCGGCCAACTTCTTCGCGCTGTTCAACATCGCCGCATGCGGCGACCACATCGTGGCGTCCTCCACCATCTACGGCGGCACCTTTAACCTGATCTCCGTGACGATGAAGAAGATGGGCGTGGACGTGACCTTCGTCTCCCCGAACTGCACCGACGCGGAGCTGGACGCCGCGTTCAGGCCCAACACGAAGGCCGTGTTCGGCGAGACCATCGCCAACCCGGCGCTGACGGTGCTGGACATCGAGCAGTTCGCCCGGGCGGCTCACGCCCACGGCGTTCCGCTGATCATCGACAACACCTTCGCCACGCCGGTGAACTGCCGCCCCTTCGAGTGGGGCGCGGACATCGTGACCCACTCCACCACCAAGTACATGGACGGCCACGGCGCGGGCGTCGGCGGCGCCATCGTGGACGGCGGCAAATTCGACTGGATGGCCCACGCGGACAAGTTCCCCGGGCTGTGCACGCCGGACGAGAGCTACCACGGCATCACCTACGCCGAGAAGTTCGGCATGGGCGGTGCGTTCATCACCAAGTGCACTTCCCAGCTGATGCGGGACTTCGGCTCGATCCAGTCCCCCCAGAACGCCTTCTACCTGAACCTGGGCCTGGAGAGTCTGCACGTGCGCATGCGGCGGCACTGCGAGAACGGCCAGGCGGTGGCGGAGTTCCTGGAGAAGCACCCGAAGGTGACCTCGGTGAATTACTGCGGCCTGGCGGACAGCCCCTATCACGCCCGGGCGATGAAGTACCTGCCCAACGGCTCCTGCGGCGTTGTCAGCTTCGAGCTGGAGGGCGGCCGGGAGGCGGCCAGCCGGTTCATGAAGGCGCTGCGCCTGGCGGCCATCGAGACTCACGTGGCCGATGCCCGCACCTGCTGCCTGAACCCCGCCAGCAGCACCCATCGGCAGATGACCGACGAGCAGCTGAAGGCCGCGGGCGTGCCCGCCGGACTGATCCGCATCAGCTGCGGCCTGGAGGACGCGGGGGACCTGATCGCGGATCTGGAGCAGGCGCTGGAGAAAGCGTAAAGAAATTGAGAATTGAGAATTGGGAATTGAGAATTGAGGATGCTCAATTAGGGATTAGGACATCGAGCGCCCGGAAAACAGCCCGGTGGGCAGTTTTCGGCGAGATGGGGCCGGCAGGCCCGAAAACATGAAATTGAGTTTGCTCCGCATTCCGAAAGTATTTCTGTCCTGATTTGAGATATCCTATGGCATGACATCGTTCGTTTTACCGCGGCCTTCCGTGTGGAAGGCCGCGGATTTGTGTTTTGGCGCGAGGTGTGCTATAATATCATCGAAGTGTTATGACCTTCCGCGAGAACCCCTGGAAGGGGGCGGCGGAGGTTGGGGAGGAGAGCGCGGCCATGGCCGAGAAGATCGTCATACTGGATGGATACAGCCTGATGTACCGGGCGTATCACGCGCTGCAGACGCCGATGACCGCGCCGGACGGCACGCCCACCAACGCGGTGCACGGCTTCTTCATGATGCTGCTGAAGATCGTCGAGGAGGAGCGGCCGGACAGCCTGGCCGTGGCCTTCGACATGCACGCGCCGACCTTCCGGGCCAAGCTGTACGACGGCTACAAGGCCACCCGCAAGCCCATGCCGGACGACCTGCGGGCCCAGGACCCGGTGATCCGGGAGATGATCGGCCTGATGGGCATCGCGTCGCTGGAGTGCGAGGGCTACGAGGCGGACGACATCCTGGGCACCGTGTCCAAGCGCTGCGAGTCCCTGGGGGATGAGGCGCTGCTGGTCACCGGCGACCGGGATTCCTTCCAGCTCTCCGGCCCCCACACCACCATACTGTACACCAAGAAGGGCATCACCGACACGGTGCGGGTCACGCCGGAGTACATTTGGGAGACCTACGGCGTCACGCCGGAGCAGATGATCGACGTGAAGAGCCTGATGGGCGACACCTCCGACAACATCCCCGGCGTGCCCGGGGTGGGCGAGAAGACCGCCCTGAAGCTCGTCCAGCAGTACGGCAGCCTGGCCGCGGTGCTGGATTCCGCCGAAGCGGAGCAGAAGGGCAAGCTGCGGGAGCGGCTGATGGAGGGCCGGGCGCTGGCGGAGATGAGCTATGCCCTGGCGAAGATCGACCGGGACGCGCCCATCGCGGTGACGCCGGAGGCCTGGAAGCTGGGCAGCCTGATGAACGCCGCGCCGAGGCTCAGGGAGCTGCGGCTGAACGGCGTGCTGCGCCGGCTGACCGAGGTGGCGAAGCAGTGCCAGCCGGAGGCCGCGGCAGCCGCCGCGGTCGAGGAGGAAGAACTGCCGCCCGTGGAGCGGATCGAGTCACGGGAGGCGCTGGCGGCGCGTATTGTGGAACTGTCCGAGGGCGCCCGCTGGGTCGCCCTGCACGTGGGGGCGGAGTTCAGCCTGGCCACGGACGCCGCGCGGCTGACCATGGCCATGGGCGGCGACCTGCTGTCCCCGGGCATCTCCGACGCGGAGGCCTGGGAGGCGGCGCTGCCGCTGCTGGAGAAGGACTGTCCCAAGGCGCTGTGGGACATCAAGTCCGCGCCGGTGCCGCTGGAGCGCATCAAGGGGGACATCACCGACGTGATGCTGGCGGCCTACGCGCTGAACCCCCAGAGGCCGGGCTTTGACGCAGAATCGCTGTGCCAGCAGGAGGGCGTGGAGGGCTTTGACCAGCATCCTGCCACCGCGCTGCGCAGGCTGGCGCTGGCCCAGAAGGCCCAGCTTCAGGAGAACGACCTGGAGCGCATCTACAGGCAGATCGAGCTGCCCCTGGCCTACGTGCTGCGGGGCATGGAGAGGGAGGGCTTCCTGGTGGACGCCGGCGTGCTGGAGGACCTGGGCGTCCGGTTCCGGGAGCACATCCAGCGGCTGACGGACGAGATCGCGGACCTGGCGGGTCGGATGGACGCCCGCAGGAAGGGCGCGGACGAGGACGCCGCCGAGCCCATCCGGATCAACCTGAACTCCCCCAAGCAGCTGGGTGAATTGCTGTTTGCGCGGCTGGGCATCCCCTCCCCGAAGAAGAAGATCTCCACCAACGCCGAGGTGCTGGAGCAGCTGGCGGAGGACTGGCCCATCTGCGGCAAGGTGCTGGAGTACCGGAAGTACCAGAAGCTCCAGTCCACCTACATCGACGCGCTGATCCCCATGCGGGATGAAAACGGGCGCATCCACACCCGCTTCGACCCGGTGGGCACGGCCACGGGCCGCATCAGCTCCGCCGAGCCGAACCTGCAGAACATCCCCGTGCGCACGGAGCTGGGCAAGGCCATCCGCGGCGCGTTCGTGGCGCGGCCGGGCTGGCTGCTGGTGGACGCGGACTACAGCCAGATCGAGCTGCGGGTGCTGGCCCACATGTCCGGCGACCCCACCATGATCCACGCCTTCAACGAGGACCAGGACATCCACGCCCGCACGGCGGCGGAGGTCTACGGCGTGCCGCTGGACGAGGTCACCTCCCAGATGCGCTCGGCGTCGAAGGCCGTGAACTTCGGCATCGTCTACGGCATCTCGGAGTTCACGCTGTCGAAGAACATCGGCGTCAGCCGATTCGAGGCCAAGGAATTCATCGACCGCTACTTCGAGCGCTATCCCGGCGTGAAGGCCTACATGGACGCGGCGGTGAAGAAGGGCCATGAGCAGGGCTACGTCACCACGCTGATGGGCCGGCGGCGCTACCTGCCGGAGCTGAACAGCAGCAACTACGCGGTGCGCGCCTTCGGCGAGCGCTGCGCCATGAACAGCCCCATCCAGGGCACCGCGGCGGACATCATCAAGCTGGCGATGATTGCCGTGGACCGCGCCCTGCGGGAGGAGGGCTTCGAGGCGAAGCTGATACTACAGGTGCACGACGAGCTGATCGTCGAGGCCCCCGAGGCCGAGGCGGAGGCCGTGCGCGACCTGCTGCGCCGCTGCATGGAGGGGGTCATGCCCCTGGACGTGCCGCTGCGCACCGATATTTCCATTGGAGGGGATTGGCGTGCTTGCAAATAAGCCCTATGTGGTCGGGCTGACGGGCGGCATCGGCTGCGGAAAGTCCGAGGCCGCCAGGTATCTGAGGACGCTGGGGGCGGTCCACCTGGACGCGGACGAGATCTCCCGGCAGCTGACCGCCGAGGGCGGCGCGGCCCTGCCGGAGATCCGGCGGGTGTTCGGCGACGCCGCCTTCCGGGAGGACGGCTCGCTGGACCGCGCCTGCCTGGGCAAGCTGGTGTTCGGCAACGAGCCCGCCCGCCGCGCGCTGGAGGGCATCATCCATCCGCTGGTGCAGCGCACCATGCTGGAGGGCATGGACGCCGCCGCGAAGGCGGGCGCCCGGGTGGTGATCCTGGACGTGCCGCTGCTGTTCGAGACGGGCATGGACGCCCTGTGCGACGAGACCTGGACGCTGTACCTGGAGCGGGAGAAGCAGATCAGCCGGGTGGTGACCCGGGACGGCCTGACCCGGGAGCAGGCGGAGGCCCGCATCGACAGCCAGATGCCCATGGAGGCCCGCAACGCCCGGGCCACCCATGCCATCAACACCGACCAGCCCATCGAGCGCACCCAGGCGGAGCTGGAGCAGCTCTACCGCGCGGCGCTGCGACAGGCGGAAAAGGGCTGACCCGAAGGATAGAAGCGGCCTTCCGGCTGACCGGCGCCTCGCCCCATTGGGCGGACTGGAGCCGGGAAGGGCGGAAGCGCATACGGAGGCAGTATGACCCCGGAAAAGAGAGAAAAGACGCGGGCCGGGGACGGCGCGCAGAGGCGCACACACAGTCGGGTGAAGCGCTCGAAGAAGCGCGCCCGGGCACGCCGGGCGCGATTGATCCGCCGGATCACGCTGGCGTCGCTGGTCGTCGTGCTGGCGCTGGGCCTCGCCGGGCTGGGCGTATGGCTGCTGTTCGGCAGCCGCCCCCAGGTCACGGTGCAGCACTACCCGGTGGAATACGAGGCGCAGATTCGCGCCTGCGCCGCGGACAGCGGCATCGACCCCGCCTGGGCGGCGGCGGTGATCCTGGCGGAGTCCAGCTACCAGCCGGAGGCAATCTCCGAGGCGAACGCCCAGGGGCTGATGCAGCTGCTGCCCACCACGGCCCAGTGGATCGCGGAAAAGTTCGATGAGAATTACGAAGAGGGCTGCCTGTTCGTGCCGGAGACCAACATCCGCTATGGCTGCTGGTACCTGGGCTTTTTGTACCGGCGCTTCGGCGGTGACATGACCTGCGCCACGGCGGCCTATCACGCCGGCCAGGGCAGGGTGGACGAGTGGCTGGCCGACCCGGAGAACAGCCCGGACGGCCGTCAGCTGACGCGGATTCCCTCCCAGGCGACGGCGACCTATGTGGATCGCGTATTGAGGTATTATGAGAAGTATGAGCAGTTGTACGCGCAGGAGGCTTAGCGCCCTGGCGCTGGCCCTGGCGCTGGCCTTGGCGATCGGCCCGGGCGGCGCGGCGGAGGACCTCGCCTCGGACCTGGGCGGCGGCTTCCAGGCCAGCGTGCCGGCGGACCAGAACCCGGCGGCCCAGGTGGACATGGTCAACGCGGACGTGGTGATCGGCTACATCGAGCCGGGCTACGCCTCCATGAGCCCGGTGACCTGCACCGGCTGGAACATGGTCAGCGTCAACCAGCTGGTCTACGAGCCGGTGGTGGACTTTGACGAGAACATGAAGCCCGTGCCCATGCTGGCGGACAACTGGGTCCAGGACGGCAAGACCTGGACCTTCAACCTGCGCAGCGGCATCATGTTCCACAACGGCTACGAGCTGACCGCCTACGACGTGGTGCGCAGCTACCAGACGCTGATCCAGTCCGGGGAGAGCAACCCCTATTACGCCCGGCTGCAGATGATCAAGAACATGGAGGCCAGCGACATCTACACCCTGACGGTGGACGCCAGCAGTGCCAGCTACATGACGCTGTACGCCATGAACTTCCCCGTGATGCAGTACGAGACCCTGTGGGAGGAGATGCCCCGGGGCACCGGCCCCTACTGGTACATCCAGCAGAACGAGGAGGGCACCATCCGCCTGGAGGCCAACCCGCTGTGGTGGAAGCGGCAGCCAGAGGTGACCAGCATACTGCTCAAGCGCTACCTGGACGCCGGCGACGCCATCGAGGCCATCCGCACCCGGCAAATCGACATGCTGTCCACCAAGAGCCCGAAGGCCTCCTTCAGCCGCAGGCTCTCGGACCTGGCCAGCATCGACTATCCCACGCTGACCTATGAGATGCTGGTGCCCAACCTGAGCGACGAATCGCTGATGGCCGACGTGAACATCCGGCAGGCGGTGATGTACGCCATCGACCGCGCCGTGCTAAGCGCCAACGCCTACGTGGACATGGCCGTGCAGTGCGAGGTGCCCATCGTGCCCACCTGCTGGCTGTACGAGAGCCAGAGCGCCAAGTACTACTACAGCCCGGAGCGCGCGCTGCAGCTGATGCATAACGCGGGCTGGGTGGACATGACCGGCAACGGCAAGCTGAACCGCCGCAGCGGCATCATGCTCCAGGAGCCGAACATCACCCTGATCACCTACAATGAGGGCACCAACAGCATCCGGGAGAACGCCGCCAACCTGATCGCCGAGTACATGGAGGCCGTGGGCTTCAACGTGAAGGTGACGGTGCTCAGCAAGGCCCGCGCCCGGGAGTACATCAAGGAGCGCCGGTACGACCTGGCGCTGGTCGGCGTGAACATGAGCGAGATCCCCGACCTGACGGAGCTGTTGAAGTCCGGCGGGTCCCTGAACCTGAACCGCTACAGCAACGACAACATGGACGTGCTGCTGGAGAGCGTGCGCAGCGCCTCCGACGAGGCGACGCTGCAAAAGCTCTACAGCGAGATCCAGATGACCGTCGTGGAACGGCTGCCCGTGCTCGGGCTGCTGTTCCGGACCGGCACGCTGCTCTCCACCCGTCCCATCGGCGGCCTGACCGCGCTGAGGGCCTATGACAATTTCAATGGGTTTGAGTTCCTGGGGAATTGAGGGTAAGGCAGAAGGGAATAGGCAACAGGCAACGGTCAGGATGCAGGAGGACGAGGGAACAGGGAACAGGAACAGCCGCTGCCGCGCTTCTGCAGGGGCGGCGATGCGCCGCCCACTTGAAAAATGAGGGAACAGGAAAAAGAAAGGCCGGGGACGGGCTGAATGCCATGTCCTTCGGCCTGTTGTTTTTCCGGAGACAGGGGGAAATGATACTTTGCTTCGCAATGCTTGCTTGAACGCTGAGCTCGGGATGATCAGGAATCGAAGCCCGATCTTCCTGAGTGGAGCAAAGGATCTGTACATGTGCCTGGCAACGACACATCGTTGATCCCACATCTTTCCAAGATGAAAAACCACCCGTCGAGCGGGTGGCACAGGCCGCTGACCCAGAGAGGTCGGCGGTCTTTTTTGGCTCTTCACGGAAAGGTTAGGGAGCGACTCCCTCCGTCTCGGCTTCGCCGATCCACCTCCCTCAAGGAGGGAGGCTAAGGCGCCCTCTTCGAGGGAGCTGTCAGCCGTAGGCTGACTGAGGGAGTTCCGACGATCTCTCAGGAAAATGTGAGGAACCTCTTTTTGGCTCTTCACGGAAAGGTTAGGGAGCGACTCCTTCCGTCTCGGCTTCGCCGATCCACCTCCCTCAAGGAGGAAGGCAAAGGCGCCCTCTTCAAGGAAGCAGTCAGCCGTAGGCTGACTGAGGGAGTCCCAACGAATCCCTCAGGAAAGCGTGAAGAACCTTTTTTCATGGAAGGATGAAAGCGGGACATCTTCCGGGTCAGCGGGTGAAGGTGAAGGTGTAGAAGGCACGGCCCGCCGGGGCGGAGCCCTTCAGGACGACGCGGTTCAGCGGGCGGCCTGTGGGATCGTCCGAGGGGAATCGCTTTCCCGCGGGCTCGATGTCCGCGGAGAGGTCGCCCTCCCAGGTCAGGTCGACGGGACCCAGGCGCAGGCCGTTCAGCAGCCGCCGGGGCGTCTCGGGGGTGAAGAACTGGAAGGCGAGCTCGGCGGGACGGGCCAGGTCGAAGGCATCCACCAGGCGCAGGCTCTCCTCTCGGCGCAGTGCCATGGCCGTGCGCTGGCAGGCGAGCACCCCGGCCTCCACGGGCCAGGCGTGGGTCAGGTCCACGCTCATCAGCTCGCGGTCCGGCTGGACGCTGAAGTCCGCCGGGCAGGGGTCGGAGCCGAAGGCCGCCTCGGGCACCGAGTCGCCTGGCGCGGTCAATTGGGCCTTGCCGTTCACCAGGGGCACCCCGGCGCAGCCGGGGGCTTCCACCAGGATCGGGCGTCCGTCGGCGAACAGCAAAAGGCTCCCGGCGTTGCCCCGGTCGCCGCCGGTGTGCAAGGCGCAGGTCAGTCCGCTGAACCGGGACACCATCAGCCGGTTGCGGGCCGTGGCGGCGTGCTTCACCCGGGGCGGCTTGCCCGCCTGGGCGGCCAGCATCCCGGCGCAGGACAGGTCCATCAGCCGGCCGGTCACCGTGGCGGAGGGCAGGTGGCGCTCCCGGTGCAGCTGCGCGCCGAGGGCGGTCAGCGCCTCGTCGCCCACGGACAGGCCCACCCGGAACAGCTCCTGCCCGGAGAGGGCGGGGCGCAGGTCTCCCGTGGCGGGGTCGGCGAAGCAGTCGCCCTCCAGCCAGGGGTACAGCAGCGCGTCCAGCCAGTCGGGGGTGGGGTACTCCGGGGTCAGGTCCATCTCGCCCCGGGTCAGCTTGCGCAGCAGCAGGCACAGGTCGGTGATCGCGGCGGTCTCCGCCAGCTCGTCCGCCAGCGGCGACACCCGGCGCTCCCGGGCGGCGACGGCCTGGTCCAGCAGCCGCAGGCACAGCTTGATCAGCGCGCCCCGGCGGGCGGCGTCCGCCTCCAGCAGGATCGCGGAGAGCAGGAGGTCGCTGAGGATGCACAGCGGCCGAATCGCCAGCGCGCTGCGGGCGCCGATGGTGCGCATGAAGGGATAGTCCCCGTGGGCCAGCACCGGCACGAACACCCGCCGCCGGGCCTCGTGGACGATCTTCGCCGTCACCCGGGAGCCCAGACGCTCGCCCAGAACGCGGACCGTCCAGGCCAGGAGCATCAGCGTCTCCGCGCACTGGAAGTCGATCTCCGGGTGCTGGTCGTCGTCGAAGGGCGCGGCGTGGGGGTTCTCCGACCAGCTGGACTCCTCCACGATCATGCAGATCAGGTCCACGGCCCGGGAAAGCCCGGGCCCGTCCAGGGGCACCAGCAGCAGCGCCTCCAGTGCCTGGCGGCGGCCCTGCTGGAGCCGGCGGTAGGCCGCGGGGTCCGAGAGCCGCTGGGAGAGGGCCATGCCGGGCAGGTCCCGGCTCATGGCCAGCTGCGCGCCCGCCTGGGCCTGGTCCTTCGTGGCTCCGGTGACTTGGGGCATCGGCACCCCCTCCGGGCGGGCGAGGGCGGTCAGTATGCCGCTGTGGCGAAGGAACATGCGAATCCCTCCCGATTCAGGGTCGGCTTGTAGACGGGCAGAGACGACATGGCGGGTCGGCGGGGTGAAAGACGGATTTTCGGGAGCGGAGTGTCAGCGCTTCGGGTGGGTGAAGGCGTAGGCGCCGACGGACACGGCCACCGCCAGGTTCAGCGAATCGATCTCCGGGCTCTGGGGGATGAGCACGCTCTGGCCCAGGTCAGCGAAGCGGGCCGGCAGGCCGGTCTGCTCGTTGCCGAACACCAGGGAGAAGGGGGGCTCGGCCTCGGCGGCGACGTCGTCCAGCGGGCGGGCGCCGTCCAGCATGAAGGGGTAGAGGGGACGGGTCGGGTGCTCCGCGCGGTAGTCCTCGAAGGTGTCGTAGACCCGCACGCGCAGCTTGAAGAACGCGCCCATGGAGGCTCGGAGCACGTGGGGGTCGAACACGTCCACGCAGGGCTTCACCACTGCCAGGTCCCGGATGCCGAAGCCCAGCAGCGAGCGCATGGCCGTGCCCGCGTTGCCCGCGTCGGAGATCTGGCACAGCACGGCGTGGTTGGCGTCCTCCGCCAGGTCGCAGTCGTACTTTTTGAACACCAGGCCCGCGAAGCAGTTGTCCTTCTTCGACTCCCGGCGCAGCACGCGCTCCGCCAGCTCCTCCCGCACGCCCAGCTCCGCGCAGCGCGCCCGCAGCTTGACGACGCCCTCGTTTTCAAGCCCCTGGGGGTGCAGCAGCAGCCTCTGGGCGCACTCGGGCCGCGCCTCCAGCAGCATCAGGGAGGGGAACACCCCCAGCTGGTAGCTGTAGTCCAGCTTGCGGGAATAGGGTTCGAGCTTTGGCATGGCGGCTTCTCCTTGCTTATATCAGTTCGGATGATTGGGGAATCAAATGAGAATTGGGAATTGGGAATTGAGAATTGGAGTTTGCGCTTGGTCCCACTTTCCAACTCTAAACTCTTAACTCTAAACTCTGTTTTCAGTCGTTGTATCGTATCCAGCCGCGGAGGTAGTCCCTAAGCGCCTTGCTGTGGGTCTCCATGGGGAAGTGGCCGGCGCTGGCGAGGCGGTGCACCTCGGCGTCGGGCAGCAGGGTCTCCAGCTGCTTCAGCCGCGCCTCGTCCATCAGCGGGTCGCGCCCGCCCACCAGGGCCATCGTGGGGCAGAAGCCCATGCCCGTGCGGGGCGGCGCGGCGCTCTGCCGCAGCATGCGGGCGAAGGCCTCCTTCGCGCCGGGGCGCACCAGCGGAGCCCGCATGCGGTCGACGATGTAGTCGTCCATCGGATAGCCGGAGTAGTGCTCCACCATGCGGCGGAAGCGCTGGCCGTTGGCGATGTTGGCGTCGTACCAGCGCTCGGGGCCGCCCTGGCGGTGGGAGGGCAGGCTGACGGAGAAGGTGGGGGCGATGTGGATCTGGGACTTCACGCTGTCCGGATACTGCACCGCCATGCGCAGGATGGTGGCGCAGGCGCTGCCGTGGGCGGCCAGGTGCCACAGGGACATGGGGGTGCCCAGGGAGCGGTCCACGTCGTCCAGCACGCCCCAGATCAGGTTCGCGCGCACGTCGGTGTTCTGCGGCGCGCCACAGTCGCTGCGGCCGAAGCCCGGCAGGTCCATCAGCACGGCCAGGCAGCCCAGACTGGAGAGCTCGGGCAGCAGCTTGCGCCAGTGAAAGGTGCTGATCAGCGGTGAGCACAGCAGCAGCATGTGGCTGTGCACGGGGGTGTCGGGGCGAACGACGCTGAAGTGGACGCGCAATCCCGAAAAGGACAGGTATCGGCTCTCCTCCATCAACGCGCACACCCCAATTCCGCTTGTGATTCCATATTACTTCCACATTATTCTAACATAACGGGGCCGGTTTGACAATGAAGCGCGGGGCGTTCCGGCGAATTTTCCGCGGTTTTGCCGGCGCTGGCTCTGCCGGCTGGAAAATTGCGCCGGGCCTGCGGCACAGGTTAATTTTTCCCCCTGAATTGGGTAAACATAGGCGGGGAAAGGTTTTGCTCCGGTAATAACCTCGTAAACAGGCTTGCCTGAACCTGCGAAGTATTGTATAATATAATTTGCGATAGAAGCGTGGCGCGGCGGAAGGCCGCGCCGGAGGAAGAACTATGCCGGTATACGATTATAAATGCGTCCAGTGCGGGCATCGCTTTGACCTGCTGCGCTCCGTCTCCAGCCGGGACGACGTGGTGTGCCCCAAGTGCGGCGGCGCGGTGGCGCGGGTGTACGAGGGCAAGTGGTCCATGGGACGTTCGACCGGCAGCGGCGGGTGCAGCTGCGGCGGAAACTGCCAGGGCTGCGCCGGATGCGGCAAATAATAAGGGCCTTCGCGCCATAAAATGGCAGCGGGGCATGGACGGCTATTTCCAGGCCGGGGAGGCGTCGCCTTTCCGGGTTCATAGAGACCGGCGCGGCACCGGGTCGCGCGGGACGCTGAGCGCCTTCCCTTGGGGGCGGCGCCGACGGATGGAGACTTGGCATGAAGGAAAGATTGCGGATACATGGCGGAGAGCGCCTGGAGGGCGAAGTGATGGTCAGCGGCGGCAAGAACGCGGCGGTGGCCATTCTTCCCGCTGCCCTTTTGGCGGATTCGCCCTCGGTGATCGAAAATGTTCCCGACATCAATGACGTACATATCATCATTGAAATGCTCAGGTACCTGGGCGCGACGGTGGACTTCCGGGACAACGTGATGACCATCGACCCGCGCACCGCGGACAAGTTCGACCCGCCCTACGAGCTGGCCAGCCGCATGCGCGCGTCCTATTACTTCGCGCCGGTGCTGCTGGGCGTGTTCAAGCGCTGCTATGTGCCCCTGCCCGGCGGCTGCGACATCGGCCCCAGGCCCATCGACCAGACACTGAAGGGCATGCGCACCCTGGGCGCGGACGTGGACACCCCCGGCGGCGTGATCGTCGGCAGCGCCGACGAGCTGATCGGCGGCGACATCTTCCTGGAGATGCCCAGCGTGGGCGCCACGGTGAACAGCATGCTCACCGCCGTGTCCGCCAACGGCACTACCTGCATCCACAACGCGGCCAAGGAGCCCCACATCGTCGACCTGGCGAACTTCCTGAACAGCATGGGCGCGTCGGTGAAGGGCGCCGGCACGGATGTGATCCGCGTCCGCGGCGGCCGCCACCTGCACGGCGCCAACTACACCGTGGTGCCGGACCAGATCGAGACCGGCACGCTGATGATCGCCGCGGCCGCCACCGGCGGCGACGTGGTCATCTCCGGCGCGATCCCCACCCACATGGAGTCCCTGACGGCGAAGCTGCTGGAGATGGGCGTGCACGTGAGCAGCGAGGACGACCTGATCCATGTGCGCAGCAACCGGAACTTCCGGGCCGTGAACGTCAAGACCCAGGGCTACCCGGGCTTCCCCACGGATTTGCAGCAGCCGCTGTCAGCGCTGCTGACCGTGGCCAACGGCACCAGCATCGTCACGGAGACCATCTTCGAGTCCCGCTTCCGCTTCCTGGACGAGCTGCGGAAGATGGGCGCGAACTCCCGCGTGATCGAGACCACCGCCATCATCACCGGCGTGGAGCGCCTGGTGGGCGCCCGGGTGAACGCCACCGACCTGCGGGCCGGCGCGTCCCTGGTGATCGCCGCCCTGATGGCCGAGGGCGTCACCGAGATTTCCGGCGTGGAGTACATCATGCGCGGCTACGAGCACTTCGACGAAAAGCTGCGCAGCCTGGGCGCGCAGATCGAGCACGTCAAGGACGGGGATTTGGCCGCAGAGCGCGCTTTTCTGCCGAATATATAACACATAAAGTGTTTTTTCAGGTAAATTCAGGTTGTAATCCTCGGAAAAGCGTGGTATAATAAAAGATAGATGGCGCAGCGGAGCCCGTGCTCCGACCGCCGCAGAACACCGCGTCACAATGAACAACCGCCGATTCTCGGCGGTGTGTTTTTGAAGCCGAAAAGCGGCGCGGGCTGGCACGACGCGGCGCGCGCCGCAGGTTGATTTGGAGGGGTTTGGTTGCCGAGCAAATCGATGCCGGTGAGGGAAGCCAAGCAAATTGCACAGAAGATCGCTTCCGAAATGAGCGTGGAGCTGGTCGACGTTGAGCTGGTCAAGGAACCGACCGGCCATTTTCTGCGCTTTTATATCGAAAAACCGGAGGGCATTGCCCTGAACGACCTCGAGGCCTTCCACAGGCGGATCCTGCCGCTGGTGGAGAGGGTCGAATACGATTACATGGAGGTCTCGTCCCCCGGGGCGGACCGGCCCCTGAAGACGGAGCGGGACTTTGAACGCGCCCAGGGCATGGTCGTGGAACTGAAGACCTACAAGCCGGTGAACGGCGGCAAGCAGTTCACGGGCGAGCTGGTGGGCCTGGTGGACGGCCAGGTGGTCATCGAGACCGAGGATGGCGCGCGGCTCGGCTTTGCCCAGAAGGACGTGGCCGTGGTCCGGCCCCTGATTGAGTTTGACGAGGAGGACCTGCAGGACGACGCGCCCATGCAGTGATTCTCCCGGACCGGATTACGCAACAGCACAGGCAGGACGCGCCGCCCGGGCGCGGACAGGCAGACAGGAGGAAAAGACCATGGCAAACGGCGGAATTGATTCCACTGAGTTTTTCGCTGCGCTGGACGCTCTGAGCAAGGAGCGGCGCATCAACAAGGATATTCTCTTCAACGCGATCGAAGCCGCGCTGATTTCCGCATATAAGAAGAACTTCGGCAAGAACGCCAACGTGCGCGCCACCATCGACCCGGACAAGGGCGAGGTGGAGGTGCTCTCCCGCAAGACCGTCGTGGAGACGGTGGAGGACCCCCAGTGCGAGATGTCGCTGGAGGAGGCCCGCACCATCCGTCCCCAGTATGAGATCGGCGATCTGGTGGAGGTGCAGGTGACACCCAAGAACTTCGGCCGCATCGCGGCGCAGACCGCCAAGCAGGTGGTCGTGCAGCACCTGCGCGAGGCCGAGCGCGGCGTGATTTACGACGAGTACAGCCAGAAGGAAAACGAGATCCTCACCGCCATCGTGCAGCGGATCGAGAACAAGCAGGTGTTCGTGGAGCTGGGCCGCACCGAGGGCCTGCTCGAGCCCAGCCAGCAGATGCCCACCGAGGAGCTGAACGTCAACGACCGCATCAAGGTGTACGTGCTGGAGGTCTCCCGCCTGGGCCGCGGCCCGCAGGTGTTCGTCTCCCGCACCCATCCGGGGCTGGTCAAGCGCCTGTTTGAGCTGGAGGTGCCCGAGATCGTGACCGGCGTGGTGCAGATCAAGTCTATCGCCCGCGAGGCCGGCTTCCGCACCAAGATGGCTGTGGTGTCCACCGATCCGCTGATCGACGCGGTGGGCTCCTGCGTCGGCCCCAGGGGCCTGCGCGTGGAGAACGTGGTCAACGAGCTGAAGACCGAGAAGATCGACATCGTCAAGTGGTCCGCCGATCCCGCGGAGTACATCGCCAACGCCTTGAACCCCGCCCGCGTGCTCAGCGTGTTCGTCTCCGAGACGGAGAAGGCCGCGGCGGTGGTGGTGCCGGACAACCAGCTGTCCCTGGCCATCGGCAAGGAGGGTCAAAACGCCCGCCTGGCCGCCAAGCTGACCGGCTGGAAGATCGACATCAAGAGCCAGAGCCAGGTGGAGGCCGAGGCCGAACAGCTGAACCAGTCTGAGGTGGAGGAAGTCTGATGCCGGTCAAGCCGCGTAAGATACCGATGCGCATGTGCGTCGGCTGCCGTGAGATGAAGCCCAAGGCGCAGCTGCTGCGCGTGGTGCGCCCCCAGGAGGGGGAGGTCCGCATCGACCGCACCGGCAAGGCCCCGGGGCGCGGCGCCTATGTGTGCGACCGCATCGAGTGCCTGCGCAAGGCCCAGAAGAGCCGCGCGCTGGAGCGGGCGCTGGAGAAGCCCATCGAGGCGGAGGTCTTCGAGCAGCTGGAGAAGCAGATCGCGCCCGAGGGCGAAGCGCCCCGGGAGGGCTGAGCGTGGACAAGCTGCTGAGCATGCTCGGGCTGTGCGCCCGGGCCGGCAAGCTGATCACCGGCGAGAAGGCGGTGGTCCAGGCCGTGCGGACGGGGAGCGCCTGCGCGGTGGTGCTGGACGGGGCGGCCTCCGAGAACGCGGTGAAGGCCGTGGGCCAGGCCTGCAAGACCCACGGGGTGCCGCTGGTGCGCACCGGGGCCTTCGCCCTGGGGGACGCCATCGGGAAGCCGTCGCGCATGGCGGCGGCGATCACCGACGCCGGGTTTGCCGGCAGGATATTGCAATTGAGCTCGTCGGGCGAACAGGCCCGGGGGGAGAGATAGCGCCGCGGGAACGGGGTTCCGGGCGGCGGGCGGCATCGGGCCGCCATTCAGAGGGATGACCCATGGGGCGCGCGCGGCAACGCGGCGCGGGCTCCATGACAATACCGGACGACGGCATTGGGCCGCGGGACCGGGGAGACTACTATCGGGGGTGCATTGAGGGAATGACCAAAGTCAGGGTTCAGGACGTCACCAAGGAACTGAGCGCGAACACCGGCAGGATGCTGGAGGACTTCACGCGCATGCGCAAGCAGTCGCAGGATATGCTGAACACGCTGCGCAGGATTTCGGATGGTTTCGTCCGCGAGGAGAAGGAGCGTCAGGAGCGCGAGGCCAAGGAGGAGCTGCGCAAGCAGTACGAGGCCAGCGCACAGTTCATGACCGCCTATTCCAGCGAGCAGGTGCCGGACATCCCGGTGCAGACCAAGCCCGGGGCACAGCCTCGGACCGAGGCTGCCGCGCCCGTCGCGCCTGAAGCGCCCGCCGCCTCCGTCGCGCCCGTGGAAAAGCCCGCGGAAAAGCCCGTGGAGAAGCAGCCCGTGGAAAAAACCGCGGAAAAGCCTGCGGAGAAGCCCGTGGAAAATAAGCCCGCCCCGGTGGACGCGCCGAAAGCCGCCGAATTCGGCGTGCGCGTGGTGCGCACCGCCCGGCAGGAGAGCGAGCGCCCCATGCAGCAGCGGCCCGTGCAGAGCGCCCAGCGGCCGGCCTACCCGGCCCGTCCGGCCCAGCCCGGCCAGCGCCCCGCCTACGGCGATCGTCCCCAGAGGCCCCAGCAGGGCGGCCCGCGCCCCGGCTTCCAGGGACGCCCGGCACAGCCCGGCGCGCCCGGCCAGCGCCCCGCCTTTGGCAGCCGCCCGCAGGGTGGCGCGCCTGGCCAGGGCCCGCGTCCCGGCGGATTCGGCAATCGCCCGGCGGGCGGCCCCCAGAGCCGGCCGGCCGGCGGCATGGGCGGCGGAGCTCCCCGCACCGGCGGCTTCGGCGGCCCGCGCGGCGGCAGCTTTGGCCGCAGGGGTCCCGACATCGCGCCTTCGGTGGAGAAGGAGCGGGTGTCCAACTACGATCCCAACAAAAAGCAGTACGTGCGCCAGAACGATCCCGAACGCAACCGCAACGCCGGCGGCCGCACCGCCCAGAAGCAGCGCGGCGGCGCGGGCAGCGGCATGGTGTATGACGATGAGTTCGTGAGGGGCCGCAAGAAGAAGAAGGCGGCCGTCCAGAAGACCCTCATCGAGCCCACCAAGATCGAAAAGGCTTACATGACCGCGGAGACCATCACCGTGCGCGACCTTTCCGAGCGCATCGGCAAGCCCGCAGGCGAGATCATCAAGAAGCTGATGATGCTGGGCATCATCGCCACCATCAACAACGACCTGGACTTCGACACCGCCACGCTGGTGGCCCAGGAGTT
>CADCHI010000003.1 GCA_902801165.1 uncultured Eubacteriales bacterium | reverse complement strand
CTGTCCCTTTTGTTGCATTGTTATGCGCAGGTTAAATCTCGCCCGCTCCGCCTCTCAACCCCTTCGGAGGGGTTGACTTTTCATAGTTGGTCTTTCTATACATTCGATCCAGAAACGCGCATCCAGCGCGGTGAGCCTGGATCCAATCGCCCGCCACGGCTCGAACGATGTGTTTATGTTCATCCAGCACGACGTTGACGATGAAGTCCACTCCCACCATGGCCGTCGCCCGCTCCAGGTCCTGCCGGAGAGGGTTGTCATCCAGGTTGCCTGTGCAGGCCGCCTCATCAACCATAAGACTGTGGTTGCATTGGATCGCTTCCTGCGTGGAGCAGCCCGGCATGATCGCCTTTGCGCCGCCTGAATAGCCAGCAAAATAGTGGTATTCGATGTTGCCCAGGCAGATGCGCCGATCCGCCTCGGCCACCACGCGGGTGATGTTCACCGGTGTACCGCGCTCGGTCGTCCCAAACTGCACACAATCCTCGCGGTTACTGTCCACGCAGCGAATCTCCCGCCAGGCTCTCTCCCCCGCAAGCTGCCGACGCTCCTGCTCCGTATGCGGGCGATGGCTTCCCAGCGCAAAAACCAGGGTTATGTTCTCCGGGCGACACCCCGCCTCATACAGCTCATCCAACACCGCAGGCAGGATACGCTGCGACGGACATGGCCGCGTGATCGGCAATCTCCCGTGTCTCGCCGCGCCTCCCCATAGGAATCTTCTCGCACATCGCACGATGCGCCGCCGGATCCCGGTATTTGGCTTCGTTGATCCTGGTCGGAACGCTCCCGGGTGCCACGCAGTTGACCCGTATGCCGTCCCTCGCCCACTCCCGCGCAAAGCTCTTCGTGATCTGAGAGATCGCAGCCTTGGTGCCCGCGTATACGGCCTGCTGCACAACCACCGTCACCGCATTCACCGAGCCGATGTTCACGATGCAGCCTCCGGTCCCCCGGCGAAGCATGTCCTGCGCCGCGGCCTGGCAGCCGAAGTAATACCCCCTGAAGTTGGTATTGACCACCTGGTCGAATATCGCTTCCGTCATTTCCACCGTGGGCATGGGGTGCTCAATGCCCGCGTTGTTGACCCATACGTCGATTCCGCCATACGCGCTCACGGTCATGTCCCGAAAGGCTGTGATATCCGAGACAACGCTCGTATCCGCTTCAAAAACACGGACGCGCGGATCATCGTCTCCGGCAAATTCACTTGTCGCCGCGCGCACACGTTCCGCGCTGCGGCTGCAGAGCGCCAGGCTCGCGCCTGCCTCGTAAAACGCCCGCGCAATCGCCTTTCCAATGCCGCTGGAGGCGCCGGTGATCGCAACCACCTTTCCGGTATAATCAAACATGCGCAACCCTCCATCCTCCACAAGAGCAGTGTTCGCTGTCCATCACATCAGCAGGTTGGGCAGCAGCGAGCAAATCTGCGGAATGTAGGTGATTACCAGCAGCGAGATGATGAGCGCTATGACGAAGGGCACGATCGACTTGATCATCTCCTGCGAAGTGATGCCCGCCACCTTCTGCGTCAGGAACAGGCAAAGGCCGACGGGCGGCGTAATCAGGCCCAGCGTCAGGTTGAACACCACCATAACGCCGAAAGCCACCGGATCGCAGCCCAGCTGAACGGCCAGCACGCCCAGCACCGGTCCCAGAATCATGTAGATGGAATTGCCCTCCATCAGGCAGCCGAGGATCAGCAGCATGACGTTGACCAGGAACAGCAGCACGTACTTGTTGTTCGACAGCGACAGGAAGAAGTTGCAGATCTTCGTCGGCACCTGGTTGTGCGTCAGCACCAGGCCGAACACGCCGGCCATGGCCAGCACGAAGAGCGTGGAGCTGGCGAAGGTCGATGTATTCTCCAGGATCTTGAACAGTTGCTTAAAGTTAATCGTCCGATACCAGAAAAGGGAAATCAGTATGGAATAGACCGTCGCCACGCAGGCCGCCTCGGTCGCGGTAAAGACGCCGCTGAGAATGCCGGCGATCAGGATCACGGGCATCATCAGCGCCGCGAAGCTGTCCTTGAAGGAAGCGCGGATCGCCTTGCCGGTAGCCCTCTCCTGGAGGGGATAGTGACGGCGGACGCTGATCACATAGGCGATCACGCCCATGGCCAGGCCCATCAGCAGGCCGGGAAGCAGACCGCCGATCAGCAGCTTGCCGATGGACACGCCCGTGATCGAGCCGTACAGTATCATGCTCGTGCTGGGAGGGATGATCGGCGCGACCGTGGATGACGCCGCCGTCACCGCCGCGCTGAAGCCCTTGTCGTACCCCGCTTCCGTCATGGCGTCCATTTCCATCTTGCCTATGCCGGACACGTCGGAAACCGAGGATCCGGACATGCCCGCCATGATCATGCTCGTCAGAATATTGACGTGCGCCAGGCCGCCGGGCAGGTGCTGCACCAGCGTGCCCGCGAAGCGGAAGATCTTCTTGCCGACATCCGCGCCGGAGAGGATCGACGAAGCCATCATGAAGAAGGGGATCGCCATGATCGTAAAGGAATCCAGCGCGTTGACGGCCTTCTGCGCAATGACCACCGAGGTCGCCGTGTGATTGACCAGCAGCATGATGGTCGCCGAAATGCCCATCGAAAACGCGATCGGCACGCCGATGAACATGAAGCCAATCAGACAAATCCATATGATGGCGCCGATCATTTGCCCTTTCCCCCTTTCACGAGGTCAACCGTGGCCGTAATCAACTTGTAGACCGCGATCAGGCTGCTGAAGAACATGCTGATCGGAAGGCTCATATACAGCCACAGCCTGGAGATGTTCAGTCCCGTGGTCACGCCACGCCGGATGATGGGATTGTTGCACAGGCCCACGCCGAACACGAAGAGCATGATGCAGAACGCGCTGATGATCGCGTAGATGAACACATTGACCTTGGCCCGGGTTTCCGGCTTGTACCGCGCCAGCAGCAGATCCACCGTCAGGTGTTCCCCCTTGTGCAGCACGCCGATGCTCCCCAGAAACGTAAACCAGATCAGGCACAGCTTCGCCAGTTCCTCCGTCCACGGCGTGTTGATCTTCAGAAGCACGCGGCCGATTATCTGCCAGCTGACCGTGAAGATCATGACCAGGAGCAGCGTGCCGGTGATCTTCTTTTGAACAAAGACAATCCCATCCAGTATTCTGTCGCATGTTTCCCGAATCTTCACGACTGGCCTACCCCCTTATGCGCACTTCCAAATCAGAATACGGTCCATTGAAACATGGGCGGGGATTATCTCCCCGCGCCATGTCGTATGATCTTACATTGCTTGTTCTCAGCCCTTGAGGGATTCGAAGAACTCCTCGGTAAAGTAGCCCTTGCCCACGAACTCCTTGTAGACGTCCGCGCAGGCATCCTTGAAGGCCTGGAAGTCGATGTCGTCAGCGTACAGCACTTCCACGCCGGCATCCTCGAACTTCTTCCACGCAGCATCGATCTCCTGAGCCACGTTCTCGGCGCGCCACTCGGTCACGTCCACGCCGGCCTTCACGATGGCGGCCTGCTGCTCCTCGGTCAGCCCGTTGAACCAGGCTTCGCCCACGACCAGCGCGATGGGGCTGGGCATGTGGTTGGTCTCAGAGACGTACTTGACGACCTCCTGCAGGTTGATGGAAGCCAGCTCGGTGATGGCATTCTCGACACCGTCGCAGGCATTGCTCTGCAGGGCGGTGAATACCTCGCTCCAAGCGATGGTGGTCGGCAAGCCGCCCATGGCGGTGATGATGGCCGTATTGGCCTCGGAAGAGGGAGAGCGAACCTGCAGGCCCGCCATATCCGCCGGGGACTTGACGGCATGCTTGGTGTTCGCCATGACGCGCATCGGACGATATAACAGTGCAACGAGCTTCAGGTTCGTGCCGGAGAGCACCGTATCGATGGCCTTACGGGCCTCGGTGTCGCCCTCCAGGATCGGCCGCATCTGTTCGATGTTGTCATACAGATAGGGCATGCAGATGGCGTAGCATTCAGGCGCCAGGTTGCCGATGCCGTCGAATCCGACGACGCAGGCCTCGACCGTTCCCAGGGCGGTGCCTTCCGTAAACTCAACGGAGCCGCCCAGCTGGCTCGCGGGATACACTTCCACATCGATCTCACCGTTGGAGTACTCCTCCACCAGCTCTTCGAATTTCAACATCGCCTGATATTCACCCAGTTCAGGATCAGCGGTCGTTGTTCCGGCAAACTTCATGACAACCGGCTCCGCCAGCGCCGCACAGCTGACGAATACGAGGATCAGACAAACGAGTGTGCAAAGCAGCTTCTTCATGGGATATACCTCCTTCTTTATCTTCGGGGCTTTTCGCCCTTGGGTACATAGATGTTAAACCGGGATGTGCTTCTCCAATGCCAGGCGGATCTCATCCGCCTCTCCCATCTCCCGCAGGTGAGTCAGAACTGTCACGCAGATGCCTCCGCCGGGTTTCTTCCCTTCCGCGCGGCACACAGCAGCCACCGCTTCCCCGAGCATCCTCTCGCCCGGGCCCCTGTAACCCGCGACAAATTCCCTTACGCGGCGCTCCAGGCGCTCACAGCAGGCGATTCCCTGTTCCGCTTTCTTCCGAAGTTCGGATCCGGGCATCGGCTCATTATGATCGCAGTAGACCTTTTCAACCGAAAGCCGCGTCAGCTTCTCCATCGAATCCCGGTAGGCCAGAGAATCCGCATATTGGGGCAGGCCTCCGAAGAAGCCCTCGCCCATCAGCGAATCCCCTGTGAACAAATCTCCCGTCTCGCGAACGAGGTAGCAGACGCTTCCCGCCGAGTGTCCCGGCGTGGCGATGACTTGAATGGATAGATCTCCCAGCGACAGCACCTCGCCGTCCGCGATGGCGCATTCGGGAGTCATCTCCTCGCCGATTTCGGAGACAAAGGTCGTACGCCGCGCCGCCGGCAGGTCAAAATCCTCGGAGAACTGTCCGAACAGCGCCTCCCAGTGCCATGTGTGATCGCTGTAGTACCGCAGATCACCTGGATGGGCATAGACGCAAACGCCCCGTTTCTGTAGATAGCCGTGATTGCCGATGTGATCCCAATGGCCGTGCGTGCTCAGCAGCACACTGTCATGATTGGCACTGCATTCCAACGCGGAGCGTCCGGATGCCAGGCCACTATCGATCAGCACGTCTCCGGAAGCACTATGGAGCCTGAAGCTGTTGACGTAGATACCCAGATAAGGATATCTCAATAGCTCTACTTCCATGGCACTCACCCTTCTTTCCGGTTGGCACGGTCCTGTTGCACCAGCCTCAGCAGCATATTCATGCTCGCAATCAGGTTCTTGGGATCCGCCGTGCCTTTGCCCGCCTTGCCATAAGCCGGGCCATGTCCGACGGAAACAATGCGCGCCGGCAGATTGGTATAGATCAATACGCCATCGCCAAAGAATACACTCTTCATGGCAATATTACCCTGATCGTGATACATGAACACCACACCGGCAACCTGCTTGTTTAACGCCTTCAAGAAGACCGTATCTGCCGGGCACGGACCGATAACGTCACAGCCTTCCGCCTTCAAAATGTCGATTGCCGGCTGTATCTTGGTTATCTCTTCATCCCCGTACAGGCCGTGTTCACCCGCATGCGGATTCAGAGCGGCGACGGCAATTTTGCAATCCTCTTCGGGCATAAAGCTTCGCATCACACCGAGCAGGCTCCTTGCGGTATCGACGATACCCTGCGTGGTCAACCGTGCTGGGATCTCGGCAAGCGCGCAATGCCCAACCACTGTGCAGCGGAAGATCCCGCCGCCGCAGATGGCCGCGCGCACCTTTTCGACGCCGTACTGTTCCATGAAGATGTCAAATTCCGTACAGGTCTTGTAGCCCGCCGTGAACAGTGCCTCCTTGGTAATGGGCGCCATGGAAATGCCGTCAAGCACGCCCGCTTTCTGGAGGTCGATGGCGCGAACGACGGAATTGTAGATCAGGTGGCCGCTGTCCGCCGTGACCGTGCTGAAGACGATGTCGTCCCCCGCCGGAACGTCGGCAAAATACACCGTATGCGGCCCGACAAACGTCGGGCGCCCTTCGAGTGGAAGCACCTCGATCGCCTCGGCCCCCTCAACCGCCTTCCTCGATATTTCAAAGCGCTTCCGATTGCCGATCAGAACCGGGGTATAGCTGCCGTCATTGGCCAGGACCGTCTTCGCTGCCAGCTCCGGACTGCTTCCCGCATGATCTCCCAGGATAATACCCAGCACAGGCCTGTCGCTCACAGTCTCAACTCCTCTCTTTCCATTTCTCGCGCGAAGCCCATTGTTGATTATTTGCTCATTCGATCAATCAAATTATTATCAAACCGTTTTGTATTGTTATTTTTGTTAATCATCCGTTATTGATTAAATTATATCGATCATCAGATGATATGTCAATTGTGTACTCCGATATAATATCGCTCAATTTTATCAGCATTGTGAGCGCTTTCCCTCTGTGCCAATCGCCTGGCATCGTCCAAAGAATTCAGGGGCATTTCCCGCTCCGCGTTTACGGATTCTCCGCGCGTAATGTGGCGAAATCATGTGTTTTCAATATAAAATGGTATTGCATTGGTGAAATGCTTTTGATATAATAGTCAAAAAAAGGAATTCCTTTACTGGGAGATGTTTACATGCCCATCAATGAGCGAAAGCAGGAGATTATGAGCGTATTATCCGATCGAAAGAGCATTTCGCTCAAGGACTTGGGCAATACTCTCCATTACTCACAGGCCACCCTCCGAAGAGACGTCAGCACTCTGGCCTCTGAAGGACTGCTGCAGCGCACGCATGGCATGATTCACTGGATAGACTCGGTGCCAAATAAAGTCCTTCCGGCAAGAGATCGCGGCCTTCTCAACCTGCACAGCAAGCGCATGATCGCGCAAAAAGCCGCCGAGCTGGTGCAGGACGGCGCGACCATCATATTGGATTCCGGAACTACTACCTGCGAGCTCGCGCGCGTGCTGCTTCCCCGCTCCATCAACGTCGTCACGAATTCCCTTGAGATCGCGCTGATCATGGCTCAATCCAGTTCGCAGATCATATCCTGCGGCGGCCTGCTTCAGCCCAAGCAGCTGTGCTTCCTCGGTCCCGATGCCGAGCACTTCTTTGAAAGCATCGAAGTCGACGTGCTCTTCCTGGGGACCACCGGCGTGCGCGGGACAAACGGCCTCACCACCTCCTCTCCCCTGCAGTACAACATCAAGCAGGCCATGATCAACGCCGCAAAGAAAAAAGTTGCGCTGTTTGATCTTTCAAAGCTCGACACCGCCTGTCTGTTTGTTTTTTCGGATTTCTCAAATATCGACACGATCATTACACAGCAGCCTCTGCCGGGCACGCGTGAAGAGATTCTGCTCAATGAGATTCAAAACAAGGGCGTTGAAATTCTGTTTGCCTGATATACGAGATAAAAGCACCACTGTCCTCGTGCATATTCCAGTACAGCAGTACCACTTGCAAAAAGTTCTGAGAGCTCCTCTGCAAGGATTAAAAGTCTTAAGCTCCGTACAGATGAACTTCTCAGAACAAAACTCAATGGCAGATAGGTGTAAAGAAAAATAATATAAAGATGCTCAGCTCTACCTGAAGAATGAATATTCCTCTATGCAGTTTGAAATGACTGATAGACAGAGGTTTTCGTTGCACAAATCATGACCACCGGCTTAGCCGGTGGTTTGACTAAGCCCTATAAGGGCATAAGACCGGCAACGCTCACGCGCTCCGAAAGTCCGCCAACCGCAAGCCTGTTCACGGGCAGCCGCTAAAGCGGCACTTATGAGTGCCTCCTTCTACCGACTGCCCTGTTCGGGCTTACTTTTTGTTCCTCGTTACCGGCTCACCCGTAAACGGGTCAAATAACTCCTTCATCGTCAGCTGTTCGTACTCCTTATCTTCCTTCAGCTGATTTCGGATGTATTCTTCTATTGCCTTCTTGTTTCGTCCGACTGTGTCTACATAATATCCTCTGCACCAGAATTGCCGGTTGCCGTACCGGTACTTCATGTTCGCAAACTTATCAAATATCATCAGCGAACTCTTTCCCTTCAAGTATCCCATGAACTCTGATACGCTGTACTTTGGCGGTATACTGACCAGCATGTGGATGTGGTCCGGGCATGCTTCTGCTTCTATGATCTCTACACCTTTCCTGTCGCATAGCGTTCGCAGTAACTTCCCTATCTCCTCCTTTATCTTTCCGTAGATTATCTGGCGGCGGTACTTCGGTGCAAATACGATATGGTATTTGCAATTCCACATCGTGTGTGATAAACTATTCTTGTCCATTCGTCTTTCTCCTTTCGTCTTGGATGCGGTTGGCAGACTTCCTCCATTTTAGCACAGGGTTGGACGAATGGACTCATAGCTATAAGCTTTTGGAACCCCCGCACCATGCGGGGGTTTTCGTTGGACAACAAACTGCCTGGCACACTCAATGCCAGGCAGCTTGTCCGCTGCTATAGAGTTACTGCGCCAAATAGGCGGCGTTGGAGTCGTCGATCAGCTTACAATACTCCTCAGCAGTAATCTCGCCCAGGACCAGAGACTGCGCATAGTCCTTTGCGATACCAGTGGTCGCGTCGTCCATAAAGGTCTCCCACCAAAGCGCGGAGGTTTCCGCGGAGGACACCAAGTCGGCAACCATGCGGGTGTAATAAGGCGTATTTTCCGGGAACTCGGTGACCGTATAGCCCAGCAGAGTGCCAAACTTATTCATCGCCGCATTGCCCATGCGAGAGAACACGTAATCCGCCCATTCAGCGACAGTGTCATCCCACTCAGAAACCGCGAAGGTCACCGTAGTGCCGCAGTTCATCGGCATGGCGGTCTGATCTTCCGCTCCGTTCTCAACGGTCGGAACGTTGAAGAAGCCAATTCCCTCTCCCAGCAGGTTCTTCTCGGGATCATTGAGCTTGGAGGTAAGCCAGCTGCCGTCATAGATCATGCCGCAGGTACCCGTGATGAGCATATCCTCGGCGTCGCCATTGGCCAAGGTCAGGAATCCTTCGCCAAAGTAGCCATTCAGCGCCATGTCCTGGATCGCCTGAGCTGCCTCAGCAAAGCCCGGATCAGTGAACGGAAGCTCGCCGCTCGCCGCGCGGTACATGCAATCGGGGCCCAACTTGCGAATCGCGTAGGCATGGATCAAACGCGTGATCGTCCACTTGGAGGAACCGCCCATGCCGACGGGCGTCACGCCATTGTCCTTCAGCGTCTGGCAAACGTTGACAAACTCTTCCCAGGTCGTGGGCGCCTCCAAGCCATACTGTTCGAACATCGCTTTGTTGTACCAGAAGCCTTCAACATTCATGCCCAGCGGAAGCTCGAACAGGCCATTAGACGAGTATTCACCTTCGAGCAGCCCCAGCAGGCTCACCGCGCTCGGATCAAGATAGTTGATGATCGGCGTCTCAGCCATGTTCTGTACCAGGTCCGCGCCGATCAGCTCCTGCAGCGGGCGGCCGCAATAGTAGACGAACATCTGGGGCATCTCGTCACTTGCTACGTAGATCTTGATCTGCCGCGGCAAATCGTCGCTGGCGATGACCGACAGGTTGAAGTTGAAGTCGGGGTTGACCTCCTGCTTATATTCATCCGACAAAGCCTGCAACAGTTGGACCTTATCTTCGTTCTCATTCCACGTCGACAGGAAAGTGAATTCATAGCTCTCAGCCAAAGCGGGAAGCAATGCCGAGCAGCACAGACAGACTGCCACAATCAGACAAAATGCACGCAACCGTTTCATAGAAATCCTCCTTCTCTCTCGTCTGAACCTTTCTCAGAGGGTTTTCTGTCAGCCCTCTTGATGTTAATACTATAACACATCCATCATTTTTATTTAACGTTTCTTTTTTTGGATATTGTCTCACTTATTTGGAAGATTTCGATACTGCTTTGGCGTCATTCCCACATGTTTTTTGAATGTTTCGCAAAAATGGCGATAGTTATAATAGCCCACCTTTTCTGAAACGACAGTGACCTTTTCCCCTGTTCGAAGCAGCGCCATGGCATGGTTCATACGCACATTCAGCAGGTATTTGGAATAGGATATCCCTGCGTCCTCCCGAAAAACGACGCAGAAATAGCTCGCATTCAGGCCGACGACCTCCGACAGCTTTTTCAGTGTCAAATCCTGGCTGTAGTGGGTGTCGATATACCTCATGGCCTTGATGATGAGCGGATTTGACGCCGTCTGACTCTCCGTCTGAATCTGGTCGATCATGCGGTCGAACAATCCCAACATGTACTCCCTGAGCTCCTGCGTGTTATTCAACCTAGGAATTCTGACATGCGGCATTTCTTCATTGTAGATCCAGTCGTTCAGTTTACCCTGGTTGACGATTCCCTTTTGCTCGACGCTGTTATATATCAGCGCGAGACACTCGTGATGCAGCCGCTTGACATAAGCTTTCTGTACAATCAGGCTGTCCAAAAAGGCTTCGATTGCCAATTCCGCCCGCTGCTTTTCGCCGTTGCGGACGCATTCAAGCACCAGATTCCGCTCTTCGACGACGGAAACAGAGCCGCTCTCCCCATTCTGCCCCCTAAGGTGCAGACCGGATAAGCCTTGCGTGTCCGCGTCATGCAGGGCATTCAGCGCTTTTGCGTACGGGTTCGACAGTGAGACCGAACCCACCTTGCCGATGCCCGCGCCGATTCTGCACACGTATCCCGCCATGCCGAGCCTGTAACGGTATTGATCCAGCATAGTGACGATCTGCTTCTCCGGCATTGCCTTGCAGATCAGGAGCACCGCGATCAATATGTCCTCGTCGACGACCTGAATATAGTGTCCACAGTTCATGAGCTGGTCCAGCACATCGGCTGACAATCTTTCGAACGCCGGAATGTCCTTGTCCTGGCCAAGAACACGGCAAGTGACCACGCAGACCGTGTTGAGCCCCGCCAGATCATAATCAGTATTCAGGTTATCCTCGGTTGCATTGACCTCCACTTCCAAGGCCTCATGAAAGAGCTTCTTAAGGCTGTCGCGCTGCATGCGCACCATTCGGTCCGCTTCTCTTCTCTTTTTATTGATGATGTCCCGAACCTCAACGAGCTTTTCTGACAGTTCTTCTACCGAAAAAGGTTTCTCCAGATAGGCATAAACCCCTGCCGCGATCGCCTGCTGCGCGTATTCAAACTCGCTGTATCCGCTGAGAATAATATACTGGATCCCAGGAGTGGTCACCTCGGCCTTCCGAATCATTTCAAGTCCAAGCATCCCAGGCATCCGGATATCGGTTATGACAATATCCGGTTTTACCCTGCGTATCATGGCAAGCCCCGCTTCGCCATTTTGCTCCATTCCAACGAGATCCAGTTCCAATGCTTGCCAATCCAGCATGGTCTGAATCCCTTTCAGAACGATTGCCTCATCATCTATGACCACAACCTTCAAATTCATGACAATCTCTCCCAAGTGCCATCTTCTTTGGGGCCAATCCTCAACTCCACGACAGTCCCCTTGCCTGGTTCGCTGCGAATGTCCAGGCTGTGCCTGTCTTCATAGAACAATTCCAATCGTTTCCGGACGTTGCTTATGCCATATCCCGGTTGGTTCAGCCGTTCCTGGTCCATCCCTATGCCATCATCCTGAATGACGAATACCATCTCTTTTCCCACCAAACAGCCGGAAACAACAAGCATGCCCTTGTCGGTTTTTGTCTCCAGTCCATGAAGTATCGAATTCTCCACAAACGGCTGCAGGAGCAGGTTCAGAATGGTATAGTTCTCCATTGCCGGGTCAAGGTTTATCTCATAGTGGAGCATTCCTTTATGCCTACATTCCATCAGGTACAGATAGTCCTTCAGGTTCTGGAATTCTCTGCCGACGGTAGTCAGATTTTTCCCCTGATTGAAGGAATTCCTCATGGTTTTCGACAGAGACAGGATCATGCGGGCTACTTCTCTGTCGTCGTTCATGCAGGCATTCCAATAGATGCAGTCCAACGTGTTGTACAGGAAGTGCGGATTGATCTTGGCCTGAAGATCCCGCAATTCCGCCTCCTTCTGGCGCACGCTTTGGGCAACGATCTTCTGGTTCAACGTATGGATTCGCAGCAGCATTTCATTGAATTTGCGGCCGATTTTTCCAATCTCATCGTCGCCAAATGCATGTAACTGAGGCGATTGTGAGTCATTCAACGGCATGGTCGCCTCAACAATAGAACTCTCCAGTTCCTTCAATGGGCGGTACAGGGACCTTTCAAGCAGCAGAAACACCAAACTGATCACAACGCTCATCAAAAGCGTCAGATAGAGCACCATATCCACCAGTCGCAGCCTGCCGCCCAGAAGCTGATTCATCGATATAATATTGACAATTGTCCACTTCAATTCAGAGTTGAGTATTCTGCTTCCCGCATACGCGTAGGATTCACCGGTATCTCCAACCCAGGTTATTTCATCCAGCGCGTCAAGAAGCGACTCGTCGCCCTTCAGATACGCCAGCTCACCCTTTTCATCGTACACGCAATAGGCTTCACTGGATTCCGTCTGTGACAGGCAAGAAAACAGCGTTTCCTTCTGGATCCTGATGACCAGCGTTCCAATGGTTTTCTGGGTGCCTCCGACGGGCAAATCCAGGCTCTTCAGCAGCTTGCAGCAGGATATTGAGCTGTCCATCTCGCCGGTAACAGCATTGCCGTCGCAGAACACCTTTTGCCCATTGGCCGACAGCGCATTCTGATACCACTCCATTTCAGCCAGGGCGTCCGGATCCAGCTGGACGATATAAGCGTTGTGGTTCCTGCCGCAGATATAGGTGCTGCCATCGTTCCCTATCAAATAGATATCCAGAATATCAGGATTATCATACAGCACAGCCGGAACCGCGTTGCCGAGCTGTATAATGTTGCTCCAATTGATGCCGTGATCGTCAGACATAATACTCTGGAGCGCGTCATTGGACAGCACCAGTCGACAACTGCGCTCCAGGTTATTCAGGATGATGCTCACATATCTGTCGATCGTAGTCAAGGTCGAGGCGTGAAACTCTGCATATTGCTTTCTGATAGTATTTCGCGTGAGGATCGAGAATATCCCGCCTATAACGACCAATGGGACAATAGACAGCACAAACATACTGAGCAGCAATCGTTTGCGAAAGCTCTTCTCGCGAATTCTCTTCATCAGCACACGCAGTGGTTTCACGCAGTTCCGCCTTCCTTCTCATTGGTGCGGCCGGCTATCCCAACAGCCCCCCTGATTACATTATACTTCTTCCATTCGCATTGGGATCAACCGACTCGCACCAAATTCTTTTTCGTCAGCCAAATCTCACGCGCCAACCGGCAGGCCAGGAGAGAATCACTCTGTTTCTACAGCTTCTCCAACAGCGCGCAGCATATCCAGCGTCGCGCCGTCGTAGTGGCCCAATGCTATGGATTGCGCACCGCACTCGGCGCTGACGCGAATACCCTCCCGAACGCTGTCCGGCGTCGAACCGGGAAGCACGCCAATCGCGCTGAGAATATGGTAATCCTTGCCCAGCGTCTTCCGCAGGCTCATCAGGACCTTGCGCTTTTTTTCCGTCAGCCCGGTCCCCAGGTTTTCGGTGTAAACACATGCGCGCATGGAATCAAAGTGCTTTGCGACCTTGGAAACCCTAAACCCCGCGTATTCGCTGTGCGACGTGATATACACGTTCATGCGGTTGTCGATATCCGGGCGGACACGTTTGAGCGCCGTGTTCAGCTCCTCATAAAAGCTTGTCACAGACATGCACTTGAATTCCAGCCAATCCATAAACTCACGATGTTCGAGCAGGAGCTCCATTGGCGAGATATTGGTATCCTTCAAGGCAGGTGTTCCACCCTCGTACTCAGCCAGCTTCAACAATCCATCCCTCGCCTTGAGCAAGTCAAATCCGGCTTCCTTCGCGCGCTTTACGCAAGAAGGGCAGAAGCAGCCGGATCCAACCGGCGAGCGCGTGATCCACGCCCAGGGCTCCATTTCCTCTTCATATTCAGTGAGGAGATACTTTGCCGGCAGAGGGAACGGCATGATGCAGTTCAACACATAGTCGATCGGATATCTCTCCGAGACCTCGCAGAACAATTGCTGCACATAGCGGCGAAAATCGGGGTTATTCATGCACGGCACAAAGTGGTTTTCGCCAATATGAGTCGTTGCCAACGGCTTCCCGAAGATATCGATCTGCCTGACATCCGGATACTCAGCCGCCAGCCTGTCAGAGCCCAGCATCGTGTGGGAAAGCTCCACGCCCACCTTGAGCCCTCTGGTCTTCGCCCGGTCGACCAGCAGCTCCAGCCAGTCCTGACCCGCCAGAAAATTACCCGGCACTGCCGGTCGTATGCCGTCATATCGATTAAAGTCCGGCTGCCAATAGGCCACGGAATCCTCCGTCATGTACTCTCGCCTGATCGGATTGTGAGGGAAAAAGGTGTCATTCGGCCATGGATGCCTCTCCTTGTGCATAAGCGCAATGAGATAGACCGAGTTTACATGCGACAGGTCCTGCAGATTATCAAGAACGCTGTCCACACCTTCGTCATGCATATCCCAGGCGTAGACGCTCGACGCCACCTCTATGAATCGATACCTCGCCATGTTTATCCCTCCTGCCTGATGCCCTTGTTGGCAATCATTCATTCAAAATGCGTTCCACCGCTTCGAGCACATCCTGCTGGAGCCTGACTCCGGATGCAGCGGAATTGGATCGAATCTGCTCCGGCTTGCTCGCGCCGACGAGGATTGTTGATATCTCCTGTTTGCGCAGTATCCAGGCCAGCGCCAGCTGCGCCATCTCCAGGCCGGATTCCCTGGCTATCGCTGTCATCCTGCGCACCTTGTCGATGTTGGTCTGGCTCAGTACCCCCACGTATTCGATCACTTTGCCGGCGGGGCCGTCGGCTGCCCGGCTGTCCTGCGGAATGGCGCTTACAGAGTTGTACCTTCCCGCCAGCACGCCCTGCGCCAGGGGGAAATAGACCGCCATTCCCAAGCTCTTCTGCCCACAAAGCGGAAGGATATCTCCCTCTATGCGGCGGTCGAACATATTATAGGGCGGCTGGACTACCTTGGGCGCCGCCTGCCTGCTGTGCGCTTCCTTCAGTGCCGTGTCGATCTGCTTCGTGCTCCAATTGCTGATGCCGGTATAGAGAACCTTGCCCTGACGGACCAGGTCCTCCAGTGCATCCATCGTCTCCTCCACCGGCGTGGTATCGTCGTAGAGATGCATGTAATACACGTCGATATAATCCATTCCCAACCGCTTCAGGCTCGCGTCGCAGGCCTCGAACAGGTGCTTGCGGGAAAGGCCTTTCCCATTCTCCCCGTCAAATACCCCATAGCCAACCTTTGTAGCCAGTACGTAGCTGGATCGAGAGTGCTCGCGCAGCACCTTTCCCATGACCTCCTCCGCGCTGCCCGTCGTCCCGTAATGCTTCCCGTAGACGTCCGCGGTGTCGAAGGAGTTGATCCCGCAGTCGAACGCCGCGTCAATGCAGGCCTTGGTGGCCTCCATATCGCATCGTTGTCCGTAAGTCATGTAGCTGCCCAGCGAGAGTTCACTGACTTTCAAGCCCGTCTTGCCCATGTTTCTGTATTCCATATCCGACACCCTTTCATAAGCCGCTTTGCGGCATTGATTCAATTCTTGATCGCACCTGCCGTCATTCCTTCAATGACCAGTTTGTTCAAGCATGAGTAGACGACGATGGTCGGCAGTATTGCCATTGTGGAAGCCGCAAACACCGGTCCCCATTCGGTGCTGCCAAACTCATTGGTGAAGTACAGCAATCCAGTCTGTATCGTCTTTAGGGATGTTGAACTGATGAAAGTCTGCGAGAAAATCAGGTCGTTCCACTTGGAAAAGAAGCTCACCACAAGCACTGTCACGGTTGCGTTTTTGGACAGAGGAAGCAGTATCCGGGTGAACAGCGAATAAACACTGCATCCGTCAATGACTGCGGCTTCCATGATCTCATTCGGTATGGCCTGCATATACCCCGAATAGAGATAGATTGCCAGAGACAGGCTGAAACCCGTATAGGTTATGATCAGTCCCCAAAGTGAATTGACCAACTTCAGTTGGTTGTACATGATGAACAGTGGGATCAGCACCATCTGGACGGGGACGACGATTCCGAACGAAAACAACAGCTTAAACAAACCCGAAAAACGCCAGCGGAGCTTCGTTAGTGCGAAACCAATCATCGCGCTGAATCCCACTGTAAAGATCAAGGACACAAAGGTTGTGATGACGCTGTTTTTGTAGAACACATTCATCTTGCCCTTGACCCAGGCATTTGAATAATTGCGAAAGTAAAACCCGGATGGAAGGTGAAAGACAGGCTGGTTGATCAGCTCGGCCGGTGTTTTTAGGGAACACGCAATCATCCACGCGATTGGAAATACAACGCACAGCAGCAGAAGGCCTGTCAAAGCCCTGATCGTGGCTTTTCCCAGGAATCCACCGATGCGAACAGAAGGGCGCTGCTTGATCGCACTCACTCTCATGATCAATACCTCCCTCAAACCCTGCGCTTGTTGACTACAAAATTCGTAAGAGCTACGAACAGCAGGCACTCCAGCATGATGAATACGCCTATCGTGCTTCCATATCCATACTTATTGAACTTGAACGCCGTATCATACATATACATCGATAGCATGTAAGTCGCCCTGGCCGGACCGCCTCCGGTCAACGCATAGGCTGAGGCATAGACCTTGATCGAGCCGCTGAGGCTGTAAATCAGCGCCGTGCCAATGACCGGGCGCAACAAAGGCAGCACGATCCGCGTCCCCACGTGCCAACCCGTAGCACCATCAATCCTCGCTGCTTCGACTAATTCCTTTGGAATATCGACGATGCCCGCATAGTATATGATGGCATAGAAGCCTGCGGTCATCCACACATCCTGTACGCACAATGCCCCCAACGCTGTCTCAGTCGTTCCAATCCACGCTGTGACATATTTGCCCATGCCCAGGACATCCAACAGGCTGTTGATCAAACCATGCATCGGCGCAATGGCGTATATTTTGCCAAACAATTGTCCCACTGCTACAACGGGCAGTACTACCGGCAGAAAGCAAATAGTACGCACCGTCACTTTATGCTTGACGCCATAGGCGAACAGGAACGACATCAGAAGTCCTAAAACCAGCTGCAACCCGGAGACAATGGCCGTATACTGTAGTGTAATCAACATACTACGTGTAAATTGGGAATCGTGAAACAGCTGCGCATAATTGCGCACGCCGTTAAAACGAAGCCCAATTCCAACTACGCCCTCATAAAACGAATAGACACTTGACCAAACCACCGGAACGAGCACCACAAATGCAAACACAAGCAGACCTGGCAACAGGAACACAACAATGGCCTTTTTATCTCGAAGCATTCTGTCCATCTTGTTATCCCTCCCCCTATCCATCGTCAATGATTTCATCAATCGCGGTTGAAACTGCATTGTTTTTTGTGTCCTTCACCTATATTATTAACTCATCATTATTATAGCATCAACAAAGAGTTCATAATAAGGACCCCCATTTTCGAAAATGTCACTATTTTTTGGATGTGCCTCTCACATCTTGACTTTCGCGGGAATGTTTCTTAAGATAGCAATGATCACTCAGGCAACATCGGCTGTACTGGAGGTACAGGAATGGACGGTAAAACCACCTTGCTGATCACAGTCAATAACAGCAGCATGCGCCGCTATCGCGAAGACAGCGTATATGCGCGGCATCTGCGTTCAGAGTTTCCCAAAGTTCGCTTCTGTTTCATGGATTCCAACGCCATCAATTCCGAGCATATCCGACATGCAAATATCATTGTGGGGCATCCGGATCCCAAGCTTCTGATTGAAGCCACGCAACTGCAGTGGCTGCACGTGATGTCCGCCGGCGTAGATGCTTACGCGCGCCCTTCCCTGTACTGTCGAAGGGATGTCATCGTAACCCGGGCAATTCACGTTCACGATATTCCGGTCGCGGAACATGCCCTGGGCCTGGTGCTCGCCTGTATGCGTATGATTCCATCTGCTGTACGTCTGGGGCCCGCCTCATGGAATGATTCCAGCTATCCCTCCCGCGAATTAGCCGGCTCCAGCGTGCTTTTGCTCGGTGCAGGTGAACTCGCTGTCGAAATCGCCCTGAGGCTCAGGGCTTTTTCCGCCCACGTGTCCACGGTCTGCCTCCATCCCGATCGTGAGCGGGTCGGCTTCGAACATATATACCCCTCCTCCGCGATGAAAACCGCTCTTTCCAATTCCGATATCGTTATCAATACGCTCCCTCTGACTCCGCTGACCCATCGAATCCTGGACAAAGAGGCCTTTGACGCCATGAAGCCCAACGCTGTGTTTGTAAATGTAGGCCGGGGAGCTTGTGTTGACCAGAGCGCATTGATTAGCGCGTTGAACTCCGGTCATCTCTCCATGGCTGCCTTGGATGTGGCAGATCCGGAGCCTCTCCCTGTGGATTGCCCCCTTTGGCGCATGGACAACGTTTTGATCACGCCTCATGTCGCCGGTTATTCCGACGCTGCTGAACAGAGGAAATTCAAAGGCCTGCAAACCCAGCTGAGAGCATTTCTGGAAGGGCGGCTGCTATCGGGAAGAGTGGATCTTCACGAAGGTTATTGAAGCGCACTCACCGAAAGGAGACGTCGTTGTATCCCTGTCTCCGTTCACCCTGCACATTCTGTAGAACAACCTATGCGGGAGTTCTGAACATTTTCATAAACAATGCAGGCCGGGAAGCGCATGCTTCTCGGCCTTCTACTGATAATTGCTGTTCAATAATACTGCTCCACATACCCATACGCCTTGTCAAAGACCTCTTTATCCTTTATCCTGTACTTGGTCATGATGACATCACGCAGGCTGCGGCTGATGCTGATCCGACCCTGACGACTGTCCTGCCAGCCGGGGAAGCGGACGATCCGGACGATGCCGTCAATGTCGGCAACGATGCGCTCGACGATCACCGGCGTATTTTTGTTCTTCACCGTTTCAAACAGCCGGGTCAGCATGGCCTTGCCTTTGTCCTCGCTATCCTCCGGTTCTACTTCCTTTTCCATGTGGACCGCTTCCTTGGCCATCTCCAGCAGGGCCTTCAGGAATTCCAGGCTGTTCAGCAGGCCGGCTTCATGCTCCTCCCGCAGCTTTTCCAGACGCTCGCCCAGCTTGATGAACTTGGGATCATCCGGATGATGCCGGATCAGCGCACTCAAATCCAGTTCCAGCTTTCGGCGCTGTTTTTCCCGTTGCATGTCATCATTGATGAACTTTTCGATCATCTCCGAATCTAATTCCAGGACATCCTCATCCGTGACGACCTCCTCCACGGAGATATTCTCGTGCACCAGCTCCAGCGTCTTGGGGCCAAGGGCGGCCCAGATCAGCTTGCCGCGCTCATCAGTCGGACGGATGGAGTCATACACCTTGGAGAGCCACTTGTATTCCGCCTTGTAGGGCGCAAGGCAGCTGTCCGGGGAGAGCGCGTTCCACACGCGGTTCAGGACGCGATACTGCGCGCCGAACTTATCCTTGTCATCGTCAGTGGGCAGGCAATCCTGCGCGGCGAGCAGCGCCTCCCAGTCATCCTTGGTGCGATCCACGCCGGGGAAGAACGCCACGCACGCAGCCACCAGCTCCGGCACCTGCTGCTTCACGCTCTCGATGTTGGTGATCACCGTCTCCACCGCATCGGGATCAAAGGCCAGCGCCTTGGCCACGTCGTCGAAGATGCCGATGTAGTCGACGATCAGGCCATAGGTCTTCTCCTGCCCATAGACGCGGTTGGTGCGGCAGATGGCCTGGAGAAGCGTGTGATCCTTCATGGGCTTGTCCAGGTACATCACCTGGAGGATCGGCGCGTCGAAGCCGGTCAGCAGTTTGCTGGTGACGATCACGATCTGCAGCGGGTTCTTCGGGTCGCGGAAGTCGTCCAGCACCTTGGCTTCCTCGTCCCGGGTGCGCCGCCACTGCTTGTATTCATCGGCCTTGTCGTTGTTGGTATCCATGACGATGGTGCTGGTCGCCTCGCCCAGCAGCCGGTCAAGCTCCTTTTTGTACAGCACGCAGCACTCCCGGTCATAGCACACCACCTGGCCCTTAAAGCCGTTGGGGTTGACCTTGGTCATAAAGTGCTCAGCGATGTGTGCGCACACCGCCTTGATGCGCTCTGGGTCCTTCATGATCGCCGCCATGCGCACGCGCTGGGCGGTCTTGCTGCGCTCCTCCTCCGTCAGGCCCATTTCATCGGTCAGCTGGGCGAAGGCCTCGTCGATGGCCTCCTGATTGACATGCAGCTTCACCGGCACTGGCTCGAAGTGCAGCGGCAGCGTAGCCCGGTCGCCCACGGAATCCGCGAAGGAATACCGGCTCATATAGCCGCTGCGGTCCTCCGCCGCGCCGAAGGTCAGGAAGGTGTTCTTGTCCAGCTTGTTGATGGGCGTGCCGGTCAGGCCAAAGAAGAAGGCATTGGGCAGCGCCGTGCGCATGCGCGCGCCGAGGTCGCCCTCCTGGGTGCGGTGGGCTTCGTCGACCATGACGATGATGTTATCCCGAAGGTTCAGCGGCTCCTCCACGCGCTGGAACTCGAATATCTTGGTGATGATTACCTTGCGGGTGTCGTTTTTCAGCAGCTTCGTCAGCTCCGCGTTGGTCTCCGCTGGCACCAGGTTAGGCACGTCCGCCATGGAGAAGGTGCCGAAGATCTGCCCGCTCAGGTCGATCCGGTCGTTGATGATCAGGACTGTGGGCGAATTCAGGTCCTTCATCATGCGCAGCTTCTGGGCGGCAAACACCATCAGCAGCGACTTGCCGCTGCCCTGGAAATGCCAGATCAGGCCCTTCTTGGGATAGCCCGCCCGCACGCGATCCACGATCATGTTCGCGCCCTCATACTGCTGGTAGCGGCACACGACCTTGATCTTCCGGTTGCGCTTATCCGTGGAGAACAGCGTGAAGAACCGGAACAGGTCCAGCAGCACGGCGGGCCGCATCATGGACGCCACGCTGGCCTGCACCTTCGCCAGCGTCCCCTCCTCATGGGCGATATCCGCGTACCACGGCCCCCACAGCGTCACCGGCGCGTTCAGCGAGCCATAGCGATAGCACTTGCCCTCGGTGGCGAAGTTGAAGATGTTGGTGACAAACATCTGGGGGATGGACTTTTCATACTTCAGGATGTCCTCGGCCCCGTCCACCCAGCTGATGGCCGGCCGCACCGGGGACTTCATCTCGCCGATGGCCACCGGGAAGCCGTTGATCACCAGCACCACGTCCAGCCGCTTTCCGCCGACGGTCTGGGGATAGACCCACTGGTTGGTGACCACGAATTCATTGTTGGAGACATCGTCATAATCGAAATAGCGGATGCTGACGGACTTCCCGTCCTTGCCGAAGGGGAAGCTGTTCTCCTCAAACACCAGCTTCTTGAAGCGCTCGTTCTGGGTGACCAGGTCGTGGGGCTGCACGGTGGCAATCAGCGCGCGCAGCTTGTATATGACCGTGTCCGCATGGGAAGGCGTCTCGGCGATGCAGGGGTTCAGCCGGATCAGGGCGTTCCGCAGCATCGGCTCCACCAACACGTCCGATTCTCTGCGCGGAAGGTCCTGCGCCGGGATATATTTCCAGCCACAGCCGGCAATGGCATTGCAAACCATCTGTTCCACATGGGCTTCATTGAAATTGGCGGTCATATCGTCGTCCCCTTCCGGATTTTGGTTATTTTCATAATCCCATTATAACATACATTGCAATAGCTGGGTCGCTTTTTGAGCGACAAATTTTGATTTGTCGAGCTGATGGACGAAATCCAAATACCCATGTTGCATTCTTTCTGGTGGACATATAACCGAAAGCCCGCCAAGTTTATCAAGGGATATATACGTTACGGTCGTCTTGTTTGTTGCTTCATCAAGAGCTTTCAGGAATTCCTCTTCCTCAAATAGTGCCGCAATAAACTCTGGCAGTAATTGACATCCTGGTTTTGGATGAAGCCAGCTTATCATTCCATCCTGAAAATAGAATTCATCTTTTGACGTTATGATATAACATTTTCCTATTGTCCCGCGAGAAGTAACGAGGATATCACCTGTTTCTGGAACAAGCCCCATTTCTTTCAATTCACGGTACTTCTCTTGAGAAATATAAGCTGTCGGCGTACTTGTACCAGTGGCTATTCTATCAAGGATGTCAGCAACCTTTAGAAAGGGTATCCCGGCAGGAACCAATTCTTTCGCATAGATTCGTTTACTGGATTTGACGTTGTACACTTCACCGATCTTTAGCGTGGGCCAATCCTGTTTGCCACTGTTTTCCCTCCTGAACATCTCTATAAATTGCGAAAGTTTGTCTTGTCTAACTATGTTTGACAGTATTTAGATTCAGTTAACAGATGAACCGCCGATGCGATTCCTTCACATTTGCCTGATTCACCATGGCATAGTGCATCGTGGTATCAATCTTGGAATGGCCGAGGAGCTGCTGCACCTGCTCCACGGGCATGCCCTTGTCGATGGCGACGGTGGCGAGGGTACGGCGGAATTTGTGGGGATGGACGCGGGGGATTTCCAAGCGGCGGCCCAGCTGGCGGAGGCGGATCTCCACACCGCTGATCTTGAGGCGGGCATGGGGCTGCTGGAGGGTGACGAACAGCGCCGGGTTTTCATCGTCGCGCTCGTCCAGGTAGCGGCGCAGGTGAATCTTGGTACGGGCGTCGAAATAGGCCTTGCGCTCCTTGCCGCCCTTGCCGAACACGATGCACTCCCGGTTGTCGAAGTCGATGTCAGCCCGGTTCAGGTGCACCAATTCCCCCACGCGCATGCCGGTGGAGGCCAGCAGATCGACGATGGCCAGGTCACGCAGGGTCTCGCAGCCGTCGCGCATCATCTCCAAAGCTTCATCGGAATATGTGGTCTTCACCGTTTTGACGGTCTTGACCTTGTGGATGCGGCGCATGGGGCTCTTGACGATGTAATCCTCGTCCTCCAGCCAGGCGAAAAAGGACGAGAAGATGCGCCGCATATTGTCGATGGTGGACTTGCCCGCCCGGCCGCTGTGCTGATAATCGTCCAGATAGCGACGCATATCGTCGGTGGTGGTGGCTTGCACGGGCTTGTCCAGGGCAGCGATCATCTTTTCCAGGGTGATTTTATAATAGTGAATGGTCTTGTCCGAGCAGCCCTCCACCCTCTTGGCAGAAAGGAACGCGGCAAGAAAATCCTTTGTCACCGGTTGATCGTCATGACTAATTTTGGATTTATCGAGCTCTACAGTCTCCCTGACCAAAACACAGTGCAAGGCGGCGAGCTGTTCCGAAGACAGCGTCGCCGCCATGGCCGTTTCAATGCGCGCAATCAGTTCGTTTCTCATGAGAATCCCTCCCCAAAATGATGTCTAAAGGATAGTTCACTTTTCCGGGGGAATCAAGGATATAAAGGTAACACAAAGCCCGGAACCGGCCCTTAGGCTGGTCCCGGGCGATGATTGTCCTTCTGCTCAGCAATAGAAGCGAGCTTCTCCAAAGGTTTCAAGCCATTTTGAGAGGATGTCCTCCCTGCGCGCCTCTATGATGGCGATAAGAATGCGCAGCGCACGCTCCGGAATGTGGGAATTGTTGTTGGCCAGGAGGCATTTCCCCGCGCGTGTGATCCACAGTTTTGTCGCATTGGGGGATGGACGAACCTCTGCGATGTGCACATGGACGGGCTCCAACGGATGGCTTTCGTTGATCCAAAAATAGACCACATAGCTGCCGACTCTAAATAGCTGTGGCATGCTCAAATCCTCCGTCCCGCGCCAGTTCGATGATCACATGCGCCAGGCTTTGAACCAGCGCTTGCAGATCGTCGATTTCCTCCGGCGTAAAGCCCTCCACCTTCTCCCACTGATAATCCGGCAGCCAGCAGGTTGCAGACTTGAAACCCCAGTCCACCGGCTTTTCGATGCACACCTTCACCTTTTCGCGCCCGCTGTCCTGCATACTTTCAGAATGAACGATTTCCGTTCCGTCTTCGAGCGTCATAAACGGGTACAGCATGGGGATCGCCTCCTTCACATCGGATTCCATGAGCTTGGCTTGTCCCTATTATACCACAGGATTCCCCGCTTTACAACGGATATCAGCCAAGGTACTTCCGAATCAACGCCTTCTGCGTCGCTTGCAGATCCTCCAGGGCTTTTTGTGCCGAATGTTTTGATTTGTCGAGCTGAGAGGCGAAGGCAATAAAGTCCTTTTGAGCTTCAACAGGCGGCAATATCAAATTAATACCGGATATAATAGCTTGGTTAATCTTATATGTCCCGTTCGTAGTGCGAGCTGCTATCTCGATCTGCCTTCTAACAGTGTCTTGTTGCCATGCGTAAAACAAGAACGGTATCATAATCCTGTCAGTATCGATTGTTGCAGCAATAACTGTATCAGGGAAAACCAAATCAGGCCTATCTTCTGGTGCGATAACACCACGTCCAACAAGTGTTTTATTCCCATTCCCACGGCACATATAAAAATCTGTAGACGTAATCCTCTTTTCTGGCGGCGGACAATCATCGAAAGAGCCGTCCTTCCAGGCACTTGCATCAAATTCACCTTGTGTTACCGCTGAGAGAGTTAATACTTTTTCCCGGTATGTTCCGTTTTTTGATGGGGATACACCATTTCTCATGTTGTACATAACAGTCCCGGCAGGAACGGTTTTGTAGGAACCTTTACCTATTCGCTCGATAAATTGCGATTTCACGAGCTCCTCTGACCTCTGGATCAGCGTTTGATAGGCTTTTCTGGCGTCTTCCACCGCCCATAGCAGACGGGCAAGTCTACTCTGTTTTGATTTATCGGGCAGTTCGAATTCATAGTTCTTCAGGTGTTCCCACTTCACGCGCGGCGAGAGAGAGCCGGCAGAGTGCCCGACGGCATAGTCGAACAGCGCATCGTTCTGGATGATGAAGGGCAGCAGTTCCGGCTCCAATACTTCCGGCCTGGCAGCGATGACCGTGATATCGCCGGAGCAGATGCCGTCAAAAGGTGCGACGGCGGCCTTTTTCAAATAGGCGCGACGGCGGCTAAACAGCACCTGTCCCTTGCGGAATCGCTTGGTGAAGGTGTTGTCGGAATCATCGCTCCACTGGGTCAGGCAAACCTCGCCGGGGATCAGGTGCTCCAGACCCACGACCGGCAAGCTGGCCTCGCCCTTGATGGTCTCCTTGCACTCGACAGCCACGTCATTCAGCTTCACTTTCGGCATCCGTCTCACCTCCCATCCCAAGCATGGACAGCAATTCATCGTATTCCTCGTGCATCTCATAGCTGCTGGCCAGCCAATCCGCGTGGCATTGGTCCAGGCTTTTCAGCTCCTCCGGGTTTTCGTCCACCGGTGCGCTGATATACAGCGGAATGCTGAGGGAGTAATCGTATCTCTCCGTATCTCCAATGGTGATCACGCGGGCAAAGCCCTCGATATCCGCATAGTCATTATAGGCATCGGCAATCCTGCGGATGTGGTGATCTTCCAGGTAGCTCTGGGCGTTCTTGCGGGTGACCTCGTTCACGGCGTTGATCAGCAGAATCTTTCCCTTGTGAGCTGCCGGTTTGCTTCCCGGCATCCGGCAGATGACGATGCAGGCCTCCATCGGCGCGTTGAAGAACAGGTTCGGGCCGAGGCCGATGACGCAATCCACCAGATCGCTCTTGATCAGCTTCTCCCGCATCGATGCTTCCTCGTTCCGGAACAGCACCCCGTGCGGAAACAGTATCGCACAGCGCCCGGTGTCCGGCTTCATGCTCTTGAGGATATGCTGAAAGAAGGCATAATCCGCACGGCCCTGGGGCGGCGTGCCAAGGAAGTTCCGACCGTACTTATCGCCCTCGAACGCCGCCCGGTCCCACTGCTTGATGGAGTAGGGCGGATTGGCCAGGGTCAGGTCGAATTGCATCAGCTGGCCATTCTTGATGAAGGCGGGGTTTTTCAGGGTGTCGTCGTTGACGATGTGGAAATCCTCCACGCCGTGCAGGAACAGGTTCATCCGACCGATAGCCGAGGTCAGGGCGTTGATCTCCTGGCCGTAGACATGGACGTTGCGCCACTCCTGCCCGCGCGCCTTCAGGTGGGCGATGCAACTGATGAGCATGCCGGCGCTGCCGCAGGTGGGGTCGTAGATGGATTCCCCGGACTGGGGCTGGAGGATCTCCGTCATCAGGTGCACCACGGTGCGGTTGGTGTAGAATTCCTGGGCGGTGTGGCCGCTGTCGTCGGCAAACTTCTTGATCAGGTACTCATAGCCCTGGCCGAGCTCGTCCTCGGGGCAGTTTTCAAGGGACAGTGTGCGGGAGGAGAAGTGCTCCAGCAGGTCCTTCAGCAGCCGGTCCGGCAGGCGGTTCTTGTTGGTCCAGGCGCCGTCGCCGAATATGCCGGTGAGCAGCTCGCCGTTTTCCTTCTCGATGGCCCGGAACGCCGCCACGATGGCCTGGCCCACGTCCTCGGTCACTTGGCGCACGTCCCGCCAGTGATGCCCCCTGGGAACGATGAACGTGTGCAGCTCTTCCTCGGGGTAGAATTCCACATCGTCGCCGTACTTTTCCACGGCAGCTTGAGTCTCTTCGTCGTAGACGTCGCAGATGCGCTTGAAGAACATCAGCGGGAAGATGTATTGTTTATAGGAGCCGGCGTCGATATTCGTGCGCAGAAGCACGGCGGACTGCCACAGATAGGACTCCAGTTCCTCCAGCGTGATGCGGTTATTCATCGAGCCAGCCTCCATCCTGCAACAGTTCTACAAGCCGCGCCTCGGCGGTCTTTACGTCCTCCAGCGCCTGCATGAATTCCCAGCGCACCTTCGCGGGATCGATGGGCGGCGCGGGCGTCTTTTCGATGTACTGATTGACCGACAGGGTGTAGTCCTTCGCCGCGATGGTCGAAAGGTCCACCACGGCGCAGCGGTCGATGACGCTCTCGTAGCCCTCCCACAGCCTGTAGACCGCGTCCGTGTCCGCCTCGGTCATGACGTTCTTGGCCCGCTGGGCGGTGTAGATGCCGGTGGCGTCGATCATGCACACCTTCCCCCGATGGGCGGCGGGCTTGTTGTTGTTCATGAACAGTATGCAGGCCGAAACGCCCGCGCCGTAGAACAGGTTGCCCACCAGCGTGATGACACACTCCAGGATATCCGACTCGATCAGCTTCTGGCGCATCTTGCCCTCGGCCCCGCCATGGAACAGCACCCCCTGGGGCATGACCACCGCACAGCGCCCGTCCTTGGGATTCATGGAGCAGACCATGTGCTGCAGCCAGGCATAGTCTGCATTGCTGTCCGAGGGACAGCCCCAGATGTTGCGGCCCCACTGGTCGTTGGCGAAGTACTCCGCGCCCCATTTGTCCAGGCCGAAGGGCGGATTGGCCAGCACGCAGTCGAAGCGCTGCAACGCGCCGTTCTGAATGAACTGGGGCTTTTGCAGCGTGTCCTCCCGAATGATTTTGAACTCCCGCGCGCCGTGCAGGAACAGGTTCATGCGGGCGATGGCCGAGGTGGACAGGTTCTTCTCCTGGCCGTAGATCTTGCCATAGGAGGCCCGCTGATCCTCCATATTCCGGATGGCCTCGATCAGCATGCCGCCCGTGCCGCAGGCCGGATCATAGACCGATTCGCCCGATTTCGGCTGAAGCAGCCGCACCATCAGCTTGACGATGGAGCGCGGCGTATAGAATTCGCCGGCATTCTTCTTGCTCATGTCGGCAAACTTCTTGATCAGAAATTCGTAGGCGTCGCCCATGACATCGGCGGAATAGTCCCTGTTCCCGACGCGAATGGCAGACATGTGCTCGATCAGGTTCTTCAGGCGTTCGTCCGTCAGCTTGGTCTTGTCCGTCCAGTTGGCATCGTCGAAGGAGGAGAACAGGCCGGCCAGTGTGTCCGGGTTGGCCTGCTCAATCGCCATCATGGCGCTCACGATGGCAGCTCCCATATCCTCGTTGGTTTTTCGAACATCCTCCCAATGTGCACCGGCGGGAATGGAAAAGGCATGCAATTCTTCTTCGGTGTAGAAGGCCACATCCTCACCATACCGCTCCTCCGCCTCGGCGGTCTCCTCGTCATAGACATCCGAAATGCGCTTGAAGAATAAGATCGGGATGACATAGGACTTGTAATCATCCTGATTGATCGGCCCGCGCAGGATGTTGCAGGCCTCGTAAAGGTGGTTATAGAGCTGATTGGCGGAGGTTTCCGTTGCAGCATTGACTACCAAAGTCGAATTATTCTTCTGATGGCTTGCCTTGTTTTCCATAATACGTCACATCCATATACAAAAACAGTATATTATGTCATATTATATCATTGACAATGGCAAATTGTCTATCCCTACAGCCATATTACACTCTTATGGGTCAGTTAAGCGGTTCCAATAACGAACACCAGTTGTTAAAAGGTGAAATTGACTTCAGACCGCATTTTCTTTGTTGATTAGAACAAATGATATGTTTATATAGCCTACGCATAACACTTTACGTAAGAATTAGAGCGATATAAACCAAAGGGATGGGTGCTGCATCTGAAGGAGATGGCTAAGTCTCTAAACATGGGCTGGATGCGAAAGAAGAATGGAGTCTGATCAAAAGCTCTTCGATCTACACCGTCTCGTAGCAAACGCCAATCTGGCAAGGATAAACACGGTCTACATATCGATCGAGTATTTCGTTGTATGCACAGACGAGGAGAATGGCGCCTATCAAGTAAAAGGACAGTACAAAACCATCACCGGAATTGTATTGAAGGTCGATCAACATGCGCAGCATATCGCGATTCAATGTGGAACCGACACCCTTGTCATACCATTCTCTGAAATCTATCGAATATTCGATCCAGCTGGATCACTGCCTGACCAGCCCTTGTACTATCGCTCTCAAGCTTTTTATATGGGGCTTCGGGTATATTGAATCTGTCGCCTTTGTTCCCTCGTAAACGCCAGCGTGTTCGCTTTTCCATGCTTGTCCTCCTTCAGTTTGATTCGTTCATGCATCCAATCAACATACTCGTCAAAAGCCAAATGGCAAAACCTCGCCCCCCCTCTCCTGCAACGGGAGAGGGGCTCTTTTTTTGACATCAATCTTGACATCAATCTGTATGTGAAAAGGGGTGAAATGGAGGGAAATATGTGAAAGGAATTAACACTTATCAGGCCTTCAGAACAGCCTCCAAAACAGTGAAAACCCCTGAAAACACTGCGTTTTCAGGGGTTTTGGAGGTGGCGTACCCGGCGGGATGGCGTCGCTTCGCGCCGCGGCTTCGCCGAACCCCTCTGCTCTCGCAGGTGTGTCCGCATATCCCGCCGGGTACGCCAAAAAAATATCCCCCTTTCGGGGGATATTTTCTGGCGTACCCGGCGGGATTCGAACCCACGGTCTTCAGAGTCGGAGTCTGACGCGATATCCAGCTTCGCTACGGGTACACGAACAGCATGGGATATTATACCCCATCGTGCCCAAAATAGCAAGCCCCAATAGCGGAAATGGCGCGATTTTTCATAAAATTTATCAGTTTTCGCGCGGCAGGGGGAACAGAGGCGTTGAAAAGCTTGCGAATTTACATTGCTTCTGATACAATAACATAGGTATATCATAAGGGGAGGTCTATGATGAAAGAGTATATCATCGCGCTGGACGCCATGGGGGGCGACCAGGCACCGGACGCCATCGTCGCGGGCGCCGTCGCGGCGCTGCGTCAATATCCCGACATCAAAATCCTGCTGGCCGGGCCGAAGGATCGGCTCGAAGCATTGCTGACCGACGCGGGCGACGTGCAAGCGCGGGTGGAGATCTTGCCCGCGGACGACGTGATCGCCATGGACGAATCCCCGATGCTGGCCGTGCGCCGCAAGGTGAACTCCTCCCTGGTGCAGGCCATGCTGGCCGTGCGGGAGAAGCGGGCCGGCGCGGTGGTCTCCGCGGGCAACACCGGGGCGATCCTGGCCGGCGGCATGCTGCGCATCGGGCGCATCCCGGGCATTGAGCGGCCCGCCCTGGCCCCGGTCATCCCCGGCGCGAAGAAGCCCTTCATGCTGATCGACGCCGGTGCCAACGTGGACTGCCAGCCCAAGTACCTGGTGCAGTTCGGTCTGATGGGCTCCGTGTACATGCACAGCGTCATGGGCATCGACAGGCCCCAGGTCGGCCTGGTGAACATCGGCGCGGAGGCCGAAAAGGGCAACAAGCTGACCAAGGAAACCTACCAGCTGATGCAGGCGCAGACCAGCTACTGCTTCGCCGGCAACGCCGAGGCCCGGGACATCCCCACCGGCGATTTCGACGTGGTGGTGGCCGACGGCTTCGACGGCAACATCATCCTCAAGTACACCGAGGGCCTCGCCAGCGCCATGATGGGCATGCTCAAGGCCAACCTGATGGCCTCCAAGGTCTCCAGGGTCGGCGCGGCGCTGTCCCGCCCCGCCTTCCGCAAGTTCAAGCGCTGCATGGACTACAACGCCTACGGCGGCGCGCCGCTGCTGGGCGTGGAGGGCGCGGTGATCAAGGCCCATGGCGCCTCCGGGGAAACGGCCATCATGAACGCGGTGCGTCAGGCCCGGGAGATGCTCGCCGGCGACGTGGCGGGCAAGATCCGCGAGGGCCTCTCGGGGCTGGGAGAAGCGGAGGCCTGATCCCTCCCCCGCTCTGATTCGCACCAACCGCCCCTCTCAGGGGCGCACACAGCAAACCGACCAAACATTTTACAGGAGGTATTTTCATGGATCGCAACACCGTTTTTGAGAAGGTCAAGGAGTATATCCTGATGCAGCTGCCCGTGGAGGCGGACAAGGTCGTGGATACCGCCCGCATGATCGAGGACCTGGGCGCCGACAGCGCCAACCTGATGATGCTGATCATGGACCTGGAGACCGAGTTCAACCTCACCGTGGAGGACGAGGCGCTGGGCACCATCAAAACCGTCGGCGACATCGTGGACTACATTCAGAAGAAGGTCTGATCTCGTGAAGGCGCTTTGCACCGAACTGGGCTATACCTTTAAAAACTCCAGGCTGCTGGAAACGGCACTGACGCATCCCTCCTACGGGGGGGATCATCATGTGCCCCACTACCAGCGGCTGGAGTTTCTCGGCGATGCCGTGCTGGAGCTGGCCATCAGCCGTTATCTTTACTTTGAGTTCCCGGAGGTAGACGAGGGCAAGCTCACGCGCATCCGCGCCGGACTGGTGCGGGAGGAGACGCTCTGCCGCGCCGCCAAGCGGCTGCAGCTGGGCAAATACATCCGCCTTTCCGTGGGCGAGGATCGCTCCGGCGGGCGGGACAAGCCCTCCATACTGTGCGATGTGATGGAGGCTGTGCTTGCCGCCGTGTACCTCGACGGGGGCTTCGACTGCGCCGTGGAGGTCATCCGCAAGGCGCTGGCCGAGGACCTGCATCCCCGGATGATGGAGGACCACCTGGACGCCAAGTCCCGCCTGCAGGAGATCCTGCAGCGCGACGGCGACATGCCCAGGTATGAATTCGTCTCCATGCAGGGGCCGCCCCACGCCCCCCAATTCCGCTACCGGGTGATCCTGGGCGACAGGACGCTGGGCGAAGGTGTGGGCAGCAGCAAGCAGAACGCGCAGCAGGACGCCGCGCGGAACGCGCTGCGCCTTCTGGGCAACCACTGAGGCGGGATGTCCCCCATCCCCGATAAGGCACGACAGACGGGAGAAATCCAAAATTGCGATTGAAGAAACTCTTGCTCCACGGCTTCAAGTCCTTCGCGGACAACGTGGAGATTACCTTTGAAGACGGCATCACCGGCGTGGTCGGGCCGAACGGCTGCGGCAAGTCCAACATCTCTGACGCCGTGCGCTGGGTGCTCGGCGAACAGAGCGCCAAGTCCCTGCGCGGCTCCAAGATGGAGGACGTCATCTTCAACGGCACCGAAAAGCGCCGCCGCCTGGCCTACTGCGAGGTGACGCTGGTCTTTGAGAACGAGGACCACGCCCTGCCGGTGGACTTCGCGGAGGTCGCCGTCACCCGCCGCGTCTACCGCAGCGGCGAGGGCGAATACAAGATCAACGGCGCCGCCTGCCGCCTGCGCGACATCGTGGACCTGTTCCGCGACACCGGCATCGGCAAGGACGGCTATTCCCTGATCGGGCAGGGCCGCATCGACGAGATCCTGTCCGCCAAGTCCGAGGATCGTCGACAGGTCTTCGAGGAGGCCGCCGGCATCGTCAAGTACAAGGCCCGCAAGCTGGACGCCCAGAAGCGCATCCAGCACACTCAGGAAAACCTGAACCGCGTGGAGGACATCCTCTCCGAATTGGAGGACCGGGTCGAGCCCCTGAAGAAGCAGAGCGAGCAGGCCCGGGAATACCTGTCCCTGCGGGACGAATTGAAGCTGCTGGACCTGAACGTGTTCCTGGTGCGCACCGAGCGCTACGAGGAGCGCATCAAGGAGCTCAAGCAGTCCGTGCAAACGCTGGGCGAAGCCATCCTCCAGGCCAACCAGGAGCTGGAGAGCAAGGGCGCGCTGCGGGACGAATCCCAGGCCCTGCTGGACCAGCTGGAGCTGGAGAGCAGCGAGAAGCGGGAGGTCGTGCAGCGGCTCATCCGCGAGGTGGAGGCCGGCGAGGGTGCCGTGCAGGTCATGCGGGAGCGCATCGCCGCCGGCGAGAAGGAGCGCGACCGCATCCAGGCGCAGCAGACCGCCGCCGCCGAGGGCGGCGAGGGCATTCGCCGCCAGATCGACCAGATGGACGGCGAGATCGAGGCCGAGCGCGCCGCGCTGAACGTGGACTCCGCCGAGCTTCGGACGCAGGAGCAGTCTTTGGAGAGCTCCGAGACCCGCCTTGCCGCGCTGGAGGAGGAATCCGAGAGCGCCAAGCAGGCCATCATACAGGCCATGAACCGCCTGGGCGACGTGCGCTCCCAGCGCGCCCGCCTGAGCGCCATGCAGACCGCGCTGGAAAACCAGCTGGGCCGCATGGAGGATGACCGCACCCGCGAGCAGACCGGCTCCGAGGCGCTGAACGCTCACGTTCAGTCCGCCCGGGAGCTTCTGGACACAGAAAACACCCGCCTGGCGGAGCTGAACGGCGAGGCCGCCCGGATGCAGGCGCGCGTGCAGGCCCTCGGCGAGGAGTCCGCGGCCCTCTCCGACCGGGTGACGCGGATGCAGAACGAGCGGCAGCAGCGGGATTCCCGATTGAAGCTGCTGCGCGAGATGCAGCGCGACTACGAGGGCTACAACAACTCCGTCAAGCAGGTGCTGATGCAGGCCCGCCGCCAGGACGGTGGCGACGGCGCGCGGCGCTCCGGCGTCCACGGCGTCGTGGCGGACCTGATCCACGTACCCGCCCGCCTGGAGCGTGCCATGGACATGGTGCTGGGCGGCGCATTGCAGAACATCGTCGTGGACCGGGACGAGGACGCCAAGCGCATGATCGAATACCTGCGCGCCAACCGCTTCGGCCGGGCCACCTTCCTGCCCATCTCCTCCGTGCGCGGGCGCACCCTCTCCCAGCAGGAGCGGGGCGTGCTGTCCATGCCGGGCTGCGTGGGCCTCGCCTCGGAGCTGGTGGAGTTCGATCCCCAGTACCAGGGCGTCATCGACAACCTCCTGGGCCGCACCGTGGTGGCCGAGGACCTGACCGCCGGCATCGCCATCCAGCGGGCCGGGCGCTACCAGTTCCGGCTGGTGACGCTGGAGGGCGACGTCATGCACTCCGGCGGCTCCATGACCGGCGGCAGCGTGCAGAGCCGGGTGACCAGCCTCCTCTCCCGCAGCCGCGAGATCGAGGAGAGCGAGCAGGCCCTGAAGAAGCTGGAGGCGGCCTTCGTCGAGGCGCGGGAAAAGTATTCGGCCATCGAGGAGGAGCGCTCCGGCCTCAAGAAGGAGCGCGGCGAGCTGTACGACGAGCTGCACAAGCAGGAGGTCGCCTGCGCCCGCGCCGAGACCCAGCTGAAGGCGGCCCTCGACGAGCAGGACAGCAACAACCAGCGCGTGGCCCGCGCGACCGCCGAACGAGAGCGCTTGAAGGCCCAGCTGGAGGACGTCACCGCCGGCCTGGCCGCCCTGGACGCGCAGCAGGCCACCGCGCAGAGCTCCACCGAGGACCGCCAGGCCCAGGTGAAACAGCTGTCCGCCGAGATCTACAAGCTGCGCGGCGAGACGGAAGCCCTGCGGGAGACCGTGGGCAACGGGCGCATCGCCCTCGCCTCGCGCCGCCGCGGCCTCGAAGCCGCCGTGGCCAACCGGGACCGGCTCAGCGACCAGGCGGACAACGCCGAGAAGGTGCTGGCTGAATCCCAGGTGGCGCTGGAGGAGTGCCTGAAGCAGCTGGAGAACAACGCTTCTCTGCTGGAGCGCGACCTCGATACGCTGAACGCCAACAAGCAGGCACTGGACGCGGCCCGCTCGGCCTTTGACGAGGCGGATTCCCGCCGCACCGGCGTGCAGAAGAAGCTGCAGGCCCTGGCCGATGAGATCGACGCCCTGCGCGCCAACCTGGACGATTTCAGCGACAAACACCACCGCAGCGAGCTGCAGCTGGCCCGCGTGGAGGGCGAGTTCAAGCAGATCCAGGACCGCATCTGGGAGGACTACGAGCTGACCTACGCCGGGGCGGAGTCCTTCCGCCAGGCGGACTTCAAGCTGACGGAATCCGAGAAGCGCATCGCCGCCATCCGCCAGCGCATCCGCGCCATGGGCACCGTGAACGTGGCCGCCCTGGACGAATACCGGCGCACGGTGGAGCGCGTCGAGGAGATGACCGCCCAGCGGGACGACCTGCTCAAGGCCCAGGCGGACCTGGAGGGCATCGTCGCGGAGCTGGAAATGCGCATGGAGAAGCAGTTCAAGGAGCAGTTCGCCCTGATGAACGACAACTTCCAGCGCACCTTCGTGCGGCTCTTCGGCGGCGGCAAGGCCGAACTGCGCCTGGCCGACCCCAAGGACGCGCTGAACTGCGGCATCGACATCGTGGCCCAGCCCCCGGGCAAGAAGCTGCAAATGCTCTCGCTGCTCTCCGGCGGCGAGCGCGCGCTGACGGCCATCGCGATCCTGTTCGCCATACTGGACCTGAAGCCGACCCCGTTCTGCATACTGGACGAGATCGAAGCCGCCCTGGACGACGCCAACATCGATACCTACGCCGACTACCTGAAATCCTACTCGGAAAACACCCAGTTCATCGTCATCACCCACCGCAAGGGCACCATGGAGCGCTGCGACGCGCTGTACGGCGTGGTGATGGAGGAAAAGGGCGTGAGCAAGACGGTGTCGGTAAAGCTGAACGAAGCAGTGTAAGTCAATTGAGAATTGAGAATTGGGAATTGAGAATTGAATATGGCTTTGAAGCGCGGCAGCGCCGCCTTCCAATCCCTAATCCCTATTCCCTAATCCCTAATCCCTATTCGCCACTGGAGGTTTGAAACATGGGTTTATTCGATAAGATCAAGAGCGGCCTTCAAAAGACCCGCAACGCCTTCTCCGGCCGCATGGACGAGCTGGTGGAGAGCTACAAGGAGCTGGACGACGACTTCTACGAGGACCTGACGGACATCCTGATCATGGCGGACGTGGGCGTGCCCACCGCCGAGCTGGCCGTCAGCCGCCTGAAGGAGAAGTGCAAAACCGAGAAGATCGGCAACCCGCAGAAGGCCCGGGAGGCCCTCCAGCAGATCCTGGTGGACATCCTGTGGGCCGAGCCGATGCAGCTCACCAGCCCCATGGTGCTGCTGATCATCGGCGTGAACGGCGTGGGCAAGACCACCTCCATCGGCAAGCTGGCCTCCCGCCTGAAGGTGCTGGGCCGCCGTGTGATCATCTGCGCCGGCGACACCTTCCGCGCCGCCGCCGCCGACCAGCTGACCGTCTGGGCCGAGCGGGCCAACGTGCCCATCATCAAGCATCAGGAGGGCGCCGACCCCGCCGCGGTGGTGTTCGACGGCATCCAGGCCGCCAAGGGCCGCCACGCGGACGTGCTGCTGGTGGACACCGCCGGCCGCCTGCACAACAAGGCCCACCTGATGGAGGAATTGAAGAAGATCAGCCGCGTGGTGGAGCGGGAGTATCCCGAGGCCTCCCTGGGCGCGCTGCTGGTCATCGATGCCACCACCGGACAGAACGGCCTGGCCCAGGCCAAGGTGTTCAGCGAGGTGGCCAACCTCCAGGGCATCATACTGACCAAGCTGGACGGCACCGCCAAGGGCGGCATCGCCATCGCCATCCGCAACGAGCTGGGCCTGCCGGTGCGCTACATCGGCCTGGGCGAGCAGCTGGACGACATGCAGCCCTTCGACGCGAAGGAGTTCGTCTCCGCCATCTTTGGAGACTGACGAGAGCGCAAAAAACAGCCCTTGGGCCGAGCAATACAAGGGGAAATTGAAATGACCATCGGCAGCGCAATGAAAGCCATCATCGACGGCTTTGAGTTTTCCGGCACGCTTCAAGGCGTGGAGGAGATCAAGACCGGGCATATCAACAGCACCTACCGGCTCAGCTTCGCCCAGCCGGACAGCTCCGTGCGGGAGTACGTGCTCCAGCACATCAACGGCGTCGCCTTCAAGAAGCCGGACGAGGTGATGGAGAACGTCCAGCTGGTGACGGAGCACCTCCGGCAGGCGATGCAGGAGAAGGGCGAGGACCCGGAAAACCGGGTGCTGCGCGTGGTGCCGGTGCGCGGCGGCGGCATACTGCTGCTGGACGCGAACGGCGGCAGCTGGCGCGCCTACGACTTCATCGTCAACGCCGAATCCCGGGACCAAGCGGAGAGCCCCGCCCAGTTCGGGGAGGTGGGCCGCGCCTTCGGCCGGTTCCAGAACATGCTGGCCGACTTCCCCATCGCGCGGCTGCACGAGACGATCCCGGACTTCCACGACACCCGCAAGCGGGAGGCCGCCTTCGAGGCCTCCGTGGCGAAGGCCGACCCCGCCCGGGCCGCCGAGGCCGCCGGGGAGATCGCCTTCGTACGCGCCCGCAAGGAGGCCATGTGCCGCATCGTGGACATGATCGAGGCCGGCGAGCTGCCCCTGCGCGTGACCCACAACGACACCAAGATCAACAACGTGATGCTGGACAGGGACACCGGCGAGGCGCTGTGCGTCATCGACCTGGACACCGTGATGGCCGGCTCCGCGCTGTATGACTTCGGCGACGCCGTACGCTTCGGCGCCTCCACCGCTGTCGAGGACGAGCGCGACCTCTCCCGGGTGGCGCTGGACATCGACCTGTTCCGGGGCTTTGCCGAGGGCTTCATCGCCGAGACCGCCCGTGGGCTGACCGAAACCGAGCTGCTGAACCTGCCCCTGGGCGCGCTTGTGATGACCTACGAGGTGGGCATGCGCTTCCTCACCGACTATCTGGACGGCGACGTGTACTTCCGCACCGCCTATTCGGACCACAACCTCGTCCGCGCCCGCTGCCAGTTCAAGCTGCTCAGCGACATGGAGCGCCGCCGCGGCGAAATGGACGCCATCGTGCGGGAGCTGATCGAGAAATACCGTTAATACATGCCGCGCGAGGGCTGTCCTTCGCGCGGCATTGTCATGCACATCACAGACAAAGGAGAAAACCGCATGGATTATCGCATTGAAAGGGACTCCATGGGCGAAATGCGGGTGCCCGCCGACCGCTATTGGGGCGCGCAGACCCAGCGCAGCTATCAGAACTTCCGGATCGGCGGCGAGCTGATGCCCCGGGAGATCACCCACGCCTTCGGCATTTTAAAGAAGGCCGCGGCCATCGCCAACCACCGCGTCCGCCCCGACCGCATGGACGACCGTCGCCTGGCCGCCATCTCCGCCGCCTGCGACGAGGTCATCTCCGGGGCGCTGAACGACCACTTCCCCCTGGTGGTGTGGCAGACGGGCAGCGGCACTCAGTCCAACATGAACGCCAACGAGGTCATCGCCAATCGGGGCAACGAGATCGCCGGGGAAAAGCTGCTGCACCCCAACGACCACGTGAACATGTCCCAGAGCAGCAACGACACCTTCCCCACCGCCATGCACATCGCGGCGGTCATCGCCATCGAGGACAGCCTGATGCCCGAGGCGCGGCGCTTCATCGACACGCTGAAGCGTCTGGAGGCGGAGAACGCCGGGGTGGTGAAGTCCGGCCGCACCCACCTGCAGGACGCCACGCCCATCGCCTTCAGCCAGGAGATCAGCGGCTGGCGGGGCATGGTCGAAAAGCCCCTGGAGATGCTGGAGGCCGCACTGCCCCAGCTGAAGCAGCTGGCCCTGGGCGGCACCGCCGTGGGCACCGGGCTGAACGCCCCCGCGGGCTTCGACGCGGAGGTCGCCCGGGCCGTGTCCGAGTTGACCGGCAAGGCCTTCGTCACCGCGCCGAACAAGTTCCATGCCCTCACCGCCAAGGACGAGCTGGTGTTCGCCCACGGCGCCATGAAGGCCCTGGCCGCCAATATGATGAAGATCGCCAACGACGTGCGCTGGCTGGCCTCCGGCCCCCGCTGCGGCCTGGGCGAGATCCGCATTCCGGAGAACGAGCCCGGCTCCTCCATCATGCCCGGCAAGGTGAACCCCACCCAGTGCGAGGCCATGACCATGGTGGCCGTGCAGGTAATCGCCAACGACGTGGCCGTGGGCATGGCCGCCAGTCAGGGCAACTTCGAGCTGAACGTGTTCATGCCGGTGCTGATCTATAACTTCCTCCAGTCCGCGCGACTGCTGGCGGACGGCATCCGCTCCTTCAACGACAATTGCGTCCGGGGCATCACCGCCGACCGGGAGAAGATGGCCCACAACCTGCACAACAGCCTGATGCTGGTCACGGCTCTGAATCCGTACATCGGCTACGACAACGCCGCCAAGACCGCCAAGCTGGCCTTCGCCGAGAACATCAGCCTGAAGGAGGCCTGCGTCAAGCTGGGCTTCCTGACGCCTGAGCGCTTCGACGAGGTGTTCCACCCGGAGCAGATGATCTGATCGGACTATCACATTATAAGGCCCCCCATATCTCTTCAAAGATTCTTCGCTTCGCTCAGAATGACCCCACCTATCGTTAGATGCCGTCATCCTGAACGAAGTAAAGGATCTTTTCTTCATTTCCGTGCCTTTCTCCTGTCAGCAAGTCAAGGATTCTTCGCTTCGCCCAGAATGACAACGTCAGTTCCCTGTCATCCTGAACGCAGTGAAGGATCTTTCTTTTTCAACAGCATCCTGCCCTTCCCTTCTCTCCCCATAATCGAACACCGATCGACAAAATCTTGCAAAATGGCCATTTGAGGCGCTTTTGGATTGATACGAACATATGTTCGATTATATAATAGACCCATCAAAAGCGATCGCTCCCCCATCGAACGGCCCGCCGGAGCCCATGCCGGCTGCGAGGTTTACATGATACTGCTGTTTATCCTGATGGTTGCCCTCTGCGTCGCCGACCTGATCAGCGACCGGTTCATCGAACTCTTCAAGCGCCTGAGCCAGCCCCGGGTTCGGCTTGCCCGCGCCCGCCGCTACCGCTTCGTTTGACGACGGTTGCGGTCCTCCGGCAAATCGGGTATAATGTCGGCATAAGCACCTTTCCCCTACCACGCAAGGAGGCTGCCATGCTCACGCTGACCAACCGGCAGGCCCGCGACCTGCTGATCCGATATCACAACCTGGATGGCGCAGACCGCTTCCGGGGCATCGAAGGCGTCCGCGCGACGATGGACCGCCTGGGCACGATCCAGTACGACCCGCTGAACGTGGTGGGGCGGAACGCGGACCTGGTGCTCCAGGCCCGGGTGCGCGGCTATCGCCCCGAGATTCTCCGGCAGCTGCTGTACCGGGATCACTGGCTGGTGGACGGCTACGACAAGGAGATGTGCGTCTACACCGCCAGGAACTTCGGGGACTACGCGCCCCAGCGCCGTCTGCACGCCCGCGACGCCCGCAACTGGCTGGAGGGGCGGGGCCAGGGCGAGGCCTTCGACATGCTGGACGACATCCTGGAGACCATCCGGCGGAAGGGACCCTGCGCCCTGACGGACATCCCCCTGGGCGAATCGAAGGACTTCGGCTGGGGGCCGCGCAGGCCCTCCGGCGCGGCAATGGAATACCTGTTCCGGTCCGGGCGGCTGTGCGTGGCGGACAAGTCCGGCACCCAGCGGCGTTTCGATTTGACCGAGCGGGTGCTGCCGCCGGAATGCGCCGCCGACCGGGAGCGGGATGAGGAAGCCTTTGCGGACTGGTACACCCTGCGCCGGGTGCGCTGCGTGGGCCTGCTCTGGGGCCGCCGGGGCGCAGCGTGGCAGGGCTATGTGTTCAATGAGGACAAGCCCCGCCGCGCGGCGCTGGAGCGGCTTTCCACGCGGGGCGAGCTCATCCCTTGCGTCGTCGAGGGCCGGAAGGAGCGCTTCTTCGCCGTGCCCGAGGCGGTGGAACTCCTCAATAGTGCCGGCGGCAGCCGCCACGCCCGGTTCATCGCGCCGCTGGACAACCTGATGTGGGACCGGGACATGGTCGAGGCCCTCTTCGGGTTCAAGTATCGCTGGGAGGTCTACACGCCGGTGTCCAAGCGGCAGTATGGCTACTACGTGCTACCGGTGCTGTACGGCAATCGCCTCGTGGCCCGCTTCGATCCCCTGCCCGCGCAGAAGGCAGGCGCGTTCAGGATCAGCCGCTGGTGGTGGGAGCCGGGCATCCGCCCCTCCAGGGCCATGCTGGAGGCAATCGAAGCCGAAATGAAGCAGTTCGCCCGCTTCCTGTCCCTGCCCTGCGCGAAGGAGAACATGGAGGTCATCGTCAAGGCTTCGATGCCCTGACCGCCGGCTTAACCAGAAACCAATTTCTAAAAAACGGTTTGATTTCCCGACCCTGTACAATGGCAGCAAAAAACCGGCCGGAGCGTTCGCTCCGACCGGTTTGTGTCGTTGAAAGCCTTATTCCACGGTCGCGTACTCGAAGAAGAAGTGGCCGATGGCGTTGGCGATGACGCCCTTCACGTTGGGCTTCACCAGGTACTGCAGCTCGTAGCTGTACACCGGGAAGGCGGGCATCACGTCGGTCAGGTACTTCTCCAGCTCGATGATGGCGGCCTCGCGCTCGGCGGGATCGGTCAGCTGCAGGGAATCGCGGTACATCTGGCTGTACACCGCGTCGTCCCACTGGTTCTCGGAGGCGTTGGAGCCGTCGGTGAAGATCTTCAGGTGCGCGGACGGATCCATGTAGTCGCAGGTGAAGCCGTTGCGGTCCACGGAGAAGTTGCCCGCGGCCAGCTCATCCCAATACACGCTGGACTCCAGGGTCTTGATCTCGTAGTTGACGCCCAGGTTGGCCTTCCAGAACTCGCCCAGGATCTGCATCATCAGCTTCTGCTGGGTGTCGTTCTTGCAGACCAGCTCCACGGTCGGGAAGCCCTCGCCGTTCGGATAGCCGGCCTCGGCCAGCAGCGCCTGCGCGGCGGCGACGTCCTCGGTGAACATGTCGCCGGCGACCTCGCGGTAGGTCTTGGTGGGGTCGGTCAGGGACATCTGGGAGTAGGGCACGAAGCCGAACACCGGGGGCTCGATGATGCCCAGGGCGGTCAGCATGGACTGGCGGTCGATGGCCATGGCGAAGGCCTGGCGGACGCGCTTGTCGGAGAACTCCGGCAGCAGGCACTGGAAGTCGCAGTACTGGATGCCGATGCGGCCCTTGGTGTTGAACTCGTCGGAGCCGGCGTACTGGGTCAGGGCGTCGGCGCTCAGGTCGGAGTTCACGTTGATCTCATCGTTGTTGTAGGCGGTCAGGGAGGCGGTGGAGTCGGGGATGACCACAAACTGCACCTCGTCGATCTGCACCTTGTCGGCGTCATAGTAGTTGGGGTTCTTCACCAGCACCAGGCGGCTGAGGGAGGAATACTCCTGCAGCATGAAGGGGCCGTCGCTGACGTAGGTGGCCACGTCGGCGGTCCACTTCTCGTTGGCCTCGCAGTTGGCCTTGCTCACCGGGAAGTAGGCGGTGGTGGCGGTCAGGGACAGGAACCAGGGGGTCAGGGCCTCCAGCTCAACCTGGAAGGTCTTCTCGTCCAGCGCCTTCACGCCGACCTCTTCGGCGGTCGCTTCGCCGTTGGAGAACTTCTCGCCGTTCTTGATGATCCACAGGTCGCTGTTGGTGCGGGACTCGGGGTCCAGCGTGCGAATCCAGGAATACTCGAAGTCATAGGCGGTCAGATCGGAGCCGTCGGACCACTTCAGGCCGTCCTTCAGGGTGAAGGTATAGGTCAGGTTGTCCTCGGAGATCTCCACGCTGTCGGCCAGGGCGGGCACATAGGTCGTGCCGTCGGCATCCAGCTTGTACAGGCCCACGAACAGGTTCTGCAGCACGCGGGAAGAGCGGGCATAGGAATTGCGGGTGGGGTCCATCTCCTCAGGGTCATCCTGGATAGAGGTGACGATCACCTGTTTGCCGGCCTCGGCAAAGCCCGGCGCGACCAGCACGGCCGCAGCCAGCGTCAGCACGAGCAGCAAAGAAAGCAGCTTCTTCATGTTGTTTCCTCCTTGAAGGTGTTTACCATGACGGCCCGCCCGCGCAGGGCCCGGACCGATGCATGATGATAGTATATTTATATCAGCTTATGCGTCCTTTGTCAAGTTTATTCTTACAGATAAAGAGACATTAACATTCATCCTTGCCTTACTACTATGGTTTCCGGTTGTTAAAAATGAATTTCCTTATAATTGCCCTTGCAACTTAATGTGTTTCGTAGTAGAATAGACCATGTATAAAAGTTTCAAATGCAATGTATTTTTATACATCTTATGCAATCGACGGCCTGGGAGTGATCCAATGCTGAAATACATCCTCAAGCGCCTGCTCGCCGGCGTATTGACCATCGTGGTGCTGATCACGATCTCCTTCTTCATGATGCACGCCATGCCGGGCAGCCCCTTCAGCCCCAATGAGCAGAAGAACGTGCCCCCGGAGGTGCTGGCGCGCATCGCCGCCAGCTATGGGCTGGACCGCCCCGTGTTCGAGCAGTACCTCAGCTACTGGCGCAACCTGCTCCACGGCGACCTGGGCATCTCCTACAAGAAACAGGACACCACGGTGAACTCCATCATCTCCCAGCACTTCCCGGTATCGGCCCGGGTGGGCGCGGTGGCGGTCATCGTGGCGCTGATCATCGGCATCCCCATGGGCGTGCTCGCGGCGCTGTACCGCGGCAGGTTCATGGACATGGCCGCGATGGTGTTCTGCACCATCGGCATATCGGTGCCGGTGTTCGTGATTTCGGTGCTGCTGCTGTACCTGTTCGCGGGCGTGCTGCAATGGCTGCCCAGCTACGGCCTCACCACCTGGCGGCACTACATCCTGCCGGTAGCCTGCCTGGCCTTCAACCCCATCGCCTACATCACCCGCCAGACCCGCTCCTCGATGCTGGAAGCCCTGGAGCAGGACTACATCCGCACCGCCCGGGCCAAGGGCGTCAAGGAGCTGTGGGTGGTGGGCAAGCACGCCCTGAAGAACGCGCTGACCCCGGTCATCACCTACCTGGGGCCGCTGATTGCGGGCCTGCTGACCGGCTCCTTCGTGGTGGAGCGGCTGTTCTCCGTGCCCGGCGTGGGCCGCTACTTCGTGCAGTCGGTATCCGACCGCGACTACACCATGATCATGGGCATCGTCATATTCTTCGGCATTTTCGTCGTCATCTGCAACCTGATTTCCGACATCCTGCTGGCCATCGTGGACCCGCGGGTCAAGCTGAACAGCTGAGAAGGGAGGGAGCATCGTGTCCGTCAACCTGCCCGATATGCAAAAATACGCCAACCTGCCGGACGAGCTCTTCGTCATCAACGAGGACAGCACCGGCGCGGAGGAGATCTCCCGACCCAGCACCACCTACTGGCACGACGTCTGGCATCGCTTCCGCCGGGACCCCCTGGCGGTGATCGGCGCCTCGATCATACTCATCATGGCCGTCATGGCCGTCGTCATCCCCATGCTCTCCCCCTACACCTATTCGGGCATGGACCTGACGAGCATGAACATGGGCCCGAGCCTGGCCCACCCCTGCGGCACCGACCAGATGGGCCGCGACCTGTTCATCCGCATCATGTACGGCGCACGCATCTCGCTGACCATCGGCATCGTGGCCGCCGCCATCAACTTCGTCATCGGCGTCATCTACGGCGGCCTGTCCGGCTACATCGGCGGCCGCACGGACATGGTCATGATGCGCATCGTGGACATCCTCTCCAGCCTGCCGAGCCTGCTGTACATCGTGCTGATCATGCTGCTGTTCGGCTCCAACATGCCCTCTGTCATACTGGCACTGTGCTTCACCAGCTGGATCGGCACGGCCCGCGTGGTGCGCAGCGAGGTCATGCGGCTGAAGTTCTCCGAATACGTGCTGGCCAGCCGGCTGGCGGGCGGGCGCACCTGGCACCTGCTGCGCACCCACCTGCTGCCCAACGCCATGGGCCCCATCATCGTCTCCACCGCGTTTTTGATCCCCAACGCCATCTTCTCCGAGGCCTTCCTGTCCTTCCTAGGCATCGGCATACAGGCCCCGATGGCCTCATGGGGCTCCCTGGCCAACGACGCCATCCCGATGATGCTGTCCCAGCCCTACCAGATCTTCTTCCCGGTGCTGGCCATCTGCCTGACGATGTTCTCCTTCAACTTCATCGGCGACGGCCTGCGCGACGCGCTGGACCCCCGCCTGAAGAAGTGAGGCCTCCGGCCGCCCCCCTATATCGCAAAGGATGGATTCTATGGATAAGCTTCTCGAGGTCAAGAACCTCACCACCTCGTTCCGGATCGGCGTGGGCACGGTGCAGGCCGTGCGCGGCGTCTCCTTCCACGTGGACCAGGGCGAGAGCATCGGCATCGTGGGCGAGTCCGGCTCCGGCAAGAGCGTGACGATGCTGTCCGTGATGGGCCTGCTGCCCAACTACGCGGACATCTCCGCCGAGTCGATCCGCTTCGACGGGCGGGAGCTGACCCAGATGGGCCCCAAGGCCCTGCGGGCCATGCACGGCCGCGAGATCGGCATGATCTTCCAGGACCCCATGACCTCGCTGAACCCGCTGTTCACGGTGGAGTCCCAGCTGACCGAGCCGCTGAGGAACCACATGAAGCTGAACCGCGCCGAGGCCCGGGCCAAGGCGCTGGAGCTGCTCCGGCAGGTGGAGATCCCCAACCCGGAGGCCCGCCTGCGCCAGTATCCCCACGAGCTGTCCGGAGGCCTGCGCCAGCGCGTGATGATCGCCATCGCCATTGCCTGCAGCCCCAAGATGGTCATCGCCGACGAGCCCACCACCGCCCTGGACGTGACCATCCAGGCCCAGATCCTGGACCTGCTGAACCACCTGAGGCACTCCACCAAGACGTCTATCATCATGATCACCCACGACCTGGGCGTCATCGCCAGCATGTGCAGCCGCATCCTGGTCATGTACGGCGGCACCATCGCCGAGGAGGGCACTGCCCGGGAGATCTTCTACGCCCCCAGGCATCCCTACACCTGGGGCCTGCTGAACTCGATCCCGAAGCTGACGGACAGCCCGGACGAGAAGCTGATCCCCATCAAGGGCACCCCGCCGGACATGCTGATGCCCCCCAAGGGCTGCCCCTTCGCGCCGCGCTGCCGCTACTGCATGCCCGTCTGCCGGGAGTACATGCCGCCCCGCACGGTGCTCACAGACACCCACGCGGTGTCCTGCCACCTGATGCACCCGAAGGCCCCGAAGATCGAGAGGGAGGGATGACCATGGCTTCACCGTTGATCGAGGTCCGCTCCCTCAAGATGTACTTCCCCGTGGGCCTGTCTCTGTTCGGACGGCGCAAGCTGCTCAAGGCCGTGGACGACGTCAGCTTTGACCTCTATCCCGGCGAGACCTTCGGCCTGGTGGGCGAATCCGGCTGCGGAAAGACCACCGTGGGCCGCACGCTGGTGCGCCTCTACCGCCCCACCGGCGGGCAGATCCTCTACCAGGGCACGGATATCGCCAACCTGGACGAGAAGGCTGTGCTGCCCTATCGCCGGAAGATGCAGATGATCTTCCAGGACCCCTACGCCTCCCTGAACCCCCGCATGACCGTCTCCAGCATCATCGGGGAGCCCATGCGCCTGCAGGGCATGCCTCAGGCGGAGATCACCGCCCGGGTGGCGGAGCTGGTGGAGCAGGTAGGCCTGAAGAAGGATCACCTGAACCGCTATCCCCACGAGTTTTCCGGCGGCCAGCGCCAGCGCATCGGCATCGCCCGATCCCTGGCCATGCGGCCGGAGTTCATCGTCTGCGACGAGCCCATCTCGGCCCTGGACGTGTCCATACAGGCCCAGGTGATCAACATGCTGGAGGAGCTGCAGGACAGCCTCGGCATCACCTACCTGTTCGTCAGCCACGACCTGTCCATGGTTCGGCACATCTCCCACCGCGTGGGCGTGATGTACCTGGGCCACATGGTGGAGCTGGCCTCCGCCGAGGAGCTGTACTCCAACATGCAGCACCCCTACACCCAGGCGCTGATGTCTGCCGTGCCCATCGCCGACCCGGACCTGGCCCAGCAGGCCAACCGCATCGTGCTCCAGGGCGACGTGCCCCAGCCCATCGACCCGCCCCCGGGCTGCCCCTTTGCCAGCCGCTGCCGCTACTGCAAGCCCGTCTGCACTGAGGTCAACCCCGAGATGCGCGAGGTCGCCCCGGGCCACTTCCTGGCCTGCCACCTGTAGTCCACAGCCGCAACATCACCGCAAAGCGAGGCAACCGACATGAACCTTCAGGAGCTCTACGCCCGCGCCGAGGCCATCGCGCCTTGGACCGTCGAACAGCGGCGGGCGCTGCACCGGATCCCGGAGACGGGCTTTCAGGAATTCAAGACCCAGGCGCTGATCTGCCAAACGCTGGACGCCCTGGGCATCCCCCACGCCGAGGAGCGCACCTGGGTCGTGGGCACTATCCGGGGCGGCAAGCCCGGCCCCACCGTGGCCCTTCGGGCCGACATGGACGCCCTGCCCATCACCGAGCCGGAGGGCTGCCCCTTCCGCTCCGAGCACGAGGGCTGGATGCACGCCTGCGGCCACGACATGCACATGGCCATCCAGCTGGCCGCCGCGAAGCTGCTGTCTGAGATGAAAGACGCGCTCTGCGGCACCGTGCGCCTGCTGTTCCAGCCCGCCGAGGAGACCGTCGGCGGCGCGGAGCCGATGGTGGCTGCCGGCGCCGTGGAGGGCGTGGACGCCGTCTACGGGCTCCACGTGCAGCCCTACATGCGCGTCGGGCAGATCGACACCATGCCCGGCTGCCTGAACGCCTCCACCGACGAGATCAACATCGATGTACGGGGCGTCTCCGGGCACGCGGCGAGGCCCCACCTGTGCGTGGACGCCATCGTCTGCGCCGCGCAGATGATCTCCGCGCTGCAGACGGTCGTCTCCCGCAGCGCCTCTCCCCTGATGCCCGCGGTGCTCTCCCTCGGCACGATCCACGGCGGCCAGGCCCCCAACGTGGTCTGCGACCACGTCCAGATCTCCGGCACCCTGCGCGCGGCGGACCCCGACCTGCGCGCGCTGCTCAAGCGCCGCGTCCGCGAGGTCTGCGAGGGCGTGGCGGCGGCCTTCGGCGCGACAGTCGAGGTGGAGGTCGTCTCCGGCTACAGCCCGCTGATCAACACCCCCGCGGAGGCCGAGCGCGTGCTGCGCCTCGGTGCGCGGCTGCTGGGGACTGAGAACGCCCTGACCCGCACCGCGCCCAGCATGGGCGGCGAGGACTTCTCCTACTTCGTGGAGAAGGTGCCCGGCGCCTTCTGGCACCTGGGCTGTTCCGCCGCGCTTCCCGCCGCCGGCCTGCACACCCGGGAGCTCGTCCCCGACGAGCGCTGCCTGCCCATCGGCGCGGCCATGCAGTGCGCGCTGGTGCTGGACCGGATGGGCATGTTGGAATAGGCCGCGCCTAAAAATGATCCCCGTCTCTGAATTCAGGGACGGGGATCATTTTATAGGTTCATCACCCCTCCAGCGCGCTCTCCGTGAACTCCAGCGTCTTTGCGCCGGCGTCCAGCACGCAGTTCACGCCCAGGGGCACGGTGATCTTGGTATCCATGTGGCCGATGGACATATTGGCCAGCACGGGCTTGCCGGCGGGCACGATGATGTCGTGGATGATGTCCTCCAGCTGGAGGGCGTAGTGCTCGTATTCGATGGTGCAGTTGGTGAAGCCGCCCAGCACCACCCCGGCGCACTTTTCAAACATGCCCGCCTGGCGCAGCTGGGTGAGCATGGAGTCCAGCCGGTAGATCTTCTCGCCGATGTCCTCCAGCAGCAGCACCTTGCCCTCCACGTCCAGGGCGTAGGGCGTGCCGCAGGCGGAGGCGATCAGCGACAGGTTGCCGCCCACCAGCTGGCCCTCGCAGCGCCCGGGCACCACGCACCGGGGCTCCATGCCCTCGGGGTTGTGGATCTGGCCCAGCGGCTCGGTGGAACTCAGCGCCCTGAGCATGCTCTCCCGGGTGAAGTCGTCGAACCGGGTCCAGCAGGTGGAGGGCATTGGGCCGTGGAAGGTGACCATGCCCACCTTCTGGTGGATGGCCGTGTGCAGGGCCGTGATGTCGGAATAGCCCAGCATGATCTTCGGGTTTGCCCGGATTACGTCGAAATCCACCAGGTCCAGCATCCGCGCCACGCCGTAGCCGCCGCGCATGCACACCACGGCGTCCACCCGGTCGTCAGCAAACATCTGGTTCAATCCCTTCGCCCGGGAGGCATCGGTGCCGGACAGGTAGCCGTAGTACTCCCGGCAGCTGTCCGCCACGATCACCTTGTAGCCGAGGGCGTCGATGGCCTCCATCATCTTCGGATACTTGACCTCCGGGTCCTGCAGGGCGCCGGAAATGCCCACCAGGCCGATGGTGTCTCCCCTCTTCAAGGGCTTGGGCTTCAACATCATGTTCATTCTCCTTCCACTTCATCAGGTAAGGCTTTGCTTCTCACAGCCGGACGATCTCCTCGGGTTCTCCCCCACGCATGTACACCCGGGGCACCCGCATGCCGATGCGGGACAGCAGGTCGTTGCGGTTCAGGCCCGTCCAGGCCATCAGCTCGCCGTAGCCGATGTCGCCGCCCAGCAACGTCACCGCGTCCCCCGGCGCGATGCCGGGAATGTCGGTCACGTCCACGGTCATCTGGTCCATGCAGACCAGCCCCGCCACGGGCGCGCGCCTGCCGCGCACGGCCACCTCCCCGACGCTGTTCACCCGGGGATAGCCGTCGGCGTAGCCCGCGGACAGCGTGGCGATGACCCGATCGCGCTCCAGCGGATGGTCCTCGTCATAGCCCAGGTATTCCCCCGCCGCCACGCGGCGCACCTGGACCACCCGGGTCATGAACCGCACCGGGCAGAGGCACTCGCCGTTGGCGTTGGGATAGCGGCTGGGGACGACGCCGTAGAGCCACGCCCCGGTGCGCACGGCGTTGAAGCGGTATTCGGGATAGCGCACCATGCCGATGCTGTCGCAGGCGTGGAGCAGGCCGAAGTCGACGCCCGCCCGGCGCAGCGTCCCGGCGACATCCAGCAGCCGTCGGATCTGAGCCTCGTCCGCCTCCCGCACACGCAAAGCAAGGTGGGTAAACAGGCCCTCCACCCTCAGGTGGGGCAGGCGGCAGATCTCCAGCGCCTCCCGGGCGGCGGTGTCCGCGTCCAGGCCCAGCCGGTGCAGGCCGGTATCCACCTTGATGTGGACCCGGGCGGGCTTCCCCACCCGCGCCGCGGCGGCATCCAGCTGCCGCGCCATGTCCACCGAATAGGCGGTGATGACGACGCCCGCCTCCACGGCCTCCTCCATCTGCGACGGGGCCACCATACCCAGCACCAGCGCGTCCCGCCCGCTGGCCGCCATGACCTCCAGCGCCTCGTAGAGCTCCGCCACGGCGAACAGCGTCGCGCCTTTCGCCGCCAGCCGCCTGGACAGCGCCGCGGCGCCCAGGCCATAGGCGTTCGCCTTCAGCACCGGAATGACCCGCGCCTCGCCGCTCAACCGCCGCGCGGAGTCGTAGTTGTGCTCCAGGACATCCAGGTCGATCTCCACCCAGCAGCGGGCGGAGGCCTGCTCGTAGTTCATAGGATTCTCCCTCTTTTTCGATGCGGAATGCGACACCGCGATTTTGCTTTGCTCATGCCCCGACGCCCTGCGGGTCCCATCCGGAGAGCACGGCGGTCCGGGTCACGAGCCGGGCCTCCGCGTCCGTCATGCGCTTTTGCATCGGGTGTCGGATGGACTGATCCGCCCGCGCCCCCGTAGTGCGCCACTCGCCCAGCCGGTCCGTGACCACCCTGAACTCATCCCAGTCCATGAAGCCGTACCAGCTCACGCAGGCGTCCATCTCGCACGCCAAAAACAGCGTGCGGGCGAACCTGCGCCAGGGTCTTCCCAGATAGCCCGTTCCGGGCACGCACTCCCCGGTAAGCCGGCAGCGGTGGAACACCATGCCGAAGGGCTGTCCCTCCGGGGTGTTCGCCGCCGTATACCAGCCGCCCCGAGCGTTCATGTACAGCGTGCAGCCCTCGAACCAGCAGCGGTAGGGCCCGAAGATGTAGTCCACGTCCCCCCGGATAAAGCAGTTCTCGAAGTACTGCCGGCTGTGGGTCATCGGGCTGTCCGACACGGAGGGCACGCACTCGGCCTCGCAGTCCGCGCGACCCACGTCGTCCAGCACCTTGCGCATCACGGGGCCGCAGAACAGGGTGTCCTGGCAGGCGATCATCCGGCAGTTCCGCCAGACGCCCCTGTCCCCCGCGGCGTACACCGCCACCGCCTGGCCCGCGACACTGCCGTCCCCGGCGTCGTTGCGCACGGTCAGGTTTTCCACGACCACATCTGGGGCCAGCGTGATCAGCGTGAAGGAGAGGAACGTGCCCTTCTCCAGGCCGTCCGGCCCCTTGTCCTTCGCGCAGCGGGAATCGGCGATGACCACGCCCTCTTGGCTCTCGCCCACAAGGCGCAGCCCGGGCTTGTCGATCACCACGCGCTCCCGGTACTCCCCCGGCTTCACGCGAATCTCCCCGCCGGCAGGCGCGGCGTCGATGGCTGCCTGGATCGAGGTATAATCCCCGCTGCCGTCCCTTGCCACGACGATCATCGCGCCGCCTCCGTTTCCGCCGCTATGCGCTCCAGGAACAGCCGCGCCGCCTCCGCGTTCCGGGGCGTCGTGTTCTCCAGCGTGACGGGCAGGTTCCTCCGCCTGGCCAGGTCCAGCACCGCGCGATAGTGCATTCTGCCCTCGCCGCTGGCGATGAAGCCGGGCCTGGGCTGCTCCGGCGCCTCCACGTAATCCTTCATGTGCACCACGCTCACCCGGTCCCCCAGGCGGCGGACGGCGTCCTCAAACACCGCCTCGGCGCGGTCGACCATATCGCTGTACAGCAGGTTCACCGGGTCCAGTATGATCCGCACGCTGTCAGACTTCAGCGCCTCCAGCGCCTGCTCGGCCCGCTCGGCGGTGGACACGACGTAGGAACACACCGGCTCGATGGCCAGTATCGCGCCCTCCTCCTCGGCACAGCGGACCACGGGCGCGGCGCAGCGGACGAACAGCTCCAGCGCCTCGTCCGAAGCGATCTCCTTGGCGCTCATCCCGGCGGAGGCCGCCACGGGCGTCTCCGTGCCCACCACGCCCGCGCCGATCATGCGGCTGAAGCGCAGATGGGCCTTGTAGATCTCCTGGGTGCGGCGCAGCTCCTCCTCGTCCCGACAGGTCAGGCTCAGGTAGCAGCCCAGCACCGCGCAGCCTATGCCGTGGGCCTCCAGCTCCCCGCGCACCTGCGCCGCCAGGGCCGCGTCCAGCTTCTGCGGCGCATCCGCCATCTTGAAATCGGGGAGCACCTTGCTCAGTGCCAGGTGAACGCAGGAAAAGCCCTGGCTGCGGGCAAAGCCCAGCCGCTGGCCCAGGGTTCCCGGCGCGGTGTCGTGCAGTCGAATGCCAATGTTCATGTCATCGTCCTCCTCCGCCCGGCCTCAGCCGGGCACGCTCTGGCGAAAGTATACCAAAAAACGGTGGGAATGTAAACCTGTACTTGCCGGCACAGGCCGTCCCGCCGTTCATATTCAGTTGTTATTCCTCTGCCATAATCATCGCAACGCGAAATTCAAGGCTGATTCAAGCGTTGTACTTATAATGCAAGCAAAGCGCGGGCCGAAGCCCGCGAACGACGCCTCCAAAGGAGGGAGAAAGATGATCACCAATCCCTATGAGATTCTGGGCGTTTCCGAAGGCGCGAGCAGGGAGGAGATCCGGCGCGCCTATCGCAAAAAGGCCAAGGAGAACCACCCCGACCTGCATCCCGGCGATCCCCATGCCACCGAGCGAATGCAGCAGATCAACGCGGCCTACGACATGCTCTGCAACCCCGAAAAGTACCGCACGAGCCAGCGAAGCTATCCCGGCGGCGGCAATCAAGGCGCCAACGCCGGCAGGCGGTACGGCGCGGGCAGCTACGGTCCATACGGCACATACGGTTCAAACCCCTACGGTCAGTACGGCGCGGACCCCTTCGGCGGGTACAAGTGGCAGTACACCTGGACCTCCGGCGCGGACGCCGGGAACGCGTGGCAGAATGCCGCAAACGGCGAAGCCCGCCGCTCCAGCGCCATCGTCCGGCCCTTCCGCAGCCTCCTGCGGGTGGTGGGCGGCCTGCTGATGTTCCGCTTCCTGCTGACGCTGCTGCGCTTCGGCCTGTTCGGCTTCTTCTTCTAAAGCCAGGACCGTCGGCGGGCCGGCGACAGCAGTCCCGTACTTTCGCGCGGTTTCCAGATGGCGGTGGCGATGCCGCTCAGTCCAGCACCTTTTCCCGGAAGGCCTCCACCTCGGCCCGGGCGATGCCCAGCGTGCCGCCGATGTAGTCCTCCCCCATGGCCTCCCAGGCCGCGCGGATGTAGCGCTCGTCGGCGATGAAAGCCTGGTAGACGCTGCGGGCGAAGGTCTCTCCGTGGTCGGGCACAAGGCGGTCGTAGATCGCCTGGGCGCGGCGCAGGCTGACCCGATTCGTCTCCAGATAGTCGGCCAGGATGGCCTCCCGGTCCACGCCCAGGGCCTCCAGCACCAGCGCCGCGGTCATGCCGCAGCGGTCCTTGCCCTCGGTGCAGTGCCAGAGCACGGAGCCCCGGTCGTAGTCGTGGGCGAAGATGTCCCTCAGCACAGTGCGGAAGCCCGCCACGCCCACGGGATTCGTCATCATCTGGCGATAGAGCTGGGCCATGTCGGGCAGGCGCGCGGGCTCGTCCCGGCGTTCATGGGTGATGCCCGCCAGCCGCTCGATCAGGGTGCAGGCGATGACCTCCAGCCCCTCGGCGCGGTCGGGCTTCTCCAGCCGCTCCTGATCGGTGCGCAGGTCGATCACCGTGCGGAGCCGGTGCTCCCGGCGCAGGCGAAGCAGGTCCGGCTCCGAGGCCTCGGCGAGGTGGGCCGAGCGGATCAGGCAGCCCGGGCGTATGCGCCGCCCGCCTGCCGCCAAGGTTCCGCCGAGATCGCGTATGTTGCGCACGGTATCCAGCTGTATCGGTATCACACCGCATCCTCCCCATCCTCGCGGCCCGAGGCCGCCTTCTGTGTGCGCGCTTCCGGCTGTCAACCGGAATCGGGCGCGCTTCCCCCTGTGCCAGCGCGCGACGCGGCTTCGGCGCGCGGCTGCCACACTCCCGGGCCGTTGGCGCGGGAGCATCTGTATTCATACCCTCATTATATCACGGCGCGCCCGGTTCCGTCCATCCCCGCGCGCCGCGTTCAGCCCTTGCGGAGGGGGATCTCCGGGCTCGCTGTCCGCCAGCCGGCGGACGATCTCGCCCAACAAAAAACGGGCCCTTCACTGCGTGCAGCGGTGAAAGGCCCATAATTCTGGCGATATTAGCGCTTGGAGAACTGAGGCGCACGACGGGCAGCCTTCAGGCCGTACTTCTTGCGCTCCTTCATGCGCGGGTCGCGGGTCAGATAGCCGGCCTTCTTGATGGCGGGCTTCAGATCGGCGTCCGCCTTGACCAGCGCGCGGGCGATGCCATGACGGATGGCACCGGCCTGGCCGGTAAAGCCGCCGCCCTTGCAGTTGACGACGACGTCAAACTTGCCGAGGGTCTCGGTGAGCACCAGGGGCTGACGGACCACGGTCTTCAGGGTCTCATAGCCAAAGTACTCGTCCAGGTTGCGCTTGTTGACGGTGATGTTGCCCTCACCGGGGATCAGACGAACGCGGGCGATCGCCTTTTTCCTTCTGCCGACAGCATGGAAACAAACATTACTCATGATTTCGTCCTCCTCCCTATTACAGCTTCAGCTCTTCGGGCTTCTGGGCCTGGTGGTTGTGCTCCGGACCGGCGTACACGAACAGCTTCTTGGCCATCGCGTAGCCCAGGGGGCCCTTGGGCAGCATGCGGCGAACGGCCTCACGGAACGCGAACTCGCTCTTCTTGGCCATCAGCTTGCGATAGGGAACTTCCTTCAGTCCGCCCGGATAACCGGTATGATAGCGATAAACCTTGTTGTCCAGCTTCTTGCCGGTCAACACCAGCTTATCGGCGTTGACAACGATGATATAGTCGCCACAATCACAGTGAGGCGTGAAGGTGGGCTTGTGCTTGCCGCGCAGCATGGAAGCGACCTGGGAAGCCAGGCGGCCGAATACCATGCCCTCTGCGTCGATGACGTACCACTTACGCTCGACGTTCTGGGGATTCGCCATATAAGTACTCACGAGTAAACTCCCTCCAATTTCGATCGCCGGCGCAAACCGCCGGCCCGCAGAACCGCCGTAAACCGGCCGTTCCGCCAATCTTGCAGATCAATGCTCTTGCGCCAGGTGTGGTCAGTACCTTCGCAAACATGTCATTGCCCGGGGCTAGTGAGCGTATTGACACAAGATGTATTATATCCAATTATTTGCCTTGCGTCAACCGTTTTCGAGGGCTGTTTTGAACATTTAACATCGACATTTTCGCGCCGCCGGCAGCAGCCCCGCCAGGGCCGCGGACAGCGTGCAGCAGGCGCAGAAAAAGGCAAATCCCGTGCAGAGCCAGAAGCCCGCGAGGCCCCATCGGGCGGCCAGGAGCACCTCCGGCATCGCCTGGGCCAGCAGCGCCCTGCCACCCCGGTTGAGCGCCGCCAGGGCCGCGGACAGCACGGCAAAGAGTATCCCGCCGGACGCCGCCCCCACCCGCAGGGGCCGTCCTGCGCCGCCGAAAAAGCGGAGCGCCGCGGGCGCCGCCACGCAGGCGTTCATCGCCCCGTAGAGCAGCCCCAGCGCCAGCGCTGCCGGCACGGAGTCCTCCAGCGCCAGAACCGTCTCCCCCGGCAGGAAGATCCGCGTCGGACTGGGATCAAGGGCCAGCGCCCCATACCATATAATACCCGCGACGAGGGCCAGCGCGCCCATCCAGGGCATCGCCCGGAGCCTCCCCAGGTTGACCAGCAGCGCCGCAAGGAGCGCCGCCAGCAGGCCCCACAGCCAGCCGAGGCGCATGGGCAGCGCCAGGGCTCCCAGCCGCGCGGCCCCCGCCAGCATCGCGGCGGACACCAAAGCCAGCAGCAGCCTATGCAGCGCCAATACGGCACGCCGCGCCGCGGGCCCCAGTTCCCGGGCCGCTTCCTCCGGGGCGGCGGCACCACAGCGGCGGGCCCACCGGCACAGCAGCCCCGTCGCAAGCCCGAAGAAGGCCGACGCGACGGCTGCGGACAGCCAGGCGCAGCGCCCCAACTGGGCGAAGAACGCCGTCAGCTCCCGCCCGGAGGCAAATCCGGTGCCCGCGACGGCGGCCAGCGACGCAAGCGCAGCCCTCCGGCCGCCGTCGATTCCCATTTTGCGCATAATAATCCCCCGCTTCACAGCAATCCTATGCGAAGCGGGGGGTCGATATCCTTATGTGCCATGAACCTGCGGTCAATGCGCGGCGGCTTCCTCCCGGGAGAGTTCCTCGGCGGTCATGTCCACCGGGGTCTGCTCCTCATAGGTCCAATTGAGCGAGGGGTCCTCGTTCGGGTCGATGGGCACGCCGTTCTCGTCCAGCTCCGGGGGACGGGTCTCACGGGCGGCCTCCTCGGCAAACATCGGGTCCGGTTCCGACGCGCCGCGCGCGCCGTTCAGCAGGCCCAGGACGCCGCGTCCCAGGACGATCAGCAGCGCCACGGACAGCGCCGCGGCCAGTATCAGGCCGATCAGCCGTGGAGACGGTTCGCGCCGCCTGCGCCTTCTCGTACTCAAACCGTGTACTTCCGGATGAACTCCGGCACTTCGTCCTCGGTCACGCTGATGGAGAGCACGAAGCTGCAATGGTGCGCCTGGGAGAGACGCTCCAGCTTCTCGAAGAACTCCTCCATCTCGATGTCGTCCAGGGGCGTCTTGACCAGCTTCTTGAAGGCGTCCACGGCGATCAGGGACAGGTCAAAGTCGGCGGACAGCATGCCGCTGAGGAAGGCGAGGAACTCGTGCGCGCTGCACTTGTAGGCCGCGGCGTATTCGCTGGCGTCCACGAAGCGGATCTCATGCCGCAGGTCGTACATATAGCGCTTATCGTCATCAATGAAGATAATATTGCCGTGCTCACTCTTGAGCGCGTCGTTGGTCAGGTCGATCAGGCGCTTGGTCTTTCCGCTGCCCTTGTCGCCCAGAATCACTTTTATCATGTCAATCCTCTCCTTTTTATATTCAGGTAGGGTCACTATCATTATACTATAGAACCGCCAAAAAAACAAGTTAAGGGCCCGCACATTTTTCCTTGGATGGCAGGCGCATATTTTTCCGCGCCGCCGGCAGGAATTTACGGCAATCCGGTCGAATAATACGTCAGCTTTATACACGGAGGGATCCTCATGAACCAGGACAGCATCGCCGCCATCACCGAGACCACCGTCGACAGCAAGCGCGTGTTCGACGGCCTGATTCTCCACATCGACCACCTGACCAACCGCCTGCCCAACGGCAAGACCGCCCCGCGGGAGGTGGCCCGCCACATCGGGGCCTCCGCCGTGCTGCCGGTGGACGCCGACGGCAACGTGTGGCTGGTCCGGCAGTTCCGCTCCCCCGTCGGCAAGGTGCTGTTGGAGGTCCCCGCGGGCAAGCTGGACTACGCCGGCGAGGATCGGCTGGAGGCCGCCAAGCGGGAGCTGGAGGAGGAGACCGGCCTCGTCGCCGCCAGCTGGACGTACCTGACCGACCTGCTCACCACGCCAGGCTTCACCGACGAGCGCATCTCCCTGTACCTGGCCCGGGACCTGTCCGCCGGGGAACGCCACCCCGACGAGGACGAGTTCCTGAACGTGGTGCGCATGCCCCTGTCGGAGCTGGTGCAGCGGATCATGAGCGGCGAGGTCGTGGACGGAAAGACGATCTGCGCCACGATGATGGCCAACCAAATCATCAACGGCTGAGCCGGGAGGCGCCCCCATGATTTACGCCGACAGCTATCTCTACATGCCCGACCTGAACACGCCGCGCCTGTGCCTGCGGAAGCTGACCATGCACGACGCCCCGGACATCTACCACTACAGCCGCGACACCGAGGTCGCCCGCCACGTGCTGTGGGAGGCGCACCGCTCCATCAGCGACAGCCGCGCCTACCTGCGCTACATGCTGCGCCGCTACCGCAACCATGAGCCCGCCAGCTGGGGCATCGAATACAAGCAGACCGGCGAGATCATCGGCACCATCGGCTTCATGTGGATCCAGTCCGACAACTCCGCCGCCGAGGTGGGCTATTCCCTGTCCCGGGACTATTGGAACCAGGGCATCATGACCGAGGCCCTCCAGGCGGTGATCGCCCACGGCTTCGGCAGCATGAACCTGAACCGCATCGAGGCTCAGCACGAGACCACCAACCCCGCCTCCGGCGCGGTGATGCGCAAGTGCGGCATGCAGAAGGAGGGCACCCTGCGGCAGCGACTGTACAACAAGGGCAGATATGTCGACGTGGACCTGTACGCGATACTGCGAAGGGATTACACCCCGCAGGCCCGCCGCGGGCAGTAGCCGTCACCTCGGCGCGTCGTCCCCGAAGAGTTCATCCACGATGGCGTTGGCGCGCTCATAGTCGTCATAGCGCACATAGAACCTGCTGCTCTCGAGGAACGAGCCCACGCGCGTCGCCAGCCCCGCCCCCATGCGTCCGCTGACGATCGCGGGAATGCCGTGCTGCTTCAATACGTCAGCGAGCATGCTGCTCCAGGGCTCTCCCCGCTCGATGAGAAAACAGGGATCGGACGCCTCCGGCGCCCGCGCGTGCCGGTCCTTGCCGCATTTGGGGCACAAACGCCCTTCAAACAGAAGCCTGCATTTCTGGCAGTACATCTTCGCGCCTCCCTCCAAAATTCCACGCGGGACCCCCGCCCGATTGTCGTCGGCCGTGGATCCCGCGCCTTTTGTCAACCCCATTTTGCGATCCGATTATTCCAGCGTTCCGCCGTTTTCCAGCTTCGTCATCATGTCCACGCGCAGCTGGTGGCGTCCGCCGAGGAACTCGGTGTTCAGGAACTTGTCCACGATGGCCTCCGCCATCACGGGGCCGATCATCCTGGCGCCCATGGCCACGATGTTGGCGTTGTTGTGCTGGCGGGACAGCTCGGCGCTCACCGGCTCGGAGCACACCGCGCAGCGGATGCCCTTGATCTTGTTGGCGGCGATGGAGATGCCCAGGCCGGTGCCGCAGATCAGGATGCCCTTGTCGAACTCGCCGGAGAGCACGGCCCTGGCCACCTTCTCCGCGTAGATGGGATAGTGGTTGCTGGCGGTCTCGTCCGTGCCGAAGTTGACCACCTCGTGGCCCTGGGCCTCGAGGTACTTCACGAGATGCTGTTTCAGTTCAACGCCCACGTGATCGTTTCCGATTGCAATCCTCATATCAGCCAGTCCTTTCGTCCGCGCCGGATCGCGGCGCTGTCATTGCCAAAATCGTACCACAGGAAGCGGGGTTTGTCAACGCCGAAAGCGGCTGTCAGGGCGTCTTCTTGGACGCGCATTGGAACAGGTTGACTTCACCGCAGCAAGAAGGGCCTCCGCCGGTTTTCGGCGGAGACCCTTCCTTTTAAACAAATCCATTTTCTCAGCGGAACCACACGAACTGGCAGAACAGCACGAACAGCACGATTCCCAGGCACATCGCGCCCACCACCAGCAGGGCGGCCTTCAGCGCGCCCCAAGTGAAGAAGCGGGTCTCCTCCCGGGTGAGCTCGTGCCTGCGCCCGTCTCCCCTGGTCCCCTGTTCCCTGTTCCCTGTTCCCGGTTCCCTGTTGTCCAGCCCCTCAGGCGCGTACCAAGGCATGCCCTCCACGTTCATGTTGACGATGGTCCTGCCGTCGTCGCCCGCGGGAAGGTTCGCCTTGCCGGCACTCTTATGCCCTGCCATAGCCGCTCTCGGGGTCGTAGATGTGGCAGGCCACACGATGGCCGTTGCCCATGTCCATGGTCTTGGGGGCCTTCTGCTTGCACACCTCGCGGCACTCGCGGCAGCGGGTATGGAACTTGCAGCCCGTCGGCGGGTTGGCCGGGGAGGGAATGCTGCCCTCCAGGATGATGCGGTTCATCTTCACCGTGGGGTCCGGGATCGGGATGGCGGAGAACAGCGCCTGGGTGTAGGGGTGCAGCGGGTTGGCAAAGATCTCCTCCTTGCCGGCGTACTCCACCATGTTGCCCAGGTACATCACGCCCACGGTGTCGGAGATGTGCTGCACCACCGACAGGTCGTGGCTGATGAACAGATAGGTCAGGTTGAACTCCTTCTGCAGGTCCTCCAGCAGGTTGATGATCTGCGCCTGGATGGACACGTCCAGGGCGGAGACCGGCTCGTCGCAGACGATGAAGTCCGGGTTCAGGGCGATGGCGCGGGCGATGCAGATGCGCTGGCGCTGGCCGCCGGAGAACTCGTGGGGATAGCGGTCCTTCTGGTAGTCGTGCAGGCCGCAGGCCTTCATGATGCGGGAGACGTAGGCGTCGTACTCGTGGTCGGGCACCAGGTGATGCTCGCGCACGGCCTCGCCGATGATCTCGCCCACGGGCAGACGGGGAGACAGGCTGGAATAGGGGTCCTGGAAGATGATCTGCATCTTCGGCCGGAACTCCCGCAGCGTCTTGCCCCGCAGCTGGTCCAGGTGGGTGTTGCCGTTAAAGACCACCTCGCCGGAGGTCTTGGGGGTCAGGTTCAGCAACGTCTTGCCGATGGTGGTCTTGCCGCAGCCGGACTCGCCCACCAGGCCCATCGTGGTGCCGCGCTTGATGCTGAAGCTGACGTTCTCCACCGCGTGCACCTGGCCCACGACGCGGCCGAACAGGCCCGCGCGAATGGGGAAGTATTTGCAGAGGTTGCGCACCTCTACGACGTTTTCAGATACGGCGTTCATGCTCATTTCGCTGCTCCTTCCTCAAAATACCGCCAGCAGCTGACGATGTGGGTGTCGGACACGTGGATCTCCGGCGGATACTTGCCCTGGCAGCGCGCCACGCACTTTTCGCAGCGGTCGCGGAAATAGCAGTAGTCGGGCATGTTCACCGGGTTCGGCACCGCGCCGGGGATGGAATACAGCCGGTCCACCGTCTTGTTGATGACGGGCTTGGACTCCATCAGGCCGATGGTGTAGGGATGCCTGGGATCGAGGAAGACCTCCTTCGCCAGGCCCTTTTCCACAACGCGCCCGGCGTACATGACCACCACGTAGTCCGCCATCTCGGCGATGACGCCCAGGTCGTGAGTGATCAGCATGATGGAGGCGTTGATCTCGCTCTTCAGGTTGCGCAGCAGCTCCAGGATCTGAGCCTGGATGGTCACGTCCAGGGCGGTGGTCGGCTCGTCCGCGATGATCAGCCGCGGGTTGCAGGCCAGGGCCATGGCGATGACGATGCGCTGGCGCATGCCGCCGGAAAGCTCGTGGGGATAGCGGTTGTAGATGCCCTCGGCGTCAGCGATGCCCACCATCTTGATGCTCTCGATGGAGCGGGCCTTGACCTCCTCCTTGCCCATCTGCGGGTTGTGCAGCGAAATGACCTCGTCCAGCTGGAAGCCGATGCGGAACACCGGGTTCAGGCTGGTCATCGGCTCCTGGAAGATCATGGAGACGATGTTGCCGCGCACCTTCTGCATGGCCTCGATGGGCATCTTCGCCACGTCATAGGCTTTGTCGCCCAGGTTCAGGCGGATGGCGCCGTCGACGATCTGGCCGTTGGGGCGCTGCACCAGCTGCATCAGGGACAGGCTGGTGACGCTCTTGCCGCAGCCGGACTCGCCCACGATGCCCACGGTCTTGCCCACGGGCACCTCGAAGGTGACGCCGTCCACGGCCTTGACCGTGCCCACGTCGGTGAAGAAGTAGGTGTGCAGGTTGTCAAACTCCACCACGTTGCCCTCGTCGCGCATCTGGGTCAGATACTCCTGTTCGGGCACGTGCTTGCGGGAGAGTCGCTTGTCCAGCTTCTTGGTGATCCTGATGTTCTCCTTGCTGATCCGGCGGGACTCCCGGGCGGAAATATAACTTGTTTCCTTGCTCTTTTTGCTCATAGTCCTGTCCCTCCCGTCAGCGCTTCATCTTGGGATCGAAGGCGTCGCGCAGGCCGTCACCGACGAAGTTGAAGCCCAGCACCGTCAGCACGATCAGCACGCCCGCGGGAATCCAGATGTACCAGAAGTTGGTCATGACGTAGATGTTGCTGGCGGCGTTGATGATGGAGCCCCAGGAGGCCAGCGGGTACTTGATGCCCAGACCCAGGAAGCTCAGCGTCGCCTCCGTCAGTATGATGGAGCCGAGGCCCATGGTGGCCTGCACGATCAGCAGCGGCATCACGTTCGGCACCAGGTGCCGGAATATCCTGCGGCTGATGCGGATGCCCGTGGCCTCGGTGGCCACCATGAAGTCCTGCTCGCGCAGGGACAGGATCTGGCCGCGCACCACGCGGGCCACGCCCGTCCAGCCCATGATGCCCATGATGGCCATCAGCAGGAAGATGCGCGTGTAGGGGGGCACCTCGAAGGCGTCCATGATCGCGCCGGCGATGATCATCATCGGATAGTACGGGATGGAGTTGAACAGGTCGACGAAGCGCATCAGCAGCGTATCGACCCAGCCGCCGAAGTAGCCGGAGATGCCGCCGATGATGATGCCGATCAGGTTCTCCAGCAGCATGACGACGAAGCCCACCATCAGGGAGATGCGGCCGCCGTACATCAGTCGGGTCAGCACGTCCATGCCGTGGTCGTCGGTGCCCAGCGGATGGGCCATGCTCGGCGCGGCGTACATGTCGATCAAATAGGTCTGCTGCTCGGTGTAGATGATATAGTTGTTGCCGCGCATGCGAATGGTGTGGCGCTCGGTCACGCCGTCGGCGTTCACATACTCGAAGGCGGTCTGGTGATCGGCGATGGCGTCGGCCACGGCGGCCTTGTAGTCCATGGGCAGGAACACGCCGCTGGTCACGGAGTTGACGATCACGTTGCTGACCGTCGCCATCGGGTTCTCGGTGTCGCCCGCGCGGTAGATCAGCGCGCCGCCGTCCTCGTGCTCGAGGGCGAAGCTCTCGCCCGCGGCCTCAAAGGCGGTCTCGCCTTCGTTGATGGCCAGCTCCGCGGCGCGGCGGAACTCAAAGCCAGCGACCAGCGCGTTGTCCTCGCTGGAATAGGTGTCGAAGGACAGCAGGCTGGCGATAGCCGTCTCGGCCACGGTGCCCAGGGTGTAGGACTTGGCCTTGCCCTTGGTCAGCAGGTAGGTCTGGCCGTCCACCTCGAACTCCAGCGTGCCGCTCTGCACCGCCTGCAGCGCGGCGGCCTTCACCTCGTCGGAGATCTCCATGCCGGGGTTGGGCTTCACGTCGGCGATCTTGCCCAGCATCGTCACGGTGCCCAGCTCCTGGGCGGTGCCGATGGAATAGAAGCTGTCGCCAAGCTTGCGCACGGTCCACGCGGCGCCGTCGGCCTCGAAGGAGACGCCCTCCTCCCCCGCGTCCTTGATCACGCGGCTGAAGTTGGCGCGCACCAGCGTGCTCAGCCGGGAGCCGTCCCGGGTGACGAAGCGGTACTCCGTGTTCACCACGGCGCTGGCGTACTCCTTGTTGGCGCTGTCGGTCTTGTAGAACACCTGGTCCTGGCGGTAGGGAGAGACCACGCCGCCCAGGAAGGAAAACAGGAACATGAATGCCAGTATGATGATGCCCGCGATGGCCAGCTTGTTGCGGATGAACCGCTTGAAGACCATCATGCCGGGCGACAGCACCTTGACGCGGCGGCCGTCGTCCAGAGCGAGCTGTTCTTCGTTGTTGTTCAGGTTGTTTGCCTTGTTTTCGCTCACGATAAACGTCCTCCTTTCCGCGTCAGTTCACGCGCACGCGCGGGTCGACCACGGCGTACATGATGTCCGCCAGCATCAGGCTGATCTGGGTCAGCAGCAGGCCGAACACGGCATAGAACATCGTGAACGGCAGATCGCCCGCCACCATGGCGTCATAGGAAATATAGCCGATGCCGGGGATCTGGTACAGCGTCTCGGTGATCATTGAGCCGGAGAACAGGCTGGGCACCAGGTAGCTCATATAGCTGACCAGGGGGATCAGCGTGTTGCGGAAGGCGTGACGGTTGATGACCGTGCGCTCGGACAGGCCCTTGGCCCTCGCCGTGCGGATGTAGTCCGCGTTCAGCACCTCCAGCATGTTCGTGCGGGTGTAGCGGGTCAGGCCGCCGACATTGAGCATCGTCAGCGTCAGGACCGGCAGCACCATGTGCTGCACCATGTCCCAGATCTTCCCGGAGGCGGACAGCTGTTCGTGATAGCGGCCCACGATACCGTACAGGTCAAACCAGGCCAGCCTCACCGAGAATACATACTTCAGCACGGTGGCCAGGAAGAAGGTGGGCAGCGAAATACACAGCATGGCGAACACGGTGATGCCGTAGTCGAAGCCGCTGTACTGGTGCCGCGCCGCCTGGATGCCCAGTGGTATGCATATCACCACCTCCAGGATCAGCGTGATGATGTTCAGCACCACCGAGTACCAGATGACCTGGTCGAACTTTTCGACGACGGGGATGCCGTACTTCCAGCTGACGCCGAAGTCGCCCCTGAGGACGCCCCCGAGCCAGTTGAAATAGCCGGTCACGATGTCGTCGTTCATGTGATAGGCTTCGTTCAACTCAGTCAGCCACTCCTGGTAGCTCTTGCCGCCGGTGGTGGAGGAGGCCGCGGCCCTCTGGCGGGCCAGGCTCTCCACGAAGCTGGTGGGCATGCAGCGCATCACGCCATAGATGATGAACGCGCCGAAGAATATGATGACGAGTGCCAGCGCTGTGCGCCGGACGATGAATTTCCACACGGTCGATTTCCTCCCCCAATAATAAAATAAATGAAATCGCAGACTCTCACGGCTCCGGTTTGCCTGGGGACTGAGTGTGCGTTCTTGTAGGGGCGGCGTTGCGCCGCCCGCCCAAAACGAAGGGCAGGTTTCCGGCGGGCGGCGCAGCGCCGCCCCTACGGATTTCCCCGCGAACAACAAACCGGCAAATCGTGGAATATCTGCCCGGAAAGTCCCAAAGCCGCTCCCTCCCGGGGGGGAGGGGGCGGCAGGGACATGGGCTTATACCATAATTCGGAGAGGAATTACTTGGCGGCCTCGACCATCTTCATGGTCTGGACCTCGGACAGCCATCCCCAGAAGGTGGTGACATCGCCGGTGACGGTGGGGATGTCCACGCGCTCGGAGCTGGCGATGACGATGTTCTGGCGCTGATAGGTCGGAACCTCAACGGCCCAGTCGATGATCTCGTCCAGAGCGGCCTTGTAGACCTGCTTGCGGTAATCCTGGTCATCGGACTGACGGGCATCCACGATCAGCTGGTCCAGAGTGTCGGACTGGATGTGATAGTGGTTGGAATCGGAGCCGCCGCGGCCCACGATGCCGGAGGAGTGGTACACCTGATACATGTCGGGATCGATGGTGGCACCCCAGGCCGCGCACCACATGTTCTGAGTGCCAGCGTCCAGAGCATCCCACAGCACGTTGCTGTCGGCGGGGTCGTTGATCTTCAGCTCGATGCCGATCTTGTCCAGGGCGTTCTTGGCGTCGGTCAACACGGCAAAGGCCGGATGGTCGCCGGTGCCGTCGCCGGGGATGATCGCCTCATAGGACAGGGAAGCGCCTTCGGGAGCCTCGGTGAACTTGCCGGTGGCCTCGTCGAAGGTGTAGCCGGCGGCCTTCAGGTAGCCGATGGCGGCCTGCAGAGCGGCCTCATACTTGGCTTCCTGATCCATGTCGGCGGTGTAGATGTCATTGCCGTCCACGTCCACGGAGAAGGCAACCCTGTAGCCCTCGTCGGTGGCCTGCGGGGCCGCCCAGGAGGTGGTGGAGATGGGATAGTTGATGACAGCCGCGGCGTCGCCGTAGTAGCTGTCGATGGCGGTATCGCGGTACACGCTCAGGATGGTGGCGAAGGCCTTGCGCAGGTTCTTGGAAGCGTCGCTGCCGGGCTCGCCCGCCACGTTCATGGTGTCGGCGTTCATGCCGATGTAGCCATAGCCCAGGTTGGCCACGGAGTAGGTGGTCACGACGTCGCCTGTCACTTCGCCGTTGCTGTTGAAGGAGCGCAGCATCTCGAAGTTGGCCTTGGAGCCGGTCATCTCGCCGCCGTCGGCGGTGCCGGTCTGCACAGCGGTGGCAACCTCAGTCGCCTGGGTCTCCTTGTACTGGAAGCTCTTGATCTCGGGAGCGCCCAGATAGTAGTTCTCATTCGCCTCGTAGTACACGACGCGGTTCTCGTACTTGACGAACTTGTAGGGGCCAGCGCCCATGGGCTCGGCATTCTTGGCCTGGATCAGGCTCAGGTCGCCGAAGGGATGGCCGAACTGGTTGTTCTCGTAGTCATACTGGGCGGGATCGCCGTAGTAGTGCATGGGAGCGATGGACAGGCCGAGGATGCTGTACACGGCGGGGGCGGAGAAGCCCTTCACCTTCACTTCCACGGTGTAGTCGTCCACGCGCACGATACCGGAGATGTTGGGAACGCCAGCAGACATATCGACGCCCGCGTCCTCAGCGACCTTGACCATCAGGGCGCTGTTGATCTCATCGGCGGTGTTGCCGGTGGCGGACTCGACGGACAGGTAGGTGTCCAGGTCGCCGGCATACTGGGCGAACACGGAGGCAAACAGGTCGTCGATGGTGGGCTCGTCGCCCTCGACGGAGAAGCCCCACATGGCAGCGCCGAAGGCGATCTTCGCGCCGTCGGAAGCGCCGATTTCTTCAGCGGTCATGCCCATGACGCTCTCGGCGTAATCGGCAGCGTAGTTGTCGTAGACGTAGTCCACGATGCCCTGCAGGTCTTCCTTCCACAGCTGGGTCGCGGCGGCGGCATAGCTGTCATAGGCTTCCTGGGTGAAGGGATCAGACTCGGTCACGGTGTAGCCCTCGCCGTTGGCCGCATAGGCCTCGCGGACGGCAGCCGCCGTGGCGCTGGTCTCCTCGACGGAGGCCTCGGGGATCTGGGTGCGGTACGCCTGCAGGCCCACGATGTCATAGCTGTTCAGCGTGGTGGAGCCGTTGTAGGCGGGATCCAGGAACACATAATAGTTGAAGATGACGTCGTCGATGGTCATGGGCTCTCCGTCGGAGAACTTCAGATCGTCGCGCATCTTGTAGGTGTAGGTGGTGATGTCGGCTTCCTCGTCGTAGTCGACGGACAGGTCGCCGGTGCCGTAGTAGGTGTAATCGGTGCCATTGTAGGAGTGGGTCTCACCCTCAATGCCGTTGTAGATGATGCCGCCGGTGCGGTCGGTGGTCATCATGGACGCCTGGGTCATGTTGACGACGTCCTGGTCATAGGCCGTGTCGGCAAAATAGGGGGAGAACTTCTCGGACAGGGTGGAAGTCGCCACGACCAGGGGAGTGCCCTGCTCCGCGGTTTCTTCTGCCACCGCGCCGATCACGCTCAGGAGCATGACGGCGGCCAGCAGCATCGCCAAAAGCTTCTTCATGTTGGGTCAACCTCCTTGTATTCACTTCGCGCATTGCGCAGAAGTATTCTATTTAACTATACCACAGTTTTTTTAAATGTCAACGCACAGTTGCGGATTATTCCCTGTCAGTTTATCAATATTTTTCAATATCCCGGATATATTTCCGGGTTCTTCCTTTTTTGTTCGGGATATGCTATACTGATACGAGCATAACGCGCATCGGAGGTGGCCCCATGAAGGAGCGCAGATACAGGAAGAGCTACCGGGTCGTTCCCGGCGAGGGCGGCGGAAAGCGCCGGGTGGAGTACGTCGGCGACTACTTCCGCTATCCCGCGGGCGGACCCTCTTCCCGGGACCGGGCCCGCTTCCCCATCGCCTGCGCCGGCGTCTACTGGATCGCGGCGCTGGCCTACCTGCGCGCGGCCCGGGCCACGTCGCGGTGCCTCTACGCGGCTGTGCCGATGATGATCGGGCTGCTGCCCGGAATCTACATGCTGCTGGGTCTGGCGTCCATGCTCGGCGCGCCGGAGCGGCTGACCATCGTCCAGAAGGAGAACGGCCCGGGCCGCCTGACCCGCGCCGCCCTGGGCTGCGGCGTCTTCAGCGCCATCGGGGCCGCCGGCTGCGCCGTGTACCTGTCCGTATCCGGCCTCTGGGGCCCCGGCTGGTACGAGCCGCTGCTCGCCGCCGTCGCCGCCGCCGCCGCTTGGGCGGCCTTCGCCCGCGTCCGGAAAAGCTACCAAGCCCTGGAGAAAGCATAGCGCATTTCTTCCCGATAAACCTTTACACCTGTCAGGAAAACTGCTATAATGCCATTGAACACTTCATTATATACTACAAGGAGGATGCGACCATGCAGGAAGTCTATGAGTTTCTGAAAAACTGCGGCACCTACTATCTGGCGACGGTGGAGGGCGACCAGCCCCGCGTGCGCCCCTTCGGCACCGTGGACCTGTTCGAGGGCAAGCTCTACATCCAGACCGGCAAGTCGAAGGCCGTCTCCAGACAGATCCAGGCCAACGGCAAGGTGGAGCTGTGCGCCTTCGCCGGCGGCAAGTGGCTGCGCGTGGCGGGCACGCTGGTGCGGGACGACCGCGTGGAAGCCAAGGCCCACATGCTGGACAGCTATCCGTCCCTGAAGAACATGTACTCCGCCGAGGACGACAATACCGAGGTGCTCTACTTCAAGGATGCCGTCGCCACCTTCTCCAGCTTCACCGAACCGCCGAAGACCGTCGAATTCTGACAAACACCCCCAGGCCGAAAGGAGAACTCCACCATGACTGAAATCATGCCCGGCGCCGGCGGCGAGCGCTACGTCCCCTATGAGGAGCGCACCGGCAACCCGCGTGAACGGCCAGATCTGCGGCAAGGTGGCCATCAAGCTGCACACCGGCGAGCAGTACGGCCCGAACATCATCCCCCACCAGTGGGTGGAGGCGCTGGTCAAAGAGGATCTGCCCGGGGCGACCATCGTGGAGACCAACACCTTCTACGAGGGCGACCGGGACACCACCGAAAAGCACCTGCAGACGCTGAAGATCAACGGCTGGACCTTCTGCCCGGTGGACATCACCGACGCCGAGGGCACCGTGGACCTGCCCGTGACCGACGGCAAGTGGTTCGACCACATGACCGTGGGCAAGACCCTGCCGGACTACGATTCCCTGGTGGTGCTGACCCACTTCAAGGGCCACACCATGGGCGGCTTCGGCGGCAGCAACAAGAACATCGGCATCGGCTGCGCCGACGGCAAGATCGGCAAGCGGATGATCCACGCCCGCGACAGCGAGGACCCGGAGCTGGCCTGGAGCGTGGACATGGAGGAGCTGATGGAGCGCATCAGCGAGTCCACCAAGGCCACCGTGGACCACTTCGGCAAGCACATCACCTACGTCAACGTCATGCGGAACATGTCCGTGGACTGCGACTGCGCGGGCTGCCTGGCGGAGCAGGTGGTCACGCCGAACATCGGCATACTGGCCTCCACCGACATCGTCGCCCTGGACCAGGCCTGCATCGACCTGGTCTACGCCCTGAAGGAGGAGGACGGCGCCGCCCTGCGGGAGCGCATCGAGACCCGCCACGGCCACCGCCAGCTCTCCTACATGCAGGAGCTGGGCATGGGCAACCGCCGCTACCTGCTGCTGGACACCGACTACGAAGACGCCCGCATCCGGCCCGCCGACGCGGTGGAGGGCGTGGTGCCCTTCGTGGAGGACCCGAAGAACGCCGAGCGCCGCATGCGCGCGCTGGCGGCCATGGCCGCGGCCCAGGCGGCCGCCGAGGCCCAGTCCGCTGAATAACGCCCCGACCCGAACTGCAAAGCCTCGCCCATCCAACGGTATGCGGCGGGGCTTTTTGCATCTTCGGTCGCCGCTTGATGCAAAGTGTGGGTTAATTATGGCGTCAAACCCTTGACTTTCATTGCAGTGTTACTATAATAAAGTAAAATGCATGGTCGATAGAGGCGCGGGATTCATCAGTAGCGCCGCGGAGCCCCTCCAGGGGCGCTGACGCGGCGGGAAAGGGAATTTCGCCGAAATCCGGCGGGGCTGGAGGCCCGACGGGTTGGGGGACCGCAAAACATGCGGTTCACTGTCACAACGATCGTTGTGGAGCGCTATCTCTGATCTCAATGTGAATTGCCCCTCCCGGGCGGTTGTCGTGTGACCGGAGTATAGAACTTCGGCCACATTTTCTATTTCAACCTTTTGAGGAGGCAATCACCATGAAGAGAATCGTCACCATCCTGTTGGCCGCCCTGATGCTGCTCAGCGCCTGCGCCTTCGCCGAGGGCCAGTTCCGCGTGGGCATGGAATGCGACTATCCCCCCTTCAACTGGACCCAGGTGGACGCGGATGAGAACAGCGTGCCCATCGACGGCGGCATGGGCTATGCCGGCGGCTACGACGTCGAGATCGCCAAGCGGATCGCCGAGGCCCTGGACAAGGAGCTGGTCGTGGTCAAGATCGAGTGGGACGGCCTGATCCCCGCCCTGAACTCCGACATGATCGACGCCGTGATCGCGGGCATGTCCCCCACCGGCGAGCGCAAGATCACCGTGGACTTCACCGACGCCTACTACAACAGCGACCTGGTGGTGGTCGTCCGGGCCGACGGCGGCTACGCCGACGCCCAGACCCTGGCCGACTTCGCCGGCGCGAAGATCACCGCCCAGCTGAACACCTTCCACTACACCGTGATCCCCCAGCTGGAGGGCGTGAACCAGATGCCCGCCATGGAGACCTTCCCGGCCATGATCACGGCCCTGAGCTCCGGCGCCATCGACGGCTACATCTCCGAGCGTCCCGGCGCGGTCTCCGCCTGCGCCGCCAACGCCGACCTGACCTTCGTCACCCCGGGCTTCGAGGCTTCCGAGGAGGACACCTCCATCGCCGTGGCCCTGAAGCAGGGCCAGCCGGAGCTGATCGAGCAGATCAACGCCGCCCTCGCCGAGATCGACACCGACGCGCGCAACGCCCTGATGGACAACGCCGTGCTGAACCAGCCGGTGAGCGCCGAATGAGCACACGCTTGAATTGAGAATTGAGAATGGGGAGTTGGGAATTGAGCGAGCCGAACAGCCGCTCATTCCCCATTCCCTTTCCCCGCTTTTTGCGGGTTTCACTTTACCACGAAAGGTCTGATCCCCTTGCCGACCGCGCAATCCGGCTTCTTTGAATGGGTTTTCTTCTTCGTAAAGACCTACGGCCCGCTGTTTCTGCAGGGCGCGGGCACCACGCTGCTGATCTCGCTGACGGGCACCGTCGTGGGCTTCATCATCGGACTGGGCGTGGGCTACGTGCGCGCCATGCCCTGCGACAGGGAGAACGGCCTTGCGCGCTACTGGCTGCTGAAGGTCGCCCGCACGCTGCTGGGCGTCTACATCGAGGTCTTCCGCTCCACGCCCATGATCGTGCAGGCCATGGTCATCTTCTACGGCATGGCCTCGGTGCTGCACATCAACCTGCCCCACCTGCTGGCGGGCTTCGTGATCGTGTCCATCAACACCGGCGCGTACCTGTCGGAGATCGTCCGCGGCGGCATCCAGAGCGTGGACCCCGGCCAGCAGGAGGCCGCGCTGGCCATCGGCATGACCTACGGCCAGTCCATGCTGAACGTGGTGCTGCCCCAGGCCATCCGCAACATCCTCCCCGCCCTGGGCAACGAGTTCGTGGTCAACATCAAGGACACCTCCGTGCTGAACGTCATCTCCGTGACGGAGCTGTTCTTCGTGTCGAAGTCCGCGGCGGGCACCTACTTCAAGTACTTCGAGGTGTTCTTCATCACCTCCTGCGTCTACTTCGTGATGACCTTCACCGTCACCCGGCTGCTGCGTTGGCTGGAGAAGAAGATGGACGGCCCGGAGAACTACGTCATGCACGGCTCCCAGACCGTGCCGGACGTGGAGCTGATGCTGAAGGGAGGCGAGAAGCATGCCTGAGACGCGCAACGACGGCGCCATCATCGCCGTGCGCCACCTGAGCAAGTCCTTTGGCGACCATGAGGTGCTCAAGGACGTGGACTTCTCCGTCACCAAGGGCCAGGTCGTCTCCATCATCGGCTCTAGCGGCTCCGGCAAGAGCACGCTGCTGCGCTGCATGAACCTGCTGGAAAAGCCCAGCGGCGGCGAGGTGCTCTACCACGGCCAGGACATCCGCAGCCCCGGCTTCGATTTGCAGATGTACCGCGCCAAGGTGGGCATGGTGTTCCAGCAGTTCAACCTGTTCAACAACATGACGGCCCTGGAAAACTGCGTGGTCGGCCAGATGAAGGTGCTCAAGCGCGGCCGCGCCGAGAGCGAGAAGATCGCCATGGACTACCTGGACAAGGTGGGCATGAGCAGCTTCGTGAAGGCCAAGCCCCGCCAACTCTCCGGCGGCCAGAAGCAGCGCGTGGCCATCGCCCGCGCCTTGGCCATGAACCCGGAGGTGCTGCTGTTCGACGAGCCCACCAGCGCGCTGGACCCGGAGATGGTCGGCGAGGTGCTGGCCGTCATGCGGGACCTGGCCCGCTCCGGCCTGACCATGCTGGTGGTCACCCATGAGATGGGCTTCGCCCGGGACGTCTGCGAGCGCGTGGTGTTCATGGACGGCGGCGTGATCGTGGAGAGCGACACCCCCGAGGTGATCTTCACCCGCCCCACGCAGCCCCGCACCCGGGAATTCCTGGCCCGCATCCTCGATCAATAGACGGCATTCAGCCGCGGACGCCTGCCGCCCGCGGCTGTTTCTTTGCCCATAAATGGCGGAAATCTCCTCCCCCGCCCTTGCGTTTTTCTGCGTTTTGCGGCATAATGGAACCACTTGGAGGTGATGCGCATGGCCGGACTGCCCAAGGACCCGATCATACTGTTCAGCGTGCTGAACATGAAGCTGCGGGACTTCTATGGCTCCCTGGACGCCCTGTGCGAGGACATGGACGAGGACAAGCAGCATCTGCTCGACACCATGGCCGCCGCGGGCTTCCGCTACGACGCGGACAGGAACGCGTTTGTGTGATCCATAATGATTGTCGGCGCGTTCCTTCGGAACCCGCCGACCCGGAAAACGTTCCGTTTTCCCAATCATGTACAATCCCAATAATCGGCGAGACCGGGGCAGATTCCCCGGTCTCGCCTTGTTACACGGTGTGCTGTTAAACCTTTATTTCGCGATCATGAACATGAACTCGCCGGAGGCGCAGAGCTCGTCGCCGACGCGGGCCTCGCCCTTGACGACGAAGAGCGGCCCCTTGCTGCGGACCAGCTGGGAGTGCACCGTGAGGGTGTCCCCCGGACGCACCGGGCGGCGGAACCGCACGCTGTTGATGCCCGCGTAGTAGGGCGTCGCGCCGGGGATGGCGTCCTTCATCAGCATGCAGGAGGCCTGGGCGATGATCTCGCACTGGATGACCCCCGGCACCACCGGGTTGCCCGGGAAGTGGCCGCGCAGGAAGAACTCGTCGCCCCGCACGTGGTAGATGCCCTCGGCGGTGCCGTCCTCCAGCAGGGCGGCCTCGTCCAGCAGGGCCATGTCGTCCCGATGGGGCAGGATTTCCTTGATCTGTTCGCGGTTGAGTCGTTCGGTTGCCATATCGTTTCCCTCCGATTACAGTTCAGGGCAGGCTTGACCGCCGTTTCGTTTCTCCGGCATTTCCTGTTCCTTTTCCCTGTTCCCTTACAGCATCCTGACTGTTGCCTGTTGCCTAATGCCTGCTGCCTGAAATACTGATTTGCCTTGCAATCAGTATTTCCTCATCGCCACCACGGCGTTGTGACCGCCGAAGCCCAGCGAAGAGGACAGGGCCAGCTCCACGTCCGCCTTGACGGCCGTGCCGGGCACGTAGTTCAAATCGCACTCGGGGTCGGGCTCGCTCAGGTGGATGGTGGGCGGCACGATGCCGTTCTTCAGCGCCAGGGCAGAGGCGATGGCCTCCACCGCGCCCGCCGCGCCCAGCATGTGGCCGGTCATGGACTTGGTGGAGCTGATCAGCGCCGCGCGGGCGGCTTCCTCGCCCAGGGCCTTCTTGATGGCCAGGGTCTCCACCTTGTCGTTCATCGGCGTGCCGGTGCCGTGGGCATTGATGTACAGCTTCTCACCCTGCCAACCGGCCTCCTCCAGCGCCAGCTTGAAGGCGTTGGCGGCGCCGATTGCCTCGGCGTGGGGCGCGGTGATGTGATAGGCGTCGCAGGTGTTGCCGTAGCCGACCACCTCGGCATAGATCTTCGCGCCGCGGGCCAGGGCATGCTCATACTCCTCCAGCACCAGTATGCCGGAGCCCTCGCCCATCACGAAGCCGGAGCGCCGGGCGTCGAAGGGCAGGGACGCCGCTTCGGGGTCCGTGCTCTCGCTCAGCGCCTTCATGTTGGAGAAGCCCGCCACGGCCAGGGGAATGATCGTGGCCTCCGCGCCGCCGGCGATGATGGCGTCCGCGTGGCCGTACTTCACGGCCCGGAAGGCCTCGCCGATGGCGTGGCTGCTGGTGGCGCAGGCCGTCACCACGGGCAGGCAGGGACCCTGGGCGTTGAAGCGGATGGCGATGTTGCCCGCCGCCATGTTGCCGATCATCATCGGCACGAAGAACGGGGACACCCGCCCGGGGCCGCGATTGAGCAGCTTCTCGGTCTCGGCCACGAAGGTCTGCATGCCGCCGATGCCGCTGCCCACGTACACGCCGAAGCGCTCCGGGGCCACGCCGCCCTCGATGCCGCTGTCGGCCACGGCCTGGATGGCCGCCGCCATGGCGTACTGGGCGAACAGGTCCATGCGCTTGGCCTGGGCGCGATCGATGCCGAAGGCCTCGGGATCGAAGCCCTTCACCTCCGCCGCCACCTTGGCCTTGTAGCCCTCGGTGTCGAAGCGGGTGATCGGGCCGATGCCGCACACGCCCGCGGTCAGGTTCTCAAAAAAGCGGTTCGCGTCGTTGCCCACCGGGGAAATGACGCCCACGCCGGTGATCACTACTCGTTTCATAGGATGTCCCCCGTCCACAATTACCTCATAAAGAATCCGCCGTCCACGTTGATCACGCTGCCGGTGATGTAGCCCGCGTCGTCGCTGGCCAGGAAGGCGGCCAGGTTGGCCACGTCCTCGGGCTTGCCCATCCGGCGCAGGGGAATGCTCTTGCAGGCCTCCTCCAGCGCGTCCTGGTTCATGCTCGCGGTCATGGGCGTCTCGATGAAGCCCGGCGCGATGGCGTTGCAGGTGATGTTGCGGCTGGCCAGCTCCCGGGCGATGGTTGGTCAGGCCCACCACGCCCGCCTTGGAGGCGGAATAGTTCGCCTGGCCCGCGTTGCCCATCAGGCCGGAGATGGAGGCGATGTTGATGATCCTGCCGCTGCGGCGGCGCATAAAGTCCGCGTACAGGGCCTTGATCATCAGGAACGTGCCCTTCAGGTTCACGGAGAGCACCGCGTCGAAGTCCTCCGGGGTCATGCGCAGGGCCAGCTTGTCGCGGGTGATGCCCGCGTTGTTCACCAGGATGTCCACGCCGCCCAGCGCTTCCTTCACCTGGGCCACGGCAGCGGTCACCTGATCGTAGTCGGTGATGTCGCACTGCGCGGCGAAGGCCCGCACGCCCAGCCCGCGAATTTCCTCGGCGGTCTGCTCCGACAGCTCCAGGCTGCCCGCGTCCAGTATGGCGATATCCGCGCCCTGGCTTGCCAGCTTCAGCGCGATGGCGCGGCCGATGCCGCGCGCGCCGCCGGTGACGAGCGCAATTTTACCGTTCAGCATAATAGTTCCTCCGGTTTGTGATATTGGAGTCGGGTGAGAGGGAAAAGGGAACAGGAAAAAGGGAAAAGGGAATAGGGAATAGGGAAAAGGAATAGCTACTGTTTCGACTTCCCAGGCACACTTTAATTCCCAATTCTCAATTCCCAATTCTCAATTCTTACTCTACTCTCTCCGCGGCCCTGTTCAGCAGCGCCTCGCAGCCCTGCATCAGGTCCTCGACGATGTCCTTGGCGCTCTGCTCCTGCTTCACCATCGCGGCGATCTGGCCGGCCAGGAAGCTGCCCTCCTGGAGGTTGCCGTCCACGGCGGCCTTGCGCACGGCGCCAGTGCCGAAGGCGGAGAGCTCCTCGTCGGAGACCTCGGGGTTGCGTTCGAGCTCGGCGAACTTATTGACGAAGGGGTTGCGCAGGGCCCGCACCGGATGGCCCAGCCTGCGGCCGGTCACCTGGGTGTCGATGTCCCGGGCGTCGATGACCTTCTTCTTGTAGTTCTCATGGATGCCGCACTCATAGGCGGACAGGAAGCGGGTGCCGCACTGCACGCCCTCGGCGCCCAGCATGAACGCCGCCGCCATGCCGCGACCGTCGGCGATGCCGCCGGCTGCCAGCACGGGGATCTTCACCGCGTCCACCACCTGGGGCACCAGGGCCATGGTGGTCAGCTCGCCCACGTGGCCGCCGGACTCGGTGCCCTCGGCGATCACGGCGGTGGCGCCGCTGCGCTCCACGCGCCGGGCGATGGCCACGGAGGGAACCACGGGCACCACCTTGATGCCCGCCTCGATCCACGCCGGCATGTACTTGCCGGGCAGGCCCGCGCCGGTGGTGACCACCGGCACCTTCTCCTCGGCCACCAGCTTCGCCACGGCCTCCACGTGGGGGCTCATCAGCATGATGTTCACGCCGAAGGGCTTGTCGGTCAGCTCGCGGCACAGGTGGATCTGGTCGCGGACGTAGTTCTCATCCGCATTCATCGCGGAGATGATGCCCAGGCCGCCCGCGTTGGAGACGGCCGCCGCCAGCTTCGCATCGGAAACCCAGGCCATGCCGCCCTGGAAAATGGGATAGCGAATGCCGATGGCTTCGCAAATTCTGGAGCGCAGCATCAGCCCTTGATCCTCTCGATCAGGTTCACGAGATCCTGCACGGTGGTGACGCCCTCTTCCAGCTCGATGGTGATGCCGAACTCATCCTCCAGGGTCATGACCATCTCGGCGATGTCCAGGGAGTCCACGTTCAGGTCCTTGAAGCTGCTCTCGGGAGTGATGGAAGCGGCATCGATGCCCTTGGCGTCCACGATGGTGTCCACGATCTTCTGAAAAACGTTGTTCATTGTCAATTCCTCCTGATTTTTGGGTCTGTGATATGGGGTTATGTCAATGCCGCGGGCGCTGTTCGGTGAGCTTGCGCATCACCAGGTGAGCAGCGCCGTACCCGTGCACAATCCCGCGCCGAAGGCGTTCAGGATCACGCGGCAGCCCGGTTTCAGTTTTCCGGAGCGGTTCAACTCGTCCAGCAGCACCGGAACGGTGGCCGAGGACGTGTTGCCCGTGCGCTCGATGTTGTGGGGGAAGCGGGTCTCGTCCACCTTCAGGCGGGTGCGCACCGCCTCGAGGATGCGCATGTTGGCCTGGTGCAGCACGTAGAAGTCCACGTCCTCCGCCGCGAGCCCATGCGCCTCCAGCATCTCCCGGATATCCCGGAAGGAGTGGGAGACCGCGAACTTATAGACCTCCTGGCCCTGCATCTTCAGGTACTGGGCGGGCTTGGGGTCGATGGCGAAGGGGCTGTTTCCCGGCGGGGTGCTGGCGCACAGCACGTCCCGGCGCGGCTCGCTCTTGAAGCGGATGTCCTCCAGGCCCTCGCCTTCGCCGACCACCACGGCCCCCGCCGCGTCGCCGAACAGCACGCAGGTGCTGCGGTCGGTCCAGTCCGCGAACCGGGACAGCGCCTCGGCGCTGATCACCAGCAGCTTGTGGGCCCGGCCGGAGGCCAGCAGGCCCTCGGCCACGGACAGCGCCGCGATGAAGCCGGTGCAGCCGCCGTTGAGGTCCATGCCCATGCACTTCAGCCCCAGGGCAGGCTGGACGTCGCAGGCTAGGGCGGGGCTGAGCGTCTCCGCCTGTACGGTGCTCACCAGCACGAAGTCGATCTCCTCCGGCGCGACGCCCGCGTTCTCCAGCGCGGCCTGTCCGGCCCGCTCCGCCAGCGATTGCAGCGTCTCGTGGGAGAGTACCCTGCGCTCCCGGATGCCCGTGCGGGTGGATATCCACTCGTCGTTGGTGTCCAGGAACGCCGTCAGGTCGTCATTGGTCACGACCTTCTCCGGCAGAGCGCTGCCGGTTCCGAGTATTTTCAAAGGAAAGCCCCCCTTTTCAGTCATTAGGCAAAAGGCAGCAGGCAACAGGCAGAATGCTGTTTAGTCATTAGGCAACAGGCATCAGGCAGCAGTCAGAATGCTGTTTAGTCATTAGGCAACAGGCATCAGGCAACAGTCAGAGTGCCTGGGAAACGACGAGTCATCAGGTCATTAAGCATCAGTCAGGCTACCAGAGTTCAACAGGAATCCCAGCATCTCACGGTCAATCGGCTATCTGACTGCTGCCTGTTGCCTGATGCCTGTTGACTCAATTACTTCAATTCTTCCATTTTCTGGCGGAAGAATTCGTTCAGGCTCTTCAGCGAGCGGACCAGGACCTCAGCGTCATCGTCCTCGAAGCTCCTGCGCACGGCATTGATCATCTTGCGCTGCGCGAACAGGTAGCCGATGTAGGCGTGGGTGCCGGACTCCGTCAGGCGCACGCGCACCTGTCGGGCGTCCTCGAGGCTGCGCTGGCGGGTGACGTAGCCCTTGGTCTCCAGGCGCTTCATCATCGCTGTCACCGAGGGCAGCGTGATGTCCAGCTCCTGGGAGATCTCGGTGACGGTCCTCCCCTTCTGCCGGCCGCTTCCCACGCATTCGATGGCGCGCATTTCCGACATGCTCAGCTTCCCGTCGCTCAGGTCTTCCAGCATGATCTCCTCGATCTTGCCGGCAGCGCGATAGGTGTCCACCAGCAGCCGGTTCAGCTCGTTGCCCAGGGCATCCATCCTACGCGCCTCCCCGTTTTCCGGATGTCACATTTTCGTCGATAGTTAGTTAGACAAGCTAATTATAATCCAATGGGCGCAGAAGTCAAGTTAAAGCTTGGCTCACATTTAACCAACCCTTTTCAATGGGCCCAGCCAACAATGCAAGCAAAAATCTCTGCCGGTCCTCTTTCGTCGGCAGAGATTCTCGCGTTTGCAGGCTTTGTCAGTGGTCTGAAGCGGCGCGCGTTTGGGACGCGCGCCGCTCAATTCATTAGAGTGTGTTTCTAAAATGAGGCATGTGCAGTTTCGAGCGGATTGGGCTGCATTTCAAGGCGATTTTCCGCAGGCTTAGTGGGCTAAGTCAAGGGAAATCAACGCTGAAATGCAGTTTAGGACGCCGAAAATGCATTTCGCCGAATTTAGAAACAGACTCTGTGTTTATCGATGCTTTTCATCCAGTACCCTGACGATACGCTCGGCCACGATTTTGGCGGCCCGTCCCGACTCGTGGACGCCGAAGAAGTCCAGCACCGCCCGGCAGTTCGCCGCGGCGTCGATGGGCTTCGACAGGATCTCCAGCAGCTCCCGCTCGTCGTGGGCCACGATCAGCGGCGATTGGTCGGGGTCGAAGTAGAGCCCTCGCTCCGCGTCGTAGTCCCCCCGGTCCGGCTGGAAGTAGATCACAGGCCGGTTCAGCAGCATGAAGTCGCCGCCGATGGAGGAATAATCGGTGATCAGCATATCCGTGGCCAGCAGCAGCTCCGAGGTCTCGGGGTAGCCGCTGGCGTCCATGGCCGCGTTGGAGCGCACGCCGCTGTTCAGCTCGTGGCTGCGGGTCACGCACAGCCACTTTTCGCCGGTGGTCGCCTCCAGCCGTGCTCGCACCCGCTCCAGGTCCACCCCGGCCTCCTGGCTGGAGCCGGTCTGCCTGCTGCGGAAGGTGGGCGCGTACAGCAGCACCCGGGTTCCCTCCGGGATGCCCAGGTCCTTCCGGACCCGCGCCGCAAGGCTGGGTTCGCCGTTCAGCAGCAGATCATTCCGGGGACAGCCGCACTCCAGGTTCTCCCCCTTGTAGCCGAAGGCGCTGCGGTTGACCCGGCTGCCGAAGTCGGAGCCGGAGGTCATCAGGTCGAGCCATGCCGCCTCCCGCTCGAACTGGCGGCTCTTTTTCCGGTCCAGACGGATGCGCTTGAAGCCCCGGTCGCCGTGCCAGGTCTGCACGTAGAACTGGTCCGGGAATTTCACCATCCAGGGCAGCATGCCCGCGTTCTTCACCAGCACCCGAGCGGTGGCCATGGCCTTCAGCGCCTTCAGCGAGTACCGGGGCGCCTTTTCGATGTAGTCCGGCACCCGGGGGTCCCGCATCGCCTTCCCGTTCAGGCGGAACACGAGCCTCGCGGAGGGCCTCAGTTCGTGGAGGGCCTCCGCCACATAGCGGGGATTGTCGTTGTACTGCATGCCGTTGAAGCTGGAGAAGTACACCGTGTCCCCCGAGACGCCAAACAGGCCGTGGAGCAAGCGCAGCAGGCCCCGGGTGAGGGCATAGGGCACCTCCCCCGCCGCCTTCGCGGCGCGGTAGACGACATTGCTCTTTTTGATCAATGATTTGATGGACATTCGTGCCTCCCGGCGCAGGATCCGCCCTGCGCAGCCGCTGTAATCATGGGCCGGGGCCGCTCAAAAGCGCAGCCTCGGAACGACCTTCCGGTCGTAGAAACACTGGACCCAGTAGGCCCCCACCATCAGCACCGCCATCAGCAGCGCGGCAAGGGGCAGGCCAAAGGGCCCCAGCAGGTAGTAGCACAGCCCGAGCCACTGGCGGTGGAACAGGTAGGCCGCCATGCTGCCGTAGCTGATCCAGGCCAGCGCCGTGGACAAGGGGCGGACCCTGGCGCACAGCTTGCCGGCGGTCAGGATCAGCACCGCGCCGGCGACGCCCAGCGCGACCTCCCGGGGATAGGCGGGCAGCCACCCACGCGCCGGCGAAAGGCTCAGCAACGCGATCACCGCAGCGGCAATCACCGGCGACGCGACCCGCAGCGCATCGTCCACCTTGAGTTTATCTGCCAGGATCAGCGTGCCGAAGTACACCGCGGCATAGCCGTACAGCCTTGAATCCACCCTCGCGCCCAGCAGCGCAGCGCCCCGGAAGGCGGCCAGCAGCAGAACCAGCCCGATAAAGCGCAGCAGCATGTCCCCCGCTCCGCGCCGCCGCTTCCAGCAGAAAAGCGGCGTCAGCAGCCAGAACAGCAGCAGCATGCTCATGTACCACATGGTCTTTGGCGTGGGCCCGAGGATCATGACCAGGCCCGTCAGCGTCAGCAGCAGCTGGCGGACACCGCTGAAGTACTTTCCCACCGCCAGCGACACCACGAACAGCGACAGACACCCCAGCAGGAACAGCGGATACGCCCGCACCAGGCGGCTCTTGTAAAACGAAATGATGTCCCCGGGCTTCTCGAAGCGCTTCCGGCCGATGAACAGGGCCGAGATCGCGGTGAAGGCGCACAGCGCGGGCGCCGCGTGATTCGCCAGCGCGTCGATGACCGTGCCCGGCCTCACGAAGCTCTGCATGTGGTGTATGCCGATGATGTACAGCATGCTCAGCGCCCGCGCGCAATCCACGGACGCCACCCGCCGTTTCTCCGCCATGCCGCGCCCTCCCTTCGGTTCCGGGCCGGGGCTTTCCTCGCCCGGATGCGCATAATTCTCTTTATAGATCATATCCCTTTCCCGGCGGCCTGTCAACCGCCCAGCGACAAAGAGCGCCCAGCCCTCGCGTGGGAATTCCCCGTTGACGACGCCTGCAGGCACACGCGCGTCACAATCCTTTCAATTTTATATCCGCACAGAGACCCGAAAACGCCACAAATGCGGTGTATTATTACAAGTATGATCAGTTTTATATGTTTGATTGGGGGGATGGGATATGGCTTTGAAAGCGGGAATCGTCAGCATCAACTTGCATACCGGCCGCCTGAACTATGGCGCAGTGCTGCACAGCTGGATCTTCCAACAGCTCATGCTGCGCCGTGGAGACATTGAAGTCTGTGAGATTCTGGATTACCTGCCCGATGCCAAGCGTGATTTCAGCCCATATACCCACTTCATCCGTCACAGGGGGCAGAAGCTGCACAAGTTGTTGGGTTCGCTGCTGCTCACTCCCGGTTTCGTCTGCCGGTACAAGCGCTTCCAGCGCTTTTTCGGCGAACACCTCCAGGTATCGGAGCGCCGATACACCCGCGAGATCCTGGATTCCGAAGTGCCGCCCTATGACTGCGTATTCTTCGAAAGCGACGTGATCTGGTCCAAGCGCTACTTCAACGGCAAGTTCGACCCGGTGTTCTTCGGCGCTCCGGAGGGCTTGCGCAGGATTCCAAAGATCGCTTATTCCGTCAGCATGGGCGAGGCGAAGTTCAACGCGGAGGACCTGGACGCGCTGCGCGAGCTCCTGAAGCTGCCGGACCACATCTCCATGCGCGAGCGCTATGCCTCCGAAATCGTCCGCGGGCTGACCGACAAGCCCATTGCTGATGTGCTCGACCCGGTGCTGCTGGCCGATCCCAGCGACTTCGACGCCATCACGGCCCCGCCAATCGTGGGTGGCAGCTATCTCCTGGCCTATTACACCGTCAACCCGGACCCCTATATGGTCCGCTGTGTGAACCGCTTCGCCAGGGCCCGGGGCCTGAAGGTGGTGGAGGTGTCCATATTCACCCACCACAAGCTGAGCCACAAGACCTACAACGCTGCCGGGATCGAGGAATTCCTGTCCCTGGTGCGCAACGCAGCGGTCGTGTTTTCCAACTCGCTCCACGCCACTTGCCTGTCGCTGCTCTACCACAAGGAGTTCTACGCCCTGCAGCACGGCAGCAGCGGTCGCAAGTACCGGGACCTGTGCGAAAAGTTCGGGCTTGCGGACCGCTTCATCCACAAGGACGCCTTCAGGGAGGCCGCGCCCATCGACTGGGACCGTGTGGACGCCCTGCGGGAGGATTACAGACGTGCCTCCCTCGAATGGCTGGATGCCGCCATCGGCGCGGTTTCCGCAGGCGAAACAAACATGTCGTGAACCCTATGCGCCTCCGCCGCCGGTGAACCGCTCCTCCAACCGCAGGTCCGCAAAGCGGTGCCTCGACCGCAAACGAACTTCATGTTTCTGAACGCCCTTGCGGCCCGGGGCGAAAAATCCCAATGCGGCAGCCTCCGTCCTGCGCGCTATAATTCAGACAGGTCAAGGGTTTCCGGTTCGCAAGCCGACCCGGCAGCCGCTGAACCGCGAGGCTCCCCCCAAGGGAAGCATGACAGGAGGCGTCCATCATGAAGGGCTTTAAAAACATACTGCTGATATTTCTTTCGCTGGCGATATGCCTGTCCCTGACAGCGTGCGGCAAGCCCGTGGCGGGAAGGAACCAGATCATCGACGACATCATGGCCAACGACTCCAGCTTCAAGGGCAGCGGGCTGAAGGTGACCTCCTTTGAGATCACCCAGCGCCAGACGCGCGAGCGGGACATGGAGGACCGGGTGTGGGTCACCCTGAGGGCTGAAAACCAGTACGGCACCTACGAGGCCAGCTACGAGCTGCTGTACGTGCTGTACAACGACGGCTGGAAGCTGGAGGACTGCGACTGTACGGATTACACGGTGACGCCGAACACCCGTCCCACCGAGGAGGAGCTTATGCAGAGCGTGATCGACGATGGCTACACCGACCTCATGGTCGTGAACACCGTCTTCGGCGAGACCAGCGTCGGCATCGCCCTCACGGGCTACAAGGACGGCCGATGGTGGGACATCAACCGGGGCTGCCGGTTCTCCCTCGCGTCCGGTTGGTCCGAACCCACAGGACTCGCCATGGCGCGGCCTGAGTGGTGATCCCCAAGGGCCGATATCCCGGTGTCAGGACCGAATCGACGCGGCGCGCCATTGGAAAAGCCATTGGCGCGCCGCGTCAGGTTAAGAATTGGCAACACCCATTGACAAACCTACTTTGCCGGTCTATAATTTACCCAACTAAAGTATGAAACTTCGGAGGTACCCCATGGTCCGCGCCGCTTACAGCTTTTACTACTTTTACTTTATCGGCTTTGGCAGATAAAGAGCTTTGCTGTACCGCGGATTCAAGCCAGACTTGCAACGGCCCTGCAGTAAAACTCACTGCGGGGCCGATTTTATTGAGGGCAACCTCCGGCGCGCCACCTCGGCGCGCAGAAAGGAAGGCACGGCATGATCATTCTGTTGAAGGACAAGGTCAACGAAAAGCAGGTGAAGAACCTGACCAACTGGCTGGAGGGCATCGGCTTTGACCTGCACATCTCCAAGGGCCAGCACCAGACCATCATCGGCCTGATCGGCGACACCAGCCGGGTGGACATGGACCTGATCAGCTCGCTGGACATCGTGGAGAGCGTCAAGCGCATCCAGGAGCCCTTCAAGAGCGCCAACCGCAAGTTCCACGAGGAGGACTCCGTGGTGGACTGCGGCGGCGTGAAGATCGGCGGCGGCCACTTCCAGATCATCGCCGGGCCCTGCTCGGTGGAGAGCCGGGAGCAGATCATCGCCGTGGCCCAGAGCGTGAAGGCCAGCGGCGCGGGCATGCTCCGGGGCGGCGCGTTCAAGCCCCGCACCTCCCCCTACGCCTTCCAGGGCCTGCACGAGCAGGGCCTGGAGCTGCTCAGCGAGGCCAAGAAGGCCACCGGCCTGCCCATCGTGACGGAGATCATGGAGGCCGCCCACCTGCCCCTGTTCGAGGACGTGGACGTGATCCAGGTCGGCGCGCGCAACATGCAGAACTTCGAACTGCTCAAGGAGCTGGGCCAGACCCGCAAGACCATACTGCTCAAGCGGGGCCTCGCCAACACGCTGGAGGAACTGCTGATGAGCGCGGAATACATCATGGCGGGCGGCAACGAGAACGTCATACTCTGCGAGCGCGGCATCCGCACCTTCGAGACCTACACCCGCAACACCCTGGACCTGTCCGCGGTGCCCGTACTGCGGCGGCTGACCCACCTGCCCGTGGTGGTGGACCCCAGCCACGGCACCGGTCATGCCTACCTGGTTCCCTCCATGGCCATGGCGGCCACCGTCGCCGGGGCCGATGGCCTGATCATCGAAGTGCACAACGACCCGCCCCACGCCCTGTGCGACGGCAAGCAGTCCCTCACCCCCGAGCAGTTCGACGATCTGGCCAGGCGCATCATGGCTGTGAAGGAATACGCGGTGAGATGATTGGGAAGGCAACAGGCAATAGGCATCAGGCAACAGTCAGAATGCCGGGGAACGGCGATATGGATGTGCCCTGATTTCAGCCATTCCTTTTCCCTTTTCCCTATTCCCTATTCCCTTTTCCCTTTTCCCTGTTTCCTACTCCCTTTTCCCTGACCCCCAATCCCTGACTTGAAGGTGAATCGCAATGAAAATCGGCATTATCGGCCTGGGCCTGATCGGCGGCTCGCTGGCCATGAGCATACGCAAGCACACCGAGCACACGGTGTTCGGCTGTGACATCAACCCGGAGGTGGTGCTTCGGGCGAAGGCGGTGGAGGCCATCCACGACGAACTGACGGAGGACATGCTGCCCGCCTGCGACGTGGTGCTGGTCAGCCTGTTCCCCCAGCTCTGCGCGGACTGGATCGCGGCCCACGCGGACGCCTTCGGCCCCCACGCCCTGGTGATCGACTGCGCCGGGGTCAAGCGGCACGTCTGCCGCCAGGTGGAGCCCATCGCCGCCGCCCACCCCTGGACCTACATCGGCGGCCACCCCATGGCGGGCCGGGAGTTCTCCGGCTTCGCCTATGCCCGGGCGAACCTGTTTGAAAATGCCTCCATGATCCTCTGCCCCTCGGCGGAGGTGCCCATCGAGGCCCGGGAGGCTGCCAAGGCCTTCTTCCTGGAATCCGGCTTCAAGATGGTGCGCTTCTGTACCCCCGAGGCCCACGACCAGATGATCGCCTACACCAGCCAGCTGGCCCACGTGGTGTCCGGCGCCTACGTGAAAAACCCGCTGGCCGCCGATCACAAGGGCTTCTCCGCCGGCAGCTTCCTGGACCTGACCCGCGTGGCCCGCATGAACGAAACCATGTGGACGGAGCTGTTCCTGGAGAACAACGACCTGCTGCTGCCCGCGCTGGACGACCTGATCCTGCGCCTGAACCAGTACCGGGACGCCCTGGCCTCCGCCGACCCGGACAGGGTGCTGCCGGTGCTGCGGGAGGGCCGAATCGCCAAGGAAGCGCTGGATTAGTGAAGAGAGTTGAGATTATAATGCATGGGCTCTGCTTCCACGCACCTCAGGCTGACTCTATCTGAACTCTATACTCTTAACTCTGAACTCTTAACTCCAAACTCTTCAAACAAAGTATAAAGGAGATTTGTCACTATGAGCATCGTCGTCCGCCCCGCGAGGCGGGAGGAGCTGGAGCGCGTCAACGAGCTGCGCAGGCAGGTGAACGACCTGCACGTCGAGGGCCGCCCCCGGCACTTCAAGCCCGGCTTCGGACCTGAATTGCAGGCCCATGTCTATGACCAGCTCGAATCCGACCGCTTCGACGTGCTCGTCGCGGAGGTGGACGGCGAGATCGCCGGCTTTGCCACGGTGCAGTTCGTCCACCGCCCCGAAGGGCCCTATACCCTGGCGCTGGACTTCTACCACGTGGAGGAGTTCGGCGTGGACCCGACCTATCGCCGCAGGGGCGTGGCTACGGCGCTGGTGGAATACATGAAGCGGGACGCCCGCAAACGCGGCTTCAACCGCCTCGATCTGGATGTGTGGGCCTTTAACGACGACGCCCTCGCCTTCTACGAGGCCGTGGGCTTTACGACCTACCGCCGCTACATGGAACTGAATTTGTGAACAGCCGCACCCCGTCCGGTTCCAGGCCCTCCCTCTGTCCCATGGAACCGAACCTGTAATACCCCGACTTTCCCAATTCTCAATTCCCAATTCCCAATTCTCAATTAACGGAAGGGGTTTTCCCATGCGCACCGTACACGTCAATGCCTCCACCGCCTACGACGTCCTGATCGGCGAGGGGCTCATCGACCGCTCCGGCGAACTGACCGCGAAGGTGATCAACCCCTGCAAGTGCATGCTCGTCACCGACGACACCGTGGAGGAGCTCTACGGCGACCGGGTGCAGATCAGCTTCAGCTACGCGGGCTTCGAGGTCGTTCGCTTCGCCTTTCCCGCCGGGGAGGCCAGCAAGAACCTGGACACCCTGACGGAGCTGCTGAACGCCATGGGCGAGGCAAAGCTGTCCCGCAGCGACCTGGTGGTGGCGCTGGGCGGCGGGGTCGTGGGCGACCTGGCCGGGTTCGCCGCCGCCATCTACTGCCGGGGCATCCGCTTCGTGCAGCTGCCCACCACGCTGCTGGCCGCCGTGGACTCCTCCGTGGGCGGCAAGACCGCCGTGGACATGCCCTTCGGCAAGAACATGGTAGGCGCGTTTCACCAGCCCAGCCTGGTGGTCACCGACACCGACGTCCTCCGGGACCTGCCGCCGGAGCAGCTCTCCAACGGCGCGGCGGAGGCCATCAAGTGCGGCGTGCTGAACGATCCGGCGCTGTTCGCGCTGCTGGAGGGCGGCGGCTGGCGGGACGCCATCGACGAGGTGGTGGAGCGCTGCGTCGCCTACAAGCGGGACGTGGTGGCCGGGGACGAGTTCGACACCGGCAATCGCGCCTTCCTGAACCTGGGCCACACCTTCGGCCACGCCATCGAGGTCTGCTCCGGCCTGGGCATGCTCCACGGCCAGGCGGTGGGCATCGGCCTGTGGATGGCCGCGGCCACCGCGAACTGTCCGGACGCGCTGATCCTGCGGCTGGCAGGGGCCCTGCGGGCCAACGGCCTGCCCACCCGCTGCGCCTATCCGGCGGCAAAGCTGGCGGAGGCGGCCCTGTCCGACAAGAAGCGCTCCGGCGGCACGGTGACGCTGGTGCTGCCGGAGGCCATCGGGCGCTGCGTGTTGAAAAAGGTTCCCGTCGCCGAGCTGCCCGCGCGGTTCGAGCGGGCGCTGGCCACGCAGGAGGCGCTGGGCCTATGAACATCATCGTCCAGCCGGGTCGGCTGGCCGGGACGGTCCGCGTCCCCGCCTCCAAGTCCGCCGCCCACCGGGCGCTGATCTGCGCCGCGCTGGCGGACGCGCCCACCGACATCCGCCTGAACGCCTCAAACCGGGACATCGAGGCCACGGCCCATTGCCTCGCCGCGCTGCTGGGAACGGACATCCGCCCCGTCGAGGGTGGTCTCCGCGTGACGCCATCAGCAATTCGCCCGAAGTCGGCGCTTCTGGACTGCGGCGAGAGCGGCTCCACGCTGCGCTTCCTGCTGCCGGTGGCCGCCGCTCTGGGCATCCCCACTTGCTTCACCGGGCACGGCCGACTCCCGGAGCGCCCCAACGCCGCGCTGACCGACGCGCTCCGCGCCCACGGAGCCGGCGTCGATGCCGACACGCTGCCGATGAACGTGCAGGGCCCCGTCACCGGCGGACGCTGGGCACTCCCCGGGAACGTCTCCAGCCAGTACGTCACCGGCCTGCTGTTCGCCCTGCCCCTGCTGGCAGAGGACAGCGAGATCGCGCTGACCACGCCGCTGGAGTCCTCCGGCTACGTGGACATGACACTTGACGCGCTGCGGCAGTTCGGCATCGAGGTCCTCACCGTTTCCGGCGGCTGGCGCGTTCCCGGCGGGCAGGCCTACCGCTCCCCCGGCGAGCTGGAGGTGGACGGCGACTGGTCCGCCGCGGCCTTCTGGCTGGCGGCCAACGCCCTCGGCTCCTACGTGCGCCTGGAGGGGCTGCGTCCTGACAGTCCCCAGGGCGACCGCGCCTTTCCCGACCTGATGGGCCGGGAAGAGATCGACGTCCGCGACGTGCCGGACCTGGTGCCCGCGCTGGCGGCCGCGGCGGCCCTCATGCCGCAAAGGACGCGCATCACCGGCGCGGCGCGGCTGCGGCTGAAGGAGAGCGACCGCCTCGCCACCACCGCCGCCATGATCAACGCCATGGGCGGAAGGGCGGAGGCCGAGCCGGACGGACTCATCGTCGACGGGGGGCTCCCCCTGACCGGCGGCACCGTGGACGGCGCCAATGACCACCGCATCGTCATGGCCGCGGCCATACTCGCCGCCGCGGCGCAGGGACCGACGCGCATCACCGGCGCGGAGGCCATGGAAAAATCCTACCCGGACTTCTTCCGGGACTTCAATCAGCTGGGAGGGCGCGCGCATGTCGAATCGACTGGGCAGTAAGTACGTGGTGCAGATCTTCGGCCAGAGCCACTCGCCGATGATCGGCGCGGTCATCGAGGGACTCCCCGCCGGCATCGTGCCGGACATGGAATTTATCCGGGCCTTCATGGCCCGCCGCGCCCCGGGCGGGGCCCTGTCCACCGCCCGCCGGGAGGCCGACGTCCCCCGGATCATCTCCGGCCTCAACGACCGGGGCGAGACCTGCGGCGCGCCGCTGTGCGCCGTCATCGAGAACGGCGACGCCCGCAGCCGGGACTACGACAGCCTGCGGGACGTGCCCCGGCCCGGGCACGCGGACTACACCGCCGCCGTAAAGTTCGACCGCCACAACGACATCCGGGGCGGCGGCCAGTTTTCCGGCCGGCTCACCGCGCCGCTGTGCTTCGCCGGGGCCCTGGCCCTGAAGCAGCTGGAGCAGACGGGCATCCGCGTCCGCGCCCGGGTGCTCAGCGTCGCCGGCATACGGGACGCGGACGTCGACCCGGTCCATCCCCCAATGGACGGGCTGTGCGAGGGCCCTCTGCCCTGCGTGGACCCGGAGGCCGCCCGCCGCATGGCGGAGGCCATCGAGCAGGCCCGCGCCGAGGGCGATTCCGTCGGCGGCGTGGTGGAGTGCTTCGCCGACGGCCTGCCCGCCGGGCTGGGCGATCCGATGTTCGACGGCGTGGAGAACCGCGTCGCCCAGGCGTTGTTCGGCATCCCCGCGGTGCGGGGCGTGGAGTTCGGCCTGGGCTTCGCCGCCGCCGAATTGAAGGGCAGCGCCCACAACGACGCCTTCATTGTGAACGACGGACGCGTGCTCACCGAGACCAACCGCCACGGCGGCGTCCTGGGCGGCATCACCAGCGGCATGCCCCTGGTGGTGCGGGCGGCCTTCAAGCCCACGCCCTCCATCGCCCGGGAGCAGCGCTCGGTGTCCCTCAGCCGGGGCGAGGTCGCGCCGCTCGCCGTCTCCGGCCGCCACGATCCCTGCATCGTCCCCCGGGCCGTGCCCGTCGTGGAGGCCGCCGTGGCCTGCGCGCTGTACGACCTGCTGCTGAACGACTGACCGCGAAAAGGAGTGTCACCATGGAACTGAATGAGATCCGCCAGAACATCGACGCCATCGACGACCAGCTCTCCGAGCTGTTCGCCAAACGCATGGCCTGCTCCGCCGCCGTCGCCGAAGCCAAGCAGCAGACGGGCCGCCCCATCCGCGACCACGCCCGGGAGCGGGAGATCGTCAACCGGCTCACCGCCAGGGCTGGGTCGGAGCTGGCCCCCTATATCGACGCCCTGTACTCCCACATCTTCGACCTGAGCCGCAGCTACCAGTCCGCGCTGTGGGAGCGCAAGAGCCCGCTGACGGACAAGATCGCCCGGGCCCTGTCCGAGACCGAGGGGAAGCGCCTGCCCGAGCACGCGCTGGTGGCCTGCCAGGGCACCGAGGGCGCCTATGCCCAGCAGGCCTGCGAGCGGCTGTTCCCCTACCCCGACATCCTGTACTTCGACAGCTTTGACGGCGTGTTCCGCGCCGTGGAGAGCGGCATGTGCCAGTACGGCATACTGCCCATCGAGAACAGCACCGCTGGCTCCGTCACCCAGGTGTACGACCTGATGGAGAAGTACCACTTCTACATCGTCGGCGCCCAGAGGCTGCGCATCGACCACCGCCTGATGCGCAAGAACGGCGCGTCAAACACCCCCATCCGGGAGGTCGTCTCCCACGAGCAGGCCCTGCGCCAGTGCGGCAACTTCCTGGCCTCCCAGCCCCAGATCAAGGCGACCGTGATGGAAAACACCGCCGTCGCCGCTGAATACGTGGCCAAGAGCGACCGGGACGACCTGGCGGTCATCGCCTCCCGCGCCTGCGCCGACCTGTACGGCCTGGATATCGTGAAGGAGGACATCAGCAACAGCCCCAACAACTACACCCGGTTCATCTGCATCTCCCGGAGGCTGGAGATCTATCCCCACGCCCGAAAGATCTCGCTGATGCTGAACCTGGCCCACGAGCCCGGCGCGCTGAACGCCGTGGTATCCCGGCTGGCCATCGCGGGCATCAACCTGCTGAAGCTGGAGAGCCGTCCGCTGCCGGGGCGGGAGTTCGAGTTCCGCTTCTTCTTCGACATGGCCGCCTCAGCTTCCGAGCCGGACACCGTGCGGCTGCTGGGCGAGCTGGAGGCCCACTGCGACAAGTTCACGTTCCTGGGATGCTACGAAGAGCAGTGACCTGTAATATGCGAAGCAAATTACAGGTCAGGCAACAGTCAATGGGCATCAGGCAACAGTCGAATTGCAGCTGCCGCGCTTTGATTCCATGACCGGTTGATAACGCGGCAGCGGCATTCTGACTATTGCCTGCTGCCTGATGCCTGTTGCCTCATTAAAGAATGAACGGAGGTCTGTACGCCATGGACTACGGCCTGATCGGCGCGAAGCTGGGCCACAGCTATTCCCCCGCCATCCACGCCCAGCTGGGCGACTACGACTACCGGCTGGTGGAGCAGACGGAGCAGGAATTCACCGAGCTGCTGGCGCGGCGCGACTTCAAGGGGCTGAACGTCACCATCCCCTACAAGAAGCTGGCACACAGCCTCTGCGACGCCCTGTCGGACACCGCCCGGGAGGTGGGCTGCGTCAACACCCTCGTCGTCCGGGAGGACGGCAGCCTCTACGGCCACAACACCGACATCGGCGGCTTCATCGCCATGGCCCGGCGGGCAGGCGTCGAAATCGCCGGGAAAAAGGCGGTCATACTGGGCAGCGGCGGCACCTCGCTGACCGCCCGGACGGCCTGCCGGCGGCTCGGGGCCCGGGAGATCGTCGTCGTTTCCCGCAGCGGCCCCGTGGACTACGACGCCCTGTACCGGGACCACGCCGACGCCCAGGTGCTCATCAACACCACGCCGGTGGGCATGTACCCGAAGAACGGCGCCTCCGCCGCGGATCTCTCCCGCCTGCCGGCGCTGACCGGCGTGCTGGACGTGATCTACAACCCGGACAAGACCGCCCTGATCCTGGACGCCGAGGCCCGAGGCCTGCCCTGCTGCGGCGGGCTGTACATGCTGGTCGGCCAGGCCCGGGAGGCCGCCGAGCTGTTCCTGGGGCGTTCCATCCCGGAATCTGAGACCGAGCGCATCCACCGGCAGCTGCGGGACGAGGCCCTGAACGTGATCCTGATCGGCATGCCCGGCTGCGGCAAGAGCCGCGTGGGACAGGCGCTGGCCGAGCGCATGGGCCGCCCCTTCGTGGACCTGGACGAGGAGATCGTCCGCCGCGCGGGCCTGTCCATCCCGGAGATCTTCGCCCGGGACGGCGAAGCCGGCTTCCGGGCCCTGGAGGTTCAGATCGTCGCCGAGGTCTGCCGGGAGAAGGGCCGGGTCGTCGCCACCGGCGGCGGCGCGATCCTGCGGGAGGACAACGTGCGGGCCATGCGGCAGAACGGCAGGCTCATCCTGCTGGAGCGCCGCCTGGACGCGCTGAGCATGGACGGGCGGCCGCTGTCGAAGTCGGCCGAGGCCCTGGAGGCCATGTGGCAGGCGCGAAAGGAGAAGTACCGCGCCGCCGCGGACGCCACCGTGGACAACAACGGCGCGCCGGAGGAGACCGTCGCGCGGGCAGAGGAGGCATACCATGAAGCTGTTGATCGTTAACGGGCCCAACCTGAACATGCTGGGCATCCGGGAGAAGCACATCTACGGGGACAGGGACTACGACGCCCTGTGCCGCTACATCCGCGCGGAGGCAGAGAGGCTGGGCTGCGAGGTGGAGCTGTTCCAGTCCAACCACGAAGGCGCCATCGTCGACCGCATCCAGCAGGCCTACTTCGACGGCACCGAGGGCATCGTGATCAACCCCGCCGCCTACACCCACACCTCGGTGGCCATTCTGGACGCCCTGAAGGCCGTCCAGCTGCCCGCGGTGGAGGTGCACATCTCCGATGTCTCAAAGCGCGAGGACTTCCGCCAGGTCTCCTACGCAGGCATGGCCTGCGCGGCCCACTTCATCGGGCTGGGTTTCGAGGGCTATGCCCGGGCGATGGAAACCCTGTGCAAATTATAATTTTACATACTTTCCCCCTGCGCCGCTTGAAAAAGCGGCGCATTTGGCATAAAATGATCGATAACAGCGCATATATATCCGGCGAATGTTCGCCTTTGGGACAGGCATTCGCCCGGTGAGGAGGAATCAGCGTGAACGACATCGCCAACCGCTTTGCCAGCAAGGTATTCAACCTTTCCACCATGCGCCAGCGCCTTCCGAAGGACACCTACCGGGAGATGCTGCGCTGCATCAACGAGGGCAAGCGCCTGGACCTTTCCGTGGCCAACATCGTGGCCAACGCCATGAAGGACTGGGCCATCGAGCAGGGCGCGACCCACTTCACCCACTGGTTCCAGCCGATGACCGGCATCACCGCCGAGAAGCACGACGGCTTCATCTCCCCCAACGGCGACGGCGGCGTGATCATGGAGTTCTCCGGCAAGGAGCTGGTGCGCGGCGAGTCCGACGCCTCCTCCTTCCCCTCCGGCGGCCTGCGGAGCACCTTCGAGGCCCGGGGCTATACCGCTTGGGACCCCACCTCCTTCGCCTTCATCAAGGACACCGTGCTCTACATCCCCACGGCCTTTTGCAGCTACGGCGGCGAGGCCCTGGACATGAAGACCCCGCTGCTGCGCAGCATGGAGGCCATCGAGCGCCAGGCCCGAAGGGTGCTGAAGCTGTTCGGCCACGAAAACGTCAACCCCGTCACCACCGTGGGCTCCGAGCAGGAGTACTTCCTGATCGACCAGAGCATCGTCAACGCCCGGGAGGACCTGCTGCTGTGCGGCCGCACGCTGCTGGGCGCGAAGCCCCCCAAGGGCCAGGAGCTGGACGACCACTACTACGGCGTCATCAAGCCCCGGGTGCAGGCCTTCATGCAGGAGCTGAACGACGAGCTGTGGCAGTTGGGCATCCTGGCCAAGACCGAGCACAACGAGGCCGCCCCCGCCCAGCACGAGCTGGCCCCCATCTTCACCACCGCCAACATCTCCGTGGACCACAACCAGCTGACCATGGAGCTGATGCAGAAGGTGGCCCACCGCCACGGCATGGTGTGCCTGCTGCACGAAAAGCCCTTCGAGGGCGT
>CADCHI010000002.1 GCA_902801165.1 uncultured Eubacteriales bacterium | reverse complement strand
GTTCTCTGACATGGGCCTGAACAGCACCGGCGGCCTGTCCAACAACTCCAACGGCATGCCGAAGCACATCCGCCCGATCTTCGACAGCTGCATGCTGGCCATGGCAATGATGCAGGGCCTGACCTCCGCCATCGTGAACCCCAACGATCAGCGGCTGATGGAGACCATCAAGACCTGCGACATCATCAAGAACAACAACCTCTACGCCGACTCCTACCTGGAGATCTGACGAAGCCTTCAAGGGACCTGACTGCGTCATGCGGACAGGTCCCTTTTGTCTGAAAATACGGATCGTGTTGTTTCACTCTCCGTTTTTTGTTTGGGGCATGCTGCTGGAATCGATGTACTATGATATCCGAATGTTTTGGTTATGAATTTGCAAACAGTGAGACAAACAAAACACTGTGTGATATAATGATCGGGAAATCCAATGGGTGGACAAAGAGATACGGAGCGCTCCGGTTTGCCTGAATGGGAATCGGATTGCCGGGCGTTCGGGCAGGGTCTTCTGCCTCGCGGCGGAGACGAATCTGCACGATAAACGGTGCAATATCGGAACAGGAGACGTGGACATGGCACGAAGAAGCGGATGGCGCAGGCGTCGGGGGAACCCGGTGCTCTACTGGCTGCGCGAACAATTCAGCCGACGCCCCTTGCCGGTTTGGATCGTCGCCGTGAGCCACGTCCTGGCGCTGGGCATCGCCCTGGTGCTGTATGCGCTGCCGCATCACGTCATACCCCACGCGGAGACAGCGGTTGGCATCGTGTCGAGCCGCAACGGAAGGGCCGCGGCGACGGAGGTCGTCGCAACTGATATTCAGGAAGCAGGCGACGGTGCCGAATCCGCAGAAGCTGAATCCGGGGACATCTGGGACGGCGAGATGGAGGTGCTCGTCCAGGCGGGCGAGGACCTTCCCAGCGAAGAAGTCGAACCAGAACCGGCTGCGGCGGTGGAGGACGCCGGAGGTACGGAATCGGTCCAGGAGGCCTCGATGCTGGAGATGGACGGCACCGGCAGCTTCCGGCACAAGTTCGCGGACAAGTTCACCGAAGGCGAGGTCGTCCGTACCGACGAGAGCTACAAGAGCGCGAACATCAACGTCACCATCTATTCCCAGTATGTGGAGGAGGCGCGGGCCTGGACCTACGTGGCGGACGTCTATGTGGCGGATGTCAGCTGCCTGATGACCGCCTTCGCCCGGGATCAGTACGGCCGGGGCTATACGGAGTGGATCACCGACGTGGCGGAGCGCTACAAGAGCGTCGTGACCCTGAACGGCGACTATTACGGCTGCCGAAATGTGGGCGTGATCATTCGCAACGGCGTGCTGTATCGCGACAGGACGGCGCGGGGCGACATCGCGGTGCTGTATTGGGATGGCCACATGGAGGCCATCAAGTCCTCCCGGTTCGACACCATGACGGAGATGGACAAGGGCGCCTATCAGAGTTGGAGCTTCGGCCCGTCCCTGCTGGACGAGGACGGCAAGCCGCTGAAGCGTTTCAATTGCGACGCAAACCTTCGCAAGAAGAACCCGCGCTCGGCCATCGGCTACTTCGAGCCAGGCCACTACTGCCTGGTGGCGGTGGACGGTCGCAACGACGAGTCCCACGGCGCGACGATGACCCAGTTGGCCAACATCATGTCCGACCTGGGCTGCAAGCTGGCCTATAACCTGGACGGTGGCCAGACCTCGCTGTTCTGCGCGGGCACGAAGATGGTCAACGATCCCTCCCAGGGCGGGCGGGACAGCAGCGACTACATCATGATCGTCGACCGGATCACCCAGTGACCGGCTCGGCGCAAACGGAGGTTGGAACATGCTGGACAGGCTCAAGCGGCTGCTGCCTCACGCCGCGATATTGATCTGCAACATGTACATCGTGTTCTTCCTGATCGATCGCGTGAACAAGGCCATGAACTTCATCGACAACGGCCTGACCAAGGGCCTGCTCCTTGCGCTGTGCCTCATCGGGCTCTGGAACGCCGGGAGCCTGAGTCGGGGGAGCCGGCGCAGGCAGCCCGGGGTACAAGCGAGCCGGGGAAGGAGAGAAGCCCGGCCGGCATCAGTTCCAAGGATGGACCGCAGGCGGCCCGGAAGCGCCAACAGGGCGTCTTGACGAACGGAGACGTGCGCTATGAAGAAGATCGAAAGATACCTGCCCGTCGCCAGCGCGGCGCTGTGCGCGCTGCTGCTGCTCCTGCTGCTGCTCGACGCCATTTGGCCGAAGTCGGAGCTGTTTTTGAGCGAGTTAGTAAAGTCAGTTATTCTAATTACCTGCGTTTTATCGGCGCTGTGCGGCTTGCTCTTGATCCGGCGGGACCGCCGCGCGACGCGGCGCAGGATGCGATAGCAAAATTGAGAAGTATACCCTGTATCCGATTCAGGCTGAAAATACATACCCTTCCAAATGTATGGGAGAGTACACTGTGAGCGAGGAGAGACGACATGCCGACCATTGAGAATCACAAGGAAATGGTGCCGTTTGAGCACTACACGGGGCTGTTTGAGAAGCTGGACCCGATGGAGGCAGCGGAGCGTTGCGGCGTAAAATACGATGCCGGGGCGCAGGTTTTCACCGTGCGTCTGATGTCTGTCGATTACAGGATCACCTGGCCGAAGTTCAGCATCGCCTCGGACGATGAAGCGGGCTTCGCCCTTTCCAACCTGCCCGCGCAGATGCTGATCATCCGCTACCTGCTGGAGGGCAAGCAGTCCATCGGCACGGGCAGCTTCCTGCCGTACCGGGAAATGCCCTGGGGTGAGGTATACCTGAAGCCCTTCACCGGGCGCTGCCTGACCCGCGCGGCCTTTGCCTTTGGCACGCGCCTGGACGCCTTCAAGGCGGCCCTGGAGGGCATGCCGGCCATCCTGCTGGACAAGGGGGACGTCTCCTGCCAGGTGGAGATCATGCCCGGCTACGACGTGCGGCTGATCGTGTGGGAGGGGGACGACGAATTCCCGCCCAACAGCCAGATCCTGTTCTCCGACAACTTTCCCCAGGCCTTTTCGGCGGAGGATCGCACGGTGGTGGGGGACATCCTGATTTCCGACATCAAGCGCAGGATGAAGTAGGACAACGGCGAGAAAGATATACCATAAAAAACTCGATTGCCAGGTGCAAGCGTGACGCGCGGCATTTGACAATTGAGTTTTTTTAATATATAATCTAACAGGATTAATAAATCTGCCGGAGGATTCGCTCGATGGACTTTAAACAGCTGGAATCGTTTGTGGCCGCCGTGGACGAGGGGAGCTTTTCCAATGCCGCGGAGCGCCTGCAGCTCTCCCAGTCGATGGTGACGATACACATTCGCAACCTCGAGACGGAGCTGGGCACGCGGCTTCTGAACCGCACGACCCGCAGCATGGAGCTCAGCCAGGACGGAAAGACCTTCTATTCCTACGCCAAGCAGATGCTCAAGCTGAACCGGGACAGCATATTCGCCCTCAGTCGGGCGAACCAGGACCAGAAGTCCATCAACATCGTGTCCACGCCCTACATCATCCGCTACTATCTGACGGACCGCATCGTGAAGTTCCATCGCGTTCACCCGGACATCAGCTTCAACTTCATCACCTGCAACAACTCGGAGATCTACAGCCGCCTGCAGGCGGATTCCCTGGAGTTCGCCTTCTGCACCATGAAGCTGATGAACTCCGACTATGCCGTGAAGCACTGCGAGATGGCGAACCTGGTGGTGATCACCCCCAACACCGAGCGCTTCCGGGCGCTGGAGGGCAGGAGCTTCCCCATGGCGCTGTTCGGTCGCGAGCCGCTGATCACCCGCAGCAGCACCTCCACGCTGCAACAGGAATTCCTGCGCTGGTCGAAGCTGAACATTCCCGACATCAAGCTCAAGGTGGCCGCGGCGGTGGACGACACCGAGACCATCAAGGAGCTGGTGACCTCCGACGTGGGCATCTCCGTGATCTCCGAGGTCGCCGTCCGGGAATACGTGGCAGAGGGGAAGTTGCTGGCCTTCCCGATGGAAGGCACGATGCCCTATCACCTGTACTTCGTGCACAAGAAGAAGTACCTCTCCCCGGAGCGGATCGCCTTCCGGGACTTCATACTGGAGAACATGCCCCTCACCAACCGCGAGGACGGGGGAGAGGAGGCGTAAGGCCGCACCTCAAAAGGGGGAAAAGGCCATGAGAAAGGACAGCCCTGCGTGGCGAGGCTGTCCTTCTTTTGCGCTGTATCAGTCCTTCCGCTCTACCACGGTGATCTCGGCGTTGTCGCGGATCAGGTTCAGCACCTTGTCGGTGATGACGTTCTGCGCGATGGTTCGCATGGCGGCCTCGTCCAGCTTCGGCATCAGCTGCTCGGGGGTGAGCCGGTTGCTGGCGCAAATCTGCCGAATGGCCTCGGTCATGGAGTCCTCGTCGGCCTGCAGCGATTCCGACTGTGCGATTTCCGAGATGATCCTGCTGCGCTTGATGGACTTCCGGGCGTCTGGCTCGCAGTCCTCCAGCAGCTGTTCCCGGGTCCTGCCGGTGAACTGGCAGTACGCGGCCAGCGTCAGGCCCTGCTGCGCCAGCTGGGCCTCCAGACCCTTCAGCTCGTTTTCGGCGGCGCGCTTTAGCAGCTCCGGGGTGATCTCGCAGGCGTAGCCCTCCAGCAGCTGGTCCAGCAGCCGCAGCTTCAATTCCTCGTCCGCCTGGCGGTCCACGTAGTCCTGAATGCCCCTGCGCAGGGCCTCCCGGAATTCCTGGAAGGAGTCAAAGCCGCCGGCCTCCCTGGCGAAGGCGTCGTCGGGTTCGGGCTTTTCGAGGTGGTTGATCGCCTTGACGCGGCATTTGAACACCGCTTCCTTGCCGGCCAGCGCTTCGGAGTGGTAGGAGGTGGGGAAGGTGACGCGGACCTCCACGTCCTCACCGGGACGCTTGCCCACCAGCTGGTCCTCGAAGCCGGGGATGAACGCGCCGCTGCCCAGCACGAGGGTCTGGTCCTGGGCGGTTCCTCCCTCGAACTGCACGCCGTCGCAGAAGCCCGCGTAGTCCAGCACCACCTCGTCGTCCAGCCGGCTGGGCCGGTCGGTGACGGGAATGCGGCGCGTGGCGTGTTCGAGGATGCTTTCCATTTCGCGGCTGACCTGCTCGTCGGGAACGATGCGCTTTTCCAGCGTTCCCTTAAGACCTTTATAACGGATCATTTTATTGACACTCCAATTCCAATGTGATAAAATTAATGTATCATACTGTGTGGATATCTGTCAACGCAGCAATCGGGAAGATTTGATGGAAGTCCAGGGGCACGGTTCGATGAGGTCGATATTAACGCGAGCATTATGTAATAATACGGCTTTATTTATTGACTAATTTGAATAATAGTGCTATACTGTCTTTCGGAAAATGTCGGAGCGCCTCTATGCGCGCGACGGAGATCCCGCGACGACGCGGGACAGATCCCATGGAGATATGTGATTAATGAAGGAGGAAACTGACATGCTTGACCCTACCCAGTACAAGGATTGGCAAATCGCGGAAGAAGCTGAGAAGACGCTGCCTTCCGTGGAGTATTTCCGTGAGAAGCTCGGCCTTCTGCCCGAGGAGATCATCCCCTACGGAAAAACCCCGAAGCTTGACTTCATCAAGATCATGAACCGCTTGAAGGACAAGCCGGATCCCTGGGCCTGATCGAGGGCCTGGCGAAGATCGGCAAGAACGTCGGCGGCGCCCTGCGCCAGCCCTCCGGCGGCCCCACCATGAACGTCAAGGGTACCGCGGCCGGCGGCGGCAACGCCCTGCTGATGCCCATGACCGAGTTCTCCCTGGGCCTGACCGGCGACATCAACGACATCATGAACGCCCACAACCTGGCCATGGTGGCGCTGAACGCCCGCATGCAGCATGAGCGCAACTATACCGACGAGGAGATGGCCAAGCACAACATGGGCCGTCGCCTGGACATCGACCCCAAGCGCATCGAGATGGGCTGGGTTCTGGACTTCTGCGCCCAGGGCCTGCGCAACATCATCATGGGCATCGGCGGCAACAAGGACGGCTACCTGATGGAGTCCAAGTTCGGCATCGCCGTGGGTTCCGAGCTGATGGCCATTCTGGCTGTTGCCCGTGACCTGAAGGACCTGCGCGAGCGCATCGGCAAGATCGTCGTGGCCTACAGCCGCAGCGGCGAGCCCGTGACCTGCGAGGATCTGGAAGTTGCCGGCGCCATGACCGCCTGGATGCGCAACACCATCAATCCCACCATGTGCTACACCGTCGAGCATCAGCCCGTGCTGATCCACGCCGGCCCCTTCGCGAACATCGCCATCGGCCAGTCCTCCGTCATCGCCGACCGTCTGGCCCTGAAGCTGTTCGACTACCACGTGACTGAGTCCGGCTTCGCCGCTGACATCGGCTTCGAGAAGTTCTGGAACGTCAAGACCCGCTTGTCCGGCCTGACCCCGAACGTCTCCGTCATCGTGGCCACCGTTCGCGCTCTGAAGATGCACGGCGGCGGACCCAAGGTCGCTCCCGGCCGTCCCCTGCCCGTGGAGTACACCGAGGAGAACCTGGAGCTGGTCGAGAAGGGCTGCGAGAACCTGTTCCATCACGTGAACACCGTTCTGAAGTCCGGCATCGTGCCCGTGGTCTGCATCAACCAGTTCTACACCGACACCGACAAAGAGATCGCTCTGATCAAGCGCCTGTGCGCAGAGCGCGGCGTGCGTTGCGCCCAGTCCAACCACTGGCGCTACGGCGGCGAAGGCGCCGTGGAGCTGGCTCAGGTCGTCGTGGAAGCCTGCGAGCAGAAGCCCGAGATCAAGTTCCTGTACAGCCTCGACATGCCGCTGCGCGAGCGCGTTGAGCGCATCGCCAAGGAAGTCTACGGCGCGGACGGCGTCGATTGGGCGCCCCTGGCCATCGAGAAGGCCAAGCGCTTCGAGAGCGATCCGAAGTACGCCGACTACTGCACCATGATGGTAAAGACCCACCTGTCCCTGTCCCACGACCCGACCCTGAAGGGCGTGCCGAAGGGCTGGCGTCTGCCCATCCGTGACATCCTGGAGTACGGCGGAGCGAAGTTCCTGTGCCCGATGGCTGGCACCATCTCCATGATGCCCGGCACCGCGTCCGACCCGGCCTATCGCCGCGTGGATGTGGACACCGAGACCGGCAAGGTTTCCGGCCTGTTCTAAGTCGGCTGAGCCGACAGGCAATCGCTGCCGCGCATAGTTCCGTCCGTGGGGCCCGTAGATCATGGGCCCCGCGTCCGGCGTTTCTGCATTGACCTGTGTCGGCAGAAAGTGAATATGCCGGTTTTGGGCTGTCGAATCAAATATCAAAGCGCATATGGGTGACAGCAATGTCACCCATATTTCGGTAATACGACCTCCACAAAGCCTTCCCCTTTGGGGAAGGTGGCAGCCCGCAGGGCTGACGGATGAGGTCGTCTCTCCCCAATCATTTTAGGAGGAAGAATACAATGGCAGTTGATTTCACCCAGAATTCTTGCCGTGAATTTGTTGAAGTGCTGGCCTCCAACGCCCCCGTTCCGGGCGGCGGCGGCGCGGCGGCGCTGGTGGGCGCCATCGGCACGGCGCTGGGCAACATGGTGGGCAGCCTGACCGTGGGCAAGAAGAAGTACGCCGACGTCGAGGCCGAGATCATCGCCCTGAAGGCCAAGTGCGACGGCCTGCAGAAGGACCTGCTGGACCAGGTGCCCGCGGACGCCGAGGGCTTCGAGCCCCTGGCCAAGGCCTACGGCATCCCGAAGGACGATCCAAACCGCGACAAGGTGCTGGAGGAGGCCACCATCGTGGCCTGCGCGGTGCCCATGAAGATCATGGAGCTGTGCTGCGAGGCCATCGAGGCCATCTCCGTGTTCGCGGCGAAGGGCTCCCGCCTGGCCGTTTCTGACGCCGGCTGCGGCGCGGTGTGCTGCAAGGCGGCGCTGCAGTCCGCCAGCCTGAACGTGTTCATCAACACCAAGTCTCTCAAGAACCGCGAGGTCGCCGAGGAGATGAACGCGAAGGCCAACGGCATGCTGGACAAGTACTGCGCCATGGCAGACGAGATCTTCGCTTCCGTGCGCGCGAACTTCTTCTGATTTGCATATAAAAAGATCCTTCACTTCGTTCAGGATGACAGACGTCATTTGTGTGTCATTCTGAGCGGAGCGAAGAATCCCTTGGAATCTGATCGAACAAATCCGGAGCAAGGCGACGGGCTGACAGACAAACGGGAAAAACCATTCCTGTTCCCTGTTTCCTCTTCCTTGTTCCCTCTGAACGGAGGAATATACTTATGGCAAAGCTGCTTTTGGGCAAGGAAGTCACCACCGCGCTGAACGCGAAGCTGCAGACGAAGGTCGAGGAACTCAAGGCGAAGGGCATCACCCCGAAGCTGGGCATCATTCGCTGCGGCGAGAACCCGTCTGACCTTTCCTACGAGAAGGGCGCAACGGCCCGCGCGGAACTGATCGGCGTCGAGGTCGAGAAGTTCGTGCTGCCCGAGGACGTGACCAAGGAGGCCCTGATCGACCAGATAAAGGCCATCAACGCCGACGCGAACATCCATGGCGTGCTGATGTTCCGGCCCCTGCCGAAGCACCTGAAGGCCGACCAGGACGAGATCTGCAACACCCTCGATCCCGCCAAGGACGTGGACTGCATGACCGACCTGTCCAACGCGGGCGTGTTTGAGGGCCGAAAGGACCTGGGCTTCCCGCCTTGCACCCCCCAGGCCTGCATGGAGATCCTGGACTACTACGGCATCGACTGCAAGGGCAAGAAGGCCGTCGTGATCGGCCGCAGCCTCGTGGTCGGCAAGCCGGCCGCCATGATGCTGATGGGCAAGAATGCCACTGTCACCGTGTGCCACACCCGCACCGTTGATGTGCCCAAGGAGGCCCGCGAGGCGGACATCCTGGTGTCCTCTGCCGGCGTGCTGAAGAGCCTGACCAAGGATTACGTCAAGCCCGGCCAGGTCGTCATCGACGTGTCCATCAACTGGGACGCCGAGAAGATCAACTCCAAGGGCGGCAAGGGCGCCATCGCCGGCGACGCCGTGTTCGAGGAGGTCGAGCCCATCGTGGACGCCATCACCCCCGTGCCCGGCGGCGTGGGCAGCGTGACCACCAGCGTGCTGATCGGCCATGTGGTCGAAGCCGCGGAGCGTCAGGCAAAGTAAAACACATTCCGACATACAGCGCTTTCTCCGGTAAACGGGGGAGGCGCTGTTTTATCGGAATTGTATTGGATTGGCAAGGTGAAATGCCGCTGGGTTTGGCAGTCTTGGTGAACCCAGACAATCAAGGGGCGTAAATGCATCGAGTCACGGCGCGCTCCTTCTACTACGAACGCCTCTTCGAGCGTCAATACAGGTTGTGGAAGACCCGGGTCGGCTCCTGCCCGTCGCAGTCGGGGCACAGGCCGTCGTACTCGTTGGCACAGTCGTCGCAGAGCAGAGCGCCGCAGTCGACGCAGCTCCGGAATGATCGGGAGTCGGCGACCCTGTGGCAGCTTCGGCATTCGGCCATGGACATACAATCGCCTCCTTTGGCTGTCCATAGCATGTCCATGAGCGGGGCGAGGTATGCGCGTTTACAGCAGCGCTTTTACCGCAGCGACGAGGGCGTCGATGTCCTCAAAGGTGTTGGCCCAACCGACGCTGGCGCGAACCGCGCCGCGACGCAGCGTGCCGAGAAAGCGATGGGCCTCCGGCGCGCAGTGCAGGCCGCCGCGCACGGCAATGCCCGCGCCGGCGAGGGCGTCTGCGACCTGGGTGGAGGAGAGGCCGCCTGCGTTGAAGGCGACGATGCCGGCCCGGGCGGCCTCCTCCCGAGGACTGTAGAGCGTCACGCCGGGCAGCGCCGAAAGCCCCTCAAACAGGGCGGAAGTCAATTCCCGCTCATGCATCATGATCGCGGAGAGGTGTTCGGACACGTAGGCGCAGCCTTCGCAAAGCCCCGCGATGCCCGGCAGGTTCACCGTGCCGGACTCGTAGCGCTCGGGGAGCTCCCTGGGTTGGAACAGACTCTCGGAGCTGGAGCCGGTGCCGCCCTCCCGGAGGGGCAGAAGGTCGACGCCAGGGCGTATGTACAGTCCGCCGGTGCCTTGGGGGCCCAGCAGCGACTTGTGGCCGGGGAAGGCGTAGAGGTCGCACCTGAGGGCTCGGACGTCCACCGGCAGCGCGCCGACGGCCTGGGCGCCGTCGATCAGATAGCGGATGCCGTGTTCGGCGGCGATGGCGCCGATGGCCGCCACGGGCTGTATGGCTCCCGTGACGTTGGAGGCATGGGTGCAGACGATCAGCGCTGTGTCGGGCTCTATGGCCGCGCGGACGTCCTCGGGGTCGATGAAGCCGTCCGGCTTGGGCGGCAGCAGGGTCAGGCGGATGCGGCCCCGCGCGGCCAGGGTACAGAGGGGCCGAAGCACGGAATTGTGCTCCAGTTGCGTGGCGATCACGTGGTCACCCACCCGCAGGCTGCCCTTGATGGCGAGGTTCAGCGCGTCGGTGCAGTTGAAGCAGTGGATCATGGACATGGGGTCCGGCGCGTTCAGCAGGGCCGCAAGACGCTCACGGGTTTCCAGCACCCTTCGGGCGGCGGCCAGCGCGGCAGCGTGCCCCGACCGGCCCGGGTTGGCGTTGTACTCCGTCATCGCCTCCAGAACCGCTTGGGTCACAGCCTCCGGCTTCGGGTGGCTGGTGGCGGCGTTATCCAGATAGATCGACATGTTGAAGCCCTCCTTCACGCGGGACGGCGCGGCCGCGTAGTATAGAATACATGCGCCGCGGCGCTTTTATGTGCCGGAGCGCGTGAATCGATTGGAAGGAGGGAAACGGCATGCGAGACGTATACGGCGTGGCGGCCTTCCGCTCACGCCAGCAGGTGCTTCGCTTCGAGGCCGTGCTTCGGCGCATGGGCGTGCCCGCGCAGGTGGTGTCCACGCCCCGGGACATCTCCATGGGCTGCGGGCTGTCCGTGCGCTTTCCCATGGAATATCTCACCCAGGTGCGCGGCGCGCTGGCGGTTTCAAACCCTGGCAACTTGATTGGCCTTTACCGCGCGGAATACGATGGAAGGCGGCTGCGGGTGACGCCGACGTAAGGGGAGGACAAAATGAACGGCGCGGCACGGAAGGGTCGCGCCGTTTACAGCGCTTTCCGAGCCGGCGTGGATGTTGTTCCGCCATCCCCGCTGTGGAAAGACAAACCGCCCTATCTATCGGCATCTCGCGAGGAATTCGTAACGCGTTTTTGCTTGACCGGATATGCCGCCGGAGATTATAATCATGTTGGATACAAAAGGAGTGATTCCATGGATGCGAATCGCGCGGCGCTGGTGATGGAGGAGCTGCGGAAGCTCTATCCCGAGGCGAAGCCGGAGTTGAACTTCGCCAACCCCTACGAGACGCTGATCGCCACGATCCTGTCCGCCCAGTGCACCGACAAGCGGGTGAACATGGTCACGGCGCGGCTGTTCCCGCAGTACCCGGATGCCTTCGCCATGGCGAAGCTGGAGCCGGAGGAGCTGGAGCCGCTGATCCGCGAGTGCGGGCTGTACCACAACAAGGCCAAGAACATCGTCGCCGCCAGCCGCGCGCTGGTGGAGCAGTACAATGGCGTGGTGCCCAATACCCGCAAGGAATTGATGGCTCTCCCCGGCGTTGGCCAGAAGACCGCCGGCGTTGTGCTGCTGGCCGCCTTCGGTGACGACCAGATCCCGGTGGACACCCACGTGTTCAGGGTCTCCCGGCGCATCGGCCTTTCGGATGGAAACACCCCCGAGAAAGTTGAACAGCAGCTTCGGGAGCTGCTGGATCGGGACATCTGGTCCCTGGGGCATCACCTGATCATCTGGCACGGTCGGCGGTGCTGCCACGCCCGGAAGCCGGAGTGCGAGCGCTGCCCGCTGAACGACGGGCTGTGCGAGAAGCACATGGAGCATTGACGCGATTTGCGCGAATAAGGATAATTGGAGCGGATTATGGCACTTTTTGTTGATGTGGTCACCATTACGGTGAAGGCGGGCGACGGCGGCAACGGCTGCGTGTCGTTCCACAGGGAAAAGTTCGTCCAGGCCGGCGGGCCGGACGGCGGAGACGGCGGGCGCGGAGGCGACGTGATCTTTGAGGCCACGGAGCGCATGCATACGCTGATGGACTTCCGATACAAGCGCAAGTTCACCGCCGAGAACGGCGGCGACGGCATGGCCAACCGCCGGTCCGGCAAGTCCGGCGAGCCGGTGGTCATCCAGGTGCCCCCGGGAACGGTGGTGCGGGAGAAGGCGACCGGCAAGCTGCTGCTGGACCTGTTCGAGCCCAACGCCCGAAAGGTGCTGGTGAAGGGCGGCAAGGGCGGCTTCGGCAACCAGCACTTCGCCACGCCTACGCGCCAGGCGCCCCAGTTTGCACGTCCCGGCGAGAAGCGGGAGATCATCGAATTGACGCTGGAACTGAAGTCCATCGCCGACGTGGGCCTGGTGGGCTTCCCCAACGTGGGCAAGTCCACGATACTGTCCGTGGTCACCGCGGCGCGGCCCAAGATCGCCAACTACCACTTCACCACCCTCCAGCCCAACTTGGGCATCGTCAAGCAGGGCGACGATAGCTTCGTGCTGGCGGACATCCCCGGCCTGGTGGAAGGCGCGGCGGAGGGCGTGGGCCTGGGCCACGCGTTCCTCAGACACGTGGAGCGCACGCGGATGCTGCTGCACGTGGTGGACATCGCGGGCTCCGAGGGCCGCGACCCGCTGGAGGACTTCGACGCCATCATGAAGGAGCTGGAGGCCTACGGCGACCTGAAGAATCGCCCGATGATCGCCGTGGCCAACAAGATGGATCTGCCCGGCGCGGAGGAAAACCTGGAGCGACTGAAGGAGAAGCTAAAGGGCACCGGCATCCCGGTGTTCGCGGTATCCGCCGCGACGCGGAAGAACTTTGACCAGCTGATGTACGCCACCAGCGAGATGCTGGCCACCTGCCCGCCGTCGGAGCCCTTCCTGGAGGAGGCGCTCTACGACCCGACCGAGCTGGAGCAGGGCGCGCCCTTCACCGTCGAGGTGGACCAGGGCGTCTACTTCGTTTCGGGCCGGGAGATGGACCGGCTGATCGAGTCGGTGAACTTCGACAACGAGGAATCGCTGAACTACTTCCACCGCTCGCTGCGCAGGATGGGCGTCATCGACGCGCTGCGCGAGGCAGGCGCCAAGGAGGGCGACAGCGTGGTCATCGGCGAGATGGAATTTGATTTTGTGGAATAACAGGCGGTTTCATAACCGCACAAGGATTGGGGAGGAATACCTATGACGACGAAACAGCGCGCGGCGCTTCGATCCATGTGCAACACGATGGAGCCGGTCCTGCACATCGGCAAGGACGGCATCAACGACAACCTCGTCAAGCAGTGTTGGGATGCCCTGGAGGCGCGGGAGCTGATCAAGGTGACCGTGCAGAAGAACGCGCCCTACACCGCCCGGGAGGCCTGCGAGGCCCTCTGCGAGAGGGTGCACGCGGAGCCGGTGCAGACCATTGGCAACCGGTTCTGTATCTACCGCCAGGCGCGGGAGAACTCCAAAATTCGCCTGGAGGATTTGTAATTCTCGGTTCGAACAGTATTGGTTCGTATAAGATCCTTCGCTGACGCTCAGGAGGACAGGGGCCGTTACCCTGTTTCTACCTAAGTGAAGCGAAGGATCTTTTCGTGTATTGTCTCTTGGATCGTACAAGGGCCAAGAGAGGATTCTTCGCCGACATTCAGAATGGATATGGTTGCACTATGGCCGTTGTCATCCTGAGCGAAGCGAAGGATCTTTCTGTATTCTATAATAGAAAAGCTGGATCATCGCGTGTCTCTCCGTGACTATGCAGTGATAACCAATCTCCGCTATCCATCAAACAGCGTGCGCCTGAATCGTCGATGCTGCAGGGCCGCTGCCAGCTGGAGGAGCAGGGGCAAGGCGGCGAAGAGGTACATCGGGTTGCCGCGCAAGCGGTACACCGCCAGCATCACGATGGCGAGCAGCAGGTTCCGGGGCCTGAACGGCTGGGACGCGACTGAGGCGAACCAGCCCGCAAGTCGTCGCCGAAGTGGAAGGGCGTGAGCCTGGGCGACAGGCGCTTTGCGCTTTGCCAGCAGCCGCACCAGGAGCCGGCTGTCGACGACAGCCACCTCCGGGTTGGCCAGCTGCCGGGCGTAACAGGCGGCCCGGGGCTCGCAGGGACAGGTGGCGGCGATCACCAGCCGCGTGGCGTCCCGGTTAGCCTTCCACGCGGCGAGGATGTCGCCGCTGGACAGAGAGGCCTCAGGATGCTTCAACACGGGGGAGAGGGCGAAGGACTCTCCTGGATAGCGTTCCTTGATCAGCTTCCGAAGGATCGCCTCTGCTTCCGCGTCCGGGAGGGAAGCGATCCTGAGAAGCTCTGCCCGGGCGGCAGAACGGTCGAGGCTGTGGCGGGGCCGGTTCAGCAGCCGACGAATCAGCATGACGCAGGCAATAGACGCCGCCCATGCCAGCGGAACGGACTCCCAGGCGTTCAGGAAGAGCGGATACAGCGCTGCGGCGGCCAATAGGGGCACCACTGCGCGGTCGATGCGCCTGCCGAGCATAATTAAACTCCCTCCCTTCGATCAACCAAAGCGTTGACCGTGGGGGAGGGAGTTATGCGTTTTGCGGTTTATTATACTATCTTCCCAGCGTGCACCGCCCAAGACTTGTGGAAGTCTCGTTGGTGGACGCGCCGATGAAATACCGCGTCACATCGTCCAGCGCCTTGGCGTAGCGCAGGGGATGGCCCTCGGGAATGTAGATCATGCCGTAGACGCGGGTGTTGTGGCAGCTCTCGGCGGCCACCTGGTGGCTGTAGGCGCAGATCGTCACCGCGCGGTGCATGTTGCAGTAGGCGGTGGGCTCCGTGCCAGCCAGGTAGTAGTCCGTGTTGGTGCCGTAGTTGTTCACGTCGTTGCGGCAGGCGGAGGTGGGCAGCATGCCGGACACCGCGCAGACCGTGCAGGCGGTCAGGTTGAAGTCGGCAGGGTTGCCGTTGATGATGGCCCGGTCGGTGGTGCAGCCGGTGATGGCGTGGACCTGAGTCATGATCTCCGCCCACAGCGGCGCGGCGTAGCTGCCGCCGGTGGCATCGGAGGTCAGGGGCTTGTAGTTGTCCGAGCCGATCCAGACCGCGCCGGAGTAGTAGCCGGTCATGCCGGCGAAGGTGACGCCGATGTTGTTGGTGTTGGTGCCCGTCTTGCCGGCGACGGTGAGCCCGCCGAAGTTGGCCCGGGAACCGGTGCCGTCGGGGCCGACGCAGCCCTTCAGCACGTCCACCAGCATGAAGGCAGTGGAGGGCTTGAAGGCCTGCCAGGTCTCCTGAACCTCGTTCACGTCGATGTAGACGGTGCCGTCGGGGTTCAGAATCTGGGTGAAGGCGTAGGACTCCTGGTACACGCCGCGGTTGGCGATGGCGCCGAAGCCGGTGGCCAGCTCGATCACGGAAAGACCGGAGGAGCCCAGCGCCAGGCCGGAGCCGTTGGCCAGTATGTGATCGGGGTCGACGCCCAGCTTGAGCAGGTAGGTGACGGCGTTTTCAACCCCCACGTAGTCCATCAGCACGTGGGCCGTGGAGGTATTGTGGGACTGGTTGATGGCGTGGCGCATGGACTCGACGCCGCTGAAGCTGCCGCCGCCGAAGTTGTTGGGGTAGCCGACCTCGCTGACCCATCCCTTGATGGGAATGGGCAGGTTCATGACCGGCGTGCCGGGGGAATAGCCCATGTCAAAGGCAGGGCCGTAGACCGCCAGGGGCTTGATGGAGGAGCCCACGGGCATGTCGTTCTGGTAGGCGCGGTTCAGCTGCTTGCGCTGCACCGGCTCGTTCCTGCCGCCGACGATGGCCACCAGCTCGCCAGTGTGCCAGTCCATCACGGCGCAGGCGCACTGGGGCTGCACCACGGTCAGGTACTCGCCGCCGCCCAGGGAGGCCTGGGTCGCGCTGTCGTTGGAATAGCGCATGGTGGGGTACTGGCTCCAGTTGGTGATGGACTGCTGCACCGCCTGCTGGACCTCGGCGTTCAGGGAGGTGAACACCTTGTAGCCGCCGTTGCGCAGCTTGGTCTCCATCTGGCTGCGGTTGTAGGAGGTGTCCTCCAGGCCCTCGACGCGCAGCATCTTGGTGACGACGTCGTAGATGGAATATTCCACGTAGTAGGCGTTGTCGTACATGTTGTCACTGGCGGCGGTGGAGCTCTCCACAACGTTCAGCGTCTCACTGTGGGCCTGGTCGAATTCCTCCTGGGAGATCAGGCGCTGCTCCAGCATCAGCTCGAGCACGTAGTTCGTCTGCTCCTCGATGACGTTGGGCGTGTGGCGCTTGTAGTAGTTCGCCCGGGGGTTGTAGCGGTAGGGGTTGCGGATGATGCGGGCCAGTGCGGCGCACTCCCGCAGGCTCAGTTCGTTCAGGTCCTTGCCGAAGTAGTCCTGGGCGGCGATCTTGACGCCGTAGCTGGAGCCGCCCATGTAGATCACGTTCAGGTAGGCCTCCAGGATCTGCTCCTTGGTCAGGTTCTTCTCCAGCTCCAGGGCCAGGTAGGCCTCCTGCATCTTGCGCTTGTAGTTCTGGTCGCTGTTCAGCAGCGTCAGCTTGACCAGCTGGCAGGTGATGGTGGAAGCGCCCTGGGTGGCGCCGCCGAGCACATTGTTTACCAGCGCGCCGACGATGCGCTTCAGGTCCACGCCGTGGTGCTCATAGAAGCGGGAGTCCTCCACGGCGATGACGGCGTTGATCAGCTGCTGGGGAATGTCCTCGATCTCGACGTAGATGCGGTTCTCGGAGCCCTTGAACTCCATGATCAGGTTGCCGTTGTGGTCATAGATGAAGGACGTCTGGGACTGCGCGCCGATCTGGGCCAGGTCCAGGTTCGGGGCCGTGTCCACCCAGCCCTTCGCGATGCCCGCCACCAGCCCGACGCCCGTCAGGCCGATCAGCAGCACGACGAAGAAGAGCATCTTCACCGTCATCAGGAGGACGGCGAACAGGAAGTTCCGATCCGTTTCCCTGGGTTTGAATATGGCGTATTTCAATTTGTCTATCCTCCCGGCGGGAAATAGAGTCTGTTTCTAAATTCGGAAAGATGCATATTCGGCATCTATTTCTTCATTTCAGTGTTGGTTTCCCATGACTTAGCGCCACTAAGCCTGCGGAAAACCGCCTTAAAATGAAAGAATATCTGCTCGAATCTGCACATCCCTCATTTTAGAAATATACTCTCGCCGCCACATATCAAAAGTATAGTTATCGGATATAATCCATATCCATTATGTATTATAGCACATCATTGCGGGAATGGCACGTTTTTTTATTGTCAAATTGGTGAACATGGAAAGGAAAAAGGCAACAGGATAAGAAGGCAACGGGCAAGAAGGCAACAGGCAGCAGTCAGAATGCCTGGTATGGGTAATAGGGATTAGGGAATAGGGAAAAGGGAAAAGGGAAAAGGAATAGCTGGTTGCAATAGACAGGGGCGTCGAAGCGAATGCCGAGGGAGGAGACCTCCGGGTAGGCACGCGCCGCGACGCCCCTGTCTGCGATTTGGGGGTGAAGAATCAGGCCCTGCGCTTGAGCAGCTTCTGGATCTTGGACAGCTTATTGTAGTTCAGGCCGTGCATCACGAGGCCCACGCCGATCAGCAGGCCGATGAAGGTGAACACACCCACCACGACGATGGTAATGGTCATGTTGGGAACGTTCTGGACCAGGGTGGCAATCAGGCTTCCGGCGACCTTCGCGTCCAGGATCTTGTTGCTGATGAACGCGCCGGCGGCGGTGAAGGTGAAGAAGCTGATTATGCCCAAAAGAATGCTGATGGTGCCCATGTCGATTCTCCTAACTTGCGTATATTTGTACCGTGTATGCCCATTATACCGATTGGCCGAAGGAGCGTCAAGGGCAGATACAGAATTGTCGAAATATCGCACGAATCGAGGGGAAATGCCAGGAACATATGTTTATCAAACAAAAGAGAAGATCCTTCGCTGCGCTCAGGATGACTTTGACATGCATATCTGTCTGAGTAGACGGGCACGGAAAAGGGAGGCCCCCGCGTGGAGCCTCCCTTGAAGCGGACTCAGACCGCCGATCAGGCGTTCTTGCCCTTGATATACTCGTCGATGGCCGCGGCGGCGTTCTTGCCCGCGCCCATGGCCAGGATGACGGTGGCCGCGCCGGTGACGGCGTCGCCGCCGGCATAGACGCCCTCGCGGCTGGTCAGGCCGTCCTCACCCTGGGTGACGATGCAGCCGTGCTTGTTGGCCTCGAGGCCGGGGGTGGTGGAGCGGATCAGCGGGTTGGGGCTGGTGCCGATGGCCATGATCATGGTGTCGATGTCCAGCACGAACTCGCTGCCTTCCTTGACGATGGGCCGGCGGCGTCCGGAGGCATCCGGCTCGCCCAGCTCCATTTCCACGCACTTCATGCCGCAGACCTCGCCGTTGCGGGGATCGCGGGGATCGTCGGGATTGTTGTAGCCCAGCACCTCCACGGGGTTGGTGAGGGTCTTGAAGATGATGCCCTCCTCCTGGGCGTGCTCGACTTCCTCGGCACGGGCGGGCAGCTCGGTCATGGAGCGGCGATAGACGATGTAGACCTCGTCCGCGCCCAGGCGCTTGGCGCAGCGGGCGGCGTCCATGGCCACGTTGCCGCCGCCAACGACGGCGACCTTCTTGCCGTGGCGGATGGGGGTCTTGCTGTCGTCGCGGTAGGCCTTCATCAGGTTGATGCGGGTCAGAAACTCATTGGCGGAATACACGCCCTTGAGGGACTCACCGGGGATGTTCATGAAGCGGGGCAGGCCAGCGCCGGAGCCGATGAAAACGGCCTCGTTGCCCATCTCGAACAGCTCGTCGATGGTCAGCACCTTGCCGATGACCATGTCGGTCTCGATGTCCACGCCCATGGCCTTCAGGTTGTCGACTTCCTTGTTCACGATGGCCTTGGGCAGGCGGAACTCGGGGATGCCGTAGCTCAGCACGCCGCCGGCCACGTGCAGCGCCTCGTACACGGTCACCTTGTAGCCCATGCGGGCCAGGTCGCCCGCGCAGGTCAGGCCCGCAGGGCCGGCGCCGATGATGGCGACTTTGTGGCCGTTGGAGGCGGGCACGGCGGGCTTTTCGGTGGCGTGCTCGCGGTGCCAGTCGGCCACGAAGCGCTCCAAGCGGCCGATGCCCACGGGCTCGCCCTTTACGCCGCGAACGCACTTGGACTCGCACTGGGTCTCTTGGGGACACACGCGGCCGCACACGGCGGGCAGGGAAGAGGACTGGTTGATGATCTCGAAGGCGCCTTCGATGTCCTCATTGGCCAGCTTTTCAATAAAGGAAGGAATGTCGATCTGCACGGGGCACTTGCTGACGCAGGGCTTGTTCTTGCAGTGCAGGCAGCGGCGGGCCTCGTTGATGGCCATTTCATAGGTATAGCCGGTGGCGACCTCCTCGAACACCTTGTTGCGGTAGTTCGGGTCCAGGGAGGGCATGGGGCACTTGGTCATAGACATATTCTTCTCAGCCATTTTACTTGACCTCCTTGTTGAGCAGGTTGCAGAACTCGTCCCGCTTGTGCTGCTCGAAATCGCGGTACATCGCGCCGCGCTTCATGGCCTCGTCGAAGTCCACCAGGTGGCCGTCGAAGTCCGGGCCGTCCACGCAGGCGAACTTGGTCTCTCCGCCCACGGTCAGGCGACAGCCGCCGCACATGCCGGTGCCGTCGATCATGATGGGGTTCATGGAGATGACGGTCTTGATGTCATACTTCTTGGTGAGCATGCAGACGAACTTCATCATGATGACCGGGCCGATGGCGATGACTTCGTCATATTCGTTGCCGGCCTTGATGAGCTCTTCCAGGGCGTTGGTGACCAGGCCCTTGGTGCCGTAGGTGCCGTCGTCGGTCATCATGCAGACCTTGCTGGAGCAGGCATTGAACTCGTCCTCCAGGATGACCAGGTCCTTGGTGCGGAAGCCTACGATGGAGTGCACCTCGCAGCCGTTGGCGTGCAGCGCCTGGGCCACGGGCAGGGCGATGGCGCAGCCCACGCCGCCGCCGACCACGGCGACCTTCTTGAAGCCCTCGACCTCGGAGGCCTTGCCCAGGGGGCCGACGAAATCGGGCAGATAGTCGCCCTCGTTCAGGGTATTCAGTTCCATGGTGGTGCCGCCGACGATCTGGAAGATGATGTCGACGGTGCCCGCCTCGCGGTCATAGCCGGCGATGGTCAGCGGGATGCGCTCGCCGTCCTCGCTGGCGCGCAGGATGATAAACTGGCCGGCCTTCGCCTTGCGGGCAACCAGCGGGGCCTCGATGACCATCTTGGTGACGGTCGGATTCAGAGGCTGCTTCTTGACAATTTTGAACATGTTTTCCCTCTTTTCTGACTGAAGTCCAATGGATAAGCGCATACCTATCCACTATCACCTGATTATCATAGCATAACGATTCCCGAAAAGCAACAGGACACGCCGCCATTTTTTATTGAGTTTTGCGACATGCGCCAGGTCAGCCGCCGTTCAGGAAGCGGGCCAGCTCCCGAGCGGCGTCCAGAGCGGCGGCGTCCTGGGCGGCGGGCAGACGGTCGGTGCTCAGGCTCATGACCGGTTCCGCGATGGCCACGCAGTTCATGGCCCGCAGCAGCAGGCGCGATTGTTTGACGGCGAGTTCCGCCGATCCGATCCCACCGCCGACAAGGAGTATGCCGCCCCGGCGCGCCTTGTTGGAAAAGCCCGCCTCGCCACGGGAGCGGGCGTAGAAACCCGGCTGCAGGCGGCTGAGCACGTCCAGGGTCCGTCCCGTGAGGGAGGAGAAATAGACGGGGGAGGCGATGACGATGGCGTCCGCCTCCAGGATGCGGGAATAGACGGCCTGCATTTCATCTTCGATCGCGCAGGCGAAGGACTGACGGCAGGCGCGGCAGTCGACGCAGGGGCGGATGTCCGCGCGGTAGCAGTTTACGATGTCGACGCCGCCCGCCAACGCTTCCTTCAACGCGGAGATCAGCGCGGCAGTATCGCCGTTCGGGCGGGGCGAACCGTTGAAAATGAGCGTGTTCACGGTAGATTACCTCGCTTCATGGGCCTTGAGTGGGGGCCGGAATTGTCAAAATGGACAAAGGACCGGGTAAAAAAGTCGACTTTGTGCATGGGCTTGTGAAGTTTGCCCTTTCGGTAAATTTCTTATTGTCTTTTTCGCAATTGTGTACTATAATAATCGCGACAGAGTAGGGTTTCCTTCGTCAAGTGCCGCCAAAATGGGGAGTTGTCTGGCGGACGAAAGCGAATTCGCTGCGGTTGGAAGCCCGCACCCGCTGACTCACATAAGGAGAGACTCATACAAACCTCTTTATGCAGCAAGTGTTTGCTCTGAAAGGAGGTTTTTTTCATGTCTCAAAACAGCATCAACTCCAGACAGATCTTCGCGAATCCCTTCTCCAAGGAATACTGGAAGCTGGCGGCGGGCGAGTTCAAGAAGCAGCGCGTGCTGATCTTCGCCGCGCTGATGATCGCCCTGCGCGTGGCGTTGAAGTCCCTGGGCATCCCAATCGCGGCGGACCTGAAGATCAACGTCGCCTTCTTCATCAACGCCTACGGCGCGATGGTGTTCGGTCCGGTGGTGGCCATCGTGGCCGCGGCCATCTCCGACACGCTGGGCTGCATACTGTTCCCCACGGGCGTGTACTTCTTCCCGTTCATATTCATCGAAATCGCGGGCTCGCTGTGCTTCGCGCTGTTCCTGTATCGCGCCGAGGTGACCGCCAAGCGCGTGATCCTGTCCCGGTTCTGCATCGACTTCTTCGTCAACATCGTGCTGAACACGCCTGTCATGTGGCTGTATTACCACATGGTGATGGGCAAGAACTACGCCATCTTCGACATGATCCGCATCGTCAAGAACCTGGCGATGTTCCCGATTGAGTCCGTGCTGCTGATCCTGTTCCTGCGCATGGTGATCCCGCCGACGCAGAAGCTGGGCTACATCTACAGCGGCGCGGACAAGCTGCGCTTCAACAAGCGCAACATCATCCTGATGGTGGTCCTGGTGCTGATCGGTGCCGGCGCGGTGACGGGCTACGCCATCAACAACTACAACACCACCTCCATGAGCGCCAGCTACAGCCCCCAGCAGCGCCTGGAGCGGAACACGGAGATGAACGCTTGGGTGGTCGACGAGAACGAAGCGCTGAGCGCCGAGGACACGGTGACGATCATTGAGAGCGCCTATCGCAAGGTGGGCAACCCGAACATCACCTACAGCCTGGCCGTCTACAGGCTGGACCAGGAGGCCTTCGCGACGAAGGCCGAGGCGGACGAGACCTACACGCTGGACACCGTCAACGGCTATTCCAAGTCCAAGGCCGCCGCGGACGAGGTGCTGACGCGCATCGGCACCGCCACGGCGATCACCGACAAGAAGACGGGCGAGCACCTCTCCCTGGAGTGCGCGTTCGACTGACAACCGATACCAATAGACAATAGACACATCGAAAACGCCGGTTTGAGCCGGCGTTTTCATTTGGAATAGAACATGGTTGAGAAAACCGGGACATCTTTCGGGTAAGTGCGAATTGTGGACGCGCCGCCCCTCTGCGAACGTCCCTGGGGAAATCACTTCAGCATCTTGCGGAAGTTGTACTGGGTCTTGATGTATTCAAAGCCCATGGACTTGTAGAAGTGCAGGGCGCTGTTCATGTTCTCGTTGGAGTTCACGCGCACGCCGGCGGCACCGGTCTCCCGGGCCCAATCCTCGACGGCGGCCACCAGCATGTGGCCCAGGCCGTGGTTGCGGTACTCAGGGCGCACCGCCAGGGCGACGACGCTCTTCATCGGCGGCGCGTATACGGGCTCATGGCTGTGGGCGTGGATGAACCCGACCACCTCGTTGCCGCGCTCCGCCACCAGCAGCAGGTTGTTCGACTCGCCCATCATGCGCCGGATGTTGGTTTCGATCTGCTCAATGGGGAAGTCGTAGCCGAGCTCGGAAATACAGAGGTCGTAGATCGGCTTCGTGTCAGAGACCATGCACCTGCGTATATTGATATTCATAGAATGACCGCCTTTCGGAATTGATAGCACAATTATAACATGAACGGCCCGATGGTTCAACCGCATCGGGAAAGTTTTGTTAATATTTTTTGACTCCGCTGCCGGAGGCGAGCCCATAGGATTTGGCGCAGCGCATCCAAGGCATAAAACCGCCCCGCAGGCATAAGCCCGCGGGGCGGCGTGTCAAGGGATACAAAGATTGATGTCAGTCCACCACGTCCATGTACAGCGCGATCAGGCGCGGATAGTACTGGGAGTTGTACATGTGCTGGCCGTCCACATAGGCGTAGGCGGTGTAATTGCGGCCCAGCGTCGGCGAGGTGATGGTGGTCTGGTTGTCCAGGAGCAGGTACTGCGGCTCGTCGGTGCCCACGTCCATGACCAGGTAGCGGGAGCCGGTCTCGTCGTCGGTGAAGCTGTCGATCAGCTTGCCCTTGCAGGCGAAGCTCTGGTAGCGCCAGTTCTCAAACATGAGGCGCAGCTGCGGGTAATCCATGGCCCAGGCGCGGTCGCGCATTTCTGCCAGGGACGGCCTGTAGTTCACCGGGAAGCTGATCACCGCGTCCTCCTTGCCCTCCTTGGAGGCTCGGAAGCGGATGATGTTCTCGCCGTAGGTGGTAAAGCGGGAGATGAAGGAGAACCGGCCGGTCTGCATGTCCACGGACAGGCTCTCGGGGATGTAGTCGGTGTCCACGGAGATCGTGGCGCCCGGCTCGGTGGTGCCGGTGACCGCCATGGTGCGGGCGGAGCTCTGGTCGCTGACAGTGGTGTCCAGCTCCAACTCGATGTCGTAGTGCTGGCGGTAGATGACCAGCTCGCTGCGGCGCTCACGGTGGCGGGGTGTGCGGATGATCAGCGTGATCACGTTGTCGCCGATGGGCTTCACGCTCACATAAGTCGAGAGCAGGCCGCTGCGGTCCACGGAGGAGGTGACGTCCTCGCCGTTGACGAACACCGTGCTGCCGGGCACGACGTTCAATTCAAGTGGATAGATGCCGGTGACCACGGTGACGCGCTCGGAAGCGGGGCTCTTTACCAGCAGCGGCGATTCGGGAACGTCGATCTGGAAGTTGAACTGGGGCAGCTTGGTCTTGACGCCCTTTTCGGTGATCAGCATGGGGGAGAGCGTGACGTCGGCGTATTCCACGTCGGTCACGTTCAGGCCGAACCAGTCGGAATCGGCGATCTCCAGGCGCGCCACGCCGCCGGAGATGGCCAGGGAGCGGTCCATCTCCGGCAGGTAGATCTGGTCGCCGTCTTTGCCGTAGAATATGACGGCGTGACCCTGGCGCAGGTCGTCCATCTGGACCAGCGACAGCGTGGGGGCGTAGGCGCCTCGGGTGTAGAGCCGCGTGAGCTGGTAGTTCCTGATCCAGCTGATCAGCTTGTAGGCGCCGACGGAGAGCACGACGACGAACAGCACCGCCGCGACGGCGACGGCGGCCTTCTCCATGGGTGTGCGCCGGTGGCGGCGCTCATGGGCTTCGACGCCGGCGACGCCGCCCTCGGCGTTGGGCAGCGGCTGCTTGCAGCTGGGGCAGTAGAGCGCGTCGTCGGCGCACACGCTGCCGCAATAGGGACACTTCAAATTGGGCCTCCTGTTTCTTCCGAACGCGGCAGTATACGCCGCAGGATGGTGTATTTAAACTCATTTTATAGTATACCACATACGCCTCGCAGGCGCAAAGAAATGTTGGTCAATTTTTTGTTTAACTATCGACAATCCTGAAAATTATGATATAATTGTATTTGTATAAGTTTGACCATGAACCGGCGCGTCCGGTTCGCGGGCTGGAGGTGCACAAAAATGGATGATTTTCTGGAGACCTATGCCGTGCGCAGAAAGCAGGGCATGTTCACGGTCTTGTATTACCTGTGCTGGGTCGTGATCGCGATCTTCGCGCTGGTCGCGGCGATGTCCCTGGCCAACGTTATCGGCGTCAACCCGGAGACGGGCGGCATGGTGTTTTCGTGGCAGAGCCTGCTGCTCACGCTGGTCTTCGGCGGCGCGGCCTTCCTGATCTGGCGCGGCTCCGATTCCTGCCGCGTGGAGTATGACTATACCTTCACCAATGGCAATCTGGACGTCTCCCGGGTGCTGAACAACAAGCGCAGGAAGTATCTGACGGCACTGGATATGAAGGACGTCATCCGCTGCGGCCCCGCCGCCGGACCGGCCTTCCTCAAGACGCTGAACGAGCCCCAGATCAAGCGGCACAACTGGTTTGTGAACCGCGAGGCGAACCTGTATTTCTTCTATTTTCAGAGAAAGGGCCTCAAGCACGTGATCATCCTGGAGCTGACCAAGGAAATGGTCGCCATGATCCGCAGCAAGAACTATCTCCAGAAGGGCGTCTGGTATGAGGCCGACGGCAAGCAGAACTATGGCGCAAGCATATCTTGACAACAGCGCCACCACCCGCCCGTGTTCCGCGGCGGTGGAGGCGATGACGCAGTGTTTGAACGAAGGCTACTTCAATCCCTCCTCCGTCTATAAACCGGCGGTGGAGGCCTTTCGTTTCCTGCGCGAAGCGCGGGAGAACCTGCTGGACGCGGTGCATGGCGAGGGCTGCGAGGTAACCTTTACCTCCGGCGGGACCGAGGCCAACAACCTGGCCGTGCTGGGCGCGGTGGGCCGCATGCGCGGCAGGCAGGTGGTGGCCGTCAGCGCGGTGGAGCACCCCTCCGTGCGTGCCGCATTTGACGCGCTGAAGGAACAGGGGCACGACGTGCGGGTGATCGGCGTCACCGGAACCGGCGAACTGCGCTGGGACGAGTTGGAGGCCGCCCTGAACGATGGGGCCTCCCTGGTCAGCTGCATGCAGGTGAACAACGAGACCGGCGCGCTGCTGGACGCGGAGCGCCTGCACAGGGTCGTCAACGGGCGGGCGCTGATCCACGTGGACGGCGTGCAGGGCTTCCTGCGGGTGCCCTTTGACATGAAGTGGGCCGACATGTATACCCTGAGCGGCCACAAGATCCACGGCCCGAAGGGCATCGGGGCTTTGATAGTGAAGAAGGGCGTTCGCCTGAAACCCCAGCACATCGGCGGCGGCCAGGAGTCCGGGCTGCGGTCCGGCACCGAGAACACCCCGGGCATCGCGGGGCTGAACGCCGCGGTCCTGGAGATGCGGGCCATGGGCCCGGAGATGCCGGCGATGCTGATGGCAAAGAAACTGCGCCTCGTCGAGGCGATAAAGCGTGCCGTGCCGGAGGCGCTGGTCAACGGACCGGAGCCGGAGGTGGCCGCGCCGCACATCGTCAACATCGGCTTCCCGGACGTGCGGGGTGAGGTGATGCTCCACGCGCTGGAGGGCGAGGGCGTCTATGTGTCCACCGGCTCGGCCTGCTCGTCGAAGAAGCTGAAGGTCAGCTCGGTGCTGGTGAGCATGGGCATCAAGCCGTCGGTGGCGGAGTGGGCTGTGCGCTTCAGCCTGAGTCCCCATACCACCGAAGAGGAAATCGATTATGCCGCCGCGAAGATCGGCACGCTGTACGACCAGCTGCGGCGATTCAAAAGGAGATAGCAATCACATGCAGGACGTATTGCTCGTCAGGTACGGCGAGGTATTTCTCAAGGGCGCGAACCGCCCTCACTTTTTGAAGGTTCTCACGGACAACATCAAGCGCGTGGTCAAGCCCCTGGGCGGTCACGTCTGGTTGTCCGATTCCCGGGTGTACGTGTCCCAGTTCACCGACCTGCAGGCCTGCATCGACCGGGTCACCAAGGTCTTCGGCGTGTATTCCGTCAGCCCCGCTGTGGAGATGGAGAAGGATTTCGAGGTCATCGCCCAGCAGTGCGAGAAGCTGATGGCGGGCTATTCCGGCACCTTCAAGGTGTTCGGCAAGCGCAGCGACAAGAAGTTCCCGATGAACAGCATGGAGATCGCCATGGAAATCGGGCACCGGGTGCTGGAGAGCAACCCCAACCTGTCCGTGGACGTGCACAAGCCCCAGCACAGGCTGATGGTGGAGATCCGGGACAACGCCTACATCTGCGTGGACGAGATCATGGCCGTGGGCGGCATGCCCATGGGTACCGGCGGCAAGGCGGCGCTGCTGCTCTCCGGCGGCATCGATTCCCCGGTGGCGGGCTACCAGATGATGAAGCGCGGCGTGCGGATGTGCGCCATCCACTTCCAGAGCCCGCCGTATACCGGTGAACTGGCCAGGGACAAGGTGCTGCAGCTGGCGAAGAAGCTGGCGTGGTACATGGGCGGCATGCGCGTGTACATGGTGCCCTTCACCAAGTGCCAGCTGGAGATCCACGAGAAGTGCCCGGAGGAGCTGGGCACGCTGATCACCCGCCGCTTCATGATGCGCATCGCGGAGAAGATCGCCCGCCAGTTCGGCGCCCAGGCGCTGATTACCGGCGAGAGCCTCGGCCAGGTGGCCTCCCAGACCATGGAGGCGCTGGGCTGCACCGACGCCGTGGTGAACATGCCCGTGTTCCGCCCGCTGATCGGCAACGACAAGACGGAGATCATGGCCATCGCGGAGAAAATCGACACCTACGAGACCTCCATACTGCCCTACGAGGACTGCTGCACTGTGTTCACGCCCCGGCATCCCGTGACCAAGCCCAAGCTGGAGAACATGCCGAAGGCCGAGGCAAAGCTGGACGTGGAGGCGCTGGTGAACGAGTGCGTCGAGGGCACGGAAATGATCATCGTCGAGGGATGACCCTCGGTTGATAATTGAGAATTGGGAATTGGGAATGGAGAATTGGGAATAGTGCTTGATTCCATGATCGTTCCACGATCCCATTTGTGGTTGAAGTTATGACGATTGCGGAGTACATTTCCAAACTGCGTCAGAACCCCGCGTTCATGGACAACGTGACCAGCTGGCAGGTGATGCCCGCGCGGCAAGCCCGCTACGGCGAATTCCCGCCGGAGCTGGACCCGCGCATCGTCCGGACGCTGAAAAACCGGGGCATCGAAGCGCCTTACCTGCACCAGAGCCAGGCCATACGGGCCGCGCTGGCGGGGGAGGACTTCGTGGTGGTGACGCCCACGGCGTCCGGCAAGACGCTGTGCTACAACATCCCGGTGCTGGACGCCATCATGAAGGACGAGGCCAGCCGGGCGCTGTACCTGTTTCCCACCAAAGCGCTCTCCAGCGACCAGGTGGCCGAGCTGTACAGCATGATCCAGGACATGGGCGCCGAGATCAAGGCGTATACCTACGATGGGGATACGCCTGCTTCGGCGCGCTCTGCCATCCGGCAGGCGGGCCACGTGGTGGTCACCAACCCGGACATGCTCCATCAGGGCATACTGCCCAACCACACCAAGTGGGTCAAGCTGTTCGAAAACCTGAAATACGTGGTCATCGACGAGATCCACGCCTATCGCGGCGTGTTCGGCTCCAACCTGGCCAACGTGCTGCGTCGCTTGAAGCGCATCTGCGAGTTCTACGGCGCCCACCCAACCTTCATCTGCTGCTCTGCCACCATCCGCAACCCGAGGGAGCTGGCCGAGACTATGACGGGGCGGAAGATGCGCCTGATCGACGAAAACGGCGCCCCCGCCGGGGAGCGGCACGTGGTGTTCTACAACCCGCCGGTGGTCAACGCCCAGCTGGGCATCCGCGCGGGCAGCATCCCGGAGACCCGGAAGATCGCGGCCTCGCTGTTGAAGGCCGGCGTGCAGCACATCGTGTTCGCCCGCTCGCGGCTGACCGTCGAGGTGCTGGTCCGCTATTTGAAGGACATGGTGCGCGACCCGCTGGGCAACGCGGGCAAGGTGCGCGGCTATCGCGGCGGCTACCTGCCCACCCAGCGCCGGGAAATCGAGCGGGAGCTTCGCGCCGGGCACATCACCTCCGTGGTGTCCACCAACGCGCTGGAGTTGGGCATCGACATCGGGCAGCTGGACGCCTGCGTGCTCTGCGGCTACCCCGGCACCATCGCCTCCACCTGGCAGCAGGCCGGACGCGCGGGACGGCGGGGGAGCGTGTCGCTGCTGATCGTGGTGGCGACCTCCAGCCCCCTGGACCAGTACATCATCCAGCATCCGGAATACTTCTTCAACCAGTCACCGGAGCAGGCGCTGATCAACCCGGACAACCTGTACATCCTGCTGAACCACTTGAAGTGCGCCGCCTACGAGCTGCCCTTCGAGGTGGGGGAAGCCTTCGACAACGCACAGGACACCGGAGAGCTGCTGGACTACCTGAAGGACGAGAACATACTCCGGCAGGTGTCGGGGAAATACTACTGGATGGCGGAGGAGTTCCCTCAGGCGGGCATCAACCTGCGCTCCGCCAGCGACCAGAACTTCCTGATCATCGACATCACCGACCCGAAGAAGCACCGGGTCATCGGCGAGATGGACCGCTTCACCGTGCCGATGCTGCTGCACAAGTACGCCATCTACATGCACGAGGGCACCCAATACCAGGTGGAGGACCTGGACTTCGATGACAAGAAGGCCTACATCCGCCGCGTGGACGTGGGCTACTACACCGACGCGGACCTGACCACCAGCCTGAAGGTGCTGGACGAGTTCGACCGGGAGGAAGCAGGCCCGCTGACCCGGGCGCGAGGTGAGGTGCTGACCTCCTCCATCGTCACGGTGTTCAAGAAGATCGCCTTCGATACACACGAGAACCTGGGCTGGGGCCCGGTGACGCTGCCGGAGCTGGAGATGCAGACCACCGCCTGCTGGTGGGTGCTGCCGGAGAACCTGGAGAACGTCTACGAGCGGGAGCCCCTCAAGAACGCCATGATCGGCCTGGCGCATCTGCTGCGGCACATCGCGCCGATGTATCTGATGTGCGCGCCTCAGGACATCAGCGTGGTCTACCACGTGAAGGACACCTTCACAAACGCGCCGACGATCTACCTGTACGACTCCGTGCCGGGGGGCATCGGCCTTTCCGACCGGGTGTACGAGATGCAGGACGAGCTGTTCCGCCGGGCTCTGGAGATGCTGACCGCCTGCCCCTGCCGGGACGGCTGCCCCAGCTGCGTGGGCGCCACCGCGGGCCCCGGGGCGAAGGGCACGCTGATTGCCATATTGAAGGGCCTGCTGGACAAGTGACAGGCAGACCTGCGGACGACGCAAACGGGCTGTGACGTGAAAAGACGCGTGAAGCGCGAATACGACCATAGAAGGAGAAGGATAACATGGCAGAGGTCAAGGTATACACCTCCGAGGACATGAAGTTTGAGAACCTGAGCAAGAACCACCTGACGCTGGTTGACTTCTGGGCGACCTGGTGCGGCCCGTGCCGCATGATCGCGCCGGTGGTGGAGGAGCTCGCCGCGGAGACTGAGGGCGTGACCTTCGCGAAGGTGAACGTGGATGAGAACGCCGAGGTCGCCATCGGGCTGGGCATCCAGGCCATCCCTACGCTGTTCCTGTTCAAGGACGGCAAGGCCGTGGACAAGGTGGTCGGCGTGCAGAGCAAGCAGGCTCTCAAGGCCATGATCGATCGCAACCGCTGATTTTCAGGCACGGCGGCGGGACGGCGTTCAAGCGTCCCGCCGCTCCGTCAGCCGTTTTTCACGGCGCATGCCGGAATGCCGGCAGGGGATTCCGAATAGATCGAAGGATCGTCATTCCAGACGGAAGTTTGTTTTGATGGCTCCGCTGTACTGCTCAGCGGGGTTTTTGGGCTTGGCCGAATCGCTGGCGGACGGGTGAAGGTCCGCACTCGGGCCACTCTTTACTTACAATTTCCGATAAAGACACGGCTTTCGCTGTGAATCCGGCGGGAATTGTGCTATAATTTTAATGGTATGCCATGCGCGGGCATCGCATACAGAACGATGAATCATGCGTCGCTCCGGCGCGGGCGGCGTAGTATATAGTTAATAATATCGCGTAAAGGAGGCGTTGTCTTGGCCAGAAAAAACAGGGAAGACAAGCTCAAAATCATACCGCTGGGCGGTCTCGGGGAGATCGGCAAAAACCTGACGGTGCTTGAATATCAAAATGACATCATCGTAATCGACCTCGGCTCCATATTCCCCAGGGAGGATATGCCGGGCGTCGACCTCGTCATACCCGACACCAGCTATCTGGAACACAACAAGGACAAGATCCGCGGCTACTTTATCACCCACGGACACGAGGACCACATCGGCGCGGTGCCCTATGTGCTGCGCAACCTGCCGGCTCCGGTGTACGGCACGAAGCTGACGCTGGCGCTGTGCGAGCACAAGCTGAAGGAGCACCGGCTCCAGAACGTGGCGCCGCTGAACGTGGTGACCGAGGGCGACGTGATCCATGCGGGCTGCTTCTCCGTGGAGTTCATCCACGTGAACCACTCCATCGCCGGGGCGTGCGCGCTGGCGATCAAGACGCCCGTGGGCACCGTGGTGCACACCGGCGACTTCAAGGTGGACTATACGCCGCTGGACGGCGCGCCGATCGACCTCGGACGCCTGGCGGAGCTGGGCCGGGAGGGCGTGCTGCTGCTCCTCGCCGACTCCACCAACGCTGAGCGCCAGGGCTACACCATGTCCGAAAAGAAGGTAGCCGCCACCTTCAACGACCAGTTCCAGAAGGCCACGGGCCGCGTCATCATCGCCATGTTTGCCAGCAACGTGCATCGCATCCAGGCGGTGGTGGATTCCTGCGTGCGGTTCCACCGCAAGGTGTGCCTGATGGGCCGCAGCATGGTGAACGTGTCCAAGGTGGCCATGCAGCTGGGCTATTTGAAGATCCCAGAGGGGACGCTGATCACGGCGGACGACCTGGACCGCTATCCCGACGAGCAGATCGCCGTGGTGACCACCGGCAGCCAGGGCGAGCCGATGAGCGGCCTGTCCCGCATGGCCTTCGCCGAGCACCGCAAGCTGGAGATCCGCGAGAGTGACATGGTCATCATCTCGGCCACGCCCATTCCCGGCAACGAGAAGTCCGTCTCACGGGTCATCAACCAGCTGATCAGGATCGGCGCGAACGTGATCTACGAATCCCTCGCCGAGGTCCACGTCTCCGGCCACGCCCGGCAGGAGGAGCTCAAGCTGATGCATTCGCTGATCAAGCCAAAGTTCTTCGTGCCCGTGCACGGCGAATACCGGCACCTGTACCACCACGCCAACCTGGCGAAATCGCTGGGCATGCCCGAGGACAACGTGCTGATGGTGGAGATCGGCGACGTGATCGAACTGACCTCCGACACCATCGACGTGACCGGCGTGGTGCCCAGCGGCTCCGTGCTGATCGACGGCCTGGGCATTGGTGACGTGGGCGCCGTGGTGCTGCGCGACCGCAAGCACCTGTCCGAGGACGGCCTGCTGATCGTGGTCATGGGCCTCGATCACGAGCTGGGCACGGTGGTCTCAGGACCCGACATCATCAGCCGCGGCTTCGTGTACGTGCGGGAGTCCGACGAGCTGGTGGAAGGCGCGCGGGAAGCGGCCATGCGGGCCATCGACGCCTTCGGCCCCATCGATTCCACCGACTGGAACCGGCTCAAGAACGACGTGCGGGAGTCCGTACAGCGCTACATCTACGACACCATCAAGCGCAACCCGATGATCCTGCCGATCATCGTGGAGATATAATATAGGCAACAGGCAACAGGCAACAGGCAGCAGTCAGATTGCCTGGGAACAGGGAACGGAAAATAGGTAACAGGCAGCAGGCAGCAGGCGGATTGCCCGGGAACAGGTAACGGGGAATGGGAACAGCAAACGGGTATGGAACCCGGAAGTTCCTGCTTGCGTCCAATCACAGATGGAGGGCACCATGAATCCATACGACCAGGCACGGGAGCTCGCCCGAGCGCTGAAGGAGAGCGAGGAGTACCGGGAGTACAATCGCCTGAAGGGCGTCGCCTATGACGACGGCACCAACAAGGCACTCCTGGACGAATACAAGCGGCTGCAGTTCAGAATGCAGGCGAAGATGGCCGCGGGCGAAAACATGCCCGAGGAGGACTTCCAGCGCCTGCAGCAGATCGGTACGCTGCTGCAATTCAACCCGGACGTGAGCGCCTACCTGATGGCGGAATTCCGGTTCCAGAGGATGCTGTCCGACATCTTCAAGATACTGGCCGACGTGGCCGGCGTAGACCTGGACATGCTGGCACAATAGGGAATGGCTGCGCCTCTCAAGCCTTCTCTGTTATGGTAATGGCCTTGAATGAGGCGGATCTTTATTGGAGGACTCAATGGCACAGAAACGGAAGCGGCGCGCGCCCAACCGGCGCAAACCGCGCATACAGTCTGAAAAATACAGCATACGCGCGCTCCACGAGGACCGGGAATACGGCATGTACTGGTATGCCTGGCTGTGGAAGCTGCTGCGGCCGGTGCTGATCTTCCTGTGCAGCGTGCTGGTGGTCATCGGCATGGTTTCCGTTGGCTACAACCGAATCTACGGCGCGTTCTTCGCGCCGGTGGCCGAGGACAGCGCCTCCACGGTCGCCTTCCAGATCGAAAACGGCGAGACGGTGAGCCGGATCGGCGCGCGGCTGGAGGAGGCCAACCTGCTGCGGGACCAGCGCGTGTTCCGATACATGGTTCAGTTCCGAGGACTGACCAACTCCCTCAGCTACGGTACCTTCCAGCTGTCACCGGGCATGAGCGTCGACCAGATCATCGACGAATTGACCTCCGACAGCCAGACCAACGAGCGCGTCATCACCATCGTACCCGGCTGGACCTGCGACGACATCGCGGAATACCTGGTCAGCGTTGGCGCGCTGGAGAACACCCAGGACTTCCTCAGGCTCTGCAACGACGTGGATCGCTTCGTGGGCAATTCCTACGCCCTGCGCGACGCCCAGAACAACGGCAGGCTGGCGGGCCGCAAGTACGCGCTGGAGGGCTATCTCGCGCCGGACACCTATCGCATCTTCCTCACGGCCTCGCCGGAGAGCATTATCCGGACGCTGCTGAATCAGGACAACAAGGTGATCGACGACGTGTTCTACACCGACCGGACCGAGTACTACGCGGATGAAGAGGGCGTCTACCACGAGGTGGAGACCTACGACAACACCCTCACCATGGACGAGATCGTGACCCTGGCCTCGATGATCGAGAAGGAGGCCGGCAACCGGGAGGACTACGGACGGGTCTCCGCCGTATTCCACAACCGCCTGAAGCTGGGCTGGAAGCTGGAGAGCGACCCGACCGCTACCTACCTGAGCCGCCAGCACAAGCTGGCCCTCACCGAGGCGGAGACTTCCCAGCAGAACGGCTATAACACCTATTACGTGCCGGGCCTGCCCGTGGGACCGATCTGCAATCCCTCCGTGGCGGCGCTGGAGGCGGCCATGTCGCCGGACATGGACTACATCCAGCAGGGTTACCTGTACTTCTGCGCCACGGAACCGACCTCCGGAACGCTGGCCTTCGCCATCACCCAGGAGGAGCACAACGCCAATGTGGCTCGCTACCGCCCGCTGTGGGAGGAGTACGACCGCCAGCAGGCGCTGCAGCAGGAAGCCGCGCAGACCGCCCAGCCGTAGAGAATCCCGGGCTTCCCGCCGCGGCGATTCGCGCCGGGAAGCAGGCACGCTTCCCCAAAAACCGAATAGAATGTAGGGCAGACTTCCGAAAAGGGGGAAAGCCCTATGTTTTTGCCCGAAATGCTGCTGTGGCTGGCGGAGAACGGCTGGCTGATGCTGCTGCACATCAGCGCTCGGCAGGAGTATCCCAAGCCGCTGGAGAAGGCGGAGGAGCAGGCGCTGCTGGAAAGGCTGGCTGGCGGCGACCGGGAGGCCGCGAACGAACTGATCGTCCACAACCTGCGGCTGGTGGCCCACATCTCCCGGAAGTACGCCCAGACGGGCGTCGAGCAGGACGACCTGATCTCCATCGGCTCCCTGGGGCTGATCAAGGCAGTGCAGACCTACCGCCCGGAGGCGGGCAAGCTTACGCCCTACGCCGCGCGGTGCATCGAGAACGAGATCCTGATGTTCTTCCGGGCTAATCGGAAGCGACGGGCCGAGGTGCCGATGGGCGAGAGCCTGGGGGAGGACGGGGACGGCAACGAGCTGCAGCTGGGCGACCTGCTGGGCACGGACCCGGAGCTCGTGCCCGACGCGGCGGAGACCGCCATCGAATCCATGCGGGCGCTGCGGCTGATGGAGCGGGTGCTGGAGCCCCGGGAGGCCGAGGTGGTGCGCCTGCGCTGCGGACTGGAGGACGGCGAGCCCTGGCCCCAGCACCGGGTGGCAGAGCGGCTGGGCATCTCCCGAAGCTACGTCTCCCGCATCGAAAAGAAGGCTTTGGAGAAGCTGAGGAAGGCGCTGGACTGCGCGGAGGCGTGATTCGACCGCGCATACAGCCGCTTGTTTGGGCCTGTTGGAGCGCCGCGCGGCTTGCAAATCCACTGCGTTCGTGATAGAATACATTCAGAACGACTGCGAGGGGGTTCGGGCATGCACCACAATGACGATGCTTACGCGGCGATGCTGCTGACCATGGCGCTTTCTCCCAACAAGGAGGAGTACGCCAAACCCCTGAGCGTGCAGGAATTCCGCCGCTTTGAGTCGGCGACCCGGGGCACGGCCTACCGCACGGTGGGCAAGCTGCTGGACATGGACATCAGCGGCTTGATGATCTACCTGGGGCTCACTGAGGAGGAGGCCTACCGCGCCTTCACGCTGCTGCACCGGGGCGTACAGCTGTCCTATGCGCTGGACGGCTACGCCGTGGAGGGCATCGACGTGGTGACCCAGTACGACGGGGAGTATCCGAAGCGGCTGGAGCGCAAGCTGGGGGACGGCGCGCCGCCCTGCTTCTACCGCTGCGGCAATGAGAACCTGCTGAACGGTCCCGCCATCGCCATCGTGGGCATCAGCGGCGTCAAGACCACCCAGGAGGCGCGGCAGGGGATCGAGGCCCTGGTGCTGGGCGCCATCGACTTGGGCTATGCCGTCATCACCGGAGGCGAGCTGGGGGTCTCCCGGATCGCCGCGAGCCTGACCGAGCGCCACGGCGGCACGCTGATCGATGTGCTGGGCGGCGGCATGCACGAGCACATGAAAGACGAGACCATCGCGCGGCTGCTGGAGGCGGGCCGATGTGCCATCCTCTCCACCGAGCATCCGGACGCCATGTTCACCGTCAGCCATGCCATCACCCGCAACAAGCTGCTGTTCTCCCTGGCGGACGCCGCGTTTGTGTTCAACACCGATGGGCGTCGCGGCGAGACGGAGGCACTGATGAACCGATATTGCGACTGGATCTATGCCTGGGAAGGCTGCGAGGCAAACCGCCCGCTGATCCAGCGCGGCGCGCGGCCTGTGAAGGACCTGAGGACCATGGACCTGCGGGACGCGAGCCGCCACTGGGACAGTTCCCGGGCGGAGCAGATGAATATATTCGACATGTTCACATAAAGAGCTTCAAGGATTGTCGGCGCATTCACGCGGAACACGGCGGCACGGAAGATAGAATCAGTCAAAATACAATAATCGGGCAGGGACGGCGCACTTCGCCGTCCCTGCCCGATTTGTTATTCCCGTCAATCGATGAGCTCCAACCGCACAAGCTCCCGCCGCAGGGCTTCCCGCCTTTCGCTGTCCAGGGGGACGAGGGGCAGGCGCAGCGTGTCCTCGATCCGGCCCATCATGGAGAGGGCCGCCTTGACCGGGATGGGGCTGACCTCATCGAACAACAGGCGGACCAGCGGAAGGAACTCGAGCTGGGCCTTGAGGGCCTTGCCGATCTCGCCCCGCAGCCAGTTCGCGGTCAAGTCGCGCATCTGGCGGGGGATGAGGTTGGAGGCCACGGAGATCGCGCCCCGGGCCCCGAGGGCCATCGCGGGGACGATCTGGTCGTCGTTGCCGCAGTAGACGGCGATGCCCTCGCCGCAGGCCGCCGCCAGGTCGGTCATCTGCTTCACGCTGCCGGAAGCCTCCTTCACGGCGCAGAGATTGGGGTGTCGGGCGAGCTCTGCCACCGTCGTCGCGTCCAGGTTCATGCCGGTGCGGCCGGGGACGTTGTACATGATGATAGGCAGCTCCACGCTGTCAGCCACGGCGTTGAAGTGCTCGATCAGGCCACTACGGCTGGTCTTGTTGTAGTAGGGCGTGACCACCAGCAGCGCGTCCGCCCCGAGGCGCTGGGCCTCCACGGACTGGGCGACGGCCCGCCGGGTGTCGTTGCTGCCGGTGCCGACGATCAGCGGCACGCGTCCGGCACACCGCGCCGCCGCGCACTCGATGACGGCGGGCCGCTCCGATTCGGTGATCGTGGCCGGCTCGCCGGTGGTGCCCAGGATCACCACCGCGTCGATGCCGCTGTCCAGCTGCCAGTCGATCAGTTTTTCCAAGGCGTCATAGTCCACCCGGCTGCCCTTGAACGGGGTGACCAGCGCCGTGCCGCAGCCGTAAAACAGGTTTCCGTGCATATGCCCGACCTCCTCATGACAATTCTGTTTCATGGTATTGGAGAAGGGCAAAAAACAGAACCGGCCCCATCGGGACCGGTCCAATTAGGCTCGAATGACTTATTTTTCCGTCGGGTTGATGTCCACGCCGGGATAGCGCATCAGCAGCTCCGACTGCTTGAAGCCGCACTTCTCCATCAGCTTGAGCACGTGGGGGATGCGGGCGCGGACGTTGGCCTCGGCGCAGAACAGCTTGGCGCGCTCGAACTCCTCGCAGGCCAGGCCCAGCATGCAGGTCCCGACGCCCATGCGCCGCCAGCGCTTGGAGGTCTGGATGTAGCCGATGATGCCGGCGTAGCTCTCCCGCCACAGCAGCACCTCTCCGGCCATGCCGGTGGGCGAGACCGTCAGGATGCGGGTGAAGCCGTCCCGGTTGATGTAGCTGCGCAGCCAGTCGAAGCTGTGGTCGGTGTTGTACAGCTCGTTGTAGCGCTCCAGGAAGAACTTCTGCTCGTCGGGGTCGCTGAGGTCGTCCTTGACCACCACGCAGCCCGCGGGAAGCCGGTATTCGCAGGCGAAGGGAAGCCGAAGCTCCATCTTCACCAGGCCGTCGTTGTCCTTGAAGCCCATGGGGATCAGGCTCTCCATGGTCTCCGCGTCGTCCGGGTCCACCCGGGTGTACAGGCGGCAGAACTTGCCGGAGGCGGTGCAGATTTCGCGCCCGCGGGCCACTGCCGCACCGATCAGCGCGTCCGGGATGGGGCTGCCCTCCAGCTGGAGGCGCACCTGCATGGGCCGGGCGGGGTAGAGCGCCGGGTTGTCATCGCAGAATATGGTGCACGCGCCGAGCTGGCCGCCGCTGAATTCGTCGATGGCGACGAAGGTGTTTTCCACGGGCTGGCCCTCCACGGGCGTTCTGGCATGTCGAAGGATCATAGGAAACCTCTCATCTCTCGTGAAAAGGGTCGATTTTGATAAAACAGACCGGATTCTGATTGCGTGCATAAACAGAATATGGTCTGCTTATGCGTTTATATTGGGATTGACCTACCGGTCGGGGTTGTAGGGCTTGGGCGGGCGGTGGTCGACGATGTCGATCTTCCGCAGCACCTGTTGGGTGATGTCGATGCCTAGCGTGCGGGTGAGCTGCAGGCCGTACATCATCACGTCGGCGAACTCCTCGGCGATCAGGGCGACGCGCTCGGGGTCCCGTCCGTCCAGCAGCGCCTGGACATCCTCCGGGTTCAGCCACTGGAAGTGCTCCAGCAGCTCGCTCATCTCCACGGTCATGGCCATAGCGACGTGCTGGGGGTCCTGCACGCCGTCCACGCCCCAGCCCTTGCGCAGGCAGAGCTGGTGCACCTGTTCCTTCAGGGTGCTCAGGGTGGTGTCGTTGTCGTTCATGGTCCGCTCCTGATGGTGTTCTCTCGGGCGCAATCCGCCCTGCGGTGTCGTATCACCGCATATTATAGCATATTCACTCATGATATGCAAATCCGGCCGCATCATCGGACAAGGGTCGGCGGCAAACCGGCCTCCGGGATATGCTACAGCCTGGCCCTGACCCCGAACAGCGCGAGCACGGCGGGGGCCTGGGACAGTCCGATGGTCGCGCCGGCCAGGCAGTTCTGGCTCGTCCGCAGGCCGTCCAGCGGGCAGGAGGACAGGTCCACGCCCTCAAGCCGCGTCTCGATGAACTCCGCCTGGGTCAGCTCGCACCGTTCCAGGGACAGCCCCTTCTGGCGGCAGCCGTGGAGCAGGGCGTGGGCCATCTGGCAGTCCTCAAAGGCGACGGTTTGCAGCTTGCAGTCCACAAAGCTGGCGTAGTTCAGCTGGCAGCGCTCAAACCGCGCGTCACGCAGGCCCATCCGGCTGAACAGCGCGCCGCTGGCCCGGCAGTTGTCGAAGGCGACGCGGCTGAGGGTTCCCTCCCGGAACTGGAAGCCGGAGAGGTCGCAGGCCTCGAAGTGGCAGTCGGCAAAGTGGACGCGGTCGACCTCGCAGGGCTCGAAGCGCACGCGGCGGAACACGCATCGGCTGAAGTCCAGCATGGCGGTGTCCACGAGGGGGAGGGCATCTCCCTCAAACAGGGCGCCGGAGATCGTCTCCTCGGTCTCGACGGCTGAGAGGACTGCGTCCTCCAGCGGCATGGCCGACAGATCGGAGGGCAGCGCGGGCGGTTTGAGTGTCAAGTTCGTCCCTTCTTTCAAAAGGATTACATATTGACTACAATAATAACACAGAAAGATGTATAAAGACTCCGGGTCAAACAAAATTAACCTTTTGCGGGTATAATGATCATAGATATTTATGCGCTTTTGGAGGAAGAAATGGCGAAGACATATACCGCAAGCGATATACAGGTCTTGGAGGGACTGGACGCGGTGCGCATGCGCCCCGGCATGTACATCGGCTCAACCGGTCCTCGCGGACTGCACCATATGATCTGGGAGATCGTGGACAACGCCATCGATGAGGCGGCCAACGGCTACGCCACGGAGATCACCGTCACGCTGAAGAAGGACGGATCCTGCGAGGTCACGGACAACGGCCGCGGCGTGCCCGTGGACATCCACCCGAAGCTGGGCATCTCCGCCGTGGAGGTGGTCTACACCCAGCTGCACGCGGGAGGCAAGTTCTCCGACAAGAACTACGCCTACTCCGGCGGCCTGCACGGCGTGGGCGCCTCCGTGGTGAACGCCCTGTCCGAGTGGATGGTGGTGGATGTCTACAAGGACTACAGCCACTACCAGCAGCGCTTTGAGTCCGTGATGGACCCCAAGACCGGCAAGATCGTCAGCGGCAAGCCAGTGGCACCCCTGGAGAAGCTGGGCAACACCCGCAAGCGGGGCACCATGGTCTGCTTCAAGCCCGATCCCCGGGTGTTCCAGGACGTGAACTTCCACTCCGACACCGTGCGCCGCCGCGTGCGGGAGCTGGCCTACCTGAACAAGGGCGTGCGCTTCGTGTTCACCGACGAGCGCATCAAGGAGGCGGACAAGCGGGTCTACGAGTACTGCTACGAGGGCGGTATCGCCGACTTCGTGCAGTACCTGAACGCGGACAAGACCACCATCACCGACCCCATCGTGTTCGAGGCCACCCGGGACGGCACCCTGGTGCGCGTGGCCATACAGTATACGGATTCCTACACGGACACCATCGCCTCCTTCGTGAACAACATTCCCACCAACGAGGGCGGCTATCACGAGATCGGCTTCAAGGCCGCCGTGACCAAGGCCTTCAACGACTACGCCCGCAGGCAGGGCCTTTTGAAGGAAAAGGACAACAACCTGGCGGGCGACGACTTCCGGGAGGGCATGACGGCCATCATCTACGCGGGCGTCAAGAACCCGGAGTTCGAGGGCCAGACCAAGGGCCGACTGGGCAACACCGAGGTGCGCCAGATCTTCGAGGCGGTCTGCCTGGAGCAGCTGTCCATCTACCTGGACGACCTCAAGAACCAGGCCTTTGCCCAGAAGATCATTGCCAAGGCCATCACCGCCGCCAAGGCCCGGGAGGCCGCCCGCAAGGCCAAGGCCAACATCCGCGCCGTGGGCCAGCTGGAGGCCGCGCCGCTGGTGGGCAAGCTGTCCAGCTGCACCGGCAAGAAGCCGGAACTGAACGAGCTGTTCATCGTGGAGGGCGATTCCGCAGGCGGCAGCGCCAAGCAGGGCCGCGACCGCCGCTTTCAGGCCATACTGCCCCTGCGCGGCAAGCCCCTGAACGTGGAGAAGAAGCGTCTGGAGCAGGTGCTGCAGAACGAGGAGTACCGCAGCATCATCACGGCCCTGGGCACCAGCATCGAGGACGACTTCGACATTTCGAAGCTCAAGTACAACAAGGTCATCATCCTCTCCGATGCCGACCAGGACGGCGCCCACATCCGGGCCATCCTGCTGACCTTCTTCTACCGCTACATGCGCCCGCTGATCACAGAGGGACACGTGTTCATAGGCATGCCGCCGCTGTACAAGGTGGCCAAGGGCGACAAGACCATCTACTGCTATGACGACAACGCCCTGCCGGAGGCCATCAAGAAGATGGGCAAGGGCTATACACTGCAGCGATACAAGGGTCTGGGCGAGATGAACCCGGAACAGCTGTGGGAGACCACCATGAACCCCGACGGGCGCAAGCTGATGCAGGTGAACATCGAGGACTTTGTGGAAGTGGAGCGCCGGGTGACGATCCTGATGGGCGACAAGGTGGAGCCCCGCAGGGAATACATCAGCCAGTACGCCAACTTCAACAAGGAAGACAACTTCGTGCCGGTGAACGAGGGCGCATAGGGAGAAGCTCTGTCCGAAACAGAATACAGCGGTTCATGCGGAGGTGATGATGTGTCCATCGGATTGAAGTGCGGCAGCGTGCGCCTCGAACCCCACGACCCCGCCTGGGACATCTCCGCTCGGGAGACCATCGGGGCGCTGCGGGAGGTCCTCGGCGCGGACGCGGCGGACATACAGCACGTCGGAAGCACTGCTATTCAAGGTATTTTCGCCAAGCCCATCGTCGACATTGCCGTCGGCATGCGAAATCCGCAGGCCATGCGGGCGCATGACGGGGCGCTTGCCGCGCGGGGCATATACTACAGGAAGGAAGAGTACGGCGGACAGCTGTTGTATGTCATGGGCACGGAAACTGTGCGGACGCACTTTATCCATGTTGTCCCGTGGAACGGGGAGGCCTGGATAAACTACATCGCCTTCCGGGATTATCTCAACGCCCACCCGGAGGATGCCCGGCTGTATTCCGGGCTGAAGCAATCCCTGGCTGAAGTGTATCCCGAGGACAGGGAAGCCTATCTGGCCGGGAAGAGCGAGACCATTGCCCGCATTCTTGCGGACGCGCGCAAATGGGCGGGCACTAACACAGATCGACAGGAGTAACGCATGGCAAGGAAAAAGAAGGAAGAACCGGTCGAGAGAAAGCCGGAGGAGATCATCCAGCGGACGATGGAGGACGTGATGCACGACTCCATGATGCCCTATTCGGAGCACGTCATACTGGAGCGCGCGCTGCCCAGGGTGGAGGACGGCCTCAAGCCCGTGCAGCGGCGCATACTGTTCACCATGCACGAGCTGGGCAATACGCCCGACAAGCCCCACCGCAAGTGCGCCCGCATCGTGGGCGACTGCCTGGGCAAATACCATCCCCACGGCGACAGCTCCGTCTACGACGCGCTGGCCCGCATGGCCCAGCCCTTCGTGATGCGGGCCATGCTGGTGGACGGCCACGGCAACTTCGGCTCCATCGACGGCGACAGCCCCGCCGCCATGCGATATACCGAGGCGCGCATGACCGAGGCCGCCATGGCGATGCTCAAGGACATCGAGAAGGACACGGTGGGCTTCCACCTGAACTTCGACGACACCCAGAAGGAGCCGGACCTGCTGCCCGCGCGCTTCCCGAACCTGCTGGTGAACGGCGCGAACGGCATCGCCGTGGGCCTGGCGACGAGCATCCCGCCCCACAACCTGGGGGAGGCCATCGATGCCACCATCGCCCAGATCGACAAGCCGAAGATCACCACGGAGGAGCTCATGGCCATCATGCCCGCCCCGGACTTTCCGACCGGCGGCGTGCTGGCCCGGGACGGCGAGCTCGTCCAGGCCTATGAGACGGGCCGGGGCAAGCTGAAGGTCCGCGCAAAGGTGCACATCGAGGATGGCACCGCCGGCCGGAAGCTGATCGTGGTGGACGAGGTGCCCTACCAGGTCAACAAGGCGGCCATGCTGGAAAAGGTGCTGCGGGTCAGCGAGGAGAAGAAGGGCATCTTCTCCGGCATCTACGACATCCGCGACGAGTCCGACCGCATGGGCATGCGGGCCGTGGTGGAGGTCAAAAAGGATGCCGACCCGGAGAAGATCCTGAACGCGCTGTACAAGTACACCGACTTCCAGACCACCTTCGGCGTGAACATGGTGGCCATCGCGGAGGGCAAGCCCCGCCAGATGGGCATCAAGCAGATGATCGGCTACTACATCGACCACCAGAAGAACGTGGTCACCCGGCGCACGAAGTACGAGCTGCAGCAGGCCGAGGCCCGGGCCCACATCCTGGAGGGCCTGATCATCGCCGTGGACAACCTGGACGAGGTCATACGGCTCATTCGCGGCAGCAAGACGCCCCGGGAGGCCCGGGAAAAGCTGGTCGCGCGGTTTGCCCTGTCGGAGATCCAGGCCCAGGCCATTCTGGATATGCGCCTGCAGCGCCTGACCAACCTGGAGGTGCTCTCCCTCCGCAAGGAATACGAGGACCTGACCAAGCTGATCGCCAACCTGAAGGCGATCCTCGGCAGCGAGCGCAAGCTGATGGCGGTCATCAAGAAGGAGCTGCTGGAGATCCGTGAGAAGTTCGCCGATCCCCGGCGCACCCAGCTGGTGGACTCCTTCGAGGAGATCGTCATCGAGGAGGAGAAGCCCGTCGCGGACGACACCGTGGTGATCCTCACCCAGGCGGGCTTCGTCAAGCGCATGGCGCCCAAGGCCTACGACAAGGCCGTGGCCGGCGGCGAGTTCGCCGACCCGCCCCGCAAGGCCATCCGCACCATGACCGACGCGAAGCTGCTGTTCTTCACGGACGTGGGCAGCGCCTACATCCTGGCGGCGGAGAAGATTGCCGAGACGGCCAAGGCCAAGGACCGCGGCCTGCCCTTGGGCGGCGTGCTGGCGGGCCTGGAGAACGACGAGAGCCTGGTGGCGCTGATCGACGCCGGGGACTGGTCCGGCGAATTGATGTTCGTGACCCGCAAGGGCCTGATCAAGCGCACGGCGCTGTCGGAGTACAACGTGCGCAAGTCAAAGTTCGCGGCGCTGAACCTGAAAAACGACGACCGGCTGCTGGATGTGCTGAGTCCCGGCGGCTTCGAGAGCGTGCTGCTGCTCAGCCGGGCCGGCATGGCCATCCACTTCGCCGTGGAGGACGTCTCCGTCATCGGCCGCACCGCCGCCGGCGTCAAGGCCATGGCGCTGGGCGCGGACGACGAGGTGGCCTTCGCCTTTGTCCACAACAGCGAGGGCGAGGTCATCATGATCTCCGACCTGGGCTACATGAAGCGCTGCCTGCTGATCGACTTCGAGCGGCAGGCTCGGGGCGGCAAGGGCGTCAAGGCCTTTGCCTTCCTGAAGAATGGCATGAACGGCAGCCGCCTCGCCGGCGCGCTGACAGTCACCGAGCCCTTCCGGTTCAACATCGTCCAGAAGAGCGGAACCGTCACGCCTTACGTCACCGAGGACGTGGCCATCGAGCCCAAGAGCAGCCGGGGCCAGCCCTATGTCGTCGTGGTGATGGACGACGTGGTGACGGAGCTGGTGCGGGCGTAAGGCTCCTGCAAAAGAACAAAAAACAGTCCCGAAGCGGTTCTTTAATCGCTTCGGGACTGTTTGTTCTTTATGCCTCCTTCAGGCACTGGCGGTATATCTCATAGGCGTTGTCCAATATCGGGCGGTCGCCGTCGTAGGTCAGCATCTCCCGGGCTTTGGCGATGGGGTAGTAGTTCCCGTTCAAAAAGCCCTGCTCGTAGGAGACGTGGAAGGAACGGTCATACGCCCGCATGGCGAACCACTGTATGCGGTTGCTGATCTCCCGCCCGCGTCCCTCGGAGAAGAAGTCGTAGCGGGTGTTGCCCGCAATGCCGATGATCTCCGCGTGGATGCCCGCTTCGTCCTCGACGCGCCACAGCGCCACGTCGTTGGAGTGGTTGCAGTTGCGAATGACGCCCTTGGGCATCACCCATTCGCCGCGGTCGCTCATCAGGAGGAAAACCTCGTCGCCAAAGAATACAACGCCGCCGGCACAGCTGCGGATGGTTCCAGCCATCATCAATCACCTTCCTTATGACTATGCTATGATAGCACAAACCATGATAAAATGCAAATCCAAAAAATCGGAGGGATAAAAAAGGCCGTGCCGGGTCATTTTGGGTGGACAGCGGGCGGATTTGATGTTAAAATATAAAGTAGTTAAATATTCGGTCCGATCGACTGCAGCAGAGGGGAGGACGCGATTATGAATGAAACGCTGGCAAGGTGGATCAAGGAGAGCAGGCGCATCGTGTTCTTTGGCGGCGCGGGTGTCTCGACGGAGAGCGGCATACCGGATTTCCGGAGCGTGGACGGCCTTTACAACCAGAAGTACGACTATCCGCCGGAGACCATACTGAGCCATGAGTTCTTCATGCGCAAGACGGAGGAGTTCTACCGGTTCTACCGCGACAAGATGCTGATCCAAGGCGCGAAGCCAAACCCGGCCCACCTGAAGCTGGCTGAGTGGGAGCAGCGCGGCATCCTCACCGCCGTGGTGACCCAGAACATCGACGGGCTGCACCAGCAGGCGGGCTCGAAGCGGGTGTACGAGCTCCACGGCTCTGTGCTGCGCAACTACTGCATGCGCTGCGGCAGGTTCTACGACGATGCGTACATTCGCAATTCCACCGGCGTGCCAAAGTGCGAATGCGGCGGCACCATCAAGCCGGACGTGGTGCTCTACGGCGAAAACCTGGACAACGACGTGGTCCAGGGGGCCTGCGCGGCCATCGAGCAGGCGGACATGCTGATCATCGGCGGCACGTCGCTGAGCGTCTACCCGGCGGCGGGGCTCATCGACCTGTACCGCGGCAGCAAGCTGGTGCTGGTGAACCGCACGGCGACGCCCAGGGACTCCCGGGCGGACCTGATCGTGCGCGATCCCATCGGCCAGTGCTTCTCGGAGCTGCCGTAACTCATGGACGGAAGAATAACCGCCTTTCCGCCCGTCGCCCCGCCCAAGGCGCGGGTGCTGGTGCTGGGCAGCATGCCCAGCGTGGAATCCCTGAACCAGGGCTTCTACTATGCCCACCCCAGGAACGCCTTCTGGCACATCGTGGCCGAGACGTTTGACGCGCCCTTTCCGGAGACGATTCCCGGGCGCGTGGCGCTGCTGGAGGCCAATGGCGTGGCGTTGTGGGACGTGCTGGAGAGCTGCGAGCGCCAGGGCTCGTTGGACAGCGCCATACGGGAGCCGGCGGTAAACGACTTCGCCAGGCTGTTCGAGCGCTGCCCTGACATAAAAAGGATCCTCTTCAACGGCGGCACGGCAAATCGTTTGTTTATGAAACACGCGTCGGCCTGGCTGGAGGGCCGGGAGTGGCAGGTGATGCCCTCCACGAGCCCCGCGTATACCTTATCCTATGAAAGGAAGCTGGCGCTGTGGCGCCAGGCGTTGCGATATGAGCATGAATCCCTGTGACATCATCCGCAAGAAGCGGTTTGGCGGAGAATTGACCGAACTCGAAATCCGCGCCTTCGTGGACGGCATCGTGGACGGCAGCTTCGCCGATTACCAGGCCTCAGCCCTGTTGATGGCCATTTGCATCAACGGCATGACCGACCGGGAAACCCTTGCCCTGACACTGGCCATGGCCAAGTCCGGCGAGACCCTCGACCTGTCCGACGTGGCGGGCGTGAAGGCGGACAAGCACTCCACCGGCGGCGTGGGGGACACCACCTCGCTGATCCTCGTGCCCCTGGTGGCGGCCTGCGGGGTGAAGATGGCCAAGATGTCCGGCCGAGGGCTGGGATTTACTGGCGGCACGCTGGACAAGCTGGAGTCCATCCCCGGGCTGAGTATCTCCAAGGACGTGGACGCCTTCAAGCAGCAGGTGCGGGACATCGGCTGCGCCATCGTCGGCCAGACGGCGGAGCTCGCGCCCGCGGACAAGGTGCTCTACGCCCTGCGGGATGTGACGGCCACTGTGGACTGCCTGCCCCTGGTGGTCTCCTCGATCCTCTCCAAGAAGCTGGCCGCGGGCTGCGACGTGGTGGTGCTGGACGTCAAGACCGGCAGCGGCGCGATCATGGACACGCCGGAGAAGTCCCGCCAGCTGGCCGAGACCATGGTGCGCATCGGCAGGCTCAGCGGCAAGCGCTTCTCCGCGCTGATCACGGACATGGACCAGCCCCTGGGCAGCTATATCGGCAACGCCTTGGAGGTGGAGGAAGCCATCGACGTGCTGGCGGGCCGGACCGGCGGCGACCTGAAGACTGTGTCGCTGACCCTCGGCGCCCACATTCTGCGCAACGCCGGGGCCTGCGAAACCGTGGAACAGGGCATCGACATGCTGGAGGAGAAGATCCAAAACGGCGAGGGGCTCAAGAAGCTGGGGGACATGATCGAGGCCCAGGGCGGCGACCGCCGCGTGGTGGAGGACACCGGCTTGCTTCCCAAGGCCCCCAAGCAGATCGACCTGCTGGCGGAGCGGGACGGCTTCGTGACCAGCATGTGCACCAGCGACATCGGCAACGCCGCGAAGCTGCTGGGCGCGGGCCGAGAGCGCAAGACGGACGTGCTGGACCTGTCCGTGGGCATCGTGATGCGCAAGCGGCTGGGCGATCCCGTGAAGAAGAACGACGTGCTGGCGACCCTGCACGTGGGCGAGAAGTCCGATCGCATCGGGGCGTACAACCTGCTGCGGCGCTCGATCCGCGTCGGCGACGTGCCGCCGGAGAGGCAGCCGTTGATCCACGCGGTGGTGGAGTAAAGATCTAAGGATATAGCATGAGCAAGAGCAAGCGTGCGGCGCGGCAGCCCCAGGGGCCCGCGCCGCGTGAAAAGAGACCACTGTTTTTGAATACAGAGGGTGGACTGCGCACGGGCTGGCTGCTGGCGGTCAGCCTGTTGTGCTGTGCCGCCGTGGCGCTGGGGGTGCGGCTCGCCCTCGCGGCGGGGTGCTCGGCGCTGTTTCGCGCCTGGAACGTCAACGCGGAAAACGCCTGGCGCGCGCCGGGCTGGGCGCGGGTGTTCTACGCCTGGCAGGGCAGCACGGTCAGCGCGGCTGTGAGCGTCCTGCTGTTGGCGGCCTGCCTGCCGCTGCGCCGGCTTTGGAAGAACGGAGCCCACAAGGGCGCTTTTGACGGGAAGCGACTGTGGGATCGGGATGGGGCCGGCATCAAGGGACTCCTCTGGCCCGGGTGCGCGGGGCTTTTGACGGCGATAGTCGTCGGCCTGCTGTGCCTGCTCCCGGACAGCTCCCGCCTGAGCTGGCCAATCGCCAGGCCGAACCTGACGCCGGAACTGCCGGTTCTCGCCGCGGTGAGCCTGCTGGGCGTGCTGGCGGAGGAGTGCTTCACCAAGGGCGTGCTGTACGACGGCCTGAGCCCGCGATGGGGCCGCGTCTGGGCGACGGCTTGCGCCTGCGCGGCGTTCTTCGCCCTGGACGGCGGGCTTGGCGGCAACGCCGTCAGCACGATCAATGTGGCCCTGCTTGGGCTCGTGGGCTGCGCGCTCTACGAGCGCTTCGGGCTGTGGGCCGCGGCGGGCTTCCGATGGTTCTGGGGGATCGGTTGCGCGTTCCTGCTGGGCTTCGGCGGCTCGGACGCGTCCGTCTACCGGCTCTACTGGGTGTCGGAAACCTTACTGACCGGCGGGGATTCCGGGCCGATATACGGCCTGTGGGCGACGGCGCTGATGCTCCTGTGGCTGGCGCTGCTGAACCGGAACTGGCTGAAGGAGCACATCGGAAAGGCGATGCGCGCGGGAACGGCGCGAAAGCGGAATGGCTGAAAAACGTGATAAGAAACAATCCCAGCCGAAAGGAGCATGAACGGCTGGGATTTTCCTGTGTATGCACTTGTCGGCCTGACTTATGGCCGGTAGACCCTCAGACGGTTGCTGACCACGCGCACGTCGAAGGGCAGGTTCTCGTAGATCTCCCCGTCGATCTGGACCGGCATCGGCGCTTCCGGCTCGATCCTCAGGGTATCCGCCCGACGGAAGGTGGTCTTGGGATGCTCGAGTATTTTGCGCTTCATCAGCTTCATGAACGCGGCGGGGATGGCCGGCGCGGAGATATCGTCCACGATCACGATATCCAGCAGGCCGTCGTCCAGCACCGCCTCGGGACAGATGCAGATGCCGCCGCCGATGCGCTGGCCGTTGCCCGCGCAGGCGATGAAGGCGCGGTGGAGGCGGCGCTCGTCCCCGACGACCTCCGAGAACCTCTTGGGCTTATAGGAGAACAGCGTGATGATCAGCGAGGCCAGGTAGGCGGCGGAGCCCTTCAACAGCTTCATGCCGTTGTACCGGCGGAGGATGTCCACGTCGATGCCGGTGCCGATGGCGTTGATGCCCCGGACGCCGGAGCACTCCATGTAGTCAGTGTACTTTGCCTCGCCGTTCAGCAGCAGGTCCAGCGCGCCGTCCGGCGCGGAAGGGATGCCCGCCACCGCGGCGAAGTCGTTGCCGCTGCCGCAGGGGATGATGCCCAGGCGCACCCTGCCGGGATCCGCCATGCCGTTGAGCACCTCGTGCAGCGTGCCGTCGCCGCCCATGGAGACGATGTCCACGGTCTCCTCGCCGCCGCCGGTGAGCTTGCGGACGATGTCGGTGGCGCTGCGATGCCCCTTTGTCTCGTGAAAGGCATAGGCCACCTTCGCGGCGCTCAGCCTGGATTCCAGTGCCTCCCGCACGCGCCAGGTGCGCCCCTTGCCGGCGATGGGATTGTAGATGAAGTGCAGCATGGCAGACACGCCCTTTCTCTTGGGGTGCGGACGGCACAGGAAAAGCAGACCGCACCTTCCGCGGCGCGAAAAGGGGAGCACGCGCCGGCGATTGTATTTCTTGGGGGAGAAATCAGAGGGAGATCATGAAAGTGCGGTCTGCCCTGTGATTGAATGATACACGGCTTTTATCAACTGAATATAAACATTGCCGCGGCTCGACCGGAAAAACTTGCGGAAACCGCGGACATTGAATGCCCAAATACCATTATACAGGAGAAAAACCGAATATTCAACAGGGATTTTCCCTGCGCGGGGTTGAATAATTCCACAAAGCGGGGTATAATGACGCGAATACAAGCTGGCGCAATGCGCCGAGGTGTACGGCATGAGAGATGAAATGCGGGCCTATCTGGACGCGCCCTTCAACCGTCTGGGTACCCATTGCGAAAAGTGGGATGGACTGGAGCGCTACTTCGGCCGCTCGGACCTGATCGCCATGTGGGTGGCGGACATGGACTTTCCCACGGTGCCCCAGGTGAAGCAGGCGCTGGTCGAGCGCGCGGAGCACGCCATCTACGGCTATACGGACAATTCCGAGGCGGAGCGCGAGGCCGAAGCGGCCTGGCTGCTGCGCCGGCACGGCCTGCGGGTTGAGAAGGAATGGATGCTCTACAGCCCCGGCGTGGTGGACAGCCTCCACTTCTGCGTGGACGCGCTGACGGCCCCCGGCGACGGCATCGTGATCCAGACCCCGGTCTACGGCCCCTTCTTTTCCTCCGTCAGTCAGTTCGGCAGGAAGATCGTCGAGAGCCCGCTGAAGCGGGACGGCGAGGCCGGCTGGGTCATGGATTACGAGGACCTGGAGCGCGCCTTCGAGGGCGGCGTGAAGATGCTGCTGCTGTGCAGCCCCCACAACCCCATCGGCCGCGTCTGGCGGCGGGAGGAGCTCCAGCGCCTGGTGGACCTGGCGAACCGCTACGGCGTGATCGTCGTGGCCGACGAGATCCACGCGGAGTTCACCTTTGACGGCCACCGGCAGACCCGCATCCTCTCACTGGACGGCGCGGACCGGTGCGTGATGCTGACCTCCGCCACGAAGTCCTTCAACCTGGCCGGGCTTCGGCATTCCACCATCATCGTCCCGGACGAAAAGCTGCGGGACGCCCTCAAGGAGGAGCTGGCCCGGGCCCACGCCGACATGTCCAACATCTTCGGCTCCATCGCGCAGACCGCCGCCTACACCTACGGCGACGAGTGGATGGACGCGGTGGTGGAGTACATCCGGGAGAACCGGGATTACGCCGTCTCGTTCCTGCGGGAGAAGCTGCCGGAGATTGGATGCCGCCCCCAGGAGGGCACCTACCTGATGTGGCTGGATTTCAGCGCCCTCGGCATGAGCCACGAGGCCGTGATGAAGATGCTGGTGGACGAGGCCCATGTGGCCATGAACAGCGGCCTGTTCTTCGGCGAGTCCGGCAGGGGCTGGTTCCGGCTGAACCTGGCCACCCAGCGCGCCAACGTGACCGCGGCCCTCGAGAACCTATACAAAGCGATACGGAGTCGGTAAACTGTGATGAACTTTTTCAAGAACCTTTTCCGGAAACCGGAGAAGATGATCTCGCTGGACGTGGAGCTGGACGGCATGCATCCCAGCCACATCATACAGCTGTCCTACCTGGTGATCCAGGGGAAGCGGGTCAAGGGCAAGAACTTCTACTTCGCCGCCAAGGCCATCAACCGTTACGCGCGGCAGGTCCACGGCATCAGCGTCTACCAGCTGCGCAAGCTGTCCGGCGGCAAGGGCTTCATCGACTACGCGGATGAGATCTACCGGGACTTCGCCGATTGCACGCTGATCATCGGGCACGACGTGGCGGGGGACATCCGCTACCTCCGGCGGGAGTTCGACAAGATCGGCGTGAAGCTGCCCAACTATCCCATCTTCTGCACGCTGAAGCACTACACCCAGGAGGCACACATCCCGCTGAAGCAGAACCCGAAGGTGATGAAGCCGCCGAAGCTGACCGAGCTGACCGAGCACTTCGGCCTCTCCCAGGACTTCATCGCCGCGAAGTGCCGGAAGTGGTACGGCGGCGGCGATCACCCCCACGACGCGCGGTATGATGCCGCGGCGGCCTACCTGTGCATGCTGGTGGGCGAAGAGATGGCCTGACGCAGGCCTGCGAGACAGCGCAAGAACGGGCACAGCCCTTGCCGCGGCGATACCGGCCGCACGGCGGGGCTGTGCCCGTTCTTTGGATTATCGGTGAGCGGCAAGAAATTGTTGACGTTTCTGAAATATAATGGTAAAATAAAGTGAATAGTTATGGGGGTTATTTGCCATGAAAAGATTGTCGCTGCTGCTGGCCCTGTGCCTGTTGATAAGCGTGCTGCCCGCTCCGGCGTTGTCAGAGACGGTCGGCGAATCCATCATCCTGGAGGAGCAGCCCGGCGAGGCGGTGGGAGACACCGGCGCCGAGGGCCTGACCGCCGGGAACGGGGAGACCACGGAGGATGAGAATGCCGGAGAGGCTTCGGAGGGCGGCGAGGACACCCCGGAAAGCGCGTCCGGGTACGGCGAAGCCATGGTTTCCGGCGTGGACAGCACCCGGGATGCCTCGTTCAGCCCGACGTTTGTGCTGGGCTATGTCGAGGTGCTGGAAACCGCCGACCTGACCGGCGAGGACGGCTCCTTGATCTATGGGGCGGTTCCCGAAAAGTCGGTGATCCTGGCCTGTGACGCCTTCGGCGAAAACGCGCTGCGGGTCTGTTTTGACACCCCCGACGGCGCGCTGCTGGGCGTGATGCCCCGGACGAAGCTGCGCCCGCTGAGCGCGGAGGAATCCACGGCCTTCATCGCGTTGGAAGCGGCGCGGGAGGGCATGCGGTATTACGACACCGAGAACCTGTTCCCGCTGCCGATGCTCGCGGCGGTCGAAGGTGAATCCGCCGGCAACGAGAACCCCGGCGAAGCCCCGGAAAGCGGAAACGGCGGCCTGAACAGCGACGACCCCGCTGCGAACAACGACCCCGCCGCGAACAGCGCTCCTGCCGAGCAGGGCGCGGATGTGCCCGGCGGCGCTTCCGAGCCTTCACAGGAGGCCGGGGAAGCGCCGGCTCAGGGTGCGCAGCCGGTAGATGGACAGGAAACCGACCCCGCTGCGACCGTCGATTCGGAAAAGAATAGCATTTCTGATGCCCCCTCCGGCGACGCGGAGAGCGCAGAGCCCTCTGCGGAACCCGCGAAGCAGGAGGCGGGCAAGGCGGAGAGCGAGCCCGCCGTGCCGCGCACGACATCCCCCACGGAGCCTCCGAAGCCTGCGGAGCCCCCGAAGCCCGCGACGCCTGCAGCGGACCCCGCGCCGGTTCAGCCGGCGCCCGCGGCGGACGACGCGGCGGAGGACGACGGCCAGCCCCGCGAGGTGCTGGCGGCCTCTGCGGCGGACAGCGCACCCGCGGTGATGGCGCCGCTTCCGCCCCATACGGACCCCAATGGTCCCCAGCTGGCCGCCAATGAAATCACCCTCGGCCAGGGGGAGACCTTCGCCCTCAACGGCGCAATGCCCGCCGGCAACCCGGCGACGATCGCCTATTCCTCCGACAATCCGTCCGTGGCTGGGGTCAGCCCGGAGGGCGTGGTCACGGGCATTGCGGTCGGCACGGCCCGAATCAAGGCGACGGCCAGCAACGGCACCTATGCCGAGTGCCTGGTGACAGTCAAAAAGAAGCCCGATGCGGTGAGCTTCAACGTCGCCAAGCTGACCATCGGCAAGGGAGAGGTCTCGAACGCCCTGTCGGTGACCCTCGGCAGCGCGCCCGGCGAGTATGCCGGCAAGCTGACCTTTTCGACCTCGAAGAAGAAGGTCGTCACCGTGGACGCCAACGGCATCATCAAAGGCGTCAAGACCGGCAAGGCGGTCATCACGGTCAAGACCTACAACGGGTTGACCGCCAGCTGCACCGTGACGGTGAAGAAGGCCCCCGGCAAGGTGACGGTCAGCGTCGACAAAAAGGCGATGGGCGTGGGCGAAACCGGCCAGTTGACCGGCACGCTGCCCAAGAACACCGCAGGCAGCATCACCTATCTGAGCGAACAGCCCGGCATCGTGTCTGTAGACGCTGCCACCGGCGCCATGAAGGCCATAGCTCCCGGCCAGACACAGGTCTACGCCCAGACATTCAACGGCAAGAAGGGCACTGTGACGGTCGCGGTTCAACCCGCGCCGACGTCCATTGCCTTCCCGAGCGCCCAGCTGGTGATGGGCGTGGGCATGAAGCTGGACGCCGCGGCGAGCCTCAACGAGGGGGCCGCGGGCGCGATCAGCTACAGCGTGACCGGTGGTGTCGCCACCGCGGAAAACGGCAAGCTTACGGCCATGGCGGTGGGCAACGGCACGCTGACGGCAACCACCTACAACGGCCTGACAACCAGCTGCGCGCTGGTGGTCAAGCCCGCCCCGGCGGCGGTGAGCCTGCCCTCGAAGACCATCACCATCGGCGTCAATGAATCCGTGCAGCTCCACCCGGACGTGGGGGACAGCGCCAGCACCTTTACCTATTCCAGCAGCTCGAAGAAGAAGGTCAAGGTCAGCGCCGACGGCGTGATTAAGGGCCTCAAGACCGGCAAGGCCACCATCACCATCAAGACATACAACAAGAAGAGCTTCAAGCTGAAGGTGGTCGTGCAGAAGGCTCCCGGCTCCCTCAGCGTTTCCCCGGCCAGCGGCGAGCTGTCCGTGGGTGAGAAGCTGCAGCTGTCCGTAATGCTGCCGAAGAAGACGGCGGGCGCCGTCACCTACAGCAGCGCCAACGAAGCCGTCGCGAAGGTGAACGCCCAGACCGGCGAGGTCATCGCCGTGGGCTCCGGCACGACGGACATCATCGCCCGCAGCTACAACGGCAGGGAAGCCCGCTGCGCAATCACCGTGTTCACCGCACCCAGCTCGGTGTCCGTGGACGTGGGAATGATCGAGCTCGCGGTGGGGCAGACCCGCGCCATCAAGGCCACCCTCGGGCCGTCCGGCAGCCGGTCTCCGCTGACCTGGTCCAGCGCCAACGGCGGCGTCGCCTCGGTCTCCGGGGACGGCGTGATCAAGGGCGTCGGCGCGGGATCGACCACCGTCACCGTGGCCACCAACGTCCCCGGCGTGACCGCGAAGGTGCTGGTCTCCGTGAAGCCCGCGCCGAGCAGCATCACCCTGAACTACAGCAAGCACACGCTGAACATCCACGAGACCTGCCAGCTGACGCCCACGATCACGGCGGGAACCTACACCGTCTACACCTACGTCAGCTCCGACGCCGCCGTGGCCACCGTGTCCGCGGAGGGCGCCGTGGTGGCCCAGGGCAGGGGCACCGCGAAGCTGACCGTCACCACGGCCAACGGCCTGAGCGCTTCCATGGAGCTGACGGTGCTGGACCCCTGGTATCCGGACGCGGCCGCGCTGGTGAACCCGCCCGCCACGATGAAGGTGGGGCAGACCGTGCAGCTGCAATATACCACGCAGCCCACCGCCGCCGTGCCGGAGTTTGAATGGACCTCGTCCAATCCCTCCGTGGCCAGCGTCAGCGGCGACGGCAAGGTGACGGCGAACAGCTTTGGCTATGCGCTGATCACCGCGAAGTCGAAGAAGAACAGCGCCATCGCGCTGGAGGTGACCCTGGCGGTGGAGACCGACGCCGTGACGCTGGCGATCCCGGCGCGCACCACGGGCATCTCGGGCATCTCCGCCAACCTGGCGAAGATCGATGCCATCCGCGCCTCGGCCATCAAGCAGATCGACGCGCTGAAGAGCGGCGGGGTCATCACCGCGGCGGACGCGGACAAGCGGCGCTCCATCGTCAACAACGCCTTCGCGGACTACGCCTTCCCCTGGATGACGCCGGCCCTGCAGAAGTACTGGAAGGCGGCGAACTCCGAGAACGGCGCGAAGGACTTCAAGCCGGGCATCGTGTACTACGGCATGCCCTACATATCCGGCTCCGGCAGCAACCGGCAGTACAACGCGTCGAAGGCCGTCTCCGAGGCCCGGTTCACCAACAGCGGCATGGGCTATTACGTGCTGAACCAGGGCAAGCTGCTCAGCGGCAGGTACTGCGGCAATGACTGCTCCTGCTTCGTCGACGCCGCCATTTGGGGCACAAACAGCAGCCACAGCGCCGACCGCACCACGGAGATCGCCTCCTCCAGCGCCTACAAGACCATCAGCGACGCCAAGAGCATGCGCCCCGGCGACCTGCTGTGCAAGTCCGCCTCCCACGTGGTGATGTTCCTGTACTACGCCAACGCCGAAAAGACGAAGATCATGATCATCGAAAACGGCGGCAGCGAGGCGGGCACCAACACCGTGCACTGCGTGGTGGAGAACCTCTCCGCCTACACCAGCCGCGGCTATAAGGTGCGCCGGCTGAAGAGCCTGGGATAACCAAATTAGATAGACCGGGCACAAGAAAGATCCTTCGTTCTGTTCGGGATGACAACGATTCATTTTTTCGTCATCCTGAACGAAGCGAAGGATCTTCTGTATTAATATGTGAAACTAGAGTGTGTTTCTAAAGTCGAGGATGTGCAGTTTCCGAAGGTTTGCTGGCGGCAAATCAAGGGAAATCAACGCAGAAATGCAGTTCGAGGTGCCGAAAATGCATGTTCGGGATTTTAGAAACACACTCTAACGCTGAAACCCCGCGCTGCGTCAGCCTTCGGGCCTGATGCCGCGCTGCACGGCTTCGTGCTCCCGGGCCAGCTCGTCGCGCAGCTGGCGGGAGTTCCAGGTGACATTCGAAGGCGTGAGCACCGCCTTCAGCGGAATCCGGGGAAGGCCGCTCTCCTTCATGCCCTGCAGGAACAGGCTCAGGTGGGTGTTCAGCATGTGACACATCACCAGCATCGGTTCGGCGAAGGGCAGGGGAGGCTCGCTCGCGGGCGTGCCGGAGACCGGGATGCCGGCCAGCGCGCCGATGGGCAGGGCATACTCCTGGGGAAGGACGCCCCGGCAACGGAGGTGCTGCTTCTGGCACAGGGCCTTCAGCCGCGCCTCCGCGCGGGCGTCGAGGTTGTAGTAAAGCACAAGGGGTCCCGCCATCGCTTACCTCGCTTTCGGCGTCACGGCCCGCGCCTTGAAGGCGTCGATCCGCGCGGCATCCTCGGTCAGCTCGATGGTGACGTTGAACTCGCGGGTCTCGCCGGGCTCAAGGTAGGTCAGGTCGCCGTTCTTGCGGGCCTCGGCGCGGTTGACGACGCCGCTGGTGGTGGGCTCCAGGCCCAGGGCGTACTCGCCGGCGCGCATGCACTTCCACTCGCACAACAGCGGGAACACCTTGCTGTCGTAGCGCACCATGGCCGCAAGGCCCAGCTTCTCGTTGTGCAGCATGGCGAAGGCCTCGCCCTCGCCGTGGCCGGTGTGATAGTAGCACTGCTCGTCGCGGCCCACCTCGGGGGCTTCCATCTCGTCGAAGTTGCCCATGCCCTCGGCGGCAAACTCCGTGCGCGGGGAGACGTCGGCGGTGGAGTAGTAGGTGCGGGCGCCCTCGTCCAGCATCGGATAGCCGAAGTTGATGTGGTACACCAGCATCAGCGGCGAGGTGGCGAAGCCCTGATTCTCCACCACGTCCTTGATGTGCAGCTCGTTGCGCTCGGTGTCCAGGGTCAGCTGGCGGCGCAGCACCATGTTGGGGCCGAAGACCTCGCTCTCGCGCACCTCGCCGCAGACGCGGAGGACCTTGTCGTCGCCCTCGTAGTCCGCGTAGGCCCGGGCCTGAGCGGCGGGCAGGTTGTCGAAGGGACCGTGCAGGCCCAGCGGGACGCCGCCATCCTCGCCGGCGGCTCCGGCATAGGTCAGACCGCAGGTGGTCAGCATACCGGCGTAGAACTGCTTCAGGAAGCCGGACGCGCCGTCCTCGCGGTACAGGTGGGGCGAACGCACGCCCACCTTGTTCAGCAGGCCGATGTTGATGCCCTTGTAGGACAGGTAGGGGATGTCCAGGCCGCGGTCGGCCAGCACGGTCAGCTCCAGGCCCCGACCGTTTTTCAGGTCAAAGGCGCGCACGCCCCGGGCAGGGCCGTCGTTGAACACGTAGTCCTTGATGCCGCAGAGGCCGTTCAGGTCGCCGCAGCGCTTGCGAAGCTCGAATTCCTGGGATTTCTTCATCTGTACCTCCCATTTGCACAGGGGAAAACTCCCCGTTTCTTAACAATTCTATTGTATTCCAAGCGATTCGGCTTGTCAACCAAAAATGACCGGGTACGGGCTTGAACGCGGCGCTCGTGAGGGGTATAATGGAAGAGCCCGCCCAAGTGCGGGCTCAAGTGAAATACAAACCTCAATGGAGGCGCATACCCATGGACAGAGTACAGGGCTTGCTGGATTTTTTGAAGAACTCCCCGACCGCCTTTCACGCGGTGGAAAACCTACGGACCATGCTCGAAGGCGCGGGCTACGCGCCGCTGAACGAGGGCGAGAGCTGGCGCGTTGAGCCGGGCCGGGGCTACTATGTGACGCGGAACCGGTCCTCGATCATCGCGTTTCGCCTGCCTGAGGGGAGCGTCGATCACTTCCAGATCGTCGCCAGTCACTCGGATTCCCCCTGCTTCAAGCTCAAGCCCACGGCGGAGCACGACGCGAACGGCTACGCGGTGCTGAACGTGGAGAAGTACGGCGGCATGATCATGTCCTCCTGGTTCGACCGCCCGCTGTCCATCGCCGGCCGGGCCATTGTGGAGACCGGCGACGGCCTGGAGACGCGGCTGGTGTACCTCGACCGCGACCTGGCGATGATCCCCAGCATGCCCATCCACTTCAACCGGGACGTGAACGACGGCGTCAAGCTGAACCCTCAGGTGGACATGCTGCCAGTCTACGGCGCGGAGGGGGCGGACTACCTTAAGATGGTGGCCGAGACCCTGGGCATCCCAAAGGAGAGCATCGTCGGCTTCGATCTGTTCCTCGTCAACCGGGACGCGCCGCGGCTGTGGGGCGCGGAGGGGGAGTTCATCGCCTCGCCGAGGCTGGACGACCTGGAGTGCGCCTATGCCTCAGCGAAGGCGCTGATCGGAGCAAAACCCACCGGACACGTGGACGTGCTGTGCGTCTTTGACAACGAAGAGGTGGGCAGCGGCACCAAGCAGGGCGCGGACTCCACCTTCCTGGCCGAGGTGCTGCGGCGCGTGGCGGTGGCCACCGGTGCGGGCGGGCAGGCCTTCGAGGCCGCCCTCGCCCGGAGCATGATGCTCTCCGCCGACAACGCCCACGCGGTGCATCCGAACCACCCGGAGAAATACGACGCGGACAACCGCGTGCGGATGAACGGCGGCGTGGTGGTGAAGTTCAACGCCAACCAGAAGTATACCAGCGACGGCGTGTCCCAGGCGGTATTTGAGGCGATCTGCCGGGAGAGCGGCGTGCCCGTGCAGCGGTTCGCAAACCGCTCCGACATACCGGGCGGCTCGACGCTGGGAAACATCGCCAACGCCCACGTATCCATGATCACGGTGGACATCGGCCTGGCGCAGCTGGCCATGCATTCGGCAAACGAGTGCGCCGGGACCCGGGATATCTCCGCCATGATCGACGCCATGCGGGCGTTTCACGAGGCCGAGATCGACATCGTTCGGGACGGGCTGATCCGCCTCGGGCGCAGGAATTCCAATTGAACGAATTTTGAACACAAATTGGCAGGCCGTCGAAGTTCGACGGCCTGCCGGCGTTTTGGGTATGGATCATTACTGCGCGATAGTCATCAGCAGCGCGAGGGTCTGCGTGTCGATGACGGGGTTCATGGGATCGATGGGGGTCAACACAGAGTCAAAGTTCTCGGCGCAATAGCTCTGGAAGTCGATGACCGCCTGAACGGTGGCATCATCCAGCGTGCCGACCGTGTACGCGCCGTCCAGCAGCATGCCCTTCAGCACCAGCTGGCTCTGAACCTGGCTGATCAGGCTGGGATCGGAGTAGGCGTCGATCGGAGTGCTCCAGGGGGATTCGCTGTCCGAAGGCTCGTCGTACTCGGGCTCCTCGTAAGCAGGTTCTTCGTACTCGGGCTCCTCGTAAACAGGCTCCTCATACGCAGGCTCCTCATACGCAGGCTCCTCGTATACAGGTTCCTCATACGCAGGCTCCTCGTAGGCGGGTTCCTCGTAAACGGGCTCCTCGTAAGCAGGCTCCTGATACGCGGGTTCCTCATATGCAGGTTCCTCATATGCAGGTTCCTCGTAGGCAGGCTCCTCATACGCAGGCTCCTCATACGCGGGTTCTTCGTAAGCAGGCTCCTGATACGCAGGTTCCTCATACGCAGGTTCCTCATATGCGGGTTCCTCGGAAGCGGGTTCGGCGTACACGCAGAACAGCGCGGAGGTAAAGACGCCGTCTTCCACGGAACCGCCCTCGGGAATGGCCGTCACATCCAGCGTGTAGATCTCGCCGGGCACCAGCCGGGTGGAATCCGCGGAGAGGAAGTTGTCTTCGGTCTCGGCGGAGGCGATGACGGCATTGCTGGCATCGCTGAGCTCCACGTAGTAGCGGCTGACGGGGCCGGAGGAATACCAGCTCATGGTGATGGTGCCGCCGGGAACGTAGGTGACGCCGTCCTCGAAGGTGAGCATGGGCTCAATGGTGACCGTCGGCGCGGAGACGGATTCCTCGGCCTGGGGCTCCTCGTAGGCGGGTTCCTCGGTCTGGGGCTCCTGATACGCGGGTTCCTCGGTTTCAGGCTCCTGATACGCGGGTTCCTCAGTCTGCGGCTCCTCGTAGGCGGGTTCCTCAGTCTGGGGCTCCTGATACGCGGGCTCCTCAGTCTGCGGCTCCTCGTAGGCGGGTTCCTCAGTCTGGGGCTCCTGATACGCGGGCTCCTCAGTCTGCGGCTCCTGATATGCGGGTTCCTCGGCCTGGGGTTCCTCGTAAGCAGGTTCCTCAGTCTGGGGCTCCTGATACGCGGGCTCCTCGGCCTGGGGCTCCTGATATGCGGGTTCCTCGGCCTGGGGTTCCTCGTAAGCAGGTTCCTCGGCCTGGGGTTCTTCGTAGGCGGGTTCCTCAGTCTGGGGCTCCTCGTAAGCGGGTTCCTCGGCCTCCAGATACAGGCCAAACTGGGCGGAGGCGGAAACGCCGTCCTCGGCGGTGCCACCCACGGGGATGGTGGTGACGTTCAGGGTGTAGACTTCGCCGGGATTCAGGGACGCCGTGCCGGCGGAGAGGCTCTCCAGGTTGGTCTCGGTGGCAGCGAGGATCTGGTTGCTGCCGTCGAGGACCTCCACGTAGAAGCCTTCCACGGGCTCGTCGGTCTCCCAGGTCATGACCACGGTCTCGCCGGAGATCAGGTTGACCTCGTTCTCCACGTCGGCGACGGGGCTGAACGCAATGACGGGGGCCGCCATAGGCGCTTCACCGGGCGCTTCCGGCTCGGGCTGCTCCGCCGCGGGCTGTTCCTCAACGGGAGCTTCCGGCTCGGGCTGCTCGGCAGGCTGTTCTTCAACGGGGGCCTCGGTGGGCTGGTCGGCCACGGGCTGCTCCTCGACGGGGACCTCGGTGGGCTGGTCGGCCACGGGCTGCTCCTCCACGGGGGCCTCGACAGCGGCCTCCGGAGTGGGTTCGGCCGTGGGCTCAGCCGCAGGCGCCTCGGTGGTCTCGGGCACCGGCGTGGCCTCGGGCGTCGGCTCGGGCGTGGGGGTGGGGGTGGGCACCGGCGTCGGATCGGGGCTGGGAAGCTCGATCACCGGCAGCGAGAAGCGGATGAACTTCACGCGGGCGTCGTCGATGGTGCCGTTCGCCGGGATGGCGTACACGAACAGCGTGTACAGCTCGCCCTGGTTCATGGAATCGGAACTGATGCTGGCAGTGCCGTCGCTGGTGTTGGTGCTGAGCACCGCGTTGTCGCCCTCGTCGTGGATCTCGATGTGGTAGCCGCCCACATTGCCCTCGGCGCTCCAGTGGAAGGTGATCGTGCCGGGCTGGACATAGTTCACGCCGTTCTCCACGCGGGCCACGTTGTCGATGGAAATCACCGGGGTGCCCACGGAGCTGACCGGCTCGACGGCCTCGGGCTCCGGCGCCTTGATGCGCTGGAAGTCGATGGAGGCGGAGGTCATCCGCGTGGCGTCGTCGCCCTCGGAGTAGGCGGAGATCTCCAGCGTGTACACGGTGTCGTACTGCAGTGTGGAGATGGAGACGCCGGTGGCGGTCATCAGCGTGTCGTTGTTCACGTAGGTGTTGCCGTTGGCATCGGTGATGCGCACGTTGAAGTTCTTGACGGCGCCCTCGACCTCCCAGCTGAAGGTGACATAGCCGCTGGCGGAGCTGTCGTCGGCGATGTAGTAGATGTCGTCCTCATAGCGGGAGTAGGCGTCCACGCTGATGATGGGCGTGCCGATGTAGGCCGGCGGCTCGTAGGCCGGGGCGTCGGGCGCGAACAGCAGCTGCTGGGTGCGCACGGTGGCCACGCCGCTGGCGGTCAGGCCGACCTTGCGCTGGAACAGCGCGACGGCTTCCTTGGTGGAGCGGCCGAAGTAGCCGGTGATGCGGCCGTCATAGTAGCCCAGGTCCTTCAGGCGGCGCTGGAGCCGCTCGACGCGGCTGTTCTCGTCGCCGCGGCGCAGGGTGATGTAGCCCGGGGCCTCCGGCGCGTTGTAGGCGAACAGGGCGCGCTGCACGGCCACGGTGGCCTCGCCGGTCTCCCGCATGCCCACGGTGCGCTGGAACACGCGCACGGCGGAGGTGGTCTGGGAGGTGTAGGTGCTGCCCACGCTGCTCTCCAGGTAGAACAGCTCCTTCAGGCGGTTGTTCAGCTCGCGGACGCGGTAGCCGGTGTCGCCGGGATACAGGTCGATGTAGCTGGAGCAGCGGGTGGCCCGGTCGGAGTAGAGCAGCTCCAGCGTGGTGCGGGTCGCGCCGTTGTTGACGGTCAGGTTGTTCTCGGACTGGAACAGCTGAACGGCCTTCTGGGTGCGGGGGCCGAAGATGCCGTCGGCAGCGTCGGCCAGGTAGCCCAGCTCCCTCAGGCGCTCCTGCATGATCTGCACGCGCAGGCCGCGGTTGCCCCGGGCCAGGGCCACGTAGGGATCATAGGCGCTGAGCCGGCCGGACAGTATGACGCGCTGCAGGTCGGCGTCGGCGATGCCGTTGGTGGGGCGGCTCAGGTCGGCCTGCAGCAGCTTCACCGCGTACTCGGTGCGGGGGCCGAAGATGCCGTCCACGTAGTAGTCGTAGTAGCCCAGGTCCTTCAGCGGCTGCTGGATGGCGCGCACAGCGTCGCCGCGGCTGCCCCGGGACAGGGTGGTGTACTGCGGGGCGGGCTTCAGCGCGTCCCAGGCGGTCTGCTCGCCGGTGAGGGCGTTGCTCTCCAGCAGCTTCAGGATGGGCGCGGCAGTCTCGGTCTCGGTGGCGAACTCGATGAAGGAGAAGTCCGGCTTGGCGCTCTTCTCCTCGAGCACGGCGTACACGTTCAGCCGTCCGCTCATGGCCTCGATGCGCAGGCCGGTGACGTCGTAGTTCGCGTCCAGATGGTAGCCGCTCAGGTCGGCGTAGCTCTTGTAGGCGTTCATGCTTCCCTGGGAGGGCACCACGGAGTAGACCGTGCGGTTCGTGCCCAGCAGGTACAGCGTGCCCGCGCTGGCGGTCAGCTGGCTTTCCACGCCCACGGAGGGGGTCAGCAGGACCTGCCAGTTCATGGCCTTGGGGTCATAGGACTTCAGGCGCACGGCGCTGCCGGTGTGGGACAGGTAGTAGATCACGCCGTTCATGGGCACATAGGCCAGAACGTCGGAATCGATGTGGTCGGAGGTGTAGTTGAAGTCGTTCTTCAGGTACAGGTCGCCGGTGTCGGTCAGGTACAGCTCGTAGCTGTCCGCCAGCAGGCTGCTGCGGGGGACGTCGCCGTTGTAGATCTCGAAGCGGTCGGTCTCCTCCACGTACAGCAGGGTGCCGGCCTGGTCCACCAGCTGGAACACCAGGCCCTCCGCCGAGACGTACAGCCGGTCGATGGGCTCGTTGGCGGCGTAGGCCTCCTCCGTCGCCAGGTCGGCCAGGCTGACCCGCATCAGCTTGGTGCGGTCGGCGTTGGTCACGTAGTAGGCGGTGTCCTCGTCGGCCAGGCAGGCCTCGTGGACGTCCTTGGCCACAAGGGTCTCGTCGAGGCTCTCCAGGTCGATCATGTAAAGGTCCTGCGTCCCGGCGAAGTCGTCGGGGCTGAGGTACAGGACGCGGTAAGCGTCGATGGCGACGATGCCGTCGGCAGGCGCGTCGTTGATGGCGTCGGCTTTGCCGGACAGGAACAGGTGCCCGTCGCCGTCCACGTAGGCGGCGATGTCGCCGCTGCGCGCTACGGGATTGGCCTCTGCGCAGGCAAACTGGGCTGCCAGCAGGCACAGCGCGAGCGCCAACAGAATTGCGCCGGTTCTCTTCATACTGATTCCCTCCTGATAGTTGGATGCCCTTTAGACGGGAAAAGGGTGGGTTGGGTTCCTGATTTTGGATGGAAAATGCTGGAATGAGGCGGCCTGACGCTTGTGAAGAGCAATTCCGCCCCATTGCGGTTATCATTTTGGCACAATCCCCGGAAAATGTCAAGAAAACCGTGCGCCTACAGATTATATTGAAGGAGGAGCGACGGGATGACGGCGGGCCGCCGGGGTGTCGCGGGCGGAGAAACCTGTGACGAAAATCGGACCGGCGGCCCGATTTTTTTAATTATGTGTTCGATTGAATTATTTTAAAAAGGTGCTATAATAAAAATACGAGAAACGAACATTTGTTCGTTATTGGGGAGGCGTAGAGGGTGCGAACGATACTGCACAGCGATTTGAACAACTTCTACGCCAGTGTGGAGTGCGTCTACCGGCCGGAGCTGAAGGCAGTGCCCATGGCCGTCTGCGGCGATCCGCAGGCGCGGCACGGCATCGTGCTGGCCAAGAACATGCTGGCCAAGCGGGCGGGGGTGCAGACGGGCGAGGCCGTGTGGCAGGCCCGGCAGAAGTGCCCGGGCCTGGTGACGGTGCCGCCCAACCACGACCTGTACCTGCGCTTCTCCCGGATGATGCGGCAGATCTACGCCGACTACGCCTGGCGGATCGAGCCCTTCGGGCTGGACGAGGCCTGGCTGGACGTCACCGGCCACGCCATGGAGGGCCGGGCCATTGCCGACGAGCTGCGGCTGCGCGCCCGGGAGGAGCTGGGAGTCACGCTGTCGGTGGGCGTGTCCTTCAACAAGGTGTTCGCCAAGCTGGGCAGCGACATGAAGAAGCCGGACGCCACCACCGTCATCACCCCGGAGAACTTCCGCCAAAGGGTGTGGCCCCTGCCCGCGGGCGAGCTGCTGTTCGTCGGCCCCGCTACGCGGCGCAGGCTGGCCGCCCGCAACCTGCGCACCATCGGCGACATCGCCCGCTGCCCGGTGGAATCCCTCGCCTCGGCTCTGGGCAAGAACGGGGAGATGCTGTGGCGGTTCGCCAACGGGCTGGACCGGTCGCCGGTGATGGCGCTGGACGAGAGCGCGGCGGTGAAGTCCGTGGGCAACAGCACCACCACGCCCCGGGACATACGGGACGAGCGGGACGCCCGGATGGTGCTGATGGTGCTGTCGGAGAGCGTGGCCGAGCGGCTGCGGGCCCAGGGGCTGCGGGGCAGGGTGGTGTGCCTGTCCGTGCGGGACGTCCAGCTGCGCTGCTTTACTGTCCAGCGCAGGCTCGCGAGGGACACGGCGCTGGCCTCGGAGATCTGCGGCTGCGCCCAGGCGCTGCTGCGGGAGCACTACCGCTGGGAGCGGCCGCTGCGCAGCCTGGGCGTCAGCGTGTCCGCGCTGCGCTCTGAGGACGGCGACACCCAGCTGACCATGTTCCCGGACGCGCCCCGGGAGCGGCAGTACGAGCTGGAGCACGCGGTGGAGGACATCCGGCGGCGCTTCGGCCACTTCTCCATTCAGCGGGCCAGCCTGATCGGCAGTCGGGAGTTCGGCGCCATCAATCCCCGGGACGATCACGCGATCCATCCCGTGGGGCGCTATGAAAGATGACAGGAGGGGACGACGATGGCGCATCGCGCGTATGTGAGGGTCCAGGTGGACGTGGACGAGGTGGGCAGGGTGCGCCCGCTGAGGATCTACTGGGAGGACGGACGCCGCTTCGAGGTGGACCGCCTGATGGACGTGCGCCGGGCGGCGTCCACGAAGGTGGGCGGCCAGGGCATGCGCTACACTTGCCGCGTGCTGGGGCGGGAGGTCTACCTGTTTGAGGACGACGGGCGCTGGTTCGTGGAGGCCCGGGACGTTCCGGCGCAAAGTTTTTGAACCCCCGGCATGGATGCCGACCCAAACGCATATATATTACGGAAAACACACTGTGAAAACCGGAGGGATACGATGGAAAATCCAAACAACAGAATCGTGGCGGTGGGCCGCCTGGACGGCGAACTGGAGCTGAGCCACGAGGTCATGAACGAGCCCTTCTACACCGGAACGCTGCTGGTGCGGCGGCTGTCCGGGGCGGTGGACCGCCTGCCGGTGACCATTCCCGGCAAGCTGATGGGCGCGCTGCCCGGGGACCGGAGCCGCCAGCTGATGGTGACCGGCCAGGTGCGCTCCTACAACAAGGTGGTGGAGGGGGCCGGCAGGCTGATGGTCACGCTGTTCGCCCAGAGCGTCGGGGAATCCCCGGACAACGACACGCTGAACCGGGTGACGCTCACCGGCGCGCTGTGCAAGCCGCCGATCTACCGCTCGACGCCCTTTGGGCGGGAAATCTGCGACATGATGCTGGCCGTCAACCGGGCCTTCGGCAAGAGCGACTACATCCCGTGCATCGCCTGGGGCCGCAACGCCCAGTACGCCTCCCGCTTCGGCGTGGGCGATCGGGTGCGCCTGACGGGCCGGCTCCAGTCCCGGGAATACCAGAAGCTGCTGGAAAACGGGGAGTACATGGCCCGGAACGCCTACGAGGTCTCCTCGTTCACCCTGGAGGCCGCGGAGAACGAGGCGCCGCCGGAGGGCGTCGCCGGGGAAGCGCGCTACCTGTACGACGCGCCGGGAAGGAACCATATGAACTGACACAGGCAAGGGCGGGGAGAGGGGATTCTTCTTTTGACTGGAGAGGCGGTCATGCCGTCCCACCAGCTGGGGAGGGATCCCCTTTTTCGATCGCGGAAGCATTCAAACCCGCCGCTGCGGCTCCGGGCGGTCCTTTTGGGTACCATTGGGCTGGGATTGCCCACATTTTCTGGGAATTTGCGCCATGCTGACGGCAGATTCCGCGCCATTTTCCGCCAAGGGGGCGCTATTTTTTTGCGCCAGGGCGATTGAGAGATAAATATGCTTGAATTTTGACATAAATATGATATAATTGAACAGAGTGTGTTTCTAAAGTCGAGTATATGCAGATTCGAGTGCATCGGGCTGCAGTTCAAGGCGATTTTCCGCAGGTTTGCTGGCGGCAAATCAAGGGAAATCAACGCAGAAATGCAGTTCGAGGTGCCGAAAATGCATGTTCGGGATTTTAGAAAAACACTCTGCAACCTGTGTCGTGATCGCGCGGAGGTGAGTGGCATGACGGACGTACAGAAGATCGTCCTGGTGGCGCTGCTCGTCCTCGGCGCGCTGTGCGTGATCGTCGGCCTGACGCTGAGCCACTACATCGGCGGCTTCCTCGAAACAGTTGAGAAGGAAGCCCAGGAGGAGGCCGAGGCGGCGGAGCGCGAAAAGCGCGGCACGGGGGCAGAGCAGAACGCAGAAGCACAGGAGAAGAACCTATGATTACATCCGTATCGCTGAATCCCAGCATCGACCGAACGCTGACGGTGGAGGGCTTCGCCCCCGGCGGATTGAACCGCGTGCTCGCCAAGAGCGACGTGGCCGCCGGCAAGGGCATCAACGTGGCGCTGACGGTCTCCGGCCTGGGCCTGGATTCCGAGTGCGTGGGCTTCATGTACCGCGACAGTGCCCCGCTGTTTGAGAAGCGGCTGATGATGAACTCCACGGCCTACGATTTCATCTGGTGCGACGGCAGCGCCCGCACGAACATCAAGGTGTTCGACCGCGCCGCGGGCGTGGTCACGGAGCTGAACGAGAGCGGCACCGTCATCGACGAGGGCCATCTCTCCGGCATGGTAGACCTGATCGTCCGCCACGGGGAGAACAGCGACTTTCTGGTGCTCTCCGGCTCCCTCCCGCCGGGATGCCCGCCGGACTTCTACCGCACGCTGATCAACGCGGTGGAGGGCCTGGGCTGCCGGTGCGTGCTGGATGCCGACGGCGAGCGGCTGAAGTACGGCCTGGAGGCGCATCCCTTCATGATCAAGCCCAACCGCGCGGAGCTGGAGATGATGACCGGCGAGAAGCTGACCTCCATCGAGGCCGTGCGGGACGCCGCGCTGCGCTACATCGACGGCGGCGTCGAGGTGGTCGCGGTCTCCCTGGGCGCGGACGGCGCGCTGATCACCGACGGCAGCCAGACCTTGTTCGCCCCCCACATGAACATCGAGGTGCAGTCCACCGTTGGCGCGGGGGACGCCATGGTGGCGGGGCTCGCGGCCGGCTTCATGGGCGACAACGCGCTGGAGGATACCTTCCGCATGGGCGTGGCCTGCGCCAGCGCCCGGTGCGCCACCGAGAGCCAGAAGAACATCGACAGGACGATCTACAGGGCATTTCTGGACATGATCCGGATCGAGAGGGTATAGCCGTGCTTTCAAATTGGAAGGGCCGGGACGCCATCGACGACAAGGGAAAAGGAAAGTACCGACGTCGGTTTATAAAGTGGTGCCTGCAGCGGATATACCGGGGCACGGGCTTCAGCCCGCTGCCGATGATCGCCCTGGGCTTCCTGGGGATCATACTGTTGGGCAGCCTGCTGCTGAGCCTGCCTGTGGCTTCAACGTCCGGCAGGGGCATTCCCTGGTTTGACAACCTGTTCACCGCGACCTCCGCGGTGTGCGTGACGGGCCTCGTGGTGCAGGACACCGGCCGGGCCTATTCCACCTTCGGCCACGTGGTGCTGCTGGTGCTGATCCAGCTGGGCGGCCTCGGCTTCATGACCTTTGCCACGCTGCTGTTCCGGCTGATGGGCCGCCACATCTCCATGCGGGAGCGCATGATCATGCGCGATTCCCTGAACGAGGACGACATCGGCGGCATGGTGCAGATGGTGCAGTGGGTGGCGGTCAGCGCCTTTACGGTGGAGCTGGCCGGCGCCGTGCTGTTCTCGTTCCGCCTGATCCCGATCTACGGCTGGGGCAGGGGTGCCTTCTATTCGCTGTTCCACGCGGTTTCCGCCTTCTGCAACGCCGGCTTTGACCTGTTCGGCGGCGGGCAGAGCCTGACCGGCTTTGCCGGGGATGTGCTGATGAACCTGACGGCGGTGGCCATGGTGGTCATCGGCGGCCTGGGGTTCAGCGTGCTGCACGACATGCTGACCCGGCGTTCCTTCAAGCGCTTCCGGCTGCACACCAAGCTGGTGCTGGTCAGCTACGGCGCGCTGCTGTTTGGCGGCATGCTGCTGGTGCTGGCGTTGGAGTGGTCCAATCCCGCCACGCTGGGGCCGCTGCCCTTTGGGCAGAAGCTGCTGGCGTCGCTGTTCCAATCCATGACGCTGCGCACGGCGGGCTTCAACACCATCGACCAGGCCGGCCTGCGGGACTGCACGAAGCTGCTCGGCGGCCTGATGATGCTGGTGGGCGCGGCGCCGGCCTCCACCGGCGGCGGCGTGAAGGTGACCACGCTGGCCATCATGGTGCTGACGGTGCGCATGGTGGCCCGGGGCGAGCGGAGCATCGTGGTGTTCGGGCGGAGAATCGACCAGGGTCTGATCCAGAGGACCATGGCCATCGTGTTCATTGCCATAGCGGTGGCGCTGGTGGACATCTGCGCGCTGTCGCTGCTGCAGCCCGGCGCGGCGTTCCTGGATCTGTATTATGAGTGCATGTCCGCCGTGGGCACGGTGGGCATTTCCGCCATCGGCTCGGCGAACCTGAAGCCGCTGGCGCGGATACTGATCATCATCACCATGTACATCGGCCGCATCGGACCGCTGACCATGGCCATGCTGTTCTCGAACCGCCAGAACAAGGCGCGGGAGCTGCTGCGCTACCCGGAGGACCGGGTGATGATCGGCTGAGCGAAGCCGCGGACGAAGTCAACGGAGGACATGAACATGAGCAGGAAGAATCAAAAGAAGCAGTACATCGTCGTCGGCCTCGGGCGCTTCGGCCGTGCCATCGCCGAGACCCTGTGCAAGGACGGCGAGGAGGTCCTGGGCGTGGACCGGCGCATGGACCTGGTGGAGGATATGCGGGACGTGCTGACCCACGTGGTGCAGATGGACGCCATGGACCGGGACGCCCTGGAGGCCCTGGGCGTGCAGGACTTCGACGTGGCCTTCGTCACCATGGGCTCGGACATCCGTGCCAGCGGCACCATCGTGATGTCCCTGAAGGAGCTGGGCGCCAAGCGCATCATCGCCAAGGCCCACGACGAATTCCACGGCCGGATGCTGGAAAAGCTTGGCGCGGATCAAGTTTTGTTCCCGGAGCGTGATATGGGCCGCAGGGTGGCGCATACCCTTGTATCGGGCAACATCATCGACTTTCTCGAGCTCTCCTCCGAATACTCCATGGTGGAAATCCGACCGAGGTCGGAATGGGTCGGCCATACCCTCCAGGAGCTTTCCATGCGCAGCCGCATGGGAATCAACGTGGTGGCGATCCGCAACGGCGACAAGCTGAACGCCATGCCCAAGCCCGGCGATGTGCTCCGGGAGGAGGACGTACTGCTGGCCGTGGTCAGCGAGGAGACCCTGAGGAAGATGGATCGGTGGGGCTGATCCCGGCGGCGTCTGCCGCCACCAGAGGGGAGGCGGCGATTCATGGCGCCGACGATTCACAGCGCGATGGCCTGCGTAGTGATCGACGATTTCCTGTCCGGAATGTCTCGGCTTTCCGGACTTTCTTCATTTCTCGCTGCAAAAGGCGTGCGGGTCTGCGCACCGAAGCCGGCGGGAACGGGATACCTGTTGCCCGCGCTCCAGGACGCGCTTCAGGCGGCGCGGTCCGGGACGGGCGGCGCGTCGGTGGTCGCCTGCGGCACCGGCTGCGGCGCTGCACTGGCCCTGGCGGAGCAGCTGCCTGTGGAGCGCCTGGCGCTGATCGACCCGCGCTCCCCGAGAACCGTCGGCAGCGGCGTGGACCCCGCGCTGTTCAGGCAGGCGGTACGCTTGGACCGCTTTGCCCGGCGTAACCTGCCGCTGTGCGTCTCGGACGTGCTGGTGATCCGCGCGTGCCTGGCCGGCCACGACCGTCCGCAGGCGGCCTTCATCGGCACAGGACGCCTCCACGGCAGGCTCCTGACGGCGGAGTTTTGCGGCGCGGACGCGAACAATCTGTATACAGACTGTGAAAATATGCTGAAAAACGGGGTATATTCCTTTTTACAGAATGGAGATTTCCCAAAATCCCTTGCGGAAAAGCCTGAAATGTGTATAATATATGGGTAAACATATTTTTGGGTGTGGATGCCCTGAGATTGAGAGGAAGATTGTTATGAGACACGCGCTTGTGAGGCTGACCGGCCTCTTGATTGTGCTGATGCTGGTGCTGACCGGCTGCAACCTGATCGGTATCGATCCCATGATGCAGCTGGATGAGGATATGGCGGCGGCAAAGAAGAAGTATTCCGCCGTGGTTGCGGAATATGACGGCGGCCAGATTCTCCAGGAGGACGTGATGGGCAGCCTCAATTCCGAGTATTCCTATATGAGCCAGCTGTACGCGATGTACGGCATCAACATGAGCGCCAGCATGCTCACCGATATCGAGCAGGACGTGGTGGAGAATGCGGTCCAGAACGTGGCCGTGGCCAAGGAGCTGGAATCCCGCGGCCTGGCGCTGAGCGATGAGAAGGCCGAGGAGGTCCGCACCACCGCCGAGGAAAACTACAAGACCGCCCACGACAGCATCCTTGAGTCCGTGACCGGCGAGACCGAGGCCGAGCGCGAGAAGCGCGCGGAGTACGAGCTGTACCTGGCCGGCTACACCCAGGACGCCCTGTACAACGTCCAGCTGGCGAGCGCCCAGTACGAGCTGATCGAGGAGACCGTCGAGGGCGAGATCACCGAGGTCACCGACGAGCAGCTGCAGGCGGCCTATGAGACCGCAGTCTCCGACGACGAGACCAGCTACGCCGATGCCTACGGCAGCTTTGAGTCCGCGATGACCTCCGACAGCACCACCGTGTACTGGATGCCGGAGGGCTACCGCACCGTCAAGCACATCCTGGTCATCCCGGATTCCGAGGTGCTCCAGGCCGTGACCACCGCCCGCAGCGATCTCACCGCCGCTGAGGACAGCATTGAGGACCTGCGCGCCGAGCTGGACGCCGTGAACAACCCCGAGGACGCCGAGGCGGCCGAGGATGAAGAGGAAGCCGAAGAGGCTGAGGAGACCGAGGCGCCTCGCACCGCCGAGGAGATCCAGGCCGACATCGACGCCGCCGAGGCGGGCCTGGACGGCCTGAAGGAAGCTGTCGAGAAGGCCGAGGCCGACTGCCTGGCCTCCGTGCAGGACAAGCTTGACGAGATCTACGGCAAGATCGAGGCGGGCGAGGACTTCGACAGCCTGATCGAGGCCTATGGAGAGGATCCCGGCATGCAGAACGAGCCCACCAAGACCCGCGGCTACTACGTCTGCGCCAACTCCACCAACTGGGACGCCAACTTCACCGCGGGCGCGATGGCACTGGCGAATATCGGCGACGTGTCCGAGACCCCGGTCATCAGCGCCAGCGGCATTCACATCATCCGCTATGAGTCCGACGTGACCGCGGGCGCCGTGGCCCTGGACGACGTGCGCGACGCGCTGTACGAGGACACCCTCGAGACCATGAAGCACGATCACTTCAACGAGGAGCTGGAGTCCTGGATCGCCGCGCTGAACCCGGTGTATCACATCGACGCCTTCAACCTGGACTGATAGATCGACACACCGCCGCCCGGGAGGGACTTACGGAGTCCTCCCGGGCGGCTTGCTTATGGAAAAGTTTTGATAGACATAAAGGCATGGCCGCTCTATTGATGAACGGCCATGCCTTTGCCATGGGGCGACCCGAAGTCAGCGGACCCGGCCCCGCTGATCGCGGTTACTTCTCCTTGTAGTAAAGCATGCAGTGGCAGTAGCCCTCGTAGTCCGGATCGGCGATCTGCTCCCGGAACTCCTTGCACATGCACTTGTTTTCGGGGGTGCGGGCCATGCGGCAGGGACAGTAGCCGCCGGTGCGCTCAAGCCCCTCCTTGATGGTGTTCACGACCTCCTGGTCCTCGTTGAAACGGATCTTCATGGATGCTTCCTCCCTGTGTGTTGGTGTATGCGGCATGTCCGACCCGCATGCGCGGGGGACGATTGCATTCTTAATTTTCGCGGCCTATAATGGGCCTTGTCCCAGAGCGCCTAGCGCGGCGTGAGGGCATTTCACTGAATACTGCGGCCCTGGGAGGCGCTTGCTCCCGCCGGCCCGCGCGTTGGAGGGATGGCGGTATGTTCGGCGACTGCCACATGCACATGGTGCTGGATGGCGTATACTACAAGGACGCGATCGCGGCCCATCGGGGCCACGTCCGGGACGACCTGATTCGGCAGAGGCTTACGGCCTACGCCGGAGCGGGGATACGCTATCTTCGGGACGGCGGAGACGCCTTCGGCGTCGCGCTCCGGGCCCGAGAGCTCGCGCCGGAATACGGCATCGAGTACCGGGCGCCCCTCTGTCCGATGTGCCTGAAGGGGCGCTACGGCGCGTTCATCGGCAGGGCGTTTGAGACGCTGGAGGACTACCGCGCCATGGTGGCGGAGGCGCGACAGGCCGGGGCGGACTTCATCAAGGTGATGATTTCCGGCCTCGTGGACTTCGACCACTTTGGCGTCATCACCAGCGAACCGCTCACCGCGCAGCAGATCCGGGAACTGATCACCATCGCCCACGGCGAAGGCTTTTCCGTGATGGCCCACGCCAACGGCGCGCAGACCGTGCTGGCGGCGGTCGAGGCCGGCGTGGACAGCGTCGAGCACGGCGCTTACCTGGACCGGGAGGCCGTGGATGCGCTGGCCCAAAGCGGCGCAGTGTGGGTGCCCACGCTGGTGACCATCGGAAACCTGATCGGCTGCGGCCGCTACCCGGATGACGTGCTGACCCGCATACTGGACATCCAGCTGGAGAACGTCGCGCTTTGCGCAAAGCTCGGCGGAAGCGTTGCCCTGGGTAGCGACAACGGCGCCTACCAGGTGCCCCACGCCAAGGGCACGCTGGATGAGTATGCCCTGCTGAAGCGGGCCCTCGGGCCGCGAACCGACGACATTCTCCGCGCGGGCGAGAAAGCCATCCGCGAGAGGTTTGTGTGGGGCGGCCGACAGCCATGAGAGGGGCCACATAGCCGCGGCTCCAGCGACGCCGTAGGCAATACAGCCGCGGCTCCAGCGACGCCGTAGGCAATACAGTCAGCCTTTGTCTTTGACAGCAAAACCATTATACTTCCAAAATACCTTCCTGTAAACGCCGAAAATGGATTGACTGCGCAAATGACGCCGGCACGGACCAGCCGGATGCTCCATAAATGGGGAAGTCCCGACAGATTCGCGCCGCCGTATTCACGCATAAAACGCTCCGATTCGCGCAAACTACGCACACGACTTGAAGTATGTGCCGCTGAGAGCAGTTTCAATCGATGGTATCGACTGCATTCAGCCAGTTTGAGCAATCGGAGGCGTTTTTTATGCGAGCAACGGGCATTGTACGGCGGATAGACGAGCTGGGCAGGGTGGTCATTCCCAAGGAGATCCGGCGGACACTGCGGATCCGGGAGGGGGACCCGCTGGAGATCTACACCGACCACGACGGCGAGGTGGTCCTCAAGAAGTATTCGCCCATCGGGGAGATCGCGTCCATCGCCAAGGACTACACCGATTCCCTCTACCGCACGCTGGGCCACGTGGCGTTGATCAGCGACCGGGACGCCATCGTGTCCAGCTCTGGCGCGGGCAAGCGGGAGTACGTGGAAAAGGCGCTGAGCGGCGAGGCCGACCAGATCCTCCAGAGCCGGCAGATCGCGGTGTACAACCTGGCCTCCGGCATGAAGATGATCCCCGTCACGGTGGACGACCGGCCGGAGAACTACTCGGCACAGGTCGTGGCGCCGATCCTTGCGGATGGGGAGATCGTCGGCGGGCTGATGCTCCTCAGCAGGGAATCGGGCCTCCAGATGACCGAGGTGGACCAGAAGGTGGCCGAGGCCACGGCGAACATCATCGGCAGGCAGATGGAGCAGTAGGAGCGCGCTTATGGAGGCTGCCTTCCCTTGTCAGAAGCCCGGGCGTGTGCTATAATGACTCTCGTGATTGAATTTGCGGGAGGGCTGGCATGGGCAATATCGCGATTGTGGGCCTGGGCTGGGAAGCGGGACAGCTGACCTTCGAGGCGGCCGAACTCTTGAAGGGCGGCGCGCGCGTCGTGCTCCACACGGAGCGCTGCGGCTGCGCAGACTGGCTCCGGGAGCAGGGCATCGAATTTGAAACCCTGGACGCGCTCTACGAGTCCTGCGAGGACTTTGACGCGCACATCGACGCGGCGGCGTCGGCGGTGCTTGAAATGGCCGGGACCTCCGACGTGGTCTACGGCGTGGCCGACGTCCGGGACCGCACCGCGGCGGAGCTGGCCCGACGGGCGGGAGATCGCGTCAGGATTATCTCCGGGCCGCCGGTGGACGGGGTGCTCCTGCCATTTGCCGAGGGCGAGACCCGCTCGGTGGAGGCCTCCGACTGGGAGAACTTCCACCTGACGCCGAGGGAGAACTGCCTGGTCCGGGAGCTGGACAACCGGGAACTGGCAGCAGAGGTGAAGCTGCGGCTGATGGCGGTCTACCCGGAGGAGAGCGAGGTCTGGGTGGCGAACGCGGGAGAGAAGCCCGAGCGGATGCCACTGTACGAGCTCGACCGCTGCGAGAGGTACGACCACCGCACCTGCGTGATGGTGCCGGCACAGCGCGGCCTGACCGGGCTCGAGCGCTATGACTTCGAGCACCTCAACGAGCTCATGCGGGTGCTGTGCGGTCCCGGCGGCTGCCCCTGGGACCGAGCCCAGACCCACGAGTCCCTCCGCACCTGCATACTGGAGGAAGCCTACGAGGTCATGGACGCCATCGACGCCGGGGACATGGACCACCTCTACGACGAGCTGGGCGACGTGCTGCTCCAGGTGGCGCTCCACGCGGAGATCGCCCGGAGGCACGGCGAATTTGACATCTCGGACGTCACCACCGCCATCTGCGAGAAGATGATCCACCGCCACACCCACATCTTCGGCACGGATCACGTCGAGGACGCGGAGGAGGTCCTGGATCTGTGGAGCCGGAACAAGATGGCGGAGCGCGGCCAGAGCACCCACACCGAGGCCATGCGGGACGTCACCCGCACGCTTCCGGCGCTGCTTCGAGGCGTGAAGGTATTGAAGCGCGCCGCCGAGGCGGGCATGGGTGACGCCGATCTTCAGCAGGTGGCGGAGCGCTGTGCGGACAGGCTGCGGGCGCTGCCCAGCGCGGAGGACGCCGAGGCGCGGCTGGGCGAGGCGCTGCTGGATGTCGCCGCCATGGCGCGGCTGATGAAGATCGACCCGGAGATCGCGCTGAACCGCGCCGTGAACCGGTTGATCGATCGCTTCGAGGCCGTGGAGCAAAGGGCTTTGCAAGCCGGGGAGCGCCTGGAGGAGTTGCCCGAGGCAAAGTTGAAAGTATATTGGGATTGTGTAAAATTGTGACGACAGCTATAATTTAGCAGGAAAAACCAGTATACTTCTCGAATAGCTAAATATTGTGCGCAGTTGGCGCATACGCGCCTGTGCCGCTATAACTTCTGGAGGTGTATATTCATGAACAAGGCAACTCTGATTGCCAAGATGGCTGAGAAATCTGAACTGAGCAAGAAGCAGGCCGAGGCCGCTCTGATTGCTTTTACCGACACCATCACCGAGGCGCTGAAGGCTGGCGAGAAGGTTCAGCTGATGGGTTTTGGCACCTTTGAGCTGAAGGAGCGCGCTGCCCGCATCGGCCGCAATCCCGCCACCAAGGAGTCCATCGAGATTCCCGCCAAGAAGACCCCCTCTTTCAAGGCTGGCAAGGGCTTCAAGGACGAGTTCTAATTTGCAATGCATTGACGTCAGGGCGCTTCCGTTCAGGAAGGGCCCTGTTTGTTGGATAGGAAACTTTGGAACGTTTTCCGGGTTGCCGGGTTCCACAGGAACACACCGGCAATCTCTGGATCATTATTATCGGAGGATCGAGACATGAGCAGAAAGGCCATGGAGGCGAAGAAACCCGTGGAGCGCGTGGCGCCCACGTCCATTCGCTTGGATAAGTTCCTGAAGATTTCCCGCATCATCAAGCGCAGGAGCGTCGCCAACGACGCTTGCTCCACCGGGCACGTGACGGTGAACGGCAAGGAGGGCAAGCCGGGCACGGACGTCAAGGTGGGCGACGTGCTGGGCATCCGCTTTGGCGACAAGTACAGCGAGTATGAGATCCTGTCAATCGCCGAGCACGCGGCCAAGCAGGACGCGGCGGACATGTACAGGGCCATAGGATGAGCTGCTGGGCGGTAATCGTCGCCGCCGGGCGCGGCGCGCGCTCGGGGCTGGCGCAAAACAAGGTGTTCTTTCCCATCGCGGGCCGGAGCGTGCTGGCCCGGTGCCTGGACGCCTTCCGGGACTCCGACAGGTTTGACGGCGCAGTGCTGGTGCTGTCCGCCGGGGACGAGGCCCTATACCGGGAATTGGAGTCCCGGGAGGGCCCCTTTGAACTGGTCAGGCAGGTGGCGATGGGCGGCGAGACCCGGCGGGATTCTGTGTACAACGGCCTGATGGCCCTGCCGGAGGACTGCGAAATCGTCGCCATACACGACGCCGCGCGGCCCTTCGTCTCAAAATCGGTCATCGACGCGACGCTGGAATCCGCTAAAAGGTACGGAAGCGGCGTGATCTCAACCCCCGTGGTGGACACGGTCAAGCAGGTCGGGGAGGATGGGCGCGTCGTTTCCCTGGACCGGGAGCGCCTGCGCGCGGTCCAGACGCCCCAGACCTTCGCCTTTAGGCAGATCCTCGAAGCCCATCGGCGCGCGAGGTCGGAAGGGCTGGCGGTCACGGACGACGCCATGCTGTTTGAACACTATTACGGCGACGTGCGCCTGGTGACGGCGGACGGCGCGGAGGAGAACAAAAAGTTGACGACACGAACGGACTTTGAACGCCTGAACGGTGCGGCGCCCGACTTCCGGGTCGGGCAGGGCTACGACGCCCATCGGCTGGCGGAGGGTCGAAAGCTGGTGCTCTGCGGCGTGGAGATTCCCCACGATCGCGGCCTCGACGGCCACTCGGACGCGGACGTGGCTGTGCACGCGCTGATGGACGCGCTGCTGGGGGCGCTGTGCCTGGGCGACATCGGCCGGCACTTCCCGGACAGCGACCCCGCCTACAAGGGCATCTCCTCGATGAAGCTGCTGGAGATCGTGATGGCGAAGGTCCGTGCGGCGGGCTATCGCGTGGGCAACGCGGACGTCACCATCGTGGCACAGCGGCCCAAGCTGGCGGCATATATGCCGGAAATGAAGCGGAATATCGCAGCCGGCCTGGGCGTCCCGGAGGATCGGGTGAACGTCAAGGCCACCACCACGGAGCGCATGGGCTTCGAGGGGGAGGGCCAGGGCATTTCCGCCCAGGCGGTGGCGCTGCTGGTGTCCGGCAGTTCAATGTAGAACGCCTTGCCGCCACATGGCGGCGGGTGAGATAAAGTTGTTAAAGCTATCGGAATCATGCCCGCGCTGGGAATAGGTGCGGGCATTTTCCAAACTGGTTATTGGAGGGGGAAGCATGATCGGAATCATCGGCGCCATGCCCGTGGAGATGGAGCTGCTGCTGGCAAATACCATGGTGACCGCCGTTCGGGAGGTCAGCGGCATGCGCTTCCACAGCGGCAGGCTGTGCGGCCGGGAGGTCGTGCTGGTGCAGGGCGGCGTGGGCAAGGTCAACGCCGCGATGTGCGCCCAGACGATGATCCTCCTGTACAGGCCGGAGCTGGTGATCAACGTGGGCGTGGCGGGCTGCCTGACCGACCGGCTGGCGGTGGGAGACATCGCCATCGCCCGGGACTTTGTGCAGTACGACGTGGATTCCTCCGCCCTGGGCGACCCGGTGGGCATGGTCTCCACGGTCAATCGGATCGACTTCCCCTGCGCGCCGCGGGTCGTGGAGGCCATGCGGCGAACCGTTGAGCAGATGCCTGACCTGAAGGGGAGCGTGGTCCGCATCGCCAGCGGCGACCGGTTCAACGACGACGGGGAGACCGCGGAGCTCATCAGGGGCTATTTCAGGGCCGAGGTATGCGAGATGGAGGGCTGCCCAATCGCCCAGGTCTGCTTCATCAACGGCACGGACTGCGCCGCGATGCGGGGCATCTCCGACAGCACCGCCGGCAATCACAGCGCGGAATACGGCCTCAGCCGGGACATGGCCGCCCACAACTGCGCCAGGGCGCTGATGGCCTTCCTGGAGCGTGGATGGGCTTCCGGACAGTGATGTAATCACCGTGCCGGCACAACAATTGCACCTTAACCCGACTCGCTTCAACGACAAAACCTGAATTTCCCTCTTGCAATTCGGGGCTGGATGCTATATAATAGTCAAAGATGGTCAATACAGAGGTGAGAGTATGGCACAGCTCAGCGACAGCATAGAGCAGTTTATCAAGGAACTGATGCAGCAGGACGCGCATATTGAGCTTCGGAGGAACGAGCTCGCGCAGCACTTTGGCTGCGCGCCCTCCCAGATCAACTACGTGCTGGCGACGCGCTTTTCCGTGGATCACGGCTATATCATCGAATCGAGGCGCGGCGGCGGCGGGTATGTGCGCATCGTGCGCATGCAGACCCGGGGTGAGCCGAACTTCCTGGAGACGCTTTTGAACCGGGTGGGCAACTCGGTGGACGAGGAGACCGCCTGCGCGATCATCTCCAACCTGTTTGAGCGCAAGATGATCACCCGCAGCGAGGCGGGCCTGATGCGCGCCGCGGTGTCCAGAAACGCCCTGGCGCTGCCCATCAGCGCGAAGGACGTGCTTCGGGCGGCGGTGTTCAGGAACATGCTGGTGCAGGCATTCAAAAATCTTGAGGAGGAAAAGCGCGATGATGTGTGAGGATTGCGGCATCCGTCCCGCAAAGTTCCACCTGATGACGATCATCAACGGGGATCGCGTCGAGCGGAACCTGTGCCCGATCTGCATGGCCAAGCACCAGAAGCAGATCCCGGGTATCGACTTTTCAAACCTGGCGGGGATATTGAACAGCATATTGGAAAACAAGGGCCGCGAGGAGGACGAGGCTGACGGCGAGGAGCTGGAGGGCTACGTCTGCGAGCAGTGCGGCATGACCTATGTGGAGTTTCAGAAGTGTGGCATGCTGGGCTGCGCCAACTGCTACCAGGCGTTCAAGACGCCCATGACGGCGCTGTTGCAGCGGGTACACGGCAACACCCAGCACGCGGGGCGCGTGCCCGGCGGCGTGCGCAATGGCACCTCCATCCGCATGAACATCGACCGGTTGAAGCAGAAGCTGCAAAAGGCCATCGCCGATGAGGAGTACGAGCAGGCGGCCAAGCTGCGGGATACCATCCGGGCGCTCACAGCCCAGCTGGAGCGCAAGGAGTCCACCATCAAGGTCAAGCCGAAGGAACAGCTGGATGGCGACGGGCGAGAGGGGGCGGACGCGGATGTATGAGTATGTGCTCTCTCCCGAGCAGGACGTGGTGATCTCCAGCCGCGTGCGCCTGTCGAGGAACTACGAGGACCTGCCCTTTTCCCCGAAGCTGACCCGGGAATACGCCGAGGAGGTCATCGAGCGCACCGCGGACGCGGTGTTCAAGATGGAGACCGGCGCGTCCTTCACGCTGCTGCGCATGTCGGAGCTGGAGGAGGACGCCCGCTCCCGGCTGGTGGAGCACCACCTGATCAGCTACGACCTGTTGAAGTTCGTCAACCGTTCCGCCGCCATGGTGACCTCCTCCGGAACCGTGTCGGTGATGCTCAACGAGGAGGACCACGTGCGCTTCCAGGGACTGCTGCCCGGGCTCCAGCTGGAGCGGGCGGCGGAGATGGCGTTGAAGCTGGACGAATCCCTGGGAAACCGATACCCGTTCGCCTTCGACCACCAGTGGGGCTTTTTGACCGCTTGTCCCGCCAACACCGGCACCGGCATGCGCGCCAGCGTGATACTGCACCTGCCGGCGATCTCCGGCAGCGGGCAGATGGGCGCGGTGATGCAGACCGTGGCCAAGCTGGGCCTCACCATCCGCGGCCTCTACGGCGAGGGCAGCGAGGCCCAGGGCAACCTCTACCAGCTGTCCAACCAGGCCACCCTTGGCCGCAGCGAGGAGGACGTGATCCGCTCGCTGTCCGCAGCGACGGCGCAGATCGTGGAGCACGAGCGCTCCATGCGGGAAAACGCGGAAAAGCGCGACATGCTGCAATTGCAGGATAGCCTGATGCGCTCCTGGGGAGAATTGATGTATGCGCGGCTGATGACCGTCAAGGAGTTCATGAGCCGCTATTCCGACATCCGCTATGCGGCCAGCATGGGCTATCTCCACGCGCCGCTGCCAGGGCTGGACGCGCTGATGATGGATCTGCAGCCCGGGTCCCTGGGTGTGCGCGCGGGCAAGCTGATCAGCCCCAGGGAATCGGAGATCCTGCGGGCCAAGCTGCTGCGGGAAGAGCTGCAAAAGCTGGTGTCCGACTGACATCTGGAGTCCGGCCGACCGCCGGAAAACACCCGGGCGGCGTCGGACGAAAGCGATGATAGAATAAAACATGGGGGAGCTGTTCCCCGTGCCGCTTCATGAAGGAAGTGGAAAAAGACGGCATAAACTGGAGGAAATCAATGGCATATTTCGCGAAATTCACCGAGCGCGGACAGCGCGCGCTGCTGGCGGCCCAGACCGAGGCGGCGCAGCTGGGGCGCACCTATGTGGGCACGGAGCACCTGCTTCTCGGCGTGTTGACCGAGCCCGGCGGCGCGAAAGCGGTGCTGCAGGGCATCACGCTGGACGCCGCGCGTGCGGAGATCGTCCAGATCCTGGGCCGCGGCAGCGACGAGGTGCAGGGCAAGCAGATGGTCTACACCCCCAGGACGAAGAAGGTCCTGGAGCAGAGTGTGCGGGAGGCTCGGGAGCTGAAGCAGAACTACGTCAGCACCGAGCACATCCTGCTGGCCCTGATGCGGGAGCGCGAGGGCGTGGCCGCCCATGTGCTCATCAAGATGGGCATGGACCTCTCCAAGGCCCGGGACGAGCTGCTGCGCATCCTCTCCGGAGCGGACGACGACGTGCAGAGCAGCCAGGAGGGCGGCTCCGCCGACACGCCGATACTGAACCAGTTTTCCCGGGACCTGACGGCGGCTGCGCGCAGCGGCGAGCTGGATCCTGTGGTGGGCCGGTTCAACGAGATCGAGCGCATCGTGCAGATCCTCTCCCGCAGGCGCAAGAACAACCCGGTGCTCATCGGGGAGCCCGGCGTGGGCAAGTCCGCCATCGTCGAAGGGCTGGCACAGCTGATCGTCGAGGGGAGCATCCCCGAGATCCTGCGCGGCAAGCGCGTGGTGTCCCTGGACCTGGCCAGCATGCTGGCGGGGGCGAAGTACCGCGGCGAGTTCGAGGAGCGGCTGAAGAACGCCATGGCCGAGATCAAGAAGGCCGGCAACGTGGTCCTCTTCATCGACGAGCTGCACACCATCTGCGGCGCGGGCGCCTCCGAGGGCGCCATCGACGCGGCCAATATCCTGAAGCCCGCCCTGGCGCGGGGCGAGATCCAGTGCATCGGCGCCACCACGCTCAGCGAGTACCACAAGCACATCGAGAAGGACGCCGCCCTGGAGCGCCGCTTCCAGCCGGTGAACGTGGGCGAACCCACCCGGGAGGAATCCGTGGAGATCCTGAAGGGGCTCCGGGACCGGTATGAGGCCCACCACCGGGTGCGCATCACCGACGAGGCCATCACGGCCGCGGTGTACCTCTCCGACCGCTATATCTCCGACCGCTACCTGCCGGACAAGGCCATAGACCTGATCGACGAGGCCGCCTCCCGTGTGCGCATCAAGGCGTTCACCGCGCCGCCGGATATGAAGGAGCAGCAGGAGCGCCTCGAGGCCCTGAACAAGGAGACCGAGGAGGCCGTCGCCCACGAGGACTTCGAAAAGGCGGCCAACCTGCGCGACCGCAAGAAGGCGCTGCAGAACGAGATGAACCGGCGCAGGACCGAGTGGGAGCAGAGCCGCAACAGCAAGGTGGAGATCGTGGGCGAGGAAGAGGTGGCCCAGATCGTCGGCGCGTGGACGGGCATTCCCGTCTCACGCATCACCGAGGACGAGTCCCGCAGGCTGGTGAACCTGGAGGCCATCCTCCACGAGCGCGTGATCGGCCAGGAGGAGGCGGTCAAGTCCGTCGCCCGGGCCATCCGGCGCGCGCGGGCGGGCCTGAAGGACCCGAACCGGCCCATCGGCTCGTTCATCTTCCTGGGCCCCACCGGCGTGGGCAAGACGGAGCTGTGCAAGGCGCTGGCCGAAGCCCTGTTCGGGGATGAGGACAGCATGATCCGCATCGACATGTCGGAGTACATGGAGAAGCATTCCGTCTCCCGCATGATCGGTTCCCCGCCCGGCTACGTTGGCCACGAGGAGGGCGGTCAGCTGACCGAGAAGGTCCGCCGCAAGCCCTATGCGGTGATCCTGCTGGACGAGGTGGAAAAGGCCCACCCGGACGTGTTCAACATCCTGCTGCAAATCCTGGAGGACGGCAGGCTGACCGACGGCCAGGGCCGCGTGGTGGACTTCAAGAACACCGTGATCGTCATGACCAGCAACGCGGGCGCCCACGCCATCCGCAGGCAGCGCAGCCTGGGCTTCGGCGGCGGCGAGGACGGCGAGCGCACCTACGAGACCATGAAGGAAAACATCATGGGCGAGGTGAAGAACCTGTTCCGGCCCGAGTTCCTGAACCGCGTGGACGAGACCATCGTGTTCCACGCGCTGGAGCAGAGCGAGATCGACGCCATTGCCGCGCTGCTGCTCAAGCAGGTGTGCGCGCGCCTGGACGAGCGCGGCATCCGACTGGAGGTGGACGAATCCGCCCTGAGCCTGATCAGCAAGTCCGGCTACGACCTGCAATACGGCGCGCGCCCGCTGCGCCGCGCCATCCAGCGCATGGTGGAGGACGCGCTCAGCGAGGAGATCCTGACCGGCCGGATCTGCCTGGGCGACAAGGTGTTCGCCACGGTGAAGGACGGCGAGCTGGCGTTTATCCCGGAGAAGGTCCGCGGTGATGAAGAACTGGTCTGCGCGGGTCAGCTGAACAGCGATTGATCGGACGGCGACTCGATTTGAGAGGGCGTCGGCGTGGCTTCGGCCGTGCCGACGCCCATTATCATGTTCAAAAGCCCGCCGGGAACATAGCGCACCGGGCCGGCGGAAGGACCCGCCAGCAGCTCGCCCCGCCCGGCCAATATGGCGTTTCGCGGCAGCAGCGCGTACTCGGCGGGCCGGGACAGGTCGTGCTCCGTGTCGGCGAAGCGCACCTCCTGCCCGGGCTCGCCGGAGAGCGCGGCGACTTCGACGCTTTCGCCGTCCACGGTGCGGGTCAGCAGGTATTCAGCGGTGCCCTCCGGCACGGTAAAGGCCAGAACCGGCGTTTCACCCGGGCCCGTCAGCAGGCGCAGGTCCGACACCGGCGCGGGAGCATCCCAGAAATCCGAAAAGGCCTGGGGCATGGCGTCCGCGTGAAACAGCTCCACCAGCGTGTAGTCCGGGGGCGTCCGATCGGTGCTCAGGGCCACCGCGTGCGCCTGCTCCAGGGACAGGGCGTCCACCAGCGCTGCGCCGACGCCCGCCGGGCGGGGGAAGTCCCCGCCGGACAGCTCCGGGGAAACGGCCTTGAGCCAGGCGGCGCAGAGGCGGGCCGGATAGCCGCTGCCGCCCTCGGAGGCGGGCAGGCTGTGCCCGGCGCCCGGCTCGTCGAAGCCCATCCACACGGCCACGGACACCTGGGGCGTATAGGCCACGGTCCAGACGTCCCGCGTGCCGCCGTCAGCCTCGCCGACGGTGCCCGTCTTGCCCGCCACGGGCATGCCGGCCCCGGCCAGCGCCCGGGCGCTGCCAGTGGAGGCGGCGGTCTTGAGCATATCAGTGATGAGGTAGGCGGTATCCTCGCCGACCGCGCGGGCGTCGCTGCCCGGGGCGCGGTAGATCTCCAGGCCGTCGGAGTCCTCGATGGAGAGTATGGCGTGGGGCGAGACCCGCTCGCCGCCGTTGGCCAGGGCGCAGTAGGCCGCGCCGAGCTCCGCCGGGGAGACGCCGTAGGTCAGCGACCCCAGCGCCAGGGACAGGTTGGCGTCCTGCGGCGCGAGCTCGAGGCCGAAGCGCTGGGCGTAGGTCCTCAGGGCGGGGGTGCCGATGCTGTCCGCCAGGGCGACAGTGGCGATGTTCAGCGAGCGCGAAAGCGCCTCCCGCAGCGTGACCAGGCCGTAGCTGTTGCCGCCGGCGTTGCGCGGCGCGTAGCCGCCCGCGAAGGTTCGGGGCGTGTCATCCACGATGGAGGCCGGGACATAGCCGTAGGCGTCCACGGCGGCGGCATAGGTGGAGACGGGCTTGAAGGCGGAGCCGGGCTGGCGCCGCGTCTGGGTCGCCCGGTTCAGACCGCGCTGGACATCGTAGCTCCGGCCGCCGACGACGGCGCGGATACCGCCGGTTTCGGTGTCCAGGGCGACCAGGGCCGCCTGGGCTGGCGTGCCGTCGTCGGCGCTCGCGGGGAAGGAGTCAGCATTCTCGAACAAGGCCTCCGCCGCGGTCTGCATGGCCGTGTCCAGCACCGTGTGAATTCGGTAGCCGCCGGAGATGGCCTCGTCCGCGCTGACGTTCAGCACCCGGGTCGTCTCGTCCAGCACCGCGTCCAGATACCAGGCGTATTGGGCGTCCCCGCCGTCATCCTCCGCCAGGCGCAGCGGCTCGGCGCGGGCCGCGTCCCGCTCGCTCTCGGTGATAAAGCCGTTCTCCGCCATGGTGTTCAATATGCTGTTGCGGCGGGAGACGGCCCTGTCCCCGTTCAGGTGCGGCGCGTAGACCGACGGGGCCTTGATGACGCCCGCCAGCAGCGCGCCTTCGGCGAGGGTGAGCTCGGAGGCTGGCTTGTCGAAGTAGACGTTCGCAGCCGCCTCGATGCCGTAGGCCCCGTGGCCGAAGTAGACGGCGTTCAGGTAGGCTTCCAGTATCTGTCGTTTGTCCATGACCCTCTCCAGCTTCAACGCCAGGAAAATCTCCTGGACCTTGCGGGAGAGGGTCTTTGTCTGCGTGAGATGGGTCAGCTTGATCAGCTGCTGGGTGATGGTGGAGCCGCCCTGGGAATAGCTCAGCGTTCGGACGTCGTGCCAGAGCGCCCCCAGCAGGCGGTAGGTGTCCACACCGTGGTGGCGGTAGAAGCGAAGGTCCTCCGCGGCGATGAAGGCGTTCTGGACCTCCTCCGGCACCTGATCGAGTTCGATCCAAATGCGCTTTTCGCCGCCCTGCAGCGCGCCGACGGCCTCGCCCTTGGCGTCGTAGACCAGCGTCGTCCCGGGCATGCCCGTCAGCCGAGAGAGCTCCAGTGGCTTCCAGTGGGGTATGTCCAGCCGCCAGATCAGCACGGCCAGCGCCGCGAACATCGCCCAGCCCAGGGCCGCAATTACCTTTTTCTTCATAACACCATCCCGCCTTGCGTCATTCATACAAAGTATTCCCAGCGCCGCCTGAATTAGTCACCACTGCCAGAAGTTGTGCGTGGACTTTTTCGGTGAAGCCATATAGAATGTACACGACGGCCCGCGTGAACGCGGACCGAAGGGCAGGACAGGTGATGGGTATGAAGCGATTCAGAGCAATCCTTGCGGGAGCGGCAGCGGCGGCGGCGCTTTGCGGCCTGCTGCTCTCCATGACGATAGACAGCGCGGCGCGAACGCGGGCGACCGTCGCCCAGGTGCTGACCGCGCTGGCCCTGGCGGGCTTTGTGGCGACTGCCGTGACAAGGCCCGCGCCTGGACACGCGGAGGCGGCGGGCGCCACCCGGGGAGCGGTGCCGGAGGACGTGCGCGGCCGGTGCAACTTTTCAAAGGTGGCCGCCAACGAGCAGGCCCTTGCCAGCCTGCGGGAGCTGCGGGACTATCTCCGGGAACCGGAGAAATACGTCCGTTACGGCGCGCGGATACCCCGGGGCGTGCTGCTCTACGGCCCTCCCGGGACGGGCAAGACGCTGCTGGCCCGGGCGCTGGCGGGCGAAGCGGGCGTGCCCTTCTTCGCGCTGTCCGGCTCGGATTTCGTGGAAAAGTTCGTGGGCGTCGGCGCGAGCCGGGTCCGGGAGCTGTTTCGCAAGGCCCGCAAGGCGGGCAAGTGCGTGGTGTTCATCGACGAGATCGACGCCATGGGCAAGAGAAGGGACGACAGCGTCAGCGACGAGCGGGACCAGACGTTGAACGCGCTGCTCAGCGAGATGTCCGGGTTCTACACCGGCGATGGCGTGATCGTGATCGCGGCCACGAACCGCATGGAGGCCCTGGACCCGGCGCTGCTGCGGCCGGGGCGCTTCGACCGCCAGATCGAGGTCGGGCTCCCCGGCAGGGCGGAGCGGCTGAGCATATTGAAGCTGCACAGCGCCGGGAAGCCCCTCGACGCCGAGGTGAGCCTGGACGAGCTGGCGGCGCAGACGGTCAGCTTCTCCGGCGCGTCGCTGGAGAACCTGCTGAACGAGGCGGCGCTGCTGGCAGCTCTGCGCGGGACGCCGACCATCGGGAAAAGCGAGGTCCAGACCGCCTTCTACAGGGCGGTAGCTGGGTCGGACAGGCCGGCCACCGCCTCGCCGGAGGAGCTCTGGAGCATCGCCGTGCACGAGGCGGGCCACGCGCTGGTCAGCTATCTGCTGGCCCCGGAAAGCCGCATCCTTCGGGTCAGCATACTCCCCGCGGGCGGCGGCGCGGCGGGCTACAACCTGTGCGTCCCCCGGGAGCGGGTGATGCCGGACAAGCGGCAGATGGAGAGCCAGATCTGCGTGCTGCTGGCGGGTCGGGCGGCGGAGCAGGCCGTACTTGGCGAAGAAGCGCTGACCGCCGGAGCCTCCGGCGACCTGTCCCGGGCGGCGGAGCTGGCCATGGCCATGGTGATGGAGCTGGGCATGGCAGGTGAGCCTGCCGTGAGCCTGAAGGCGCTCCAGCGGGGCTGCGGCGGCGCGGGCGGCCAGGAGGCGAGCCGGGCGCTGCTGAACCGGCTCTACGACAGTACGCTTTCACTGATTGACAGGTATAACCGCGCCTTGAACGCGCTGGCGGAGGCCCTGATGCGCTCGGAATCGCTGACCGGCGAGGAGGCGGTGAAGATCCTCGAGGACAACCTGTCGGACGAAAGACCGGAATCGGCATAGGTAGACTCCTTGCGACAAAGGAATCGACAGTGCGGGCATGGAATTCCCCTTCCACTGTATGCGGGAGGGGGATTTCATGCTTGCCTATGAAAAGAAGAGGAACGCGCTGATCGTGCGGCTGTCCGGCGAGCTGGACCACGAAGCCGCGGCGCGGATTCGCCGGGAGCTGGACGCGCTGGTGGCGGACACCGGGGCGAAGCGGCTGATATTCGACCTGAACGGCCTGGAATTCATGGACAGCAGCGGCATCGGGCTGATCATCGGCCGGTACAAGCTGATGGCCCGGCGGGGCGGCAGCGTGGCGGTGTTCGGCTCGGACGCGCGCATCGACAGGATATTCGAGATGGCGGGACTGTATCAGCTGGTGGAGCGGCTGGCCTGAGGAAAGGAGCGGGTGAGATGAACATGATCAACGAAATGCGCCTGGATTTCCCGGCGCGGCCGGAGAACGAGGCCTTCGCGCGGCTGGCGGTCAGCGGCTTTTTGCTGCCCCTCGACCCGACGATGGAGGAGCTGGCGGACATCAAGACGGCGGTTTCCGAGGCGGTGACCAACGCCATCGTCCACGGTTACATGAATCATGGTGGCACCGTGCGGCTGCGGGCCTGCTATGACGAGGGCGGAAAGGTCCAGATCGACGTGATCGACCGGGGCTGCGGCATTCGGGACGTGGAGCGCGCCCGTCAGCCCTTCTTCACAACTGCCCCGGGCGAGGAGCGCTCCGGCATGGGCTTCACGGTGATGGAGAGCTTCATGGACAGCGTGCACGTGCGCAGCGCGGTGGGGCAGGGCACCACGGTGCGACTGATCAAGCGCATTCGGCTGCGGGACGAGGCGCTCCCGCGGCGGGCTTGAGCGGTGAAGCCCACGAAAGCGACGCCCGGGAGAAGCTGCTCAGGGCCCGGGAGGGAGACGCGGCGGCCCGGGAAGCGGTGATACGGGAAAACATGCCGCTGGTCAAGTACGTGGCGAAGCGGTTTGTGGGACGGGGCGTGGAGTATGAGGACCTTGTGCAGTACGGCTGCATGGGGCTGCTGAAGGCGGTGGACCGCTTCGACCCGGAGTATCCGGTCCGATTCTCCACCTACGCGGTGCCGGTGATCATGGGGGAGATCCGGCGCTTCCTGCGGGACGACGGCCCGGTGCACATCTCCCGGACCATTCGGGAGCGCGCGCGGCGAGTGGAAGCGTTTGTCGAAGCGTATCAATCCGAGCATGGCCGTCAGCCTGCCGTGGATGAGATCGCTGAAGGGCTGGGACTTGAGAGCGGGGACGTGGTGCTGGCGATGAACAGCCGGGGCCGGGTGCGCTCCCTGGAGGAACCGGTGGCGGGGGACACCGAGCTGCGGCTGATGGATGTGCTGGGCAAAAATCCCATGGTCGCAGTGGACCGGCGACTGACGCTGGCACGCCTGTTGGAAGGGCTGGAGCCCCAGGAGCGGGCGCTGATCGTCAGGCGCTACTTCAAGCGCCACACCCAGGCGAACATCGCCCGGGACATGGGCGTCACACAGGTCCAGGTCTCCCGGTTGGAAAGCCGTATCCTCAAGCGGATGCGGGAGCAGGCAGGCACGGACGGCGCGATTTGAGCCCTATACAAGCGGAAGGGAAGGCAAAATACAGAAAACAGACCGAGTTCTATACAGAACACGGTCTGTTTTGAATGATGATCGGTTACATATTGATGTCCTTGAGGATGTCGCAGAAGTCGAAGGTGGCGAAGTAGTCCCGAATGGTCTCCGCACGGCGGATCATGTCGAAGCTGCCGTCCGGGTGCAGGAGGATCTCCGCGCTCTTCAGCTTGCCGTTGTAGTTATAGCCCATGGAGAAGCCGTGGGCGCCGGTATCGTGGATGATGATGAGGTCGCCGTCGTTGATCTGGGGCAGCGCCCGGTCGATGGCGAACTTGTCGTTGTTCTCGCACAGCGAGCCCACCACGTCGTACACGTGGTCGCACAGGGCGTCTTCCTTGCCGGAGACGGTGATGTGGTGGTAGGCGTCGTACATGGCGGGGCGCATCAAATTCACGGCGCAGGCGTCCAGGCCGATGTACTCCTTGTAGATGTGCTTCTTGTGGATGGCCGTGGCCACCAGGCAGCCGTGGGGGCCGGTCATGAAGCGGCCCAGCTCCGTGGCCAGGGAGACGCCCTCCAGGCCCTCAGCGGCCATCACGTCGACAAAGGTGTCGTGGATGGAGGCGCCGATGCGGGCGATGTCCGGCATGCGCTGCTCGGGAAGATAGGGGATGCCGACGCCGCCGGAGAGGTTGACCATGAAGAACTCCGCGCCCAGCTTCCTGTGCAGCTCCACGGCCAGCTGGAACAGGATCATGGCGTTGGCGGGATAGTAATCGTTGTCAGCGGCGTTGCTGGCCAGCAGCGCGTGCAGGCCGAAGCGCTTCACGCCCAGCTGCATCAGGCGCTGGACCGCGGAATAGATCTGCTGGCGGGTCATGCCGAACTTGGAGGCGTCCGGCTGGCCCATGTAGACCGAACCGATCAGCAGCTCCCCGCCGGGGTTGAAGCGCAGGCAGATCTTCTCGGGGATGCCGCCGTGGGCCGCGAGGAAGTCGATGTGGGTGATGTCATCCAAGTTGATGATGGCATTCAGCTTGCGGGCATATTCATACTCCTCGCCGGGGGTCTCGTTGGAGGAGAACATGATCTCGTCGCCGCGGAAGCCCAGCGCTTCGGCAAGCCGCAGCTCCGTCATGGAGGCGCAGTCCACGCCGCAGCCCTCTTCCTTCAGCAGCTTCAATATGAATGGATTGGGGCACGCCTTCACGGCGTAGTACTCCCGGAAGCCTCCGTTCCAGGCGAAGGCGCTTTTCACCTCCTGCGCCGTGCGGCGGATGCCGGCCTCGTCGTAGAGGTGGAAGGGGGTGGGGTACCTGGAGACGATCTCAAGCAGCTTTTCATGGCTGACGAAGGGCTTCTTTTGCATAATTATTCACTCCATTCACTATCATCATAGGCGTTTTGGGGTGTTTCGTCAAGGACTTTACGCATTTATTTGTGTAAAGAAGTGCGAAAGCCTGGCGGCTTGAATCCTCCCGCTGTCGATGGACGGGCCCGATGGAAGTATTATCTTCGTGGATCAGGCGCCAAGCCAGCCGGCAGGGAATGAAAAAGCCGCCAGGCGATTCCGCAAGCCCGTGGAGAAGGTTTTGCGGGATTGTAAAGGAAAGATGGTGGAATTTTTGTCTTTTTCCGTTGATTTCTGTAGACAATCGGGTTTGTTTATGTTATACTGAATCATATCGTTAAGAGTGTATGGCATTGCTTAACCCCATCGGGCCCTTGCGCGGACGGCGCTCATCGGAAGGCGCGAAACGTCCGCGATAACGCATGCCAAAGCCGGTTATTCGGGGGTCGCGTATCCCCTGAGATAACAAAAAAACAAGGAGGAGAACACAATGAAGAAAATTCTGGTTCTCGTGCTGGCCCTCGTGCTGGCGCTGTCCTGCTTCACCGCCATGGCGGAGATGAAGGACGAGTACAACATCCACGTGCTGGTCTGGAAGTTTGACGACACCTACGGCTCCACCGTCCGTCAGGGCATGACCAAGTGGGCCGAGCTGGTGGCCGACGAGCTGGGCACCAAGATCAACCTCACCATGGACGACGCGCAGGACGACATGGCCAAGCAGGTCGAGCAGGCCGACCAGATCATCGGCAAGAAGCCCGATTTCGTCATCATCAACCTGGCTGAGCCCGCTGGCGGCCAGACTCTGGTGGACAAGTTCACCGCGGCCGGCATCCCCTTCCTGTTCTACAACATTCCGCCGTCGGAAGACACCTATGATTCCGTCGTGAAGGAATCCGGCGCTTTCTTCGTGGGCACGCTGCCCCGCGAGGCCGGCGACATGCAGGGCGAGATCCTGGCCGACCTGTGGGCCGCTGACAGCGCTGCCATCGACCTGAACGGCGACGGCAAGGTGCAGTTCGTGGAGTTCAAGGGCGTTGCCAACAACCCCGAAGCCATCGCCCGCACCCAGTACTCCGAGGAGACTGCCGCTGCTCTGGGCGTGCCGCTGGAGATGGTCAACGACATCATCGTGGCTGACTGGGATACCGGCAAGGCCAACGACGCCATGCTGTCCATCTGGCAGTCCCACCCCGAGATCGAGCTGGTCTTCGCCAACAACGATGACATGGCCATCGGCGTCATCGCGGCTCTGAACCAGTCCGGCTACAACACCGGCAACGAGGGCGACAAGGCCATCGCCGTCATCGGCGTTGACGCCACCGACGCCGCCATCGAAGCCATCAAGGCCGGCAAGATGACCGCTACCGTTAAGCAGGACGGCGACGCCATGGGCGAGGCCAACATCCGCTTTGCCATGAACTGGCTGATCAACGGCACCTGGTACGAGGGCCTCGAGAGCAAGTATAAGCTCAACGACGACGGCTGCTCCGTGTACATCCCCTATGCCAAGATCACTGCTGATTCCGTGCAGTAATCCTGCCGTGCAATCGGTCTGATCGACGCAGTCAGACGGTTCCGGCGACCACCGTGTCGCCGGAACCGTATTTGAGAGTGCGCGACCCGGAGGCGGGGCTGTGCCATTCGGACGGAACCGGATGGCAGAGCGGCGCCCCTGTGGGGCGATGAACAGTCATTGCAAACGACGATAAAACTGTGAAAAGTGGTGAGGTTAATCATGTCCGAACAACAGTATCTGCTTGAGATGCTGGACATTGAGAAGCAGTTTCCCGGCGTCAAGGCGCTGGACCACGCGAAGCTGCAACTGAGAACGGGCACGGTTCACGCGCTGATGGGTGAAAACGGCGCGGGAAAATCGACGCTGATGAAGTGCCTGTTCGGCATCTACACCCGTGACGGCGGCACCATCACGATGAACGGCCAGCCCGTCACCTTTTCCAGCCCCCGCGACGCGCTGGACAATGGCGTGGCCATGGTGCACCAGGAGTTGAACCAGGTGCTCCGCCGCTCCGTCATGGAGAACGTCTATCTGGGCCGCTTCCCGCTGAACAAGATCGGCATGGTGGATTCCCGGAAGATGTACCAGGAGACCAAGGCCATATTCGACGACTTGGAGATCGACGTGGACCCGCGCACCATCATCGGCGAGCTGTCCGTCTCCAAGCGCCAGATGGTTGAGATCGCTAAGGCCGTGTCCTACAACGCGCAGATCCTGGTGCTGGACGAGCCGACTTCCTCCCTGACCGAGGACGAGGTCGAGCACCTGTTCCGCATCATGAACCGCCTGACGGCCAAGGGCGTGGGCATCATCTACATCTCCCACAAGATGGACGAGATCCTGCGCATCTCCGACGACGTCACCATCATGCGCGACGGCCAGTGGGTCGCCACCCGCCCGGCCAGCGAGCTGACCACCGACGAGATCATTCGCCTGATGGTCAACCGCGAGATGTCCAACCGCTTCCCACCGAAGAACAACAAGGTCGGCAAGGTCCTGCTGGACGTCAAGGGCCTGACCGGCATGTACGAGCCCACCTGCCACGATGTGACCTTCCAGCTCCACGAGGGCGAGGTCCTGGGCGTGGCCGGCCTGGTGGGTTCCCGCCGCACGGAGCTGCTGAACACGCTGTTCGGCTACTTCACCAAGGGCGGCGGCGAGGTGGACATGCGCGGCAAGAAGATCGAGAACGTCACCACCGACGAGGCCCGCAACAACGGCTTCGCGCTGATCACCGAGGAGCGCCGCGCCACCGGCATCTTCGGCGAGGCGAGCATCCTCTTCAACTCGATCATCGCCAACGTGAACGCCTACGGCAAGCCGCTGCTGAACGGCGGCAAGATGAACAAGGACACCGCGTGGGTCATCGACTCCATGCGCGTCAAGACCCCGTCCCAGCGCACCCACATCAAGAGCCTCTCCGGCGGCAACCAGCAGAAGGTCATCATCGGCCGCTGGCTGCTGACCCAGCCGGACGTGCTGCTGTTGGACGAGCCGACCCGAGGCATCGACGTCGGTTCCAAATATGAGATCTACGAGCTGATCCTGAACCTGGCCTCCCAGGGGAAGAGCGTCATGATGGTCTCCTCCGAAATGCCCGAGCTGCTGGGCATCTGCGACCGCATTCTGGTCATGTCCAACGGACGGCTGGCCGGCATCGTGGAGCGCGGCAAGGACTTCGGCGGCATTCCCGGCGAGCAGGAGACGATCATGGCCCTGGCTGCGAAGTATGTCTGATTATCTGCGTTTGGAGAGAGAGGGTAAGCGAACATGAAAAAGAGAATTACTTCCATTATCATGCTGATCGTGCTGGTTGTGGGCATCGCGCTGGCCGCCTATGGCATCACCGGCAGGAATATCTACAACAACGCCGCGAGCATGATGGGCGTCAGCAAGAAGGACGCCATGGGCTTCATCCAAGCGCCGGATACCCTGACCGAGCTGGGTGACCTGTCCAAGATCGGCGCCGACAAGGTGCGCGCCTTCCTGAAGGGCCTGGGCCTTGACGCCGCCGCCGTCGACAGCGCCGTGGACGCGCGGGTCGCCTATGAGGAGGCCGTGAAGAACTCCAAGGACCGCGAGGCGTTCTTCGCCTACGCCCAGAGCATGGACGAGACCGTGACCGAGGAGAACTTCAACGAGCTGATCATGGACCACGATCGCAGCGACCCGATGCGCGAGCAGATGGCCCGCGAGGCGCTGGGCGTCAGCGAGGAGGAGTTCGCCGCGCTGGCCAGCAACGAGGCGCTGCTGGGCCTGTACCGCGAGGGCCTGCCGGGACTGCTGAACAACAAGCACATGACCAACGCGGTGCTGGTGATGTTCTGCGGCCTGATCCTGATCGTCATCGCCGGCGCGTACTTCCTGATCGCGGCCATGAGCATCAAGCCCCGCGCCCGCGTGAAGGCTGCCAACCCGAAGGTCGAGAAGATCTCCGCGGCCCTTTTGAACTACGCGCTGTTCATCATCCTGGGCCTGATCCTGATCGTCGTTTCGATCCTGCGCCCGGACTTCCTGAGCATCGACAACATCCTGAACATCCTGCAGAACGCCTCCACCAAGGGCATCCTGGCCTTGGGCTGCGCGGGCCTGATCGTGCTGGCCGGTACTGACCTGTCCATCGGCCGCGTGCTGGGCATCTCCGCCGCCATGACGGCGTCCCTGGTCCAGTCCGTGACCTACGCCAGCCGCATGTATCCCACCATGGTCGCTCCGCTGAACGGCCTGGGCCTGCTGGTTCCGCTGCTGGCCTCCATCTCCGTGGCCGTGCTGTTCAGCATGATCAACGGCTTCGGCGTCGCCAAGCTGCACCTGCACGCCTTCATCGTCACCCTGGGTACCCAGCTGATCGCCTACGGCGCGAACTGCCTGTACATCGAGTCCCAGCCCTCCGGCACCGCGCAGGCGCTGTCCACCTTTGATTCCACGTTCCTGAACGTGGCCGCGGGCGGCATCTACGTGGGCGGCATCCGCATCCCCGTGGTGGTCATCTACTTCATCGTGATGGCGGCCATCGTGTGGGTCATCTGGAACAAGACCACCCTGGGCAAGAACATGTTCGCCGTGGGCGGCAACACCGAGGCTGCCGCGGTCTCCGGCGTCAACGTGGCCAAGACCATCATGCTGGTCTACCTGATGGCCGGCGTGCTGTACGGCATCGCGTCCTTCCTGGAGGCGGCCCGCATCACCGCCGTCGGCGCCAACACCGGTCTGAACTATGAGACCGACGCCATCAGCGCGGTCGTGGTCGGCGGCGTGTCCTTCTCCGGCGGCGTCGGCACCATCCAGGGCGTCGTCATCGGCGCGGTCATCATGCAGGCCATCGTGTACGCCCTGAACTTCCTGGGCGTCAACCCTTACATCCAGTACATCATCCGCGGTCTGATCATCATCCTGGCCGTCTCCATCGACGTGCGCAAGTACATCGTCAAGAAGTAATATGGCGCGTCAGGACGGATTCAACAGCGAGGACCGCGCGGCCAGGGCGCGCATGGAGGAGGCCGAGAAGGCCGGCCAGCGCAAGCTGGAAGCCGAGCGGACGGACGCGGCGGGGAACCCCCTGCCGCGGACGCCCCGGCGCTACAAGCTCTACGACCGGATCAAGGACAAGGTGTCCGTGACGACGATGAACGTCATCATCGTCGCGACGGTGATCCTGCTGGTCTTTGCCCTCGTCTACGGCATCGCAACGGGCACGCCCCAGAGATAGAGGACCATCCAAAGGCACTCGGCGTGCGGTCGAGACCGCAAAAAGTGGCTGTCAGAAATGGCAGCCACTTTTATATGTGCAAGCAAGGCGCTCAGGCCATCCTGGCCAGCTCCTCCCGGAGCTTTCCGATGATGCGCTTTTCCAGCCGGGATATGTAGCTCTGGGAGATGCCCATCAGGTCGGCGACCTCCTTTTGGGTGTGCTCCTTGTCCTCGCCGATGCCGTAGCGCAGGCCGACGATGTACTTTTCCCGGGCGTTCAGCTTCTGGATGGCGCTGTGAAGCATCTGCTTTTCGATGTCGTTGTCCAGGTCACGGCTCACCAGGTCCGGCTCCGTACCGAGAATGTCGGACAGCAGCAGCTCGTTGCCGTCCCAGTCGGTGTTCAAAGGCTCGTCGAAGGACACCTCCGACTTGAGCCGGTTGGTCTTGCGCAGCACCATCAGAATTTCGTTTTCAATGCAGCGGGAGGCGTAGGTGGCCAGCTTGATGTTCTTGTCCGGGTCGAAGGAGTTCACCGCCTTGATCAGGCCGATGGCCCCGATGGAAATCAGGTCTTCGATGCTGATACCGGTGTTCTCGAACTTCCGGGCGATGTAGACCACCAGCCGGAGGTTGCGCTCGATCAGCGTGGCGCGGGCCGCGCTGTCACCCTGGTTGGCGCGGCGCATCAGCGCGATCTCCTCCTCGCGGGAGAGCGGGGGTGGCAGCAGGTCGCTTCCGCCGATGTAGCAGACGGAGCCGCGACGGATCTGTACGATGAGGCCAAAGATGGATTGTCGGATGGATTTCACAGCCATGACGGTTTCCTCCTCTATGTATCTAATTGGCATAATACGCAAATTCGCAGGGGGCGAGGGCATGATAAGCCCCGGGCAAGGGATGGGCCGAGACCGCCACCCATACGTCCGGGGCCCGGGTCCTATGGCGGCCGCGCTCGATCCAGACCCCGCTGGGCTTGAAGCAGGCCATCCTGCCGCTGCCGCCCACGGAGCCGAAGCTCAATATCCGGTAGCCGTCCTCCGGGAGAACGTTCCGGACCAGCTTTGCCTCGGCGATGAGCACAGGCAGGCCGGAGATGGGCTCCCGCAGGCGGTTGCCGGTGTCCACCAGGGCGGTGAACCGGACGGTTCCGGCGGGTGAGCGCAGCAGGACGTGCACCTGCCAGCGCGTGGTGCGCCTGACCGCGCAGGTCAGCGCCGTCAACAGCGCCCCAGAGACGGCGCACAGGACGCCGCCCGCCTGGGTCCGGGTCCCGCTCAGGCAGATCGAAGCCACGCCGCCGCTGAGCAGGGTCGCTTCGCAGAGCAGCAGCGCGGGGCGCGACCAGGAGCGGAAATCCAAGTGCCCGGACAGCAGCATCGAAACCAGAATGAGCAGCAGGCTCTGCGCTGGAAGGACGAAATGGGGGAGCGGAAACAGCGCCGCGACGACGGCGAAGCCCACGGCCAGGAGCGCGGCGGCGAGGGTGCGCCGCCAGCTGAAACAGCCCGAGCATCGCGCAGCGGCGCACAGCAGGGTGAGATCCGCCGCCAGGTTGACCAGCAGAAAGACCTCGATGCTCACGCGCCTCACCTCGCCGTATCATGATAGCCGAAGGGGCGGGCCTCCCTCAACGATTTCATGTCGAAGAGGCGTGGTATTGTATCGGGAGAATGTCGCGTTTTTCGGTCCCGTCGCGCCGGGTTTCGACAGACGGTTCGACAGTCGGAGTGCCGGGTTCGGGCGGAAACGGGCCTCCGAAGCGCTTGGACACGTGCAAAGGCCGTCCGCCCTGGCCATGAGACGGCGTTGATGCCGCTTGTCGACGCAAAGGCTGGATGTCGATGAAATGCGGCAAAAATCGCGGGGCCTGGCGGAAAAATATGCCGTTCGACAACGGAATTCGCACGGGATCGGCGGAAATCTCATAGCATGGTAACGGGAGGCGGTAGCATGAGTTTTTCTGAGATCAGGCGCAAGGATGTCATCAACATCTGCGACGGCAGGAAGCTGGGGCGGCCCATCGACCTGCTGCTCAACGATTCGGCCTGCGCGGAGGCCCTCGTGGTGCCGGGCAGGAGCGGCGGGATACTCGCGCTGTTCAGGCAGGATCGGGAGGGATTGGTCATAGAATGGGATCGTGTGCGCCGCATTGGGGACGATGTGATCCTCGTGGAGGTGGATTGCGAGCGATTCGATGGCAAATAGATGTATTTTTGACGTCAAAACCTCGAATTCTCACAGGATAGTGCAATAAAATTATAAAAAAGACTGGACTTTACGTTATTTTTTGTGTATAATAGAGTATACGAGGTGAGATGCCATGAGGTGTGCCTATTGCGGGTGTACTCAGAGTCGGGTGGTGGATTCCCGCCAGAACGACGACGGCACTTCCATACGGCGCAGGCGCGAGTGCGAAAGCTGCGGAAGGCGCTTTACGACTTATGAACGCATCGATCTGGTCCCGCTGATGATCATCAAGAAGGACCAGACGCGCGAGGCGTTCGACGTCGAGAAGCTGCGCTCCGGCATCGTGAAGGCGTGCGAGAAGCGCCCGGTATCCCTTGGAAGGATCGACGAACTGGTTCGGGAGATCGAGCAGAAGCTCAACAACCAGCCGGATTCGGAGATCACCAGCAAGATGGTCGGCGAGCTGGTGATGGACGGCCTGAAGAGCCTGGACGAAGTGGCCTATGTGCGCTTCGCCTCCGTCTATCGCCAATTCAGGGACATCCAGAGCTTCAGGGATGAACTGAACAAGCTGCTGGCCGATTTTGATTCGGGTACAACTGATGGTGACTCCGTCAGATAACCAAATACTATGAAAGAGAGAGGATACGCACATGGCAAATGAATTGATTCTGGCCGTCGACGATGAAGCCCACATTCTTGAACTGCTTTCGTTCAATCTTGAGGCTTCCGGCTACCGAGTTGTCACTGCCGCCACAGGCGAAGATGCGCTGGTGGTCTGTGCGCATGAGCGTCCCGCAATGGTTCTGCTGGACATTATGCTCCCCGGAATCGACGGTATGGAAGTCTGCCGCCGCCTGAAGAGCGCGCCCACCACCGCCGATATTCCGATTATTATGCTGACCGCGAAGGGCGACGAAGTGGACAAGATCCTTGGCCTGGAGCTTGGCGCGGATGACTACATCACCAAGCCTTTCTCCGTGCGCGAGCTGATCGCCCGCGTCAAGGCCCTGCTGCGCCGCGCCGCTCCCCAGAACGAGGAGGAGGGAATCCTTCACGTGGGCGGCCTGACTATTGATGTCGGCAACTATGAGGCCTTCCGCAACGGCGAGAAGCTGTCCCTGACGCTGAAGGAGTTCGAGCTGCTCAAGCTGCTCGTGCTCAGCCGCGGCAAGGTGCTGACCCGCGATTTCCTGCTGGATCGCATCTGGGGCTATGAGTTCTACGGCGAGACCCGCACCGTCGATGTCCACATCCGTCACATCCGCCAGAAGCTGGGTGACGATGCCCACTACATCGAGACCATTCGCGGCGTTGGCTACAAGTTCAACGATCGCCAGGAGAATCGCCTATGAAATCAGGGGTTACATTAATTGTGACCCTGATTTCGATGGTTGCCCTCACATTGTTATTTGGCTATAACTGTTCCAAGCTGGCCGATGAATCGAACGAGGAATTGCGCAGGGACCTCTATGTCATGTGCAAGGTTACGGGCGATTTCAGCGGTACCGATGATATGGAGCTGCGCGCGAATTCGCTGCAGTCTTTGTCGGTGAGCGAAGAAACGGTAAAAGCGCTTTATTATCCGGATGGATCGGCTTATTATGCCTCCAGCGAAATGTATTCACAGCTCTCTGGCGATGATATGGCCTTGGCCAAAGCCAGAGATGCTGTGGTTTATAACCACGTCAACGCTGCGGGCAGGCCCACATCCTACGCCATCTATCGGTACGAGGATGGCGCGTTTTTGCTTTATGCCAATGTGGATGTAAACGGCTGGGGCGTGCTTGGACGCAACAAGAGCCTGATCCTGCTCGCGCTGATCTTTGGCCTGAGCATGATTTTGTTCTTGGTCGTGATGTCCAACGTGCTGACCCGGGAAAAGAGGGTCAATTCCGTCATGCAGGCGTTGGACAGGTTTTCGGATGGAAACTTCGACGCCCGCATCGAGGGCTTCCCGGAGCACGACCAGCAGGCAGCCGAATACAACGCAATCATCGCGCGGATTCAGGATCGCATATTCAGCCAGAAAAACAGAAACCACGTGCTGAGCTCGGTTATGTCCCAGATGCAGAACGGCATCATCGCCGTGGATGAAAACATGCGGGTGATCTTCATCACCTCCGTAGCGAAGAAGCTGCTGGGCATCGTGGGGAATCCCGAGTATAAGTATGTCAGCGACGTCTCCAAGGACGTAAAGCTGGACGCCGTATTTACCGAGGCCATGCGCCAGGGCGGCGTGTACACCAACGAGGTGGCCGCCAGGACCGCCGTGGGGCGCGGTCACAGGCCCCTGCGCCTGTACGTGTCGCCGATGCGGCGGGACGACAAGGTGGTCGGCGCGCTGGCCATCGTGGAGGACATCACGGAGCTGCGTCGCCTGGAGCAGGTCCGCACGGACTTCGCGGCGAACGTCTCCCACGAGTTGAAGACGCCGCTGACCTCCATCCGCGGATTCGTCGAGACGCTCCAGGCCGGAGCCATCGACCACCCGGAGATGGCCCACAAGTTCCTGAACATCATTCAGATGGAGACGGAGCGCCTGACCCGGCTGATCAACGACATACTGTCCATCAGCAAGCTGGAGTCCGGCAACGACGAGGTGGCCACCGAGCGCATCCGCCTGGACAAGAAGGCCTACGACGTGTGCGAGATGCTGTCCATCCACGCCAAGGAGAAGGAAGTCACCATCAACTACCGGATGAACACCGACCCGGTGTACATCATCGGCAATCCGGACCGCGTGGAGCAGCTGCTGATCAACCTGACGGAGAACGCCATCAAGTACAACAAGCCCGGCGGCTCCGTGACGGTGCAGGTGTTCGCCAACGAGCAGGAGGCGAACGTGACGATCTCCGACACCGGCATCGGCATCGCGGAGGAGAACCTGCCGCGCCTGTTCGAGCGCTTCTACCGCGTGGACAAGGGCCGTTCCCGCCAGATGGGCGGCACGGGCCTGGGCCTTGCCATCGTCAAGCACATCGTCCGCTCTATGAACGGCGAGATCGAGGTGCAGTCCAATCTGGGCGAGGGCACCGAGTTCCTCATCACGCTGCCCCTGGCCCCGAAGGAGAACCCTGAGAAGGAGACCATTTTTGACGAGATGTGACGCGCGAAGCGCAGGCTCGTCTCTCAAGGGCGGCGTTCAGCCGCCCTTTTCTTGGAATTGTGCGCGATGGTGAAGAGCGGAGCTTGTTCCAGATCGGCGGGTTCCGCGTGAACATATCGACAATCATTGGAATATGCGTGTGTTTGTCCGCTGACGGTGCGATAGAGCGCGCTTCGACCGCATATACAGTAATCCAGACAAGGCCCAAGGAGGTTGCGCCGAAATGGCATCCCGCAAGAAATCGGCATTTGCATGGCCGTTTGCGCCAAGGGACATCGGAACCAACCGGGACACCAACCTGTTGAAGCTGGTGGCCATGATCGCCATGGTGTTCGATCACACCGGCAAGATGTTCTTTCCCCACTACAACATCATGCGCATCATCGGCAGGCTCGCCTTTCCGCTCTTCGCCTACTGCATCGCCGTGGGCTGCGTCTATTCCAGGAACCGCCTGAAATATCTGAGCCGCATCGTGCTGGTGGGCCTGATCTCCCAGCCCTTCTACGCGGTGGCGCTGGCCCACACCAGCGCGAAGATGTACGCGATACGCTTTGCGGACAATCCCCTTGGCGCGGTGTTCAACTTCTACCTGCAAAGCTGGGGCACGCCCAACATCATGTACACGCTGGCCTTCGGCCTTCTGCTGATCTGGTCCATTCGGGACAAACAGCTGGCCTGCACGGCGGCATTGATGCTGCTGGTGTGGAAGCTGCAGGGCAGCATCAACTACGGCTGGCAGGGCGTGGCGCTGATCGTGCTGTTCTACCTGTTCATCAGCCGCTGGTGGATGTCCCTGCCCGTGGTGCTGGCGTTCATGGTTTGGTGGGGCATGAAGGGGAACAGCTACGAGCTCTTCGGGCTGCGATTTGGGATACAGATGTTCGCCGTGCTGGCCTTGCCGCTGATCTACATCCCGACCTACTCGAAGCTGAAGATCAACAAGTGGGTGTTTTACCTGTTCTACCCGGGGCACCTGATCGGCATCATGCTGATCCAGTTTGCGCTGGCGCTGGGCAAGTGACAGGGTGACAAAAATGTAAGCGCAAGCGAAAAAAAGGCTTGACACAATCGTGATAAAGTGCTAAACTAACCGTCGAAAGGCAATGACCGGGAACAAGTAGGCTGGCGAATGCCCACCAAGAGAGCTGCCGGAGGGTGCGAGGCAGTGTGTGCCGCCAGGTTGAATTACATCCCGATAGCCGCAGGCTGAAAGGCAGCGAGTAAGCCGCGCCGGGTTCGCCCGTTAGAGCGATAGGGTATAGGCACGTTCCCGTACCCGAAGAGGGCGCTCTCCGCGAGGAGGCGCTGAATAGAGGTGGTACCGCGGATCATTCCGCCCTCTGCAAAATGCTTTGCGGAGGGCGTTTCCTTTTGCCGAAAAGGCGAGGGGAGAGCTCGTCCGCGGTCTACGAAAGGAGAGGACCTTACAATGTTCATCAAGATTCTCATGCTCGTCATCTTCTTCGGCATCATGATCGGCGTCGGCTTCTACAGCCGCAAGCACGCCACCAACGTGGACGGCTTCGTGCTGGGCGGCCGTTCCGTCGGCCCGTGGCTGACCGCCTTCGCTTACGGCACCTCCTATTTCTCCGCGGTCATCTTCGTCGGCTACGCCGGGCAGTTCGGCTGGAAGTACGGCATCGCCTCCACCTGGATCGGCCTGGGCAACGCCTTCATCGGCTCGCTGCTGGCCTGGAGCGTGCTGGGTCGCCGCACCCGCGTCATGACTCAGCAGCTGAACAGCGCCACCATGCCGGAGTTCCTCGGCAAGCGCTATGGCAGCAACGCGCTGAAGATCGGCGCCTCTGCCATCATCTTCATCTTCCTGATTCCCTACACCGCGTCGCTGTACAACGGCCTGTCCCGCCTGTTCGGCATGGCGTTCAACATCGACTACACCGTGTGCATCATCATGATGGCGGTGCTGACGGGCATCTACGTCATCGCCGGCGGCTACATGGCCACGGCCATCAACGACTTCATCCAGGGCATCATCATGATCGTGGGCATCATCGCCGTGGTCGGCGCGGTGCTGAAGGTCAACGGCGGCTTCATGGCGGCCTACCAGGGCCTGTCCGAGATCCCCTACGAGGGCATGTCCGGCGCGTTCAGCTCCTTCTTCGGGCCCGACCCGCTGAACCTGCTGGGCGTCGTGATCCTGACCTCCCTCGGCACCTGGGGCCTGCCCCAAATGGTGCAGAAGTTCTACGCCATCAAGTCTGAAAACGCCATCTCCAAGGGCACGATCATCTCCACCGTGTTCGCAGTGATCGTCGCGGGCGGCTGCTACTTCCTGGGCGGCTTCGGCCGGCTGTTCAGCTCTGTGATCGACCCCGCCGGCACCGGCGTCCCCGCCGCGGGCTACGACTCCGTGGTGCCCACGATGCTGGAGGGCCTGTCCCCGCTGCTGCTGGGCGTGATCGTGATCCTGGTGCTCTCAGCCTCCATGTCCACGCTGTCCTCCCTGGTGCTGGCCTCCAGCTCCACACTGACGCTGGATTTCCTCAAGGGCAACATCATCAAGGACATGGACGAGAAGAAGCAGGTGCTGATCATGCGGCTGCTGATCGTGGTGTTCATCCTGATCTCCGTCGTCATCGCCATCATCCAGTACAGCACCACCGTCAACTTCATCGCCCAGCTGATGGGCATCTCCTGGGGCGCCCTGGCCGGCGCGTTCCTGGCGCCGTTCATGTACGGCCTGTACATGAAGAAGGCGACCTGCGCCTCCGCCTGGTGCAGCATGATCTTCGGCGCGGGCATCATGGTGGCGAACATGCTGTTCAAGGGAGCCTTCCCGGCGATCCTCCAGTCCCCGATCAACTGCGGCGCCTTCGCGATGCTCGCGGGCCTGGTGATCGTGCCGGTGGTCAGCCTGTTCACCCCCAAGCCCGACCGCAAGCTGGTGGACTTCGCCTTCGAGGCCTACGAACGCAAGGTGGTCGTTACCGTGCGCGACTCCCTCGGCGACAGCGACAGCAATAACTGATTTCGGCTTTTGACATAGAACACAGTGTAAAATTCACAGGCAGCGACACAAACGTCGCTGCCTGTGATATAATAAAGATAACTATACCCTAATGGGTAGAATGAAATTGCGAGGGATTAAAGTGAACAAGAGCAGAGCCATCATCGTCGTGAGCAACGCGGACGCGCTGCGCGTCGTGGCCTCCTCGGCGAGGATTTCGACCCAGCAGGGCACGGCGATGGAGATATACGACAAGAGCCACGGCGACGAGAAGGACCTTCGGCTGGTGAACAAGGTGCTCGCCTCCGGGCACAAGTCCGTCATCGAGCACCAGACCTTCGGTATCGCCTTTGACGACGTGTCGGTGCTGGTGGAGCAGTTCGTCATCGAGTGCCGACTGGCCTCCTTTACGGTGAAGTCCCGCCGCTACGTGGACTTTTCCGAGGCCGGTTTCGTGGCGCCGGAGCGCCTGACGGAGGCGCAGCGCATGCGCTTCGAGGAAGCCATGAAGGCGCGCTTCGCGGACTACGAGCAGCTGATGGCCCTGGGCGTGCCCAAGGAGGACGCCCGGTTCGTGCTGCCCTACAGCCTGCGCAGCAACTTCTTCATGACCGTAGACGCCCGGGAGCTGATCGGCCTGATCTGCGCCATGCTGTACGGGCGGGGGAAGGGCTTCCCGGAGATCGAAGCGCTGGGCGGCCAGTTGAAGGAACAGTTCGACAGGCTGTACCCCGGCGTGATCGACGGCGAGGCCAAGCGCTATCCTCATTACCAGCCGCTTCCGCTGCCCGGTGAGATCATCAAAGGTATAGATCGTGTGGGTGATGCTGAGCTGATCGACGCCCCCAAAGACACCAAGGCCTTCCTGGACGCCATGTGCGGCTTTACGGGACGTGAACACCTCAGGTTCACCGACGCCCGCCCCCGGGAGCTGGAGATGCTGCATTACACCTTCAGGGTGAAGCGCGTGTCGCTGGCCTGCGTGACACACTTCACCCGGCACCGCATGGTGTCGCTGCTGGTGCCGCCGGTGTCCCGCGCGCTGGCGGAGGGGGACTACGTGCTGCCGGAGACCGTGAGGGCCATTCCTGAGGCCGAGGCCATCTATCGCCGCGCCTTCGAGGCCCAGACCGTTGCGGCGAAGAAAGCGCTGGCCCTGGGCATGGTCATGGAGGATGTTTCCTACTTCGCCATGAGCGGCCACCAGCTGGACCTGATGATCTCCATGAACCTGCGCGAAATGATCCACTTCATGAAGCTGCGCACCTGCCGCCGGGCCCAGTGGGAGATCCAGGGCGTGGCGTGGAGGATGCTCAAGCTGCTGGCAGACCGGGAGCCGAAGGTCTTCACCCGCCTCGGCCCCAGCTGCGTCTACGGCCCCTGTCCCGAGGGCAGGATGAGCTGCGGCCATCCCTACAAGAACGCCTGGGAGGAATGAAGCATGAAGCCTGACGAACTGCTCAAAGCCATGCATGTCGCCGAACGGTTGAAGGACACCCCGCGCCACTGCTGGACCTCCGGTGGCCGCCGCGAGGACGTGGCCGAGCACAGCTGGCGCATGACGCTGATGGCCTACTTCGTGTCGGACGAGTTTCCCGAGGCCGACATGGAGAAGATCTACAAGATGTGCCTGATCCACGATCTGGGGGAGTGCTTCACCGGCGACATCCCCGTGTTCATGAAAAAGGAATCGGACGAGGCGAAGAAGGAAGAGCTGCTCTACCGGTGGGTGGACACGCTGCCCGAGCCCTTTAAAACCGAGATGCGCGCGCTGTACGACGAGATGGCGGCCCGTGAGACCCTCGAGGCGAGGATCTACAAGGCCATGGACAGCCTGGAGGCCGTGATCCAGCACAACGAGTCCGACATATCCACCTGGGAACCCCACGAGTACGAACTCAACCGCACCTACGCCTATGACCGCGTGGCCTTCTCCGATTACATGAAAGAACTCCGCGCCGCCATACGGCAGGAGACGGAGACTAAAATTGCAGGATCCGAACAAAAGCCCCTCGCGTGAGCGAAGGGCTTTTTGAGTGTGGAGTGAGGAGTTCAGGAGGAAATCCTTGCGGATTTTTATTGATTGAGGATGACGGATCATAGGCGTTCCTTCAACTCCACACTCCACATTCCACACTCAAAATGATTCCACCAAATCGTCTAAAACTGACTCTATTGCGTCCCACCCGAAGCCTCGCCGTGCCAGGGCCTGGGACAGCTTGGCCCGGGCCTCGCGGCGGGGGAGGGCTTCGTACTTGCGCCAGAGCTTCTCGGCGGCGACTCGACAGGCAGCGCGCTGCTGGTCATCGTCGAAGGCGGCGAGGGCCTCCTGCGCGTCGTCTTCAGAGATGCCCTTGGACATCAGCTTGCGCTTGAAGGCATAGACGCCCACGGGCTTGCGCGTCTGGCTCTCGGCCATGCGTCGGGCGTACTGGGCATCGTCGATCAGGCCCGCGTCCCGCAGCCGTTCAACGGTCGCTTCGATGGCGGGCTGGACGAAGCCCTTGCGCTTCAGGGTGTTGGACAGCTCCTTCGCGGACCGGGCACAGAAATCGAGGCTCGTCAGCGCGGCCTCATAGGCGTCAGCAAACTGAGCGGCGGCAATCCGGTCGATCCACTGCTCCGGGTCGAATTCCTCGCCCTCCTCCAGCCGGCACTTGTCGAAGTGCGCCTTCTGGAGCCGCGCCAGCTCCGAACCGTCCGCATAGACGATCACCCGGGTTCGGGTCGCCTCGATGCCCGTCACGATGGCCATTCTTGCCGCCTCCTCGCAGAAAATTTATATCCTCTTTATTAATTATAGGCTGATTTTCTTGACGATTCCAGCCTGTTTGTGTTATCATATAACCATTCGATACTGGGAGGGATTGTCCATGTCCGGACATAACAAATGGTCAACCATCAAGAATAAGAAGGCCAAGACGGATGCCGCGAAGGGCAAGATTTTCACCAAGATTGGCCGTGAAATTGTCATCGCCGTGAAGACCGGCGGCAGCGCCGACCCCGCGCTGAACAGCAAGCTGAAGGACGTTATCGCCAAGGCGAAGGCGGCCAACATGCCCAATGACAACATCCAGCGCTCCATCAAGAAGGCCGCTGGCGAAGGTGAGTCCTCAAACTACAAGGAGGTCACCTATGAGGGCTACGCGCCCTGCGGCGTCGCCGTGATCGTGGAGATGGTCACCGACAACCTGAACCGCACCGCCAGCGAAGTGCGCCACATCTTTGACAAGTGCGGCGGCTCCCTGGGCGCCACCGGCTGCGTGTCCTGGAAGTTCGAGCGCAAGGGCGTCATCGTCATCGACAACTCCAAGGGCATGGATGAGGATGAGCTCACCATGCTGGCCCTGGATGCCGGCGCGGACGACGTGGAGTACAACGAGGATTCCGCCGTCATCTACACCGACCCCAACGACTTCTCACAGGTGCGTGACAACCTGGAGAACGCCGGCTGCACCTTCCTGTCCGCCGAGCGCGCCATGCTGCCCACCTCCACCACCGCCCTGCCGGACGAGGAGAGCGTGCAGAAGGTCACCCGCCTGTTGGACTGGCTGGAGGAGTACGACGACACCGAGAACGTCTATCACGACGCCGAGCTGCCCGAGGACGAGGAAGAGGACGACTGACCCTGAGGACTCATGTAAAAGGCCCGTGCCGAAAACGGCATGGGCCTTTTCATATGCTGTTTGGCTGATGAGCTTTAGTTTCAATCCGCTACGACCGTCGGCGCGCCACCGACATATTCCTTGTCCCAAAGGACGTGGTCGCACCCGGCGTACTCGGCTTCCACCTGGGACCAGGTGGCGTAGCGGTAGCCGCAGAAGGTGCTGCCGTCCTCGCTGGCGAGGGTGAGGACCTCCACGGTGCCGCTGTCAGGCACCTGCACGGGCACGGCGATCTTCCACACCGATCCGGTCCAGTAGGCGACGGCGTAGTCCTGCTGCGCGCCGGTGAGGCTGGAGTAGTTCGCGGCGAAGTTCTCCCATTCGGAGGCGCTGGGCGCGACGTCCGAGAAGGGCAGCAGCGTCACCAGGCGCTCGTATTCCCCGGAGCTGAGGTACTTAACGGCCTGCTTCGCGCTGCTGATCAGGCCGGAGGACAGCTGCGGCGCGGCAAAGGCGGTCGCGGCGAACAGCAGCGCGGCCAATAGCAGGCACAGCGTCTTTTTCACGGAAAACACCTCCATGGACGGAGTCGACTGGGGCGACAGCGCGTCTTGTTTTATTGGTTAGATGCGTCGTCGCGCAAAATGGTTCCATCGATATTATTATAGCATCAGTTTCGCCTGTCAGCAAGGGCGATTTGCAGAATCAACGCATCCAGCGCGTCCCGGTCCCGCAGGCGGCCGTTCTTGACGGCATAGTCGAATTCCACGCACTGCTCATACAGGCCCGTCAGCCACCGGGCGGAGAGCCTGGCGCACTGCCGCGCAGTCTGCTTGGCGGCGTAGGGGTGCAGCTTCAACTGCTCCTGGACGACCTGGACCGGCTTGCCGGCGTCCAGCGCACACTTCATGTGGGTCAGCTGGCGAATCTGCCGGGTGAGCATGGCCAGAAGGCCCATGGTGGTCTGCCCGCCCTGGAGCAGGCTGTTGACGGTCTGCTGTCCCTTCTTCAAATCGCCCGCAAGCAGGCTGTTGAGCAGTTCAAAGACATTGTATTCCAGGGACGCGGACACGATCTCCCGGATATCCGCCTCTGTGATCTCCGTCCGGTCCTCGCCCACATAGGCGGCAAGCTTGTCCAGCTCGCCGCTCAGCCGGGTGAGCTCCCGGCCCGCCATGTAAGTGAGGGTGTTCAGTGCGGAGGCGGAGAGCTTCTTGCCCCGGGGCTTCAGCCGGGAAGCGCACCAGCGGGAGAGCTCCGCGTCCGTCAGCAGGTCGAAGCTGACGACCTCCGCCTTCTTCTTGAGCGTCGTCGTCATCTTCTTGCGGCCATCCGGCTCGCCGCGCATGTAGAACACCAGCGCGCAGCTCTCCGGCGGATGCTCCAGCCACTTCGACATCCACTCCGTCTCGGCTTCCTCGTTCTTCGACTTGCCGGGCATCAGCGGCGCCCAGTCGCGCACGACGACGACGCGCCTCTCGCACATCATCGGCAGCGTCTCCGCCGCGTCGGTGATCTGCTGGGCGGTCGCGCCTTCCAGCGTGGTGTCGTTCAGCGCTTCCAGTCCCGGCGGCAGCAGCTTGCCGCGCAGCGCCTCGAGGGCCTCCCGCTTGACGTATTCCTCCGGGCCGGTGAACAGATAGACGGAGCTCAGGCTGCCGTCCTTCAGGGCCTGGTAAAACTCATTCCACTTCATTGGGTGCCTCCAGATAGGTGTTCACCCGCCACGCTCCGCGGCGATAGGTGAGTGTGACGGCGCCATAGTCCCGGGTCTGGTAGACGTCGGCGCCGATGTCCGCCAGCTTTTCCAGCGTCTCTTCGGCGGGATGGCCGTAGTTGTTCTCCCCGACGGAAATCACTGCGATCTCCGGCGCGGCGGCATCCAGGAACCGCTGGCTGGTGCCCTTCGCGGAGCCGTGGTGGGCCACCTTAAGAATGTCCGTGTCGGGAATGACCTCCGGCTCGCCCTCCGCGGACAGGTCGCCGGTGAACAGCGCCGACTGCCCGTCGCAGGCAATCAATGTCAGCAGGGACAGGTCGTTTGCGTTGTCAGGCAGCGCATCGGCGTCCGGGGAGTACACGGTGAGCGTCGCGGTTCGGGAGAGCGCCAGCGCGTCGCCGGTGGAGAGCTCTATGATCTCGACGCCCATGGCCCGCGCCCGCTCGATGCCGTCGATCACCGCCTGGGAGGCGATGTCCTGCTCGAACCAGCCCCGGGGAATGTAGATAGCGTCAGGCTTGAAGGTCTCGAGCACGCTCAGAAGGCCGCCGGCGTGATCCTGGTGGGGATGGCTTAGCACCACGCCGTCCAGGTGCAGGCAAGTGGCGTTCAGGTAGTCCGCGGTGGGCGTATAGGTGTCCCCGGCGTCGATCAGGTAGGTATGGCCCCGGGTGCGCACGACGGCGCTGTCCGCCTGGCCGGCGTCGAGGAAGGTGATGCCGAAGTCCCAGGCGTTCAGGAAGGTGACGAGGGAGGCGCAGCCGGCGACCAGCACCAGCGCGAAGGGCATGAACTTGCGCAGCCGCAGTGGCACGCGGCTCAGCTCGGAGGCGGCCAGCACGACGAACCAGTGCAGGAGCACCAGCAGCGGCGCGTAACGGCCCACCCGCACGACGGCGGCAGGCAGGTCCGCGCTTAAGCGCGTGACGGCGTTCAGCGCCTGGAACAGCGCGTCGGGAACAAGCGCCATCCACGCGGCCAGGGGCGGCGCGATCAGGGAAACCGCCAGCATCGCCAGTCCCAGCAGGAATCCCAGCATGCACAGCGGCACGCAGACCAGGTTGGCGGGCAGCGAGATCAGCGATTGGACGCCGAAGAAAGCGATGACGAAGGGCAGGGTGGCCAGCTGGGCTGCCAGGGAGGTGCACAAAAGCTCCGCCATGTAGCGCAGACTCCTGCGAAGGAGCCTCGCGCCGCGACTGCCCCGGGGACGGCCGCGCAGCTTATCCACGCCCAGCAGAGCCATCAGCGGCGGATTCAGCAGCACGATGCCCGCGGAGGCGGCATAGGAGAGCACGAAGCTGGTATCCGCCACGTCCAGAGGCTTGAACAGCAGGTAGAGCGTCAGCGCGGCGGCGAGCCGCGTGGCGGAATCGCTGGGCCGCCCGGCCAGCGGCGCGCCGCAGACCAGGGCGAAGGTGATCAGCGCGCGGATGAATGGCGCGTTGAAGCCCACAAGGGCCCCGTAGGGCAGGAGGAACAGCATCGCCAGGAAATTGGCCCAGCGCCGGGTCATGAACCGGCTGAAGATCAGCGCGAGGACCCCGGCCAGCAGGGTGACGTGAAGGCCCGAGATGCTGATCAGGTGGGCTGTGCCGGTGCGGCTCAGGGCCGCGCGGAGTTCGTCGCTCAGCTGGCTGCGGTCGCCCAACACCAGGGCCCGCATCATCGGTGCGCCCTTCGGGAACAGCCGGTCGATGCGGCTTGAAACGGCGCTTCGGGCCGCGATGACCAGGCTTTGGACGTCCCGGCGTGTGTCGAGGATCGAGACGTCCTCGGACTTTGCCGTGGCGTAGCCGTTGAAGCCCTTGCGGGTGAGGTACGCGCCGAAGTCAAACTCGTAGGGGTTGGTGACCGGGTCCGCCTTCCAGATATGCCCCTTCAGGCTGAGCCGCTGGCCGTAGGCGACCTGCGAAAGTGATTCGGGATCGCCGCGAAGGTACAGGCGAAGGGCGAGGTCCGAGGGCTCGCCGTCAGTGCTCTCCAGCCGGAAGCGGCAGACGGTCCGTCCGTTGTCGTTGACGAAGGGCTCGGAAGCGACTCTTCCGACCATTTCCACGGAGTAGCGGGTCTCGGTGGGCCGGAGCGCTTCCAGCGCGAAGGCATAGCGGGCCGCGCCGCAGGCGCAGGCCAGCAGCAGCACGAGCGCCGCGCGAAACCGCCGGCGCTTGCGCAGGGCGATTGTGGATACCGCCAGCACCGCCGCGGCGGCCGCGCAGGGCCATGCGGGCAGGGTGAATGCCTGCGCCAGGATCAGCCCCGCCAGAAACGCGGTGGCGGCGCAGCACAGCGGCCTTGCCCGGTACTGCCTTGCGATGAAGCCCTTGCCCTTCATGGCGCGCGATCAGATGGCATAGCTCTCGCCCTGAACGGCGAGCTCCGCGTCGGGATAAACCTCCCGGGCCTCGGCCAGGAGCGCCTGGGGGTCGTATTTCGGGTTCAGGTGGGTCAGCAGCAGCCGCGCCGCGTGGGCGTTCTTCGCCAGCGCGCCGCAGAGCTTCGCCGAGTAGTGGGGGGAGGTCAGGCTGTGGTCGGCCTCGGAAAGGCCGCAGTCCGCCAGCAGCAGGTCCGCGCATTCGCAGAACAGCTCCACCAGCGCGTCGGTGTTGGAATCGCCGGTGAACACAAACCGCGCGCCGTCGCACTCCACGGCGATGGCGTTGGTCTCCACGGGATGCCGCGCCGGGGTAAAGCTGACGCGCATCTCGCCGATGGTGCAGTCCTCCGCGGGCCACACGTCGAACTGGGGGCAGTCCAGCAGCGCCCGCACCGGCTCCGGCGTGGCAGGCGCATAGACAGGCAGCGGCGTGGCGCGGCGGCGGAATTGCAGCGCGTACTGCATCGGCAGCATGTCGGACATGTGGTCGTAGTGCAGATGGCTCAGCAGCACGGCGTCCAGGGAATCCGGGCCGCCCTCCGCCATCAGCTGGGCGAGGACGCCCGGGCCGCAGTCGATCAGGATGCGGGTGTTGCCGCTGTCGCTGGTCAGGAGATAGCCCGAACAGGCGGCTCCGGGGGCGGGGTAGGGACCGTTGCAGCCCAATATCTTCAGGATCATGGCGTTCAGCACCTCAATTTCGTCTATAATCAGTAAAATTATAACACAAATGCCGTCCTCCGCACAACCGAAATGTGTCCGCCCGGTCATTGAATTCCGGGAATTTACATAGGCTTATGCAGGCCCAAAAAGGAGTGATGGCATGAATTATATCGGCATATACCACACGGATTATACCCGGCCCGGCAGCGTCGGCTGCGACGCGCCATGCATCACCAAGGGGAGGATGATGCTCTGTGCCCACAACGCGGCCTCCGAGGGTGGCCTGGTGGCGCTGGCGGTGGGACGGCTGAGAAACCGGCGGCGGCTGGCGGAGGAGCTGGACTGTCCCAGAAACGCGAGCCTGTCACAGCTGGCGCTGCGGGCCTACCTGCGCTGGGGAACGACGTATCCCATCCATCTGGAAGGCCCCGTCGTCAGCTGCGTGATGGACGAGGACGGCGACGCCATGGTGCTGTCCAGGGACCGAATGGGGGAACTGCCTCTGTTCTATGCCCGCTTCGGCCAGGGCGGCGTGGTGTTCTCCGACCACCCGGACGCGATGCTGAAATCGGCAAAGGCCGAGCCGCTGGTGGACGCGGACGGCCTGCGGGAGCTGTTCGGCCTCGGCCCGGCGAGGAGCCCGGGCAGGACGTATTACCGGGACATTCGGACGCTGGAGCCGGGATGCGCGCTGGTGATGAAGGGGAGCGACGCGCGCGTCGAGCGCTACTTCCGCATCAAGGATCGCCCCCACGAACAGGAAGAAGCGGCGACCGTCGCCCACACCCGGGAGCTGCTTGAGCAGTGCGTGGCGGACGTTGCGTCGCTGCGGCCTGCGGTGATGCTCTCCGGCGGCCTGGACTCCACGGCGCTGACGGCCCTGCTGTGCCGTCACATGAAGGAGGTGCGCAGCTTCTCCGTGGACTACGCCGACGGCGCGAAGGACTTCCGGGCGAATGCCTTCCGGCCGGAGCAGGACGCGCCCTATGTAGCGCTGGCGGTGCAGGCGTTCCACACCCAGCACCGCGTGGTGACGCTGGAGCAGGCGGATCTGGCGAACGCACTGGGCCGCGCGGTCTCGCTGCGGGGCTTTCCCGGCATGGCGGACATCGACAGCTCTCTGCTGCTGTTCAGCGGGCACATCGTGCGCTATGACCGCCGGGTGCTCTCCGGCGAGTGCGGGGACGAGGTGTTCGGCGGATATCCCTGGTTCAGGGGCGAGGCGCCTCTGGAGGGCTTCCCCTGGTCCGGTTCGCTCGAACTGAGGGAGTCGCTGCTGCTGCCGGATGTCCGTGAACAACTCCAGCTGGCGGAATATGTGGGCGATGTGTTCAGGACGCGGCGGGCACAGGCCGATCCCGGCGCGGAGTACGCCCCGAAGGAGCGCAGGCTGAAGACCATGCAGCGTCTGTGCTTCGAGTACTTCATGACGAATTTGCAGGAGCGGGCCGTGCGCATGTGCGAGGGCGTCGGGGTGGAGGTGCTGACGCCGCTGTGTGACGATCGGCTGGTGCAATACCTCTACAACGTGCCCTGGGAGATGAAGTTCATGGGCGGCCAGGAGAAGGGGCTGTTCCGGGCGGCAGTGGCTGACCTGCTGCCGGAGAAGCTGCTTCGGCGCACCAAGAGCCCCTATCCCAAGACCTGCAGCCCAAAGTATGGCGCCATTGTGCGTTCGATGGCGCGCAGGCTGGCAGCTGAAAAGGATGCGCCGCTGTTTCAAGTCGTGGACCGGGAGCGGCTGCTGGCGCTGGCGGATTCCGAGCTGAACCCCGCCGATACGCCCTGGTTCGGACAGCTCATGGCGGGGCCGCAGCTGCTGGCCTATCTGTGGCAGGTGAACCGATGGATGGAGGAGCGCGACATCACCCTGCGGCTGTAACACAAGGCGCGTTGCGCTGATAAATAACACGTCCGTAACACAAAACAACACGCTGTGTCGAATTTACATTAATGCACCGTAAAATCGAGGGTTGAATTTGCCCGGGATGCGAGTATAATGGTACCAACATCCGGGATCGCATATGGTGCCCGGATACCGGGCCTTGCCCGCATACAGCCGTCGTCGGACGGCCTTCAAAGGAAGAAAGGACAGGCGCATCAGCGCCTTGAAAAGAATATATGGCTACCAATGAAACAATGATGCAATACTTCGAATGGTACCTGCCCAACAACGGCCTGTGGTGGAAGCGATGCGCCGCGAAGGCGGAGAACCTCCGGGACCTGGGCGTCACCCAGGTGTGGCTGCCGCCGGCCTACAAGGGCACCTGCCAGGACGACGTCGGCTATGGCGTCTACGACATGTACGACCTGGGCGAGTTCGACCAGAAGGGCACGGTGCGCACGAAGTACGGCACCAAGGATGAATACATCGGCGCGATCCGCGCGTTCCACGCGGCGGGCATCAAGGTCTATGCCGACATCGTGCTGAACCACCGCTTGGGCGGCGACGAGACGGAGGAGGTCACCGCCGTGGCCGATTCCCCCGAGGACCGTAACCATCAGGTGGCGGGGGAACGGAAAGTGAAGGTCTGGTCCCGGTTCACCTTTCCGGGCAGGAAGGGAAAGTACAGCCGGTTCGTCTGGGATCACAGCTGCTTCACCGGCACCGACTGGGACGAGAATTCCCGCAGCCGCGACCTGATCTACCGCTTCACCGGCAAGCAATGGGACCCGGACGTGGACCCGGAAAAGGGCAACTTCGACTACCTGATGGGCATGAACGTGGACATGGACAACCCGGTGGTGGTGCGGGAGACCAAGCGCTGGCTGCGCTGGTACCTGACCCAGACCGGCGTCGACGGCCTGCGACTGGACGCGGTGAAGCACATCAGCTTTCCGTTCTACCGGGAGCTGCTCAAGAACATCCGAAAGACCACCGGCCGCGCCTGCCCCGCTGTGGGCGAGTACTGGAGCGGCGACATCGGACGGCTGCTGTACTACCTGGATATGGTGGACGGCGAAATGTCGCTGTTCGACGTGGCGCTGCACTACAACTTCTACAACGCCTCCCGTTCCGGCGGTCAGTTCGGCATGCGCAACATCTTCCAGAACACGCTGGTGCAGCAGCGGCCGGACAACGCGGTGACCTTCGTGGACAACCACGATACCCAGTACGGCCAGAGCCTGCAATCCTTCGTGGAGGACTGGTTCAAGCCCCTGGCCTACGCCATGATACTGCTCCGAAAGGACGGCGTGCCCTGCGTGTTCTACTCCGACTACTACGGAAACCCGGCGCAGAACCGGCCCATGGTGCCCAACCTGGGCATGCTGATGAAGACGCGCTGGCGCTACGCCTATGGCGAGCAGGTGGACTACCTGGATGACGACAACGTGATCGGCTGGGTGCGGCGGGGTGACGAGGAACACCGCGGTTCCGGCATCGCTGTCGTGCTCAGCGACGCCGGAGCCGGCTGCAAGCACATGGAAATGGGCCGCGGAATGGCGGGGGAGACCTTCTACGATGCCATGGGCGGCTGTCCGAACCCAGTGACCGTCGACGAGGAGGGCTTCGGTGACTTCTCTGTGACGGAGCGCGGACTGGCCGTGTGGGTCAGGGCCGGCGCGCTGGAGGACCTCGTGGTCAACGAATAAAGGCGAAAAGAGACGAACGACAGGGAATCGGCCGGCAGACCGGTCCCAAGATGGGAGGCATCGGCATGGCGAACGCAGGCAGGGGCCATGGAGGGCATTTCAGCAGGGGATTCTTAACGGAAGAGGAGAAGGCAAACCAGCCAAAGGTGACGCCGGCGCTGCTCAGGCGGATATTCTCCTACCTGAAGCCCTATTCGAAGCACCTGGCTCTGGTGCTGGTGTGCATCGCGGTCTCGTCCTTCTTCACGCTGCTGCCCTCGATCCTCACCGGCAAGATCCTGGACGAGGGCTTGTTGAAGCGGGACGTGCGCGCGCTGGTGTTCTACATCGCACTGTCGCTGGCGGTCACGCTGGGGGCGAACCTGATCGGCGTGGCGGAGAGCTACATCAACACGTGGATCGCCCAGCACATCACCTACGACATGCGCAACCAGATGTACGCCCATTTGCAGAAGATGTCCCAGCGCTTCTTCACCACGAACAACCAGGGCGACATCATCACCCGCATGACCAGCGACATCGACGGCGTGCAGCAGGTGATCACCAACACCTTCACCAGCATCCTGTCAAATGCCATCACGCTGATCATCGCCATGATCGCCATGTTCCGCAAGAACTGGATACTGGCGCTGATCGGCATCGTGATCGTGCCGCTGTTCACGCTGCCCACCCGCCGGGCGGGCAAGACGCGCTGGAAGTACACCAACGAATCCCAGGCCTGCAACGACGAGATCAACGGCATCCTCAACGAGACGCTCTCCGTCAGCGGGCAGCTGCTGAGCAAGCTGTTCGGCAAGGAGAAGTACGAGTACGAGCGCTACGAGGCAGCCAACGGCAGGATGATCCGCCTGAATATCCGGGAGAGTATGGCCGGACGGTGGTTCCGGGTGATCCTGACCACCTTCACCAGCATCGGCCCGATGCTGATCTACCTGGTGGGCGGCCTGCTGATGATCCGCTACAACCAGGACCTCACCGTCGGCGACATCACCGTGCTGGTGGCGCTGCTGGGGCGCATGTACATGCCCGTCAACAGCCTGCTGAACATCCAGGTGGACTGGATCCGCTCCATGGCGCTGTTCACCCGCATATTCGACTACTTCGACATCCCGGTGGAGATCGAGAACGCGCCGGATGCCGTCACGCCCGACCGCGCCGAGGGCAACGTGGCCTTTGAACACGTCCGTTTCGGCTATGAGCCGGACCGCGCGGTATTGAAGGACGTGAGCTTCACGCTGCAGGCTGGGCACAGCATTGCCATCGTGGGCCCTTCCGGCTCGGGCAAGAGCACGATCATCAACCTGATCCCGAGGCTGTACGACGTGAACGAGGGGCGCGTGACCTTTGACGGCGTGGATGTCCGCAAGCTGGACCTGGGCTTCCTGCGCCGCCAGGTGGGCGTGGTTTCCCAGGACACCTATCTCTTCAACGGCACCATTCGTGAAAACCTGCTGTACGCCCGGCCGGACGCCAGTGAGTCGGACATGGTAGCGGCGCTGAAAAAGGCGAACATCTGGGAATTCGTCCAGCGCCAGCCCGAGGGACTGGACGCCATGGTGGGCAACCGCGGCCTCAAGCTCTCCGGCGGCGAGAAGCAGAGGCTTTCCATCGCCCGGGTGCTGCTGAAGGATCCCACGATCTTCATATTCGACGAGGCCACCTCCGCCCTGGACTCCATCTCTGAGCAGAAGATCCAGGAGGCCATCGACCCCATCATCCAAAGCCGCACCAGCATACTGATCGCCCACAGGCTGTCCACCATACTGGCGGCGGACGAGATCCTGGTGGTGCAGGACGGGCAGATCGTGGAGCGCGGCCAGCACAAGGAGCTGGTCGCCCGGAATGGCGTCTATCGGGAGCTGTATGAAACCCAGTTCTCCAAGGCGCTGATGCCCGAGAGTGAAGGTGTCTCCGAGCTGGAGCAGTACATTTGGGGCGCCCAGCCCGCCGACGAACCTGATTGATAAGTTGGATGTGAAAAATCAAAACAGCGGAAGTTGCCTGTCGGGGCGTTCCGCTGTTTTGGTTTGTCGAATTATACTTGGGGTCAATTACCGCGCCGCGTCGTCGGTCGTCGTAGCGATGATGCCGGGATTTGGCAGCAGCGCGCTCTTCAGGTAGATGCCGCCGGCGAGGGTGTCCGCCGCGTAGCCCTCCACGTAGAAGCGCACGGCGTGGATGGTCTCCAGCTGGCACAGGGTGTTGACCATGGCATAGACGAGGTTGCGCTCGTCGGTGGCGTTCAACCCCTGGCAGCTTCGATAGAAGTTCGCGGAGAGGTTGACCTTCGCGACGCCGCCGCTGACCTGAACGCCGAGCACATCCTCCGCGTACAGGCTTTCGGAGACGGGCAGCCTCAGGGCCGCGCCGTCGCCGCCGTCAAAGCGGAAAAGCTCCGCCAGGAGGCTCCTGGGGGATCGGGCGGTGAGCATGGAGACGGCCTGGGTGACGGGCCTCAGCGCGCCGGAGGGGCTGGCGAGATACAGGGAGGCCGTGCTGCCGATGCGGCTGGAAAAGCTGCCGCGGCGGATCATGCCCTCTGGGAACTGTATGATGCCGTCCTTGGTGTCGCACATGGTGATGGGGTCGCCGTTGACCATGATGCGCACGGCGTCCAGGTCGGGCAGGAAGCTGCACATCGTCAGCGTGATGGAGCCGGCGAGCTCCCACACCTCCAGGCCGGAGAAGGCCAGGTAGTTGGCCAGGGCGGAGGAGAAGTTCAGCGAGAGCAGCCGCTCGCCGGAGGAGAGCGTCACGACCTTCGGGTTTTCATCCAGCAGCTCCACGCCCTCGGGGATCGAGGCCACGGCGCAGGGCTCCTGCTGCGGGCCGGCCATCAGCGCGTCGATCAGCGGGAGGACGAAGTCGCCGCCCCGTCCCTCCAGCGCGCGCCGCTCGGGAATCAGCCAATCGCCGCCCTCCGTGGGGAAGTACAGCAGCGCGGTTCGGGTGATGACGGCGGAGTCGTCCTGCTCCAGCCGCTCGCCCTCGGCCAGCATCTGGGCATAGAGGGCGGTGGTGCTGGTGGTCTCGGCGGTCTGCGCGCCCAGGGGCAGCTGGAAGAAGCTCTCGCTCACGTCGCCGATCAGCACGTTCACGGCGCTCACGCCGTCGATGTCCAGCAGGGTGTTGGAGATCGACGCCTCCAGCGCCAGCAGGTCCTGGAGGCTCTGCACGCTGCGGGCGTCGAGGGAGAGGTTCACCGTGACGGTGCCGCAGGCGTATTCGCAGGAGAGCGCCCGGGTATCGCCGATGGAACGGGAGGTCTCCGAGGGCATGGCCGCCAGCAGGGCGTCCACCACGGCACCGGGCAGGGTCTTGCCCGTCTCCCGGCGAATGCTGCGGGTGACGGTGGAGAAGGCCGTGCCGTCGGAGGAGGCGAAATAGAGCGTCACGTCGCTGTAGGTGTTTGAGAGGGTCTCGCCCAGGATCATGCTCCGGGGCTCCTCGGAGGGCTCGGGAAGGCTGATTTCACCGGCGGCCATGGGCTCCTGGACCCGGAACATGCAGCTGGACAGGCAGAGGGAAGCCGCCGCCAGAAGGGCGAGCAGTTTGGTGCGCTTGCGCATGGAATCAACCTCCTTTCCGGGGAATGTGGGTTAGGGGACGATCAGGCTTCCGCCTTGCGGCCGGACAGGGGCAGCTCTATGATGAAGGTAGAGCCCTTGCCCAGCGTACTCTTGGCCTCTATGCTGCCGCCGTGCAGCAGCACGAACTGGCGGACGATGGAAAGGCCGAGGCCGGTGCCGCCGGTCTCCCGGGAGCGGGCCTTGTCCACGCGGTAGAAGCGGTCGAAGATGTGGGGGAGGTCGGCCTCCGGGATGCCTACGCCGGTGTCCGCGACGCGGATGACCGCCGTCTTGCCGGAGCGCGCCAGAGTGCAGTGCACCTCGCCGCCCCGGGGCGTGTACTTGATGGCATTGTCGATGATGTTGTAGACGACCTGCTGGAGCTTCAGCGTGTCGCCGTTGACCTCCAGGGAGTCCTTCACCGAGCAGTCCAGCTCGATGCCGTTCTCCCGGGCCAGGGGCGTCAGGCGCTTCACCTGGTCCTGGAGCAGGGCGCCGATGTCCAGCTCCTCCAGGTTCAGCTTGATGCCGTCGTCGATGTTCACCAGGGTCAGCAGGTCGGAGACGATGCGGCTCAGGCGGTCGATCTCCTGGTTGATGTCGTTCAGGAATTCCTTGGTCATGCCGGTGTCCATCGGGTCCTGGTACAGCAAGGTCTCGATCAGGATCTTCATGGTGCTCAGGGGCGTCTTCAGCTCGTGGGAGGCGTTGGAGACGAACTGGTTCCTGGAGTTGTCCAGCTGCTCCAGGCGCTCTGACATCGAGTTGAAGGCCTTGGCCAGGTCGGAGAACTCGTTCTTGCCCCGCACGCTGACCCGGGCGGACAGGTCGCCCTTGCCCATGCGGGAGATGCCCTCGTTCAATTCGCCGATGGGGCGGGTGATGGTGCGCAGCACCAGCATGTTCACCAGCAGCACCGCCAGGGCGACGATAACCATCCAGCTCATGATCTTCACCTGGATGTCCCGAAGGCTCTCGTAGATCTCCTGGACCTGGGAGATGTAGACCAGCACGCCGATGCGGCTGCCGCCGCTGGTGATGCCCGCGGCATAGACGCCGGTCATGGCGTCGGCCTCCGGAAAGGCGGTGAGGGTCGCGCGGAACCAATAGGTCCCTGCGTTGCCCACGTCGTAGAAGCCATAGTCGCTGGGCGCGCCGGCGAGCACGCTGCCGATCTCCCGGGTAATGAAGCGGGAGCCGTTCATGGCGGAGGCGCTGTCCACCTGCACTACGCACATCGGGTCCAGCACGAGTATGCGGCACTGCTCCGCCCGGGAGGCCTCCAGCGCGGCGTCGTACATGGCGCGCACATCAAAAGAGACCAAATAATCGCTGAACTCCTCGGCGAGGGCTTCGGCGATTCTCTGGTCGTCTCTTGTGCGCTGGGTAAACAGATATTCGCCCACCAGCTGGATCAACGAAAAACCGATGACGGAGAACGCCACGACGATGATCAGCAGATAGGCGATGGTAATCTTCCAGCGTATGGAGTGTATGAAGGCTTTAATCCTTGTCAGTGAAATAGTAGCCCACTCCCCACTTGGTGAAGATGTATTCAGGCTGGCTGGGAACCTTTTCGATCTTCTCGCGCAGGCGGCGGATGTGTACGTCTACGGTGCGCAGATCGCCCAGGTAATCGTATTTCCAGATGGTTTCGAGGAGGTTTTCCCGGGAAAAGACCTTGCCGCGGTTGGTGACGAACAGGTGCAGCAAGTCGAACTCCTTGGCGGTCAGGTTCACCTCGCGGCCCGCGACGGTGACGGAGCGGTTGTTCACGTTCAGCTGCATGTCGCGCACGGTGATGACCCGCTGGCCGTTCTCGCGCTGCATCATGGCGGTGCGGCGGAAGATGGTGCGGATGCGCGCCTTGACCTCGAGGATGTTGAAGGGCTTGGTCATATAGTCGTCCGCGCCGTACTCCAGGCCCAGGATCTTGTCCATGTCGTCGCCCTTGGCCGTCAGCATGATAATGGAAACGTTGCTGCGCTCGCGGATGCGCTGGCAGACCTCGATGCCGTCGATCTTCGGCAGCATGACGTCCAGCAGCACGAGATCGTACTGACCGGCAAAGAATTTGTTGACGGCCTCTTCGCCGTCGGCAGCGGAATCCGTCTCGTAGCCGTCCTGCTCGAGAGAATATTTCAATCCTTTGACAATAAGGGGCTCGTCGTCAACGATCAGGATGCGCTTGGGCATAGTTTTTCCTCCTCAAAGCCATTGTATCGACGAATGTGATTGCTTCGACATCACATTTTCATTATTTTGTTATTATTATACACGAATCATGACATGATTTCAAGTCGCTTTTTTTAAATGTTAGGTTTTTCTGGCATCGCTGTACAAAGTTCCCCGAAGGTGATAATATAAAGTTACGGAATTATTCTGTCGGAGGGCGCCGCGCCGGCGAAAGCGCGCGCCCGGGGAGCTTGCATGACGCGATTCAAAAGATACCTTGAGGCGCTGATCGCCGCTTTGATGATATTTTCCTGCTGCCTGTCGGCAGCAGCCGAGACGCCGGAGAGCTACGACATGAGCGCTCCGCAGAACCTACAGGCGGGACACCTCTACGCAGAATCGGCGCTGCTGATCGACATGGACAGCGGCGAGGTGCTGTTTTCCAAGAATTCCAAGGTGCGCATGTACCCGGCGAGCACCACGAAGATCATGACGCTGATGCTGGCGCTGGAGAGCGATTTGCCGCTGGACACGCGGGTCACGATTCCCGCCGAGGCGGCGGACATCCCCGAGGGCAGCTCGGTGATTCCCGTGAAGCCTGGCGATGAGATGAGCTTCGAGGATCTGCTCTACGGCTTCATGCTGTCCTCCGGCAACGACGGCGCGAACGCCATCGCGGTGCTGGTCAGCGGCAGCATCGAGGCGTTTGTTGGGCGTATGAACGCGCGTGCGGCCGAACTGGGGCTCGAGGGCACCCACTACGTCAACGCCCACGGGTACCACGATTCCGGGCACTACACCACGGCCCAGGACCTGGCGACCCTATCCCGCGAGGCGATGAAGAACGCGGACTTCCGGAGGATCGTCGCCGCGCCGACCTGGACGATGGCCATCACCCGGGGTGGCAGCGCGGTGGAGACGAAGATCGTCTCCAGAAACAGTCTGCTCCAAAGCGGCGAAAAGTATTACTATCCCGACTGCACCGGCATCAAGACCGGCCACCATGGCAAGGCCGGGTGGTGCTTCGTCGGCTCCGCCGAGCGCGACGGCATGCGGGTGATCTGCGTGGTGCTGAACTGCGCGCTGGAGAACGAAAAGTGGTATGACGCGGCCCGCCTGTTTGAGTATGGCTTTACCCGCTATTCCGACGTGACCGCCGCCGAGCTGCTGGATCGCGCCAAGAACGGGTTCGACCATGTCAGCATCGACGGCGCGGCCCAGGACGACCCCCAGGGCGGGGAGCTGGCCCTGGAACTCGCTCAGGTCGCCGGCGGAGAGCAGACGATCAAGGTCGTTTCCGGCAGCGATACCGCGCTGAAGGCTGCAGCCGACAGGCTGGCGGAGGGCGTGACGATCGAGTGGACGCGGTCCCTCGAGGCGCCCGTCGCGACGGGGGAGACCCTGGCGCGGCTGACCTGTTCTTTGCCGGACGGCGGACAGTTGACCGCGGAATTGACCGCATCCAGGGATGTCGCGGCCCAGCCGGCCGCGAGCGAAGTCCCGCAGCCGGCCACGGCCGCGCCCGCGCAGACCGCGGAATCCCAGGAGGAACAGCTTCCCGCTGCCAATGGCAGAAGGGGGAGCGGCGCCCTGGTGTTCGCGCTCCTTGGAATCCTGCTGGTCGCGGGCGTCGCCGCCCTGATCGCCGTCCGGCAAGCCAGACGGCGCGCGGAGGCCCGGAAAAGGGCCGCCCGGCGCAGGGCCCGGGCGATGAACAGCCGGCCCGCGCAGCCCACGGCGCGCCGGCAAAGCGGAACCCGGAGGCGCTGACGCGCGTCCAATCCTGCGCGGCGGGTATGTTACAATTTTCGCCGAAGCTGTACAAACGAGCCGAAGAATGCTATAATTGTGGGTAGCAGTCCATTGCTTTCCATAGATGTGAGGTTTTGAAATGTTGCGATGCCGCAGGTGGTTCGCCGCGCTGCTGGCGGTTTTGATCGCGCTGCTGTGCGCGGTTCCCGCCCTCGCGGAGACACCCTCCGATTACAACCGAAACGTGCCCCAGCTGTTGAGCGCCGGACACCTATACTCGGAATCCGCGATATTGATCGACGCGGAGAACGGCAACGTGCTCTTTTCCAAGGATGCCAACGTGCGGATGTACCCCGCCAGTACCACCAAGGTCATGACGCTGATGCTGGCGCTGGAGAGCGGCATCACGCTGGACACGCCCATCGTGATTCCCCAGCAGGCGTCGCAGATCCCGGCGGACAGCTCCCTGGTGCCCGTGTTCCCCGGCGACATGATGACCTATCGCGACCTGCTATACGGCTTCATGCTGTCCTCGGGCAACGACGGCGCGAACGCCATCGCGGTGCTGGTCAGCGGCAGCGTCGAGAAGTTCGTGGAGAAGATGAACAGCCGTGCAAAGGAACTGGGGTGCGAGGGCACCCACTTCGCCAACCCCCACGGCTATCACGACCCGGAGCACTATTCCTGCGCCCAGGACCTGGCGCGCATCACCCGCGAGGCGCTCAAGATCGACACCTTCAAGCAGATCGTGTCCACGTCCAGCTATACCATGAGCATCCAGCGGGGCAATACCACCATCGAGAACCGGGTGCTGAACACCAACGCCCTGCTCAAGAAGGACAACACCTACTACTACGCGGACTGCATCGGCGTCAAGACCGGCTATCACAGCCTGGCCGGCCAGTGCTTCGTCGGCGCGGCGGAGCGGGACGGCGTGCGGCTGATCACGGTGGACCTGCACAGTACGGGCTCCCTGGAGAAGTGGATCGACACCATCCGCATGTTCAACTACGGCTTCACCCGCTACACGGCCTACACGTTGGAGCAGATGTTCAACATGGCCAGCGGCATGATTGCCACGCTGCGGGTGTCCAACGCCATCGAGAGTGACCCCCAGCAGGGCATGCTGGGCCTGAACATCGCCCAGATCAGCAACCCGGACTACACCCGCATGGTGGAGACGGACAACCAGGAGGCCATGGACAGGGCGGTGGAGGACTTCGTGTCCCGCTGCGAGATGACCATCACCTCCGACATGGTCGCGCCGATCTCCCAGGGCGAGATCATCGGCAGGCTGCGCTACGTGGACCAGTTCGGCGAGGAGCTCACGGCTCTGCTGGTGGCGGACCGCTCCATCGCGGAGCAGCCGCCGAGGACCACGCTGGTGGACATCTTCCCGGTGCTGGCCTACTTCGAGAACCCGCTGGTGGTCCTGCTGGCCGCCGTGCTGATCCTGTTGATCGTCGCGCTGCTGATCGCCGGCGCGGTGCGCAATTCCCGCAGGGAAAGGCGCCGTAAGCAGATCTACGAGGCGCGCAAGCTGGCGTACATGCGCCGCAAGAGCGCCCAGAAGCGCAGGAACGCCCGCCGAGCGAAGGAGCGCAGGCGCCGCCTCCGGGAGCGGGAGGACGACTACGACGAGTACGATGAGTACGACGATGAAGATGACGACGACGATTACGATGACGACTATTGACCGGGATAAATCCGGCAGGCAGTGATTAAACGCCCCCTCTGCGTCCGATAATAGGATGCGGAGGGGGTATTGCTATGCCTGAAGTATTCCATAAGCTTTTCAATCGACTATCGGGGACCTGGATGACGCTGCGCGCGAAGGCACACGGCGCGGCAATGACCGCGTGGCGCTGGTGCAAGGCGCTCTCGGCAAGCCTCGGCTACTACGCGGCCGCCGCCGCGCTGCTGGCCCTGCTGGGCACGGCCTCCCACGCCTACCGGCTCGCGCCGGAGGAGCGGACAGAGGGCGGCGGCGGAGCCCCGATGGCGGCGGTCGCGCTGCAGCAGCCGGAGCCGACGCCGTCGGCGACCCCGGAGCCTGCCCGCTGGGTCTGGCCGCTGGAAGGGGAGATCCTCGGCGAATACGCGGAGAAGGAACCGGTGTGGTCCGCGACGCTCATGCAGTGGCAGACCCACGCTGCGCTGGATATCGCCGGTTCTCCCGGGGAAGCCGTCGTGGCCTGCGCGGACGGCACCGTGAAGGACGCCTGGAGCGACCGGCTGTGGGGAAACACCATCGCCATCGAGCACGCGGACGGATGGCAGTCCGTCTATGCGGGGCTCAATACGCTGCGGCTGGTGACGCCGGGGGACGAGGTGAGCGCCGGGCAGGTGATCAGCAGCGTGGGCAACAGCTCCGCCTGTGAATCGGAGATGGCCTGGCACCTGCACTTTGAGGTGACCCAGGAGGGGGAGCCGGTGGACTTTAGAATCCTCGTGGAGGCGCAGGAGAGGGCAACGGATTAGGGATGTGCGAACACGGGGGCGACAAAGCCCATCGCGCCATGGATTCAGTATGGTACTTGCGCGCGGCACGGGTCTGCGCTATAATACACTCAAGACGAGAAACGGAGGAACACCCGCATGCCGAGACTTTGGGCGAGGATCATAAAAAAGCATCGCATCGAGCGCCAGGCGACCGCCGAATGCCGATGGGAGGAGGCGGAGGACGCGCTGACGGAGCTGTGCCGCGAGTTCGACATCCCCAAGCCCCTCTGGCTGAACAAGCACGAGCGGGAGTTCAGCGAGTTCCGCAGGACGCAGTTCTTGCCAGAGCACTTCATGGAGGACGTGAACTTCCAGCGCCTGGAGATCGAGTTTCTGGAGGACGACGCCAAGAGCCGGCGGAGCCAGGACCCCAGAAACCAGTTCGACGGATTCTGACCTGTTAAACCTCGGCAAAGCCGGTTGACGGGAGGCCGGAATCGGTGTTATAATGACGCCGTCGATGACAAAGAGGAGTAGCCGGGGCATTTCCCAAGAGAGCGCGGTTCATGGGCTGAGAGGCCGCGCGGAACCCTGCCGGGCGAAGGTCGCTTTGGAGACGGGCGGATGAACGGAGTAGTCCGCCGGGGCGCGCCCCCTACAGCGCACAGAGGGTCCGGCACATGCCGGGCTGAATAAGGTGGTACCGCGGAGCAATCCGCCCTTTGGGGTGGGATGCTCCGCGTTTCTTTTGTGAGGTGATATCATGTCGGGAGAGCACAGGCGAAGCTGGATTCTGCCGGTGATCGTCGTGGCAGTGGGTGCGTACTTCCTCGTCACGGGAATGCAGCGGGGCACCCTGAGCGCCGTGACGCTCAAGCCCGTCAACTGGGCAGGCATTGTCCTGATGGCGGCGGGGCTGGTGCCCGCGTTCATGAAAAAGCCGACGCTGAAGCTTCTGGGCGTAGCCCTTTGCGGCATCGGCGCGATACTGGTAATCTGTCTATAATACAAGGGGGAAATATATATGGAAACCAAGCAGGAATTCACGATGGAAAAGGTGTGGCAGCCTTCTCAGGTGGAGGGCCGCATCTATGACATGTGGGAAACCTCCGGCGCCTTCAAGCCGGTGAAGGACCCGAGCAAGCGGCCCTTTGTGATCGTCATGCCGCCGCCGAACATCACCGGCCAGCTGCACATCGGCCACGCTCTGGATGAAATGCCCCAGGACGTGCTGATCCGCTATCACCGCATGAAGGGCGACCCGACCCTGTGGGTGCCAGGCACCGACCACGCCGCCATCGCCACCGAGGTGAAGGTGGTGGACGCCCTGCGCCAGGAGGGCCTGACCAAGGCGCAGATCGGCCGTGAGAAGTTCCTGGAGCGCACCTGGCAGTGGAAGAAGGAGTACGGCGGCAGGATCGTGCGCCAGCTGCGGAAGCTGGGCGTGTCCTGCGACTGGGACCGCGAGCGCTTCACCATGGACGAGGGCCTGTCCCGCGCCGTGCGCGAGACCTTCGTGCGCCTGTATGAGAAGGACCTGATCTATCGCGGCAGCCGCATGATCAACTGGTGCCCCTGCTGCCAGACCTCCCTGTCCGACGCCGAGGTGGAATACGTGGCCAAGGACGGCCACTTCTGGCACATCCTGTATCCGGTGAAGGAGACCGGCGAGCTGCTGGAGCTGGCCACCACCCGTCCGGAGACCATGCTGGGCGATACCGCCGTGGCCATCAACCCGGAGGACCCCCGCTATGCCCACCTGCACGGCTGCCACGTGACGCTGCCGCTGATCAACAAGGAGATCCCCATCGTGTGCGACGAGCACGCCGACATGGAGAAGGGCACCGGCGTGGTGAAGATCACCCCCGCCCACGACCCCAACGACTTCGAGGTCGGCAAGCGCCACGACCTGCCGATGGTGCGCGTGTTCACCTACGACGGTCACATGACCGGCGCGAAGGAAGCCGCCGAGAACGCCGAGCTGATCGCCAGCGGCAAGGCCTCCGTGGACGAGCCCACCGTGCTGGACTGCGGCAAGTATGCCGGCATGACCACCGACGAGGCCCGCAAGGTGATCGTCGAGGACCTGAAGGCGCTGGGCCTGCTCAAATCCGTGGAGCCCCTGAACCACGAGGTCGGCACCTGCTACCGCTGCCACAACGTGCTGGAGCCCATGGTGTCCAAGCAGTGGTTCGTGAAGATGAAGCCCCTGGCCGAGCCCGCCTGCCAGGTGGTGTACGACAAGAAGCTGCGCTTCATCCCGGACCGCTTCGAGAAGACCTATTTGCACTGGATGGAGAACACCCGCGACTGGTGCATCAGCCGCCAGCTGTGGTGGGGCCATCGCATCCCGGCCTTCTACTGCGACGACTGCAACGAGACCTTCGTCACCCGCGAGGATATCACCGTGTGCCCGAAGTGCGGCAGGCCCGTGCATCAGGATGAGGACGTGCTGGACACCTGGTTCTCCTCCGCCCTGTGGCCCTTCTCCACGCTGGGCTGGCCGGACAAGACCGAGGATTTCGAATACTACTATCCCAACACCGTGCTGTCCTGCGGCTATGACATCATCTTCTTCTGGCTGGCCCGCATGGTGTTCAGCGGCATCGAGCAGACCGGCAAGTGCCCCTTCGACGTGGCGCTGATGCACGGCATCGTGCGCGACGCGCTGGGCCGGAAGATGTCCAAGTCCCTGGGCAACGGCATCGACCCCATCGAGGTCATCGACAAGTACGGCACCGACGCGCTGCGCTTCTCCCTGGTGATGGGCGTGGCTCCCGGCAGCGACATTCGCATGTCCGATGAGAAGCTGGAATCCTTCCGCAACTTCGCCAACAAGATATGGAACGCCAGCCGCTTCGTGCTGATGAACCTGCAGGGCTTCACCCCCAAGGGCATCGACGTCACCAAGCTGTCCCTGGCGGACAAGTGGATCCTGACCCGGTATCAGGACGCCGTGCGCGGCGTGACCGAGAACCTGGAGAACTACGATCTGGGCCTGGCGGCCACCAAGCTGTACGACTTCGTGTGGTCCACCTTCTGCGACTGGTACATCGAGGCCTCCAAGCAGGGGCTCTATGCCGAAGAGGGCGACATGAAGGAGACCACCCAGGAGGTGCTGCTGTACGTGCTGACCGGCATGCTCAAGCTGCTGCACCCCTACATGCCGTTCATCACCGAGGAAGTTTATTCCTATCTGCCCAATGCGGAGGGCATGCTGATCAAGGCGGCGTGGCCCGAGGTGAAGCCCGAGTTCGACTTCGTCGAGGACGCCGCCCGCATGGAGGGCATCATGGATGTCATCCGCGCCGTGCGCAACCTGCGCGCCGAGATGAACGTGCAGCCCGGCCGGAAGGCCACGCTGATGCTCAAGCCCCACGAGGGTTGGGCCGACGCGTTGGCCAGTGCCGAGGGCTACTTCAAGCGCCTGGCCAATGCCAGCGGCGTCGAGCTGCTGGACGCCCACGCCGCGAACCCCGAGAAGTCCGCCTCCGCCGTGGTTGAAGCCTGCGAGCTGTTCATGCCCCTGGGCGAGCTGGTGGACGTGGAGAAGGAGCTGAAGCGCCTGGCCAAGGACCTGAAGGGTCTCGAGGGCGAGATCGCCCGCGCCGAAAAGATGCTGTCCAACCCCGGCTTCGTCAGCAAGGCTCCCGCGAACCTGGTGGCCGCCGAGAAGGAAAAGCTGGAGACCAACAAGGGACTCCTCGTAAAGCTGCAGGCGCGCATCGCCGAGATGGAGAGCCTGCGCTGAAGCAATTCTGATCGCAAAACAGTATAATCATTTTTGCCCCGCCCGAATCGCTTCGGACGGGGCGGTCCTTTGCCCTTGTCAAGGGGTGCGTCCCTATTCGATCAATGCCCGGTGAAGCGCGCGCATCGATTTGGCGTAGTGATCTTTGTGAACATAGATGGAAATTCTTTCCACGTCCCGCGCGACGCAAAGCGGCGCGAGGGGCTCCGCAGCCCGACGCACGCAGGACTCCGGCACCCCGAACACGTCGACGCGGGACACTGCGCAGTCCGGGTCGACGCTTGGCCGACAGCTGTTCACGGAAACTGCGCCCAGGACCTGGCCGTCAAAATCGCGTCCGGTGTCGCTGTGAATAGAATCGCTCGGCAAAGTCGCCCGCGCTTCTCCGGCGAGGCACGGAACCGTTTCGCCGCAGCGGTCGTCTATCAACGTGCCGAAGCAATCGGGACTGGTGAAGCTGCGCAGCCGTGTGGGAATGCCCTCCGCGGCGACAGGGTCCAGGCAGGCGGGATGGAGTACCCTTGCGCCCGCGCGGGCCAGCTGCCGCATCTGCCGATAGCTGACCTGGGGAATGAGCCGCGCCTGGGGCACGATCGCCGGGTCGGCGGTCATCAGGCCGGGTACGTCCGTCCAGTTCTCATAGAGCGCCGCTCCGACGCCCGCCGCCGCCAGCGCCCCGGTGATGTCCGAGCCGTTGCGAGGAAAGGTGTGGATGTGGCCGGAACCATCCGCGCCGTAGAAGCCCGGGACCACGAAGCGGCCGTAGAGGGCAGTGATTTCGCCGAAGCGGGCCAGCGTTGCGTCCGCGTCCAGCGCGCCATGGCCATCGAAAGCGACCAAACGCTCAGCGTCGATCATGGGGATGCCGCTGTATTGGGAGAACAGCGACGCGCAGAGCCATTCGCCCCGGCTGACGAGGTGGGCTTCGGAGATCTCCGCGGCGCGGCGAAGGGTCTCATGAACAAGTAGCGTCGGGTCCGGGAGGCCGAGGCCCTCCGCGATGCGCTGAAAGCGCCTTACGACCTCGCCGGCAAGCCGGGCGCATTCGCTGGAATCCCCACGGCAGCGCCAAAGGCGCAGCAGCAGGGAAGTGACCTTCTCGCCTCCGATTCCATCAATTCCCGGCGCGGACAGCACGACGCAGCGCCGGGCTGGGGAGCGGTCGAGTATGCGTCGAATCTCCCGGAAACAGCTGGCGTCGGCGGTGGAGCTGCCGCCGAACTTGCAAACAACGGTGCACATATGAATACCTCCGAATTGTCTGGAAATGGGGGAAAGCGCCCGGAACGCACGCTGTCGGGCAGCGTCGGGCGCTGACGGGGTATACTATGCGCCGTTTCGGCGGGCGTTCGTGTCGGATGTGGACGGAATTTGGGTATATATTAAAAATAAATGAAAAAAAGGATTTTTTCGTACAGACGTTGTATATAGTATAATGATCGATAGTCGCGCGGCGGCGAAACCGCCGGATACCGGCGACCGCTTTCCTCCCAGAGATGGATTCCGATAGAGTTGTATACCATGTATTTTCTCACGGAATTTGCAAAAGCAATGCAGGAAAAACGGCAAAACCGGCGAATAATATGTACTGTCATCTCACAAAGCCGGGCCGCGCGGGCGGCCAAAGTCGACAGAGGAGCGTGTAATGAGCGGTAGGTTATCGGATGCATGGCTGGAGGAACTCAGGTCCAAGATCAGCCTTGAGGAAGTGGTCTCCGAATACGTTCCCCTAAAGCAAAAAGGCAAGAGATTCTGGGGATGCTGTCCGTTCCACAATGAAAAGACGCCGTCCTTCAGCGTCGACAGCGAATCGCAGCTCTACTACTGCTTCGGCTGTCACAAAGGCGGCACTGCGATCAACTTCGTCATGGACATGGAGCGGATGGAGTTCATGGACGCGGTACGCTACCTGGCGGATCGTGCCCACATGGAGCTCCCGGAGCGGAGCTCATCGCCCGGCGAAGCGCGGACGAGCCGGGACGACCGCGAACGCATGTATGAAGCGAACCGACTTGCGGCCCGATACTTCCATGGACTGTTGTGGACCGACGAGGGCGCGGAGGCGCTGAACTACCTGTACGGGCGCGGACTGAATGATTCCGACATTCGCCGCTTCGGCCTCGGGGCTTCGCCAAAGGGCTGGGACGGCCTTTTCCATCATTTGGAGGAGCAGGGCTTCGAAGCGGAGCTGCTGGAAGGACAACCGATACTTCGACATGTTCCGGGGGCGGGTGATGTTTCCCATCATCAACGCTCAAGGCCGGGTGCTGGGTTTCGGTGGCCGCGCGATGGGCAGTGCGCAGCCCAAGTACCTCAACACGGCGGAGACGCCGGTTTTCAACAAGCGGCTGGGCCTTTACGCGCTGAACTTCGCCCACAAGGAGCGGGCTGTTGGCAGGCTCGTGCTGGTGGAGGGGTACATGGATACCGTGTCCCTTCGCAAGCATGGCGTGCAGGGCGTGGTGGCCACGCTGGGCACCGCGCTGACCGAGGAACAGGCGCGGCTGATGAAGCGGTACGCGCCGGAGGTTTGGATCAGCTACGACGGAGACGCCGCGGGCCAGAAGGCGGCGCTGCGGGCGCTGGACATCTTCGACCAGCAGGGCGTTCCCGCCAAGGTGATCGACTATCCCGAAGGCATGGACCCGGACGACTTCGTGAAGGCCAGGGGGCTGAGCGGCTTCGAGGCGCTGCCCAAATACGATTCCACGAGCTACCGGATGATCCGCGCCCGGGACGGTCTGGATGTCTCCACCCAGGACGGCATGACCCAGTACGCGCTGCGTTGCTGCGCGATACTCAAACAGGTAAAGAGCCCCGTGGAGATGGAAAACCACCTGCGGCGGCTGGTGAACGAGACGGGCTACGACCGGGAGATCCTGCTGCGGCAGATCGGCGTAACGGCGACAGCGAAGCCGGCGCAGGCGCCCCGAAGGCCCAGGCAGCGGCAGGAAGCGCCGTCTGAAATCGAAATGGCCGAGCAGGCGCTGCTCTCCATGCTCTCGGCGGGGCTGATCCCGGCGAAGCTGCTGGAGGGACAGACCTTCTCAAATCCGCAGTATCAGGCGCTGGCGGAGCACCTGATCTCCGGAAGTCCCATCTCCGCCTATATAGACAATCTGAGCGACGATGCCGCGCGGGAGACGGCCATGCGCGCGCTGAACTATTCGCCCCTTCCGGCGGACGGGGAGAGCGCGGCGAGAATGGCGGAGGACTGCCTGCGAACGATACAAAAACAAAGGGCTGGCCAGCGAATTGATCAGCTGAAACAGCAGATCACCACCGCCCCGCCAGAGCAAAAGGCGGAGCTCTACCAGAAGCTGGCCGCATTGATGAAGCAATTGGATGGTTGACCGGTCGAAAGGAGTGGCCCCGATTGAACAAGACGACTGCAACCCAGGAAGCGATGGCCGCGCGCGTGCGCGAGTTGATTGAGACCGGAAAGTCAAAGGGCGTATTGACCTATAAGGAAATCGTGGAGACGCTGGGGGACGTGGAGCTGAGCCCCGAGCAGTTTGATCGCGTGCTTGACACCCTGTCCGGGTTGAACATAGAGGTAATCAAGGAAGAAGCCATCCCCGAGGCGGAACTGCTGGCCGAGGTCGAGGAGGAGGAGATCGACATCTCCGTGCCCGAGGGCATCTCCATCGACGATCCCGTGCGCATGTACCTGAAGGAGATCGGCAAGGTGCCCCTGCTGACCGCCGACGAGGAGATCGAGCTGGCCAAGCGCATGGAGGAGGGCGACGAGGACGCGAAGCATCGCCTGTGCGAGGCAAACCTGCGCCTGGTGGTCTCCATCGCGAAGCGCTATGTGGGACGCGGCATGCTGTTCCTGGACCTGATCCAGGAGGGCAACCTGGGCCTGATCAAGGCCGTGGAGAAGTTCGACTACCGCAAGGGCTACAAGTTCTCCACCTATGCCACCTGGTGGATTCGCCAGGCCATCACCCGCGCCATCGCGGATCAGGCCCGCACCATCCGCATTCCCGTGCACATGGTGGAGACCATCAACAAGCTGATCCGTGTGTCCCGCCAGCTGCTGCAGGAGTACGGACGCGAGCCGCTGCCCGAGGAGATTGCGGCGGAAATGGGCATTCCCGAGGACAAGGTCCGGGAGATCATCAAGATCGCCCAGGAGCCGGTGTCCCTCGAAACCCCCATCGGCGAGGAGGAGGACAGCCACCTGGGCGACTTCATCCCCGACGACGACGCCCCCGCCCCGGCGGAGGCCGCCGCGTTCACCATGCTCAAGGAGCAGCTAATGAGCGTGCTGTCCACGCTGACCCCCAGGGAGGAAATGGTGCTGAAGCTGCGCTTCGGTCTGGAGGACGGCCGCGCGCGCACGCTGGAGGAAGTGGGCAAGGAGTTCAAGGTGACCCGCGAGCGCATCCGCCAGATCGAAGCAAAGGCGCTGCGCAAGCTGCGCCATCCCAGCCGCTCCCGCAAGCTGAAGGATTCCATCGACTGATGGGCGATAGAAACTCTATTGCGTTGGATCCGCGCCTGTCCATGGTGGCGCGCCTCGTCGGTACGTGCGACTGCTACGCCGACATCGGCTGCGACCATGGCAGGCTCGGCGCGTTTATGCTGCAAAACAGCCTGTGCAAAAGGGCGCTGTTGACGGACATTTCTGAGCCTTCCCTGGCCAAGGCCCGGGCATTGATCGGGCGTTTGGGACTGGAGGACAGGGTCGCCTTTCGCGTCGGCGACGGCGCGCTGGCCATCGACGAGCCGGTCCAGGCGACGGTGATCGCTGGCATGGGTGGCTCGACCATCGCGGAAATCCTCCGAAATGGACGCGAGCGCCTGGGGAAGGCCCGCCTGGTGCTCCAGCCGAACGTGGCCGCGCCGGAACTGCGCGAAACGCTGAGTGAAACCGGCTACGCCATCGTCGACGAGCGGGTGGTGCAGGATGGCAGGCGATGCTATGTGATCATCGCCGCGGAGCCTGGAAAAGCCGACTACGGTCTGAAAGAGCGGATTGTCGGTCCGATCCTGCTGGAAAGAATGCCCGATGAGCTGCTGCCCTACGCGCGGTTCAGGCTACGGGTGGCGAAGAAGGCCCTTTCGGGGGCCCTGGCCTCCGGGGACGACGGACAGATCGCGCCTCTGGAACAGGAGGCGGCCATTTGGGAGGAGGTGCTCGCGTGTCTGCTACGGTAGAACAGGTGCTGGAGCTCGTGAACGGCATCGCTCCCTTTGAGCTGGCAGAGCCCTGGGACAACGTGGGGCTGCTCGCCGGCCGGCCCGACGCGAAGGTCGACCGGGTGCTGTGCGCCCTGGACATGAGCCTCGCGGTGATCGAGGAAGCGGAGCGCAAAGGCGCTCAGCTGATCGTCACCCATCATCCCATACTGTTTCGCGGCAGGAAAAACCTGCGGGAGACGGATGGGGAGGGCCGCATGCTGTGCGCGCTGGTGCGGTCTGGTATCGCGATGATCGCGGCGCATACGAACTATGACAACGCTTCTCCGGGGGTGAATGACGCCCTTGCGGCGACGCTCGGGCTGACAGATGTCCGCGCGCTGGAGAGCGGCATGCGCATGGGCAGCTCAAAACAAACCGACTTCGGTACTTTTGCTGACTTTGCGGAGGCCGCGCTGGGCGGACCGATAAGAAGATACGGCGATTCGAAGCGCAAAATCGAGCGCGTCGCGGTGCTCGCCGGCGCCGGAGAGGACTACGCCGGCATCGCGCTGGAGAACGGCGCGGACGTCTACCTGACCGGCGAGATGGCCTATCACAAGGCGCTGGACGCCCAGGACAACGGGCTGTGCGTGCTGGAGGCCGGACACGCCGCCACGGAATATCCCGCAATTTCTGCCCTTTGCAGAGGTTTACAAATCGCCGCGGATGCTGTACAATATGATATATGCGTCTTGAAGAGCGAAGCTGAATTGTTTTTCTGATTGATGGAGGTTGAGGTTATGCAGTTGGATTCCCTTTGGCAGTTCATGCAGGTTGACATGGAGGCCGACGGTTTTGAGAGCAGGATGCGCCAGTCCGCGAATCGCCAGAAGCTGATCAAGCAGCGCGATTTTCTGAAGGACCAGCAGGCGAACATGAAGAAGCTCGAAAGCGACGTCGCCGTGATGCAGGACCGCCTTGAGGCCGTCAAGGACGAGGCCGCCCGCCTTGAGAAGGTGCTGGAGGCGCTGAGCCAGGAGATCAACGACAACCCGCCCGCCACCGTGGAGGAGGCCCAGAAGCAGTCCGAGGCAGTCACCAAGCTGCTGGACTCCCTGAGCCGCTATGAGCACGAGCTGCAGAAGATGCGCAAGGACGCGGATACGAAGGATCGCCAGCAGAAGGAGATCCGCGTGCGCGCTGCCAAGACCAAGGTCGAGTTCGACCAGCTGAAGGTGGAATACGACAAGGAGTTCAAGGCGGACACCGAGAAGCTGCAGCAGATGCGCGCCAATACCGAGAAAGAGGCGAAGAAGATCGACCCGAAGCTGTTGGCGAAGTACCGCAGCATCAAGCAGCACTGCACGCCGCCCATGGCGAAGCTGATCAACGGCCAATGCAGCGGCTGCTTCATGTCACTGCCCAGCGCCACGCTGCTGGACATTCGCAGCGGCGAGCAGATCGTCGAGTGCGACAACTGCGGCCGCATACTCTACGACGCGGGGGAATGAGCCCCGCCTGATCGACGGTGATTGTTGTGAGGACGCCAGACGATCGCAGGCGCGCGAGCGCTTGAGGAAAGTCCGAGCACCACAGGGCAGGGTGCCGGTTAACTGCCGGTGAAGGTGACTTCAAGGAAAGTGCAACAGAGATATACCGCGTAAAGGGCGGTCCGCCTTCGGGCGGGCAGCCTCCCCACGGGGACGCAAGGGTGGAAAGGCGAGGTAAGAGCTCACCAGCGGCATGGCGACTTGTCCGCTCTGTAAACCCCACCTGGTGCAAGATTGATAGGGAAGCATGAGGGGGTCTGCAATCCTCGGATTGTCTGGCCCGTTCACCGCAAGGCGAATCGAAGCCCTTCGGGGCCTTGCCTCAGCGGCGGCCCGTCGCGCTTCCGGGTAATCGCTTGAGCCTGCTGGCAACTGCAGGCCCAGATAGATGATCGTCCAATACAGAACTCGGCTTACAGACGCCGCTCACAATGAATCATATGGGCTGTCCCGTTCAGGGACAGCCCCTTTTATGCGAATAAGATAGATATACGAAGAAGGGGATGCCTTGCTTAAGGCACCCCCTTGAAATGTCCAGTGTTATTCCTCGTCCTCGTCCGCCTCGGCGATCTCCAGGTACTTCTCGAATACGCCGTTCAGCTCGTCCTCGTCGTCGATGGTCACGTACACGTCCTGGCCGTCCTCGGTCTGCTCGATGCGCATGATCACCAGCTCGTCCTCGGCCACGTCCTCCATCGGATCCACCGGCACCAGGCAGATGTAGATGCCGCCGTTGTGCTCCAGAGTCATCAGGTGCTCAAAGCGCACCTCGTTGCCGTCCTCGTCCTCCAGGGTGACGATGTCCTCGCGCTCCATGTCGAATTCGCTGCCCATATTCTCAGTCATGTGCCAAACTCCCCTTAAATAGATTTTCTTATGCTCATCAGCCTCGCGCCACCCGCCCGAATCCAGAAAGGATTGGAGGATAAAGGTGGCGGCCAGCTTGTCGATGACGTCCTTGCGCTTTTCCCGGCGCACGTTGCCCTGGATCAGCACGTCCCGGGCCAGCTTGGTGGTCATGCGCTCGTCCTGAAAGCGGACCTTCAGACCGGCCTCCTCGAGCCTGGCGGCAAAGGCGCGGATGCGCTCCGCCTGGAAGCCCGCGCTGCCGTCCATGTTCAGGGGCAGGCCGCAGAGCACCCGTTCGGTCTCGTACTGCCGGCAGAGTTCCAGTACCCGGGCGGCGTCCCGCTCAAAGCCCTTGGTCCAGATGGTTTCGAGCCCCTGGGCCGTCAGATCCAGCGCGTCGGAGACAGCTACGCCGATCCGCTTCTCGCCGATGTCCAGACAGATAACGCGCATGCTAAACCACCTTGATGCAGAATTGGGGGCATACCCGGGCGCAGTAGCCGCAGAACACGCACTTCGCCGGGTCGATCGTCGCGCGACCGTCGACGATCTCGATGGCGTGCTGGCGGCAGCGGTCGCGGCATCGGCCGCAGCCCTCGCACCAGTCGTGCACCATGATCCTGCGCTCCCGGTTCCGCAGGGCGTCCAGCCTTTGGGCGGCGTCCTCCGCGCCTTCAAAGGCGGCGACGTTGGCGTCGATCTCCTCGAAGGTCTGCATGCCCACGGCCACGGAATCCAGCAACGGGCTGTTCACGGCGTAGTCCAGCGCGCCGGCATTGCCGGAGATCAAATGCCCGCCGCCCAGCGGCTTCATGGCGAAGATGCCGATGCCGCGCTCCCTGGCGGCGGCGATGGCGGCCTCCATGTCCTCACGGGTGCCGTCCTGGATGCCGATGCCGGCGGCGTTGATCAGCGGGTGGATCACGTCGATCATCGGAAAGCGGGGCGCGGCCTTCACGCAGGCAACGAAGTGGGTGCTGACGCCCACGGCGCCGATATGCCCGGCGCGGCGCTGCTCGTCCAGGTAGACCAGCGCCTCCTCATGACCGCGCAGGGTGTAGAGGGACTCCTGCTCGTGCAGCATGAACAGGTCGATGTAGTCCCGGCCGGTGCCGCGAAAGGCCCGCTCCAGGGCGGCCTGCGCCGTCTCCCGGTCGTAGCAGTAGGCCTTGGTGCTGATCACGTAATCCGGCGCGTCCTTCAGGGCCAGCTTGATATGGGGATAGGTGCCGTAGAGATCGGCGGTGTCCAGAAAGCGAACGCCCTTCTCGTAGGCGTGCACCAGCAGCCGGGCACCCTCCTCGGGCGGAAGGTCGCGCTGCAGGGGGGACATGGTCAGCGTGCCGAAGCACAGCCGGGAGACCTTCAGGCCGGATCGGCCCAGTACCGTGGTTTTCAGCATGGCATTCAGATATAGAAAGCGCGACGTTCAAATCCTGGATTTGAAGCGCCGCGCATCCGGCGGTCCGGGCCGCCTTGCGTTCGTCTATTTGGGTCCGGCTATTGCCGGGGCAGCTGCTTGCTCAAGCGGTGGCGCGAATGCTCAGGTTTTATCGTGCTCGACGATATAGAAGCGCACGAACTCCTCCAGGAGCTCATCGCGCTCGAGGCGGCGAATCAGTGACCGGGCGTTGTTGTAGCTGGTTATGTAGGTGGGATCACCAGAGATGATATAGCCCACCATCTGCATAATGGGGTCGTGCCCCTTGGCCTTCAGCGCCTGATAGACCAGTTCGATGATCTCGGCAGCCGATTCGGGCGCGTCCGCCGGGATGCGGAAGTGCCTGGTTTCATCCAATCTGCTGTTCATAGCGCACCGCCTTTCGAGCAAAGCATTCACACTCAAAGTTATTATAGCACATAATACGCAAAAGATCAAATGTTTTCACATTTTTGAACAAAAACTCTAAACAGCGTTCGGATGGACATCATCACCGGCAGGGCGAACAGCATGCCGCCGATGCCTCCCAGCCGCGCGCCACCGTAGATGCCCAGGAGCACCAGCGCCGGGGAGAAGCCCGTCAGGCTGCCCATGACGCGCGGGGAGATCCAGGAGCCGTCCAGCTGCTGGACGATCAGCAGCACGGCCAGGGTCATCAGCGCCTTGCTCCAGCCGTCCCCGAGGCCGATCAACACCGCGGGCACGCCGCCGATGAACGGCCCGAAGTAGGGGATCATGTTCAAAAGGCCGATCACCGGCCCCAGCGCCAGCGCGCCGCGCACGCCGATGAGCATCAGGCCGATACCCGAAAGCGCCGCGACCGCCGCGGCGATGGTCAGCTGAGCGCGCAGGTAGAGCCGCAGCTCGCGGCACACGGCGTTGCCCATGGCGACCGCCATGGGGCGCAGCCGGCTCGGCAGCAGCAGCTCGGCCCTGAGCAGCAGTTGGTCCCGGTCACACAGGAAGAAGTAGGCGAGGACCACGATCATGGACAGCTTCCCGGAAAGGTCCGCGAGGCCCGCGGCCGCCGAGATGGTCCCTGCCGTGAGGCCCGGCAGTGCGTTCCCAAGCCCGGAAAGATCCAGCGGCGGAAGGCTCACGCCCGGCAGTCGCGTCTCCAGAGCTTCCAGAAGTCCGTTGAGCTGCCCGGTGAGGCCGGAGAGCGTCTCCGGGAGCTGCGCAAAGACCTCTGACAGTCGCGCAAGCAGCGTGGGCAGCAGCAGCCATATGAGCGCCGCCAGCCCTGTGCCAAATGTTACAAGGGCCAGCAGGGACGCCAGCGGGCGGGAAAGCCTGCCCTCGAAGATGCCCGCGAGGGGCGCGGCGAGGAAGCCCAGCAGCGCCGCGCCAAGGGCGAGGAGGAGCACCTGCCCGACGGCGCGCCGGAGCAGGAACAGCGCCAGCAGCATCGCGGCGACAGCCGCCGCCACGCGGAGCCGTCCCGGCTCGGCGAGGAACAAAGCGCGGCCTTTGCCCGTCATAATGGATGTAGGTGCGGGCCGGAATCGCCGGCCCGCGGTCGGATTACAGCTTGCGGGCGATCTCATCGGCCCGGTCGGATATCCAGCTGCCAGTCTTCTTCGCCTGGCGGTTCCAGCTTCGCTCCGTCTGCCAGTTCAGGACGCCGAAGATCGTCGCCGCGGAGCCGCCGATCAGCATGCCCGTGACGAGACCCTTTATCAGGCCACTCTTCATATCCGAATGCCTCCCTTTCTATGTCGGCGGGGTCTATGACCACCTCGCCGGTCTCCCGGTTCACGGTGTAGCGGCTGACGGACCTCCGGCCTCGCAGCAGGTCGTCCCAGAGGCCGGCGGAGAGCTCCAGCGACGTGACGGCGAAGGTCAACTCGTCGATCTCCGCGCCGGTAATCGCGCCCAGCCGCCGGCCGTCGGAGGATACGGCGCGCCTGAACAGGGGTGTCGACCGCAGCCTTGCCCGCCTGCCCTCGCCATCCGCGACCACAGCCACCCTGCCCACCAGCTCCAGCTGCTCCGAGGGGATGAAGCGCACGCCCCGCAGGCCAGCGCTGACCCAGATGCCCTCCAGCTGGCGCAGGTCCTCCGCGACGCTGACCTGTACCAGCCGTCCGAGCCTGCGCTTGCCGCAGACCACGGGCATGCCGGTCAGGGTGCGCAGCTTCCGCATGTCCTTCGCCTCCTTCGCCGCAAACCAGCATCGCTATTATCGGCGATTTTCCCCGCCGCCTTGCGCGGCAAAATTTGTCGCCGGACATATGTGTTGCCGCAAGCGCTGCGCTGTGGTAAAATAGTGTCGAAGGAGCGCAGCCGTGATCACCATAATGATATGCATATGCCTTTAGGAATATGCTGGGCTGTTATTCATTATTCGCACGCTTGGCCACAGTTTTGACAAAAATATGTGTTAAAATGTAGGCCTATACCTCAAGGAGGGATGAAAATGGAAGAACATCGCAGCGGTTACAGGATATTGGTCGCCGACGACGATCCCAACGTGCATCAGTCCCTGAACGCCTATTTCCGGCGGGAGGGTTATCAGATGATATCCGCCTTTGACGGCAATCAGGCCCTGGAGCAGGTCCATCACCAGCACCCGGACATCGCCATACTGGACATCATGATGCCCGGCATGGACGGCCTCGGCGTGTGCCGCGAGGTGCGCAAGGAGAGCAACCTGCCCATCATCATGCTCACCGCGAAGGACGAGGAGTTCGACAAGCTGCTGGGCCTGGAGATGGGCGCGGACGACTACATCACCAAGCCCTTCAGCCCCCGGGAGGTGCTCGCCCGGGTGAAGGCGGTGCTGCGCCGCATGCACGAGATGAAGTCGGAGGACCGCTCGGCCCACTTGGTGGTCGGCAACCTGGACATCGACATGAACGCCTTCACCGTGAAGGTGAACGGCACGCCCGTGCAGTGCACGCCGAAGGAGACGGAGATCCTCTGGACGCTGGCCAGCAACCCCGGCATGGTATTCAGCCGGGAGCACCTGTTGCAGAACATCTGGGGCTATGACTTCCTCGGCGACACCCGCGCGGTGGACAGCCACATCAAGCGCATTCGCGCAAAGCTGTGCAGCGACGATAACGACTGGGATATCAAGACGGTCTGGGGCGTCGGCTATCGCTTTGAGGTGGACGGCGCGCCCAAGCCGTAAGCCGTGGGCTTTTCGCGCGCGCGCCGAAGCTCGCCGGGCATCGGCGCAAAGACGCTGATCAGTCACCTCACGCTGGCCGTGGCGGTCATCGTGCTGACGACGCTGCTCAGCTACATGCTCAGCGCGCAGTACATCCGCGGCATGCGCCGGGGCCAGCTCTCAGACTACGCGAAGCAGATGGCCGCAAGCTGTCGGGAGGACGAAAACGGCAGGATGTTCCCCAGCCGCAGGTCGGTGCGCCTGTTCGAGGACCTGACCCACGCGAAGGTGTTCTTCCTGGACGTGGACGGCGAATCCATGCGAATGCGCCAGTATTCCGCCAATTCGGACGAGGACAACTACGAAGACTTTCTCTGGGTAGAGATGCTGGACTCCATCGACCGGCAGTTCGGCGCCCGGGTGCTCGGCGGAGAATCGGTTTCCGCCGTCCAACGCTTTGAGTTTGCCCAGGAAGTCATCATATTTGCCGGCGCTCCCATACGGGACGTCGAAGGAAATGTGCGCGGCGGCATCATACTGGTCCAGCCCGTGACGCAGCTGCACACGCTGTCGCGGGCCATAGGATTCATGCTGCTGATCATCATGGCGGTGGCAGTCGTGCTGGCCGTCGTGCTCTCCATGCAGCAGACGCGCATGCTGGTCGGCCCGATCCAGCGGCTGACCCAGGCCGCCCGCCGAATGGAGGACGGCGTCTACGCCGAGCGCATCCGGGGCCTTCCCAGGGATGAGATCGGCGACCTGGGCCGGGCCCTGAACAGCATGTCCGGCCGCCTGCTGGACGTGATACGGAACCTGCGCAAGGAGCGCGACAAGCTGCAGCTGGTCATCTCCGACATGGGCGAGGGTCTGATCGCCTTTGACCGAAAATGGCGCATCGTTCACGTAAACCAGGCCTTCCTGGAGTTCGCGGAGCTTCCCTCCGCCGAGGTCTTTCTGGGCGAGGCGGGGGAGAGCCCCTTCTACCAGCCCCTGAGGCAGGTCGTCACGCGCTGCATGGAGACGGGCAGCATGGAAAACCTGCTGTGGACCAATCCCTCCGGGCGAGCGCTCCACGCCACCGTGTCCTCGTCGAGGGGCGAGGACGGAGAGATTCAGGGCACGATCTGCCTGCTTCGGGACGTGTCCGAAGCCCAGCGCATGGAGCAGCTGAGCCGGGAATACATCGCCAACATTTCACACGAGCTGCGCACGCCGCTGACGGGCATCCGCGGCATGGTGGAGCCGTTGATCGACGGCATCATGGAGACGGAGGAGGAGCGCGAGGAGTGCTACAGGGTCATCCTGAAGGAGACCATACGCCTCGAAAAACTTGTGGGGGAGATGCTGGACATCTCGCGCCTCCAGGAGGGCCGCGTCACGCTGGAGCTCGAACCCATGGAGCTTCGGGGCATACTGGAATCCGCCATGCACAGCATGGACAAGCTCGCCGATCAGGCGGGTGTGACGATGGCACTGGAGACGGATGATTCGCCCCTGGCCTGCATGGGCGATGAGAACCGCATCACCCAGGTGCTGGTGATCCTGATCGACAATGCCCTGAGCTTTACGCCCGCGGGCGGCAAGGTCACGGTGTTTGCCCGGGACGACGGGGAGAACATCGCCGTGGGCGTCCGGGACACGGGCTGCGGCATCGAGCCGAAGGACCTGCCGCTGATCTTCGAGCGCTTCTACAAGGCGGACAAATCCCGCATGCGGACCACGGGGACCGGCCTGGGCCTGTCCATCGCCCGGCTCGTGACCCGTCTGATGGACGGCGACATCTCCGCCAAGAGCGAGCCCGGAAAGGGCGCGGAGTTCACCTTTACGCTGAAAAAGGCGGAGGACCTCAACCCGAGGCGCAGGCGCAGGAGGATGGCGGAACCGGAGGCATCCGAATAACAATCTTACATAGGGCGGCTGCGTCTGCGGCCGCCATTTTTATACCTATGGATCGGAAATCTCCGACCACCTGAGAAAAATGTGTGAAGTTGTCCAAAAGCCCTTGAGAAACCGCCTGTCAAGGGATATACTGTAATCAATGAAATCAAACGGAGGTAGACCGATGAGCATACAGCGCAAGGATATGGACCCGAGCACCCAGTGGGATTTGTCGCCGATCTTCAAGGACGAGGCGGCATGGAGCCGCGCCTACGACGAGGCCGAGCAGGCCGTGAAGGACCTGGAGAAGCTCCCCGGCACGCTGAGCGTTTCCAAGGAGCAGTTGAAGGCGGGCCTCGACGAGATGTACCGCGTGGAGGAGCTGGCCGAGCGCGTCGTGGACTACGCGTTCCTCTCCAAGGCGGTGGACAACGGCGACCCCCGCAGCCAGGAGATGGAGGCGCGGGCCATCAGCCTGAGCGTGGCGCTGGAGACTGCCACGGCGTTCGTCGGCCCCGAGATCCTCTCCATTCCCCAGGAACAGCTGGCACAGTGGATGGAGGACGACGGTCTCAGGGTCTACCGCCACGAACTGGAGGACCTCACCCGCAGCCGCGAGCACATGCTGGACGACCAGCGGGAGCGGATGATGGCCATGCTGGGCGAGATCGCCCAGAACCCCGGCAACACCTTCGATATGTTCGAGAGCGTGGACATGCGCTTCCCGGACGTCCACGACGAGGCGGGGGAGCTCGTTCCGCTGACCCACGGCAGCTTCGGCGTCTTCCGGGAGAGCCGCTCCCAGGCCGTGCGCAAGGAGGCCTTTGAGACCTATTTCGACGGCTTCGCCAAGTACATCAACACGCTGGCTTCTATCTACGGCGGCGCGGTGAAGATGAACTGCTTCAACGCCAACGTGCGGGGCTACGAGGGTGCCTGCGAGGCGAAGCTGTTCGGCGACAACGTTCCGGTGAGCCTGTACGACGGGCTGATCGAGTCCGTGCACGACGCGCTGCCCACGATGAAGGCATACCTCGCCCTGCGGCAGAAGGCGCTGGGCCTCGAATCCCTGAACCTCTACGACCTCTACGTGCCGATCATGGAGGACGTGGAATTCGACATGCCCTTTGACGCGGCGAAAGCGCTGGTCAAGGAGGCGCTGAAGCCCCTGGGCGAGGAGTACCAGCACCTGCTGGACCGCGCCTTTGAGGAGCGCTGGATCGACGTCTACGAGAACCCTGGAAAGACCACCGGTGCCTTCTCCAGCGGCGTCTACGGCGCGCACCCCTACGTGCTGCTCAACTATTCCGGCAAGCTGAACGACGCGTTTACGCTGGCCCACGAGCTGGGCCACGCGATGCACTCCTACTTCTCCGACCGGGAGCAGGCCTATCCGAACCACGGCTACAGGATCTTCGTGGCCGAGGTGGCCTCCACGGTGAACGAGGTTCTGCTGATGCGCTACCTGCTGGAGAAGGAGACGGACGCCAAGCGCAAGGCCTACCTGCTGAACCACTTCCTGGAGGAGTTCAGGACCACGGTATTCCGTCAGACCCTGTTCGCGGAGTTCGAGCGCAAGGCCCACGAGCTGTGCCAGGCCGGCACGCCGCTGACCGCGCAGACGCTGAACCAGGTGTTCCACGACCTGAACGCGCTCTACTATGACGGCGCGGAGATCAACGCCTTTGGCGACACGGAGTGGGCGAGGATTCCCCATTTCTACAACGCCTTCTACGTCTATCAGTACGCCACCGGCTATTCCAGCGCCGTGGCCATCGCCACGCACATCCTCAAGACCGGCGACGCCTCGGACTATCTGCGCTTCCTCACGCTGGGCGGCAGCGACTACCCGCTGGAGGAGCTGAAGGTGGCGGGCGTGGACCTGCGCTCGGGCACGACGGCCATCCGCGAGGCGCTGTCGGTGTTTGCGGACACGCTGGAGGAGCTCAGGAAGCTGCTGTAATCAAGAATGTCATGGGTGGGATGGTGGAGCACCGACAAACGGCGCTCCACCCATGAGCGCCTTGTCCTTCAAATTTAAAGAAGAAAAAGTCCCCTCATAATATTGACAGACACAGGATTATCTGCTATAATAGTCTTCGCTGGTTTGGTTCAGGAGAGATGGCCGAGTGGTTTAAGGCGCTGGTCTTGAAAACCAGTAATACCGTGGAGAAGTACCCAAGAGGCCGAAGGGGCTCCCCTGCTAAGGGAGTAGGGTGGGATAACTGCCGCGAGGGTTCAAATCCCTCCTTCTCCGCCAAAAGAAACCTCTTTTGTCTACCATGACAATAGAGGTTTTGCTGTTTTATAAAGTTGAAAATGCTATAATCATTTCACAGAATCTGGGTTTGAGGTTGCGTTATGACATATATTCATCCTTATGACAAGAGAATAGATGTTTTCATAAAAAACAGTATCAGCGACAGAAGCGATATAAAAACAATATCAAATGAGCTGTTGGCATGGTTTGATAAAAATGTCGAATACAGCAGATTGAACGCTCCTTTTTTTCCTTTGCAGAGAAGCGATCTGGATGGTTCTGTCCATGCGATCCGGCACTTGCGGCGATTATTCAAATCTCACAGTCTCTGTGCTGTCGAAACTGGGATATGACGCAATGTATGCATATGTTCATAAAGATTGTTACGGCAATGAACAAGATCATATCTGTGCAGCGGTTCGAGATGCTGAAAGATGGATCCTTATAGATGCCACACAACCATACAGAAAATGGTATGGGTTTCACTGTCCCCATCAGGAATATGAGCTTATTGTCTCCGGCTGCTTTTGAAGATAGAATGAAAGAGGAAGAATCCTATTGGACAAACAGAGCAAGACAATATGGAAATGAATTATATGCGGGCTTGCTGTATGCTCCATGGATTCATGAAAGGATCCTCAAGCAGTCAGATACCATAATAGAAAGCATTTTCTATCTTTTGATGATGGATGAGCGAAGGGTTACGACCCTATATGCCTATTATATGAAATATACAAAAGATAACGGCTCAATTCCAATGATGAGCATTGTTTCCGAAGGAAGACAGAGATACTGTTTTTCTGTCAGAAAAGCGAATCAAATATGGGATAATGAACAATGGGGCGAGGAATATCCAGAAGACAGTGTTCCAGGTGAGTTTCAAACAGAAGCATTCTATGAGTTTCAAAAGTTCGTATCGGAAGACTTGATTGAAATAAACAAAGTACTGCGTTTTTTAAACGCTATATAAGGAACGAGCCCCGCCAGCTGGCGGGGCTCGTCGTATACCGTTGGATTAGTCGCGGGACAGGATGGTCTTCTCGGTTTCCACATCGAAGAAGTGGAGGCGATTGACGTCGAAGCCAACCTTGATCTTGTCGCCGCCGCGGGAGGTGGTGCGAGGATCAACGCGGGCAATGAAGTTCTCGTCCTTGCCGCTGGTGGTCATGTACAGGTAGGTCTCAGAGCCCATCAGCTCGATGATCTCGACATCCACGTCGATGCAGGCATCGGGATAGGTGGAGGTGAACACGGAGTCATCGGAGATGTTCTCAGGACGGATGCCCATGAAGACTTCCTTGCCGATGTAGTCGCCGGTCATGCGCTGCACCTTGCCCTCGGGCACCTTGATGCAATTGTTGCCGAACACTGCGTACACGCCATCACCGCGCTTCTCCAGCTTGACGCGGAAGATGTTCATCTGGGGCATGCCGATGAAGCCGGCGACGAACAGGTTGGCGGGATAGTCATACAGGTTCTGCGGGCTGTCAACCTGCTGGATGTAGCCGTCCTTCATAACCACGATGCGGGAGCCCATCGTCATGGCCTCGGTCTGGTCATGGGTAACATAGATGAAGGTGGTCTGCAGCTTCTTGTGCAGCTTGGTGATCTCGGAACGCATCTGCACGCGCAGCTTGGCGTCCAGGTTGGACAGAGGCTCGTCCATCAGGAAGACCTTGGGCTCACG
>CADCHI010000001.1 GCA_902801165.1 uncultured Eubacteriales bacterium | reverse complement strand
GGCTACGGCTATAGAGACGATGAGTATTTCTTTACCCTCGTTCGCTATCTTGCTCTGCCTCTTGCTTGGCTTGAATCCCACAACTTTCCGTGAAGAGCCCGTTTGTAATTGTTTGTATTCTTGAAACGGAACGTTCCCCCGTTCGGCGGGTTCCGGCGGTGCACGCCGAAAGCCATCTCCGCCCGCTCTACAGGCTGGGCGGCACGGCCTCCTTGGCCCGGGGCGACATGTCCGTAAACCAGGTGTACTCGCCCTTCCAGCCCAGCTTGACCGTCCCCAGGGAACCGTTGCGCTGCTTGGCGATGATCAGCTCCGCGATGTTCTTGTCCGGGGTCTCCGGATCGTAGTAGTCCTCACGGTGGATGAACATGACCACGTCCGCGTCCTGCTCGATGGCGCCGGATTCGCGGATGTCCGACAGCAGCGGCCGGTGGTTCGAGCGCCCTGCCGGGGCGCGGGAGAGCTGCTGCAGCGCGATGACGGGCACGCCCAACTCCAGTGCCATGCCCTTCAGCGTGCGGGAAATCTGGGAGACCTCCTCCTGGCGGCTGCCGGTCTTGCCCGTGGCGGTCATCAGGGAGAGGTAGTCGATCATGATCACGTCCAGGCCGTGCTCCAGCTGGAGCCTGCGCGCCTTCGAGCGCACCTCCGGCACGGTGATGCCCGGCGTACAATCCACGTAGATCGAGGCCGGGCCGATGCTGATCAGCGCGTCGCTGAGGCGGGCCCACTCGTCGTCCTCGATCATGCCGCGGCGCACCCGCTGCATGTCCACGCGGGCCTCGGTACACAGCATGCGCATGGCCAGCTGCTCCGCGGGCATCTCCAGCGAGAATACCGCGGCCTTCTTGCCCGCCCGAATAGCGGCATTTTCGATGAAGTTCATGCCGATGCTGGTCTTGCCCATGGCGGGACGCCCGGCCACCAGCACCAGCTCGCCGGGGTGCAGGCCCGTCAGCAGCTCGTCCAGCTCGGTGTAGCCGGTGGGCACGCCCTCGATGCGACCGTGGTTCTTCACCAGCAGCTCGATCTTCTCGAAGGTGCTCAGCAGCACCGGCTGGATCCTCTGCAGCTCCTCGCCGCCCTTGCGCATGGTGATGTCGTAGATGGCCTTCTCGGCGGATTCCAGGATCTCCTGGTTCTCCTTTTCGCCGGAATAGCTGTCCTGCATGATCTGCTCGGCGGCGGCGATCAGCCTGCGCAGCGTGGCGTTCTCGTCCACGATGCGTATGTAGGCCGACACGTTCTCCGTGGCGGGCACGCTCGTGCTCAGCTCCACCAGGTAGCCGGACCCGCCCACGGCGTCCAGCCTGCCCCGGCGGGTCAGCTCCTCGTCCACGGTGACGAGGTCTATGGGCCGGGACTCCGAACCGATGGCCTGCATGGCATCGAAGATCTCCCGGTTGGCCGGGTCATAGAAATCCTCGGCGCGCAGGCTCTCCAGCGCGGTCTGGGCCGCCCGCGGCGACCTGAGCATCGCGCCGAGCACGCCCCGCTCCGACTTGGGGTGGTTGGGCGGCGTCCGCGCGACGTCCGGCTGTGTATTGTACTGCTCCATGGCTGCTCCTCGCGTCCGTTACTTCCCCTGGATCTTCACGTTGACGATCATGCGGGTGGAGATGCCGGGATACAGCTTCAGCGTCACGAAGGACTGGCCGGCGCTCTTGATCGGCTCCTCCTGCTCCAGCTTGCGCTTGTCCACCTCGATGCCGTGCTGGGCCTTCAGGGCTGCGGCGATCTGCTCGTTGGTGACGGAGCCGTAGAGCTTGCCGTTCTCGCCGCCCTTGACCTCCAGCTGCACCACCTTGCCCTTCAGCTCGCGGGAGCGCTGCTCTGCCTCCTGCTTGCGCACCTCCTCGCGGTGCCGGTCCGCGCTGCGGGCCTTCTCCAGGGAATTCAGCGCCTCCGCGGTGGCCTCCTTGGCCAGCTTGCGGGGCAGCAGGTAATTGCGGGCGTAGCCGTCGGAGATCTCCAGAATCTGGTCCTTTTTGCCGGTGCCCTTGATGTCCTGAAGCAGGATAACTTTCATGTCAATTGCCTCCTATTTGTCTGGATCGTCCCGATCCGAATGGTCGTCTTGTCCCTGGCGGCGCTGCGCCCACAGTTTGATGGCTCCCCGCGTGCCAAACAGTGCGGAGGCCAGGCCGATGAACGTCATGACGGACGCCACCGTGCGCAGCACCATCGAGGCGATGATCAGCAGCACGATCGCCAGCCTGCGCCGTCGCAGGGGCCTGTCGCCCCGTATCAGCCGCCGATCCAGCGCCGCGAGGGCCTGGATGTAGAACGCCGTGCCCGCGATCTGGCTGGTGGCGGCGTAGACGGTCTCGCCGGAGCCATAACCTGCGTTCAGCAGTATGAAGCCCGCCAGCCAAAGACCGATCGCACCGATGGCGACGTTCGAGGGCAGGAACCATCGACTCAGGCCCACGAAGCTCTCGTTGGTGGCCATGCCGCGCCGGGCCAGGGTCCAGTTGCCCCAGAGCACCGCCAGCGTACCGCTGAACAGCGCGCCGCTGAACAGCGCCCCAGGCAGCATCTGCGCGTAGTATTGCTCGAGCATGTCCAGCGCGCCCATCATCATTCCGCGGTAGTTTTCCACCGTCAGGGTCTCGGCCATCTCCGCGCCCTCCGCCGGCAGCGCCGCGCGCAGGGCGTCCAGCATGGTCTGCAGCGAGGCGTCCGGGATGCGGCCGACGATCTGGCGCACCACGTCCATGAACCTGGAGATCATGCTGCCGCCGAAGGTCGCGTAGGCGACGAGCATCGCCGCCAGCAGTCCCAGCACGAAGGCGACCAGCCCCTGCCGCAGCTGCCGGAAGAAGGGCTGCTTTTGCACCACGCCCCGCATCACGACCAGCGCGGGCAGCACCGCCGCGGCGGCAAGCATCAGCATCGGCTCGAAGCCCATCAGCCACGCCGTCGAGGCCAGCGCCGACGCCACCAGCGCGCCCGCCGGTATCCAGCCCGCCCGGGCGTACAGGAACACCGCATAGACGCCCCCGAGCATCAGCACCGGCAGCGTCACCGCCAGCTCCAGCTGGAGGATCGCAACCACCGGCAGCAGCGCGCCGACGAGGATGGCGAGGATCACAAGCCCCGCCGTCCGGCCCGCAGGCACGCGGATTTCACGATTAGAGTCCAAGTTCCGTCCTCCGATAATATTAATTCATTATATATTATAGCATGATCCGCCCGCCCCTGCAAGCCAAATTCTGAGCACAGAGAGGAACTCCCCCACGGCAAAAAGGGACTGTCTCAAAACAACAACATTGCGCCATCTTCGCAGGGACGGCAGAAATGCCGCTGGGAGCGGACGTTCCGCCGTGGGCGCCAAGTATGGCGCCCCTACGGTATGTTCTGAATCATCGCCGATGATTCCTTCACAATGCGCTGTTTATTTGAGACAGTCCCAGGGTATTCCGCGGTCAGTTCTATCAGCTTACAGGTATTCGTCCAGCAGGTCCACCGCGTCGAAGTTGCCCTCGGCGATGGCCAGCTCCATCATCTGCTCGATGCTGTCCTGGTCGGCGCTGCCCACGAACATCCGCACGCGGTCCCAGTCCTTGGCCTGGGCGGCGGCCACCAGCATCCTGCCGATGTACTCGGGGTTCAGGATGTCCACCATCTGCTGGAGGTACTCGAAGTCCCCCGCTTCGGCCACGACGCTCGCCAGTTTTTCCCGCTGGGCGTCGTTCATGCAGTGCCGCGCGATCTGGCTGGCCAGCACCCGGGCCTCGGCCTTGTAGGCGGCAATGCCGATCTCGTCGGCGCAGTGCTCCAGGGTGATCTGCTCGGCATAGGTGGACAGCCACTGCCAGTTCTCCTGCTGGGCGGCGGCCCGGGCGATCTTCTCCTGGAGCTCGTCCTCGAACTGCCAGACGTGGTCCCCCAGCCAGCCCCAGTTGCCCGCTTCGATGGCGGCGTCGATGGTGCGGGTGTCCGCGTAGCCGTTCAGGTGCTCCAGCACCCAGTCGTGCATGCCCAGGCCGTTGGCCTTCTGGGCGATCTCCCGCAGCAGCTCCTCGTCCTTGATCTCCGGCACGTGGTCCGCCAGCCACTCCCATTTCTCGTCCTGCAAGGCGCGCTCGCAAGCCGCCCGGCGCAGCGCCGCGGCGCGGCTCTCCTTCTGGCGGGCGCCGTCCACGATGCTGTTGTAGGCATTGGTCACTTCGGTGGCGACGCCCTCGCCCAGCTTGGCCGCCTTGCGGATGGCCTTCTCCACGCCCGCGCCGATCTTCTGGCCCATGTCCTGCATGGCGCGGCCGATTTCCTCGGTGTTGATGCCAGTCTGCTCCGCGGCGCGTTTGACGCAGCGACCGCCCTTGGCGGCGCTCTTGGCCAGCTGGTCCACCATCTCCCGCTTCAGGAACGGCGCGACCTTGCGCAGGTTATCCCAGCCGATCTCCTCCCGGTGGCTCTGGATCAGCTTTTCCAGGCACTCCTGGCTGGCGAAGGGCGCAAAGCGCGCGATGTCCGCCGCGTTCAGCTTGTCCTTGTTCTCCAGCAGCAGCTCGTCCACGGCCGCCTTGCTCATGAAGGGCGCCATCTGCAGCAGGCGCTGCACGTCAAATTCGGCCTCCTCCGAAGCCTCTTCCCTGTCGCCGTCCGCCGCCTCGGGCTCCGCCTGCGGCGCGTCCTCGTATTCGGCGTCGGACTGGGGCATCTCGGCGTCCGTCGCGCCGTCGTCCGAGGTGTCCTCCTCCGGTTCGGAGGGGCCCTTCTGCGGGCGGAAGATGCCGGTGACGATGTTGTTGACGAAATTTCCTATATTCTGTATCGGCTCCTCGAAGGGCGAGGGCTGCCTGGCCGGTTCCACCCGATCCTCCGGCACCTCGCCGTTGAGCAGCTGCTCCATGGTGATGCCGAACAGGCGGGTCAGGGCCATCAGCGTCTGTACGTCCGGAAGGGCCGCGCCGGTTTCCCACTTGGAAACGGCCTGATGCGATACGTTCAACGCCGCCGCCAGCTGCTGCTGGGTCATGTTCTTGTTCTGCCTGAGCTTTGCGATGGTCTTTCCCACTGCGATGTTGTCAATCATATCTTCCGCCTCCTTCAAAGCGTCAATTTGTATTCAGGCTCTTGCCTGCATACACTATACCATTTTCTACTTCTATTTGCAAGCAACCCACAGTAGAATTTCATAGAATGTCGGTTGAAACGCCCATTTTATTAGCACTCGTTTGTAATGAGTGCTAAATTTTGCTTGACAATGCCCGAAATCGGACTATAATAGGACTATCAAAAGACACTTTCGGAGGTAATCAATCATGTCCAAGGGAACCGTTTCCATAAATGCAGAGAACATCATGCCGGTCATCAAGCAGTGGCTGTATTCCGATAAGGACATCTTCATGCGCGAGCTGGTCTCCAACGGCTGCGACGCCATTCGCAAGCTGCGCTGGCTGGTGAGCAACGGCCAGGCCCAGGTTGACGACGCGCCGGAGCGCATCGACGTCATCGCCGACAAGGAGAAGGGCACCCTCACCTTCGTCGACAACGGCATCGGCATGACGGAAGAGGAGATCGTCAAGTACATCGCCCAGGTCGCCTTCTCCGGCGCCACGGACTTCATCACCAAGTACACCGAAGATAACAAGGGCGAGGACGCCGGCATCATCGGTCACTTCGGCCTGGGCTTCTACAGCGCGTTCATGGTGTCCGACAAGGTGGTCATCGACTCCAAGAGCTACACCGACGCTCCTGCCGTGCGCTGGACCAGCGAGGACGGCATGGAGTACGAGATAGAGCCCTCCGACCGCACGGAGCGCGGCACGGCCATCACGCTGTACATCGACGAGGCCGACAAGGACTTCCTGAACCTGTGGACGCTGCGCAGCACCCTGGAGAAGCACTGCGCCTTCATGCCCGTGCCGATCTTTGTGTCCGAGGTGAAGAAGCCCGAGGAGCCCAAGGAGGGCGAGGAGCCGAAGAAGCCGGAGGAGCCCCAGCAGATCAATGATACCCACCCGCTGTGGATGAAGCGGCCCAACGAGTGCACCGACGAGGAATACAAGGAGTTCTACCGCAAGGTCTTCAACGACTACGACGAGCCGCTGTTCTGGATCCACCTGAACGCGGAGTACCCCTTCAACCTGAAGGGCATCCTCTACTTCCCCAAGATCAAGAATGAGTTCAGCGCCAGCGAGGGCGTCATCAAGCTGTACAACAACCAGGTGTTCGTGGCGGACAACATCAAGGAGGTCATTCCCGAGTTCCTGCTGCTGCTCAAGGGCGTCATCGACTGCCCCGACCTGCCGCTGAACGTGTCCCGCTCCTTCCTGCAGAATGACGGCTACGTGAAGAAGATGGCCGCCTACATCACCCGCAAGGTGGCCGACCGCCTGGTGACCGAGTTCAACACCAAGCGCGAGGACTACCAGCGCTACTGGGACGACATCCATCCCTTCGTGAAGTACGGCTGCATCAAGGACGACAAGTTCTACGATCGCGTGAAGAAGGCCCTGATCTACAAGACCACCGGCGGCGAGTACGTGACGCTGGACGAGTACCTGAACAAAAACTGCGGCGACGAGGAAGAAAAGACCGTCTACTACGCCAGCGACGAGAAGCGCCAGGCCCAGATGATCAAGCTGTACAACGACCAGGGCAAGGACGTCATCCTGCTGAACACGCTGATCGACAACAACTTCATCAGCTTCCTGGAGTACACCGAGCGGGACGGCAAGGTCAGCTTCAAGCGCGTGGACGCCGCCGCCGACAGCCTGACCGAGTCCGGCGAGGTCAGCGAGGAGGCCCGGAAGAAGCTGGAGGGCCTGTTCCGCAAGGCCATGGCGGACGACACCGTGGACGTGCAGCTGAAGCCCTTCAAGGACGACGGCCTGATCGCCATGATCACCGTGGACGAGCAGAACCGCCGCTTCACCGAGATGTCCAGCCGCTGGGGCGGCATGGACATGAAGCTGCCCGAGAAGCGCACCCTGGTGCTCAACGACAAGCACCCGCTGGTCAAGTGGCTGCAGGCCGCCGAGGAGAACGAGCGCACCGAGACCGTCTGCGCCCAGGTGGCCGACCTGGCCGAGATGGCCCGCCAGCCCCTGGTGGCCGACCGGATGGTGGACTTCCTCAGGCGCAGCAACGCCCTGTTGACCCAGTTGATCGAGAACCAAAAATAATTTATCGTAATTCAATATATTTCTATTGACTTTCAGATCATACCGTGCTATACTCCCCTTGGAAACGATCCAAGGGGAGGTTTTAGTATGAATCAGGTTTCCCTTTCCAAGTGGCTGAAGGTCATAATCATCGGCGTGGGCCTCTGCGGCCTCGTCGTCTACGGCGTGGTGATTCCCTCCTACGGGGCGTCCCTCGTCGCCAGCTACCCGGAGTTCTCGGGGCGCTACTGGCCGTGGCTGCTGTTCCTGCTGGCCACCGGCATCCCCTGCTATGCCGCGCTCATCTTTGGGTGGCAGATCGCGTCGAGCATCGGCCAGGACCGCACCTTCACCAACGAAAACGCCCGTCGCCTGACGGTGATCTCCCGCCTCGCCGCCGGGGACGCCGCGTTCTTCTTCGTCGGCAACGCGGTGCTGATGCTGCTGAGCATGAGCCATCCGGGCGTGTTCCTGGGCATGCTGCTGGTGGTGTTTGCGGGCGTGGCCGTGGCCGTCGCTGCCGCCTGCCTGTCCCACCTCGTGCAAAAGGCCGCCGCGCTCCAGGAGCAGAGCGACCTGACCATCTGAGGAGGTGACGGCATGGAAGGCGAAATCATCTTCAACATTGACGTCATGCTGGCCAGGCGCAAGATGAGCGTCACGGAGTTGTCGGAAAGGCTGGGCATCACCCTGGCCAACGTCTCCATCCTCAAGAACGGCAAGGCCAAGGCCGTCAAGGTGTCCACGATGGCAAAGCTGTGCGAGATCCTCGACTGCCAGCCCGGGGACCTGATGGAATACCGGAAGGCGGAGCCCTGATGGAAATACCCGGCCCCGCCCCGCTTTGTTTTTTGTGTGTAATATGTTCGTGACAATTCCCGGTCAAAGCCGGGAATTGCTTTTTTTCTCTGTTGATCTGTGCTATAATGTTTGATGGTATATAATGTAGTGAAGTATGCGTAAACGAGGTTTGAACATGACCGACAGAGCGAATCGGCCCCTGATCCTGGCCTCCGGCTCCCCCAGGCGGCGGGAACTGCTGGCGAAGATGGGCTATACCTTTGAAATCTGCGCCCCCGACGTGGACGAGCACGTGACCGGCCACGCCAGGGACATCGTCTATACCCTGGCCCAGCGCAAGGCCCACGCCGCGGCGGAGCACGTCGCGCGGGGCGTCATCGTCGCCTCGGACACGCTGGTGTCCCTGGATGGCGTGCCACTGGGCAAGCCCGCCGACGCGGCGGAGGCCCACCGCATGCTGGCGGCGCTCTCCGGCCGGGAACACGAGGTGTTCACCGGCGTGTGCGTGCTGGACGCCGAAACCGGCGAGAGCGAGACCCGCTCCGTGCGCACCGGCGTCACCTTCCGGGAGATCGCCCCGGAGGAGATCGACGCCTACATCACCACCGGCGAGCCCATGGACAAGGCCGGGGCCTACGCCATACAGGGCGGCGCGGGGGCCTTCGTCTCGGCGCTGGACGGCGAGCTGGAGAACGTGATCGGCTTCCCGGTGGTCGAGGTCCGGGAGATGCTCTCCCACTTCGGCCTGTGATCCGGCAAAACCAACTCTAAACTCTTGACTCTCAAAGTTCCGGAGGTTTGCTATGGGCGTTTTTTCATCCGGCGGCGTGGGCATCGACCTGGGCTCCGCCAACGTGACCATATGCCTTGAAAACGAGGGCATCGTGCTGCGCGAGCCCAGCTACGTGCTGACGCTGCGCGAGGACACCGACGAGATCCTGGCCGTGGGCCGGGACGCCCGGCTGATGCTGGGTCGCACCCCCAAGGACGTGGTGCTGGTCTCCCCCATCGCCGACGGCGCCGTGGGGAACATCACCCTGGCCACCGCGCTGATCCAGCAGCTGTCCGACAAGGCGCTGGGCAAGCGCCGCGCGCTGGAGAAGAACCGGCTGGTGGTCTCCATGTCCCAGGGCTGCACCCGCGTGGAGCGCACCGCCCTGGAGGACGCCGTGCGCACCGCCGGAGCCCGGCGCAGCGCGCTGGTGCGCTCCAGCGTGGCCGCCGCCATCGGCGCGGGCGTGCCCATCGAGGAGCCCCGGGGCTCGCTGCTGGTCTGCGTCGGTGGCTCCACCACCGACATCACCATCCTCTCCATGAACGGCGTCGTGGCCGCGCGCACGCTGCGCACCGGCTCGTTGAGCCTGGACGAGGCCATCACCCGCTACATCCGCCGGGAAAAGGGCCTGGTGATCGGCCAGCGCACGGCGGAGGACCTCAAGATCGACCTGGGCAACGCCCTGCGCACGCCCACGTTGATGCGCCAGAAGGTCACCCTGCGCGGGCGCGACGCCGCCAGCGGCAAGCCCTCCACCGTGGAGATCACCGCCGCGGACATCCACAACGCCATCCAGCCCCCGCTGGAGGCCCTGGCAGAGAACATCCGCGACGCCTTTGAAAACATCCCGCCGGAGCTGGCCGAGGACATACTGCCCCAGGGCCTGTACCTGTCCGGCGGCGGCGCGCTGCTGGAGGGCTTTGCCGACCGACTGGGCGAAATGCTGGGCCTGCGGGTGTCCCTGGGCGAAAACCCCCAGGACGACGTCGCGCTGGGCTGCTGCATGATCGCCTCCAGCGACCGGCTGATGCAGAAGCTGGCCCAGAGCGGCTGCCTGGTGGAGATCTGACCGGCGGCCCGCCGCCCTACGAAACGAATACCCTCAAGGGGGAGCACAGATAGCCCATGCCGAAGAAGAAGACCACAACCAAGCGAACGCCCAAGCGCCCGGCGCGCCGTTCGATGCAGGAGCAGCGGCGGATACGCCTCAGGCGCAACCGCGTGCTGTTCTCGATACTGGTGCTGCTGGTGGTTGCCGCCATCGTATTCTTTCTGATCCTGCGCAACAGCAGCGAGATCTCCGTCGCCGAGAACGGCATCGGCTCGCTGTTCAGCCGCGTCCAAAGCGTTTTCACCAGCGCGGCCAACGGCGTCAAGCACTTCACCCAGCGCTGGCGGGACTACGACCGGCTGGAGGACGACTATGCCGCCGTGGCCCTGGAGAACCAGCGGCTCAGCCTGCAATTGAACAGCGCCCAGGAGGCGATCCTCGAGAACGAGCGCCTCAAGGAGGCGCTGGACGCCAAGAGCCGCTACGAGGCTCTGGACCCGATCTACGCCAAGGTCATTGCCCGGGACCCCGGCCAGTGGTTTGAGACCTTTTCCATCAACCGCGGCAAGAACGACGGCGTCACCGCGGGCATGTCCGTGGTCGACGGCGACGGCCTGATCGGCCGCGTGTACGAGGCGGGCATGAACTACGCCAAGGTCATCTGCATCATCGACTCCCGCAGCGCCGTGGCCTGCATGGTGCAGAGCACCCGCGACAACGGCATCATGCGCGGTCGGGTGGCCGCCACCTCCAACGACGCGGCCTGCTACGTCTACTACCTGCCCAACCTGAACAGCGTCATGCCCGGCGACGTGGTCATCACCTCGGGCACCGACTCGCTGTTCCCCAAGGGCCTGCGCATCGGCACCATCACCGCCGTGTCAATGGACGCCGGCAGCGACGGCAGCTATGCCGTGGTCACGCCGTCGGTGGACTTCCGCCACATCGAGGAGGTCTTCGTGCTGCGCGAGGTCATCGAGACCGACTCCGACGAGATGCTGCCCGCGGTCAATGCAGGCATGCACACCGTCGGCCCGTCCAGCACGCCCGGACCGGAGGCCACGCCCACGCCGTCGCCCACCCCCGCCGAGGAGACCTGGAGCTATCCCTCCGCCGGCACGACGGCCCAGATTCTGGAATCCCTGCCCGAGGACGATTGGGTCCGGGACCAGTAAGCCCCCTCTCCCTCATCGACTTGAAGCCCGCCCCGCCGCGCAGCGCGGCCCGGGGCGGCGCAATCCACCCGGAGGATTAGAATTTGCTTCGCAGAATCGCGCCAGCGCTGTTGATACTGGCTACCTTCATACTGGACACCACGCTGATGCCCATCGTCTATGGCGGCGTCTACACCGTGCCGCTGACGCTGGTGGCGGTGTTCCTGATCGGCATGCTGATGGGCCGCATGCAGGGCCTGCTGTACGGCACCATTGGCGGCCTGTTGATCGACATCACCTCCGGCACGCTGGGCATGATGGCCTTCTTCTTCATGGCCGTCGGCTTTTTGATCGGCCTGATCCTGTACAATCCCGGCGAGCACCTGCGCATGGCCCGCCGCAACGCCCGCAAGCGCCGCATCCAGCGGGGCGTGTGGGTGTTTGCGCTGACCATGATGGGCGAAATCGTGCTGTTCATCATCCAGTATTTCAACACCGCGACCCTCCAGTGGGTCTATTTCCTGAACATGGGCGTCAGGGCCCTGATCTGCACGGCGCTGACGATCCTGCTCCGCCCGGCGGCCTACCGGCTGCTGTTGGGCGATGACCGCAGGCGCAGGCCTGTCCGCGACCGGGAGGTGAAGTCCTTTTGAAGCCCTATACCAAGCGCATGCTGATACTCTCCGGCATACTGCTGTTCACCTTTGCCGCCATGTTCATCCGGCTGAGCTTTATGGTCCGCTCCCGGGGTGAGGCCTACGCCGAGCGGGCCTCCACCCGCTCCACCAAGACCATCACCCTCTACGGCATGCGCGGCACCATCTACGACAACAACATGGTGCCCCTGGCCTACGACCGCCGCAGCTTCAACGTCACCTTCTACCGAGACCCGCTGCGCAACAGCGACGCCGACCGACTGGCCTACACCAAAACGCTGGCGGAGGTCATCCGGCTGGTGGAGTCCAACGGCAAGTCCACCGTCAACGACTTCTGGCTGAAGAAGGACGAGGACGGCGTGTGGCGCTTCGACAGCGGCTCCGGCAGCGCCGCCGTGGAGACCACCCGTGAAAACCAGTGGCGCAGCAACTTCTACCTGACCCGCGTCGCCGAGGAGGACCTGTGGAAGACGCTGCTCCAGAAATACCGGGTGCTGGAGGTGCTGGGCAACGACGCCGACGAGGAGAGCATCGTCAAGGTGCTGGCCCTGTGGCAGGAGTCCCGCATGAACGCCTTCAAGCCCACCCCGGTGACCATCGCCTACGACGTGGGCTACGAGACCGTCTCCGAGATCGAGGTTCGCTCCATGGACCTGCTGGGCGTAGACGTGGAGGAGAGCTCCTCCCGGGTCTATCCCCAGGGTGAGACCGCCTGCCACGTCACCGGCTACACCAGCAAGATCTCCGCCTCCCAGCTGGAGAGCTACCAGAACCAAGGCTATCCCAACGACGCCTACATCGGCTCCGACGGCATCGAGCGCTCGCTGGAGGATCAGCTGTCCCCCTACATACAGTACCGCCAGGGCATCCGCACCGTGGAGGTGGACACCCGCGGCAAGGCCGTGCGGGAGCTCTCCTACACCGCGCCCCAGGACGGCAACTCCGTGGTGCTGACCATCGACGTGGACCTGCAGAACTACATGGCCAGTTCGCTGCGCACCGCCATCTCCGCCATGCGCGAGCAACAGGACCGCGCCCTGCACTGGGGCCACTGGCTGCGCGAGAACGATGACATCCTCAAGCAGTATGCCGAGGAGGGCCGGGAGATCCAGCTGGCCCAGACCGGCGCCATGGTGGCCATGGACCCCTACACCGGCAGGATCCTGGGCATGGTCAGCGAGCCCAGCTTTGACCTGAGCATGTTCAACGACGGCAAGGTGGACCCCACCCTGTGGAACCAGGTGCTGGAGGGCAACAACCCCCTGCTGAACCGCGCCATCGGCACCAAGGACGCCCCCGGCTCCATCTTCAAGATGGTCACCGCCCTGGGCGGGCTGACCGAGGGCGTGATCACCACGGACGAGATCATCAACGACCGCGCGGAGGGCTTCGTGGAGACCAACTCCGAGCGCCCCGCCAAGTGCTGGACCTCCCACCCCGAGCAGCACCAGAACCAGAACCTGGAGGCCGCCCTGAAGAACTCCTGCAACATGTACTTCTACACGGTGGGCTACCGCCTGGGCATCGAGCGCCTCTACCAGTGGGGCGCGGCCCTGGGCCTCACCTCCAAGACCAACATCGAGCTGCCCGGCGAGGCCACCAGCTTCGTGGGCAACCAGCACATGCTGTACGACCCGGAGAACCCGCCGAACTGGCAGAACACCGCCAAGCCCCTGCTGACCTACAACGCCATGAAGACCACGCTGCTTCAGATCTTCGAGGAGCGGCGCATGAACGTCAGCAACGAGGTGCTGGAGAAGGCCCTGTCCGACCTGATGGCCCTGACCGTCACCTACAACACCAAGGAGCAGTGGTACCTGCCCATCCGCGAGATCCTGCAGTACGACATCGGCCTGCCCCGGGACTACATCTCCGGCCACTACATGGTCAACACCTTCGTCACCTACCTGGCGGACATCTACTGGACCCCCAATGAGACCATCATGTGCGCCATCGGCCAGTCCATCACCCAGGTGACCCCGGTGGCCGTCGCCCGCTACGTCAGCGCCATCGTCAACGGCGGCACCGTGTACGACGCCCAGATCGTGGACAAGATCATCGCGCCGGACGGCAGCGTGGTGCTGGAGAAGCAGCCCACCGTCGCCAACCAGATCTACACCGACGGCAGCTACTACGCCGCCATACGCGCGGGCATGGAGGACGTTACCGACGAGACCGCCGGCGGTACCGCGTCCGAATACTTCGCCAACGGCAAGTACAAGATCGCCGCCAAGACGGGAACCTCCCAGAGAACGGAGCTGGACGTGGAGAACAACAGCTGGATGGTCGCCTACGCCCCCGCCGAGGACCCGAAGATCGTGGTGGTCTGCTACGTCCAGAACGGCTACGCCGGCGCCTACTCCGCCTACGGCGTGCGCCCCGTCATCGAATACTACCTCGACAGCCTCCAGTATTCCGAGGACGTGTCGATGCCCAGCGAGTTCACGCTGGCGGATTAGTGTGTGTTTCCAAAATGCCTGAAGCGCGTTTTCGGCGATTTGGGCTGCATCTCCCAGCATTTGGAAACACACTCCGCCCCCCGCAGGGAAGCCGCTTCCCCATTCCATACCACAAAGGACATTGAGCCATGCTATCCAGAATCAAGGCATTTATCAAATACATCCGGGATAACAAGTTCGACAGAAGCCTGATGAAGTACTTCGACTGGCCTCTGTTGATCAACGTGCTCGCCATTTCCCTGTTCGGCGTGGTCTGCATATTCAGCGCCACGTCCAGCCAGGTCACCGAGACGCCCGCCAATGTCATCGAGATGCTGGAGACCCAGTCCGTGCTCTATCCCCGCCTGCAGCTGCTCTGGATCGGCGCGGGCATGGTGGCCATGGCCGCCGTCATATTCTTCCCATACCAGCTGTACGAGCGCTATGCCAACGTATTTTACGCCGGAAACATTGTGCTGCTGAGCCTGACGCTGCTGATCGCCCAGGCTGGCCGCGGCGGCATGACGGCCTTCTTCAACTGGGGCAGCGACCGCGGTTTCCAGCCCTCGGAGGTCGGCAAGATCGCCATCATCATCGCGCTGGCGAAGGCCTTCTGCGTGCGCACGAAGCCCATCATGACCATGCACGACATCATCCCCCTGGCCATCTACATCGGCATCCCGCTGGTGCTGATCGTCGCCCAGCCGGACGTGGGCACGGCGCTGGTGTACCTGGCGGTGTTCTGCGTGATGGTGTTCGTGTCGGGCACCAACAGCAAGCTGATCTGGGGCGTCATCGGCATGATGGTGCTGCTGCTGATCCCGCTGTGGTACTTCATGAACAACTCCGCCTCGGGCAACTTCCGCTTCACCCGCATACTGATGTGGCTGGACCCGGAATCCTACCCCGACGAGGCCCGACAGATCATCAACGGACAGATCGCCATCGGCTCCGGCGGCATCTGGGGCAAGGGCATCGTCTCCCCCGGCAGCTTCGCCTCCCTGGGCTACATCTCCGACGACCACACCGACTTCATCTTCGCCATCGTCTGCGAGTCCTTCGGCCTGGTGGGCGGCATGGCGCTGATCTTCGCCTACATGCTGCTGGTGGCCCGGCTGATCATCCTGGCCATGCGCACCAAGGACCCCTACGGCTCCTACCTGATCGTGGGCGTGCTGGCCATGTTCCTGTTCCACATCGTGGAAAACATCTGCATGGTCATCGGCCTGCTGCCCGTCACGGGCATCCCATTGCCCTTCGTCAGCTACGGCGGCTCCAACATGCTGACCAACATGATGGGCATCGGCCTGGTGATGAACGTGGTGATGCGCTCCCGCCAGCATGAGCAGGCCCAGCGCGTGGACAACGACAAGACGATCCAGCTCAAGCGCGACTGATCATTGGCCTGATTAAACGACATCCCTCCCGCATAGTCTTTACTCGACGGGAGGGATGTCTTTATGTCTGAGGGCACCACGCTGCGCATACACACCCGAATGACGCCGGACGCGCCGCAGGCCGTTCCGGCCGAGGCACGCAAGAGGCCGCGGCTTCACCGGAGGCGAAGGGACAGGCTGAAAGCCGTGGGACGAAGCCCGGCGGCCCCGCGCCGCACCCTGCCGAAGCGCCTCACCTGGAGCGACCGCCTGATGCGCAACAGTGCCATCGCCTGCGCCGTGCTGCTGGGCGTGCTGGCGCTGGGCAACATCGACCAGCCCTGGGCCACCAAGGCGGCGGAGGGCATCGAGCAGGCCTTGACCATGCGCATCGACCTGGATAACTCCCTGGGCCGCCTCTCCTTCGTGCAGGGGTTGATGCCCGAATCGGCGCTGGTGTTCCTGAACGTCGCGCCGGAAACGGAGCTGGCCCTGCCGGTGGAGGGCGTTGTCAGCCACCCCTGGAGCAGTGTACAGCCCTGGCTGCTGTTTGAGCCTGCCGAAGGCGCGTCGGTCATGGCGGCGGAGGCGGGCACCGTTACGGCGGTGAGCCCCCTCTCCACCGGCGGGTACGGCCTGCTCATCGACCACGGCGAGGGCACGGAGAGCGTCTATGCCGGCCTCGGTCAGGCCTCTGTCGAGGCCGGCGACGCGGTCGCCCGGGGACAGGCGCTGGGAACTGCCGGGGAGCGGGTCTACTTTGAGCTGCGAGTCAACGGCGAGCCCGTCGATCCCACGGAAAGGCTGGGCCTGTAGATGACGGTGCAGCTCGGAAGGACCCGCCTGCGCGTCCACCCGCTGATGCTGATGTTCCCGCTGATGGCGTCCCGGCTGGGCATGGGCGGCGACGCCGTCGCCCTGATGATCGCCCTGGCGGTCCACGAGGCCGCCCACCTGCTGGCGGCGCGGGCGCTGAACGTCGGCGTCAGCGAGCTCCGGCTGATGCCCTTCGGCGGGGCCCTCGCACTGGAAAACCCCTATGCCCTGCCGGCCTCCCGGCTGTTCGCCATCTCCGCGGCGGGGCCCGCGGCCAATCTGCTGGCGCTGCTCTGCGGCGCGGCCCTGGCCCACTGGCGGCTGCTCTCCCCCGGCTTCGCCCTGGCGCTGCTGAAAACGAACCTGCTCCTGATGCTGTTCAACCTGCTCCCCGCCCTGCCCCTGGACGGCGGGCGCATGCTCTACGCGCTGCTGTTTTCCAAGCTGGGGCGACCCCGCGCTGCCAGGCTGGGCGTCGCGCTGGGCCGGATCGCCGCCGGGCTGCTGCTGGCCTTCGCCGTCTGGGCCTGGCTGGCCCTGGGCCGGCTGAACCTCTCCCCTGTCTTTGCCGCCGTGTTCCTGCTGGCCTCCGGGAGGGACGAGCAGGGCGCTTTGAGTTCCGCGAAGGTCTCCGCGCTGCTGGACGCCCTGAGGCCGGTGTCCGGACCCGTGGAGGCGCGGCTGTGGGCGATCGGCGACGATTGCAGCCTGCAATCCGCCCTGCGCTGCGCGGAGCCCGGGGCCGCGACGCTCTTCGCCGTCTACCGGGGCAATCGGCTGCTCCGCTTCACCGACGACCGGACACTCTTGGAGGCCGCCCTCCGCCGGGAGGAAGGGGCCGTCGCTACGGCGGTGTCGTAGAAGTCTTTTTACAGCGATTCCCCTTTGCAACATATGCTAAAGATCCTTCGCTGCGCTCAGGATGACCGCGCCGACAAAACATGGTCATCCTGAGCAACGCGAAGGATCTTCGCATGTATCTCGGATCTGAACACCGTATGAACGCTGAACCAGACAGAATACCGGCGCGGCGTCCACGGATTGGCTACTTAAATCCAATTCCCGCAGGCACCGCGCCGGCGTCTTTCATATGTCATTCAGGAACTTCCGCATGCCGGAGGCGCGAATCACAGCGCGTCCACGTCCTCCTGGCTGAACAGGTTCACCTCGTGCATCTGGAACACCTGCATGGCCTTCTCGCCGTCGGACAGGCGGAGGATCATGTGGGCGCCCTCGGAGCCCCGGGAGGCGCGGAGGAAGGAGTACATGTACTCCACGGACAGATTCGCCTGCTCGATCAGCGACAGCAGCTCGCACAGGCCCAGGGGCCGGTCCGGCACCTCGGCGCAGATGACGTGGTTGACCTTCGCGGTGTAGCCGTTGTCCCGCAGCAGCTTCAGCGCGGGCTCGGTGGCCACGGAGCTGACGATGATGCGAATGATGCCGAAGTTCTGGGTGTCCGCCACGGACAGGGCCAGCAGGTCCACGCCGCTCTTGCCCAGCAGCTCGGTCATCTCCCGCAGAGCGCCACGCTTGTTCTCAAGAAACACGGAAATCTGCTTGATAAACATCGCTCACCCTCCTCAGTGCAAATTGCGGTTGTCGATCACGCGCTTGGCCTTGCCTTCGCTGCGCGGTATGGACTTCGGCGCGACCAGCGTCACCTTGGAGGCGATGCCCACCACGGACTTGATCTGGTCGATGATGTACTTGCGAACGTTCTCGATGTGGGAAATGGTGTCGCCGAACATGTCCTCGGTCATCTCCACCTGCACCTCCAGCGTGTCGGAGGAGTTGATGCGGTCCACGATCAGCATGTAGTGCGGGGCCACGCCGTCGGCGCGCACCAGCACGGACTCGATCTGGCTCGGGAACACGTTCACGCCGCGGATGACCAGCATGTCGTCGGTGCGGCCCGTGATGCGTCCCATGCGGGCCAGCGTGCGGCCGCATCCGCACTTCTCGTCGGTGAGGGTGCAGATGTCGTGGGTGCGGTAGCGCAGCATGGGCATGCCAGTCTTGGTGATGGTGGTGAACACCAGCTCGCCGGGCTTGCCGTAGGGCAGCTGCTCGCCGGTGGCGGGGTTGATGATCTCAGCGATGACGTGGTCCTCGTTGATGTGCATGCCGTGCTTTTCGAGGCACTCGAAGGCCACGCCGGGGCCGGATATCTCGGTCAGGCCGTAGATGTCGCAGGCGTCAATGCCCAGCAGCTCCTCGATGCGCTTGCGCATCTCCTCGGTCCAGGGCTCCGCGCCGAAGCAGCCCGCCTTCAGCTTCAGGTCCTTGTTGGGGTCGATGCCCATCTCGCGGATGGTCTCGCCCAGGTAGGTGGCGTAGGAGGGCGTGCAGCACAGCAGCGTCGTGCCCAGGTCCTTCATCATCATGATCTGGCGGTTGGTGTTGCCGCTGGACATGGGAATGACCATCGCGCCAATCCTGTCCGCGCCCTGGTAGGCGCCGAAGCCGCCGGTGAACAGGCCCAGGCCGTAGGTGACCTGCACCACGTCGTCCTTGGTGGCGCCCGCGGCGGTCAGCGTGCGGGCCATCATCTCGCTCCAGATCTCGATGTCGTTGCGGGTATAGCCGGACACGATGGGCTTGCCCGTGGTGCCCGAGGAGCCTTGGATGCGAACGATCTCGCTCTTGGGGGAGGCAAAAAGGTCGAAGGGATAGTAGTCGCGCAGGTCCGTCTTTTCCATGAATGGCAGGTATTTCAGGTCCTCCACGCCGTGGATATCCTCCGGCTTGATGCCGGCGGCGTCCATGCGGGCCCGGTACATGGGCACATTTTCATATTCCCGCTTCACAGTGGCGACCAGCCGCTCGCCCTGAATCTTGTGCAGCTCGTCCCGGCTGATGCACTCCATGGCGGGATTGTATATCCTGTGTTCTCTCTGGCTCATTTCCATCAGACCCTTTCGTGTAATCTCATCAAGCCCACTTATACCATAGTTTCATTTCGGCTTCTTTGGTTTTCTATGTTAAAGTGGTAAAGAGTACTGGCCGATCAGCGGCCAACCTGCTCGGCGACCAGGTACTGCGCGCCGTAGATCTGGCGCAACTTCGGCTTTTCGATCTTGCCGGTGGGGTTGCGGGGCACGTCGGCGAAGATGATCTTCCGGGGCCGCTTGTAGCGGGGCATGCCCTGGCAGAAGGCCTCGATGTCCGCCTCGGTGGCCGTCGCGCCGGGCTTCAGCTCGATGATCGCCGCGGCGATCTCGCCCAGGCGCGCGTGGGGAATGCCGATGACCGCCACGTCCTTGATGGCGGGATGGGCCCGCAGGAAGTCCTCGATCTGGACGGGATACAGGTTTTCGCCGCCGGTGATGATGACGTCCTTCTTGCGGTCCACCAGATAGATGAAGCCGTCCTCGTCCTGCATGGCCATGTCGCCGGTCCACAGCCAGTCGCCGTGGAGCACCTCGGCGGTGGCCTTGGGGTCCTTGTAGTAGCAGGTCATGACGCCGGGGCCCTTCACGGCCAGCTCGCCGACCTCGCCCTGCTTCACGTCGTTGCCCTGCTCGTCGATGATGCGGGCCTGCCAGCCATAGCCGGGCACGCCGATGGCGCCGACCTTCTCGATGTTCTCCACGCCCAGGTGCACGCAGCCGGGTCCGATGGACTCGGACAGGCCGTAGTTCGTGTCGTACTGGTGGTTCGGGAACTTCTCCTTCCAGCGCTTGATCAGGCTCCTGGGCACCGGCTGCGCGCCGATGTGCATCAGCCGCCAGTGAGACAGGTCGTACTGGGCCAGGTCGATCTCGCCCCGGTCGATGGCGTCCAGGATGTCCTGGGCCCAGGGCACCAGCAGCCACACGATGGAGCAGTGCTCCTCGGCGGCGGTCTTGATGATGGTCAGCGGCTTCACGCCCTTCAGCAGCACGGCGCGGCCGCCCACCAGGAAGCTGCCGAACCAGTGCATCTTCGCGCCGGTGTGGTACAGCGGCGGGATGCACAGGAACACATCCTCGTGGGTCTGGCTGTGGTGCTTCTGCTCGGTGCGGGCGGCGTGCATCAGGCTCTCATGGTTGTGCAGGATCGCCTTGGGGAAGCCGGTGGTGCCGGAGGAGAAGTAGATCGCCGCATCGTCCGCGTCGGTCAGCGCCACGTCCGGGGAATTGCTGGGCTGGTTGGAGGCCAGGTGCAGGAAGTTCTCCGCAAAGGTCGGGCAGTTGTCGCCCACGTAGAACAGCAGCTTGACCCTGGGAATCCGGTCGATGATCTCCTCCACGCGGCCGATGAACTCCGGCCCGAAGAACAGCGCGTCCACGTCCGCCAAGTCCGCGCAGTAGCGAATCTCGTCGGCGGAGTAGCGATAGTTCATCGGAACGGCCAGCGCACCGGTCTTGAGGATGCCGAAGTACACCGGCAGCCACTCCAGGCAGTTCATCAGAAGGATGGCGACCTTGTCGCCCTTCTTGATGCCCCTGCTCATCAGCAGGTTGGCGCAGCGGTTCGCCTTCTCGTTGAACACGCTCCAGGTGATCTCCCGCCGGAACTCCTCGGAAGTGCCGCGCTCGATCAGCTCGTACTCCTTCCAGGTCACGCGGCGATCCTCGCGCACCTCGGGGTTGATCTCCACCAGGGCGGTCTCGCCGCCGTACAGCTTCGCGTTTTGCTCCAGAATCTCGGTAATTGGCATGGTCGTCGTCCTCCGTTCTCATTTTCCGCCGTCCCGCCCGCAGGCGCTACGGCGATTGAGCTGCCTCCTTGGCATGCAAAAAGCCCGTCCTCCGCGCATTGCAGAGGACGGGCCAATATAAACCCGTGGTACCACCTCAGTTTGACGCCGCCTCTCGGCGCGCGCCCTCACGGAGCCCTGTCCGGCTCCCTCGCGCTATCGGGCGAACCCGTCGCAGCCTACAAGGACCGACATCATGCGGAAATATCCGCGCCGTCCCTTCGGTGCGCCGCTCCGGAATGTATTCAGCCGATCCGCGCAACCACCTCGCACCTACCGGCGGCTCTCTGATGCGGAGAGGATGGCCTACTTCTTTCCTTCATCGCGTTAAACAAATTATAATCTTATATGCGGCCGATCGCAAGTTAAATCTGCGTTGACTTGCGTCTGTCGAGCGGTTATTCCTTGCTTTCGAAGTGCTCCTCGTTGGTGCCGTCCTGCCACAGGCGTTCGATGTTGTAGTACTGCCGCTCCTCGGGATGGAAGATGTGCACGATCACGTGAGCGAAGTCCAGCACGATCCAGCGCGCGCCGTTCTTGCCCTCCTTGCGGCGGGGCTCGATGCCCTCCTCGGCCAGGTGCTCCTCCAGGTCCTCGGCCAGGGTGTGCACGAACTGCACGTTGCGGCCGCTGCAAACGACGAAGTAATCGGTGATGGAGGTCATGTGGCCGACCTCCAGAATCTGGATGTCCGTCGCGCCCTTCTTGTCCAGAACCTCTGCGATCCTCGTGGCAAGCTGCTTGGAGTCTATCATGGTTGCGCCTCCTTCATTTTCCTATGGGTCTGTCGTCGGTGGATGGTTCCTCATGCCTTCAGTGAATTCAAAAGCTGCTGCGTGCGGGGATGCATGCTCTGTCCCCGGGAGCGCAGGTGCTTCGCGGTCAGCTCCGCGCAGCAGCGCATGGCCTGGGTGATGTCCTTCTCGGCCAGCTTGCGGGCCTTCTCCAGCCCCAGGAAGTCCTCCCGGCCCGGCTCGATGAAGTCCGAAACGTAGATCAGCGCGTCCATCGGGGACATGTGCCCGTCGCCCACGGTGTGCTTGCGGATGGCGCTGAGGATCTGCGGGTCCCGCACGCCAAACACGTCCCGGGCCACGATCATGCCCGCGGGGGCGTGGAGTATGGCGCGGCTGTCCAGCTCCTCCGCGTCCAGGTCCGTCAGGTTCGCCTCCACCAGGGCCCGCATCTCATCCAGGGGCATGGACTTGGCGCAGTCGTGCAGCAGCCCCGCCAGCCGCGCACGCATGGGATCGACGCCGCACTTCGGCGCCAGCCGCTGGGCGGTGTTGGCTACGCCCAGGGTGTGGGTGAAGCGGTGGAAGGTCAGCATGCCCTTCAGTCGGTCCAGGATCTGCGCCTCGTTGTAGTCGCACAGGTAGAGGCCCTTCTTGCGGATGTACTCCGCGATGGTCGGCGGCACCAGACCATCGATGGACTCCCCCGCCGCCACCCGCTTGCGGATGGCCGTGGAGGAGATCTCCGGGCCGTCCACCGCCAGGATGTCCACCCGGGTGCCGTAGCAGGCGCTGATGGCCTGGGCCCGCAGCGCCGTCAGGCTCCGGTCGCAGCCCGGTCGGCTCACCGCGGCGAAGCCGCACAGGCGGGCGATGCGGGGAAACTCCCGCCAGGTGTCCAGCTTCACCAGCGTGTCCGCACCGACGATGTAGATCCACTCCACGCCGGGATAGGCCACGGAGAGGTCCGTCAGCGTCTCCACCGTGTAGGTCGCGCCGTCCCGCTGCACCTCCAGGTCGCTGGCGAAGAGGCCCTCCCGGCCCGCTGCCGCCAGCTTCGCCATGGCCAGCCGGTCCCGCTTGTCGGTGCGCACGCGCTTGTAGGGCGGGTCCCCCGAGGGCAGCAGCATCACCTGGTCCAGCTTCAGCTCCTCCATCGCCGCCATGGCGATGGCGATATGGCCGTTGTGAACCGGGTCAAGCGTGCCTCCCAGGATGCCGATCTTCATGGGCGTGCCTCCATGTGCTCTGTAAAGATTGATATAGTGTATTATAACATAATATTCCGCCGCATTCCACTACTTCAGCGGATTTTTTTCTGCCGGAGAAAGAACGGCGGAGGGAGGCGGACGCAGCCCGCCTCCCCCCGATGCCAATGTCATTGATTTGTTTGACTGAGAAACGAGCGTCTTGCATAAACGCCGCGTCAAGATCCTTCGACTCCGCTGACGCTCCGCTCAGGATGACACGAAACGCGATGCGCTGTCATTCTAAACAGAGTCAATGGATGACACGCGACGCGATACGGGGTCATTCCGAGCGGAACCGAAGGATGACACGCGGTGCGATACACGGTCATTCCGAGCGGAACCGAAGGATGACACGCGGTGCGATACACGGTCATTCCAAGCGAAGTTGAGCCGAAGGCAAAACGAAGTCAAAGAATCTTCCAGGTATTGTGCAAGGTCGGAGAAACGGAATGCTATCAGCGCAGACGTGTTTCCCCGGAAGCATGTCAGGCAATTCTCACCAAGCCTTGACATGCCCGCAATCGTTCAATCCGATCAGTCCTGCCAGAGGGCCTTCCCCGCCGCCTCGGCGTCCACAAAGGGGCCGGGGATCGGGTTGATGGGCCGATGTGCGCCGAAGTAGTCCTCGTTGAACACGATGGGCGTGCCGTCCGGGTTCTCGAACTTCTCCTCCGGCTCGAAGGCCTCGCCCAGGGTCTCGGTGGAGATCACGCCGCCGGTGAAGCCCGCCAGCACATCGTAGAGGTTGGTCTCCAGCCGCCAGGCGCCGTCCTTTTCCCTGAGGGCGATGGAAATGGCGGTGGCGTCATCCACGAAGCCGTCCTTTTCGGTGGACATGGCCTTCGCGCCGTTCAGGAAGGCGTTGCCGCCGGTCCACACGGGCAGCTTGTAGTAGTACTTGTCCCGATCTCCCATGGCGCCCATGCCGCAATAGCCCTCGAACATGGCGATGTACTCCTCCCAACTGGGATAGCCCTCGTAGGGAATCGTGCCCACCACCGGGTTGCAGTCGCTCCAGGGATTGCCCAGCATCGCCTGGTGGATGGCCTCCATGCCGGGGCGGATCGGCCGCTGGACGAAGATGTTGTTGTAGAAGCGCATGTCGCCGTGGAGGATGGACATAAAGCCCTCCACCTCGGTGCGGTGCGGCATGTGGTAGGGCGTGTAGCGCGGGCACGGGATCTTGCCGGAGCCGTTGTCTACGCCCAGGCCCACGGCGGTCATGGAACCGGCGATCAGGTTGTGCACCACCGCCACGCCCTGGGTGGGCAGCTTCAGCGCGTGGTCGGACAGCAGGATGTTGTTGTCCACCAGCGTCGGGCCGTGGGAGACCTCGATGAAGATGTCCTCGCCCAGGCCGTCCGTGCAGTTCGTGTTGGCGTTGGCGTCGAATGGCAGCGTGTTGTCGTGGAACAGGTTCTGGGTCACGCGGGTGCCCTGGGCCTGCCAGTCCAGCCACAGGCCGCGGGTGCAGTGGTGGATGTGGTTGCGGCGGTAGATCACGTCGATGGCCGCGTGCATCTTGATGCCGCCGATCTCCGCGCCGGCCAGGTTCTGCTTGTTGTTGATGTGGTGGATGTGGTTGTCCTCGATGATGGAGAACACGCCGCCCAGGTGGCCGACGATGCCGGTCTGGCCGCAGTCGTGGATGTCGCAGCGCCGCACGATGTGGCTGCCGATGTTCTCCTTGGTCCAGCCCTCACGCTGGGCCTGGATGATGCAGTCGCGCTCGGTCTGGGTGCCGTGCTTCAGCTTGTGGAACAGCCAGCGGTTGTCGTTGTTGGGCTGGCGGTACTTGCCCAGGGAGATGCCGGAGCACTTGGAGTCGGAGATCTCGCAGTCCTCGATGATCCAGCCCTTGGACCAGTGCGGGCCGACCATGCCCTCCTGGTAGGCCGTGGGCGGGGCCCACTGGGTGGCGGCCTGCTTCACCACGAAGCCGGACAGCGTGATGTAGCCCACGCCCTCCCGGGACGGATAGAAGCCGTTGCGGCGCACGTTGATCTCCACGTTCTCCGCGTTGGGGTCCGCGCCGTGGAAGTTGGCGTAGATCAGCGTCTCGTTTTTCGCCTCGTCCTGCTCGGTGTACCAGGTGTACACGGAGAATTCCGGGTCCCAGGACTTGGCGTACACCTCGGGGGACAGCACCTTGGAAAGCTCGGTCACCTCGTAGAGGGACTTGCCGTTCAGGTACACCTCGCCGGTGTGGGCGATGTAGTGGGCGATGTACCAGTCCCCCTCCACCCGGGTGGTATAGGGGTTGTAGCCGCCGAACAGGCCGTTGGGGATCCGAGCCAGCCAGGTGTCGCCCTGGTAGGGCTGCCAGGTTTTGACCGACTCCGCGCCGGTGATGACCGCCTTGCGGGGCTCCACGGAGCGGTAGGTGATCCGGGCGTCCTCGGTGCCCGCGTGGATGGGGTTCACGTACTCCCGGTACAGGCCAGGCAGCACCCGCACCTCGTCGCCGGGCCGGGCCAGCTCCGCCGCCGCCTGGATGGTCTGGAAGGGGGCCCGCTCGCTGCCGTCGCCGCCCCTGGGGGCGCTGGCGGAAACATAGTATATCATGGTCAATCCTCCGTTTCTGTATTTTTCCCTCTGTCTGCATTCTATAATGGATCGCCCGCGCCCGTCAATAGGCCCGCGAAAAAACGCGCGGGATTCCGGCCCCTATTTCATACAAATTTGATTGAACATCCCCGCCGCAAACGCTATAATGTAGAATAGTGAGGTGTTTAGCTATGTATATCGCATCCCAATGGCGGGACTATGAGGTCATCGACACCGGCGACGGCGAAAAGCTGGAGCGCTGGAAGGACATCATCCTGCGCCGGCCGGACCCCCAGGCCATCTGGCCGAAGCAGAGCCCGAAGCTGTGGGACAAGGCCGACGCCTGGTACCACCGCTCCAGCAAGGGCGGCGGCGAGTGGGAGTTCTTCAAAAAGCTGCCGGACCGCTGGACGGTGCGCTACGGCGACCTGGAGTTCTACGTGCGGCCCACCGGCTTCAAGCACACCGGCCTGTTTCCGGAGCAGGCGGTGAACTGGGACTGGATGACCGGGCTGATCCGCAAGGCCCACCGGCCCGTGAAGGTGCTGAACCTGTTCGGCTACACCGGCGGGGCAACCTGCGCCTGCGCGCTGGCCGGGGCGAAGGTGACCCACGTGGACGCCGCCAAGGGCATGGTGCAGTGGGCCGGCGAGAACCGCAAGCTGTCGAACATCGACGAGACCGCCGTGCGCTGGATCATCGACGACGCGCTGAAGTTCGTCCAGCGGGAGGCCCGCAGGGGCAACACCTACGAGGGCATCCTGATGGACCCGCCCAGCTACGGGCGCGGCCCCGGCGGCGAGGTCTGGAAGCTGGAGAACGAGCTGTTCGGCCTGGTGGAGGCCTGCGAGAAGGTGCTGGCCGAGGACGCCCTGTTCATGCTGATCAACAGCTACACCACGGGTCTGCAGCCCGCGGTGCTGAACAACATGCTGACCATGACGGCGGCGCGGAAGCGCGGCGGCCATGTGGAGGCGGACGAGATCGTGCTGCCGGTCACCGAGGGCGGCGTGCTGCCCTGCGGCGCGTCGGGCCGGTACACGGGCAGCCTCGCGTGATATGAACTACAGGGAATTGCCCAAGGGCTATCGCTACGCCGGGACGATGGACTTCACGCGGAACAAAAAGCAGGTCGTGGCGCTGCTCAAGGTCGGCGTCGCGCTGACGGCGATCCCCGCCGTCCTCGGCGTCGCCGTGAGCTTCTTGAGACCGCAGGTCATGGTCTTTGCCCGCGACTGGCGGATGTGGCTGTGGATGGCGCTGATGCTGATCGCCTACATCCCGCTGCACGAGTTGACCCACGGCGCGGTGATGTACGCGCTCAGCGACGTTCCGCCCACCTACGGGTTCAAGCTCCCCTACGCCTGGGCGGGCAGCACGGTGTGGTTTGACCGGCGCTCCCACGTGATCACGGCCCTCGCGCCGGTGGTCCTCTGGGGCGTCATACTGCAAATCCTGATATTCGCGCTGCCGGAGAAGTGGTTCTGGCCCCTGTGGATCATTCAGATCTCGAACCTCTCCGGCTCGGCGGGCGACATCTACTGCGCGTGGGCCCTGTTGAAGATGGACGGCGACCTGCTGATCCAGGACACCGGCGTGCGCATGCGCATCGTCAAGCGATATGTGACTGAGGAAAACCATTCATGATACTACTGACCCTGCAAAACGTGAACAAGGCCTTTGTGATGAACGAGGTTCTGAAGGACGTGAGTCTCACCCTTCAGGCCGGTTCGCGCATGGGCCTGGTGGGCGTGAACGGCAGCGGCAAGTCCACGCTGTTCAAGCTGATCAGCGGCGCGATGGAGCCGGACTCCGGCACGATTTCGCTGGTGAAGGGCACGACCGTGGGCGTGCTGACTCAGGACGCCGACATCCAGAGTGAGCTGACCATCCAGCAGGAGCTGGAGCGGGTGTTCGAGCCGGTGCGCCAGATGGAGGCCCGCATGCGCCAGATGGAGGCCGATATGGCGGAGAAGCACGGCGACCACGCCGCCTTCGCCCAGCTGTCCAACGCCTACGCCCGCCTGGTGGACCGCTTCGAGGACGCCGGCGGCTACGAGTGGCCCAGCCGCATACAGGGCGTGCTGGCGGGCCTGGGCTTCGCCCGGGGCCGGGAGACCCAGCCGGCCAACCTGCTCTCCGGCGGCGAGAAGACCCGCCTGTGCCTGGCCCGCCTGCTGCTGACCCAGCCGGATCTGCTGATGCTGGACGAGCCCACCAACCACCTGGACCTCGCCTCCACCCAGTGGCTGGAGGACACGCTGAAGAAGTACCGCGGCACGGTGCTGGTCATCAGCCACGACCGCTACTTCCTCAATTCCGTCTGCGACTGCATGGCGGAGCTCTCTATGAAGCGCCTGACCCAGTACACGGGCAATTACGACCGCTTCGCCGTCCAGCGACAGGCGAATCTGGAGCGCCAGCTGAAGGAGTACAAGCTCCAGCAGGCGGAGATCGCCCGGCAGGAGGCCATTATCGCCCGGTACCGCATGTACAACCGGGAGAAGTCCATCAAGCTGGCGGAGAGCCGGGAGAAGCGCCTGGAGAAGCTGGAGCGGCTGGAGAAGCCCGTCAGCGAGCAGAAGGTGCGCTTCAACTTCACCGCCCGCCGCCGCACCGGCGACGACGTGCTCATCGCACGGGACCTGGCCAAGGGCTTTGAGGGCCGCACGCTGTTCGAGCACTTCGACCTGCACCTGCGGGCCGGGGACCGCGTGGCCATCATCGGCCCCAACGGCGTAGGCAAGACCACCCTTCTGAACATCATCGCGGGCAAGCTGGCCGCCGATCGCGGCACCGTCGCCTTCGGCAGCAACGTGGACCTGGGCTACTACGACCAGCAGCAGGCCCAGCTGCACCCCGACAAGGACGTTCTGAACGAGCTGTGGGACGACTTCCCCCGTCTGGAGGTGGACCGCATCCGGGGCGTGCTGGCGCTGTTCCTGCTCACCGGCGATGACGTGTTCCAGCGGGTGGGCACCCTCTCCGGCGGCGAGCGCGGCCGCGTGGCCCTGGCGAAGCTGATGCTGCGGCAGGACAACCTGCTGCTGCTGGACGAGCCCACCAACCACCTGGACATGGACAGCCGGGAGGTCCTCGAGGCGGCCCTGGACGACTTCGAGGGCACGCTTCTGACCGTCAGCCACGACCGCTACTTCATCAACAAGGTGGCCACGAAGGTCATTGAGATGTCCCCGGAGGGCGCGGTGGAATACCTGGGCAACTACGACGACTACCTGGAAAAGAAACGCATCCAGGAGGCCGGCGAGGAGGAGGCCGCGCTGGGCGGCATGACCCGCACCCAGCAGGACAAGGAGAAGCGCCGCCTGCGCCTGGCGAAGGAGTCCGCCAAGGCGTTGCAGGCGAGGCTCGCCAAGGCCGAGGCGGACATCGCCGCCACCGAGCAGGCCATCTCTGACCTGGAGGCCCGGATGGGCCTTCCCGAGGTCTACGCCAACCCGGAGGAGTCCGCCCGGGTCGCCCGGGAGCACCGGGAGGCGCAGGAGCGTTTGGACGGGCTGTACGAGCTCTGGGAGGAGCTCAGCGAGGCTGCGGCCGGGGAATAAAACGGAAGGAATTTGAACGCGGGAGCGCCTTATGGCACTCCCGCGTTTGTGTTTAAGAGATCATTCCTCTTTCCGCAAAGTCACTGTCGGCTCCATGCCTTTAACGCGCCGCTCGGCCTCCCACATGTCCCCGGCATCGGTGACCAGGTACAGGGCGAGGCGCTCGGGCACGTGGCCGATGCCGCTATAGTCGTAGGATATGGTGTTGTCCCAGACGATGCCGCTCCCGCTGGAAAAGCACTCCCCCGTTTCACCGTCTGCCAGCACGGCAAAGAGCCTCTTGCCCTTGTCGGCGGCAAAGGCATCTTCCACGGCGGTGATCTCCAGGGAGGCCGTAACCAACGAAACCCGGGCCTCGGCTTCAAACGTCGCGCCGCCGAATTCACCGGTCCCGGCGTAGCGCGCCGTCGTGCCTGCGGTCCGCAGCACCTTTACCGCCAGCCCGTCGAGCTCCCGCGCCTCGTTGTCCTGATAGACGATCCCATTCTCGGTATAGAAATGGCTGGTTTGCAGCTGCATGCACAGTCGAAAAACAATCTCATCCTGATCCTGGGCCTGTTCGGGCAGCGGCTCCATCATCTCGTCCAGCCAGTATACCTCGCCCCGCGAGTTGACCAGGCCCTCTCCCCTGCCCTGCATGACTGCCGTCCCGTCCTCCAATTCAAAGTGCGACAGAAGGACGACGTGCTCCGCGAAGCCGAAGGCCTCTCCCCGGGCCTTCGCCACGAAGAGTGCTTCCTCCCAGCGCTGGGATTCGCCGGTCATCATTTCCTGCAGGTTCAGGGGCATGCCCTCTTCGAGGCGCTCCATCCCTGCAAGCTCTTCATCGGAAGGCGCGAATGGCGCGCACCCCGCGTTGTTTTCCAGGGTGTAACCCACCATGACCGACTGCCCGTCGTAATAGGCGTCGCCGACCCGCACCCAGGTGTTCCCCAGCTCGGGCGTGCGCAGGCAGATCAAAGCCTCCTGCGCCAGGCCGTTCCCGTCGGGGATCCTGGCGAACCGGCGGTCAAATCCGCGGAACGCCTCGAACAGCTCCAGCCGCGCCGCCACCGCCAGGGCGACGCCGGTCAGCGCCAGCACCGCGGCCGCGATCGCCAGGCCATATCGCATCCCTCGACGGGCCGCGCGCCTAACCTCACCCGCGCGCACGCGGCGGAGCGCCTCGTCCACGGCGACGTTGAAGTCCGCGTCCGGCGCGCCGAGGGCCGCCTTGAAATCCTCTCCCCGAATCACTTCTCAAACGCCTCCTCCAACAGCATTTCCTTCAGCTTCTGCCTGCCCCGCATCAGCCGGGCCTTCACGGCGCTCTCGCCCAGTCCCAGCATCCGCGCCACCTCCTTGACGCTGTAACCCTCGATGTAGTGCAGCAGCAGGCACAGCCGCTGCCGCTCGTCCAGCCTGAGCAGCGCGTCCCGCAGCTCGCCGCCATGGCCACCCTCCGACGGCGGCTCGGGAAGCGCGTCCGTCACCACAAAATATCGGTGCCTGCGCAGGATGTCGCGGCATTGGTTGACCAGTATGCGGATCATCCAGGTGTCGAAGCGGCGGGCGTCCCTCAGGGAGTCCCGCTTCTGCCAGGCGCGAAAGATCGCCTCCTGCACGGCATCCTCCCGATCCGCGGGAATGGGAAGCTGCACCCGGCACACCCGGTACAGCACCGGGCGCAGCGCCTCCACCCTGCGGGCAAATTCATCGCTCGTCATTTCTCCATGCTCCTTCGCAGTAATGACCCCAAAAAGGCTCCATCTATAAGACCGATTCCAAGGCCAAAAGGTTACCCGGCGCGAAAAAACAACACGCGTAGCGACAGAAACGCCCCGGAGGCAGAGCCTCCGGGGCGCGGCGCGGTCTTGCTTACAGCAGGTGCGCGCAGTTCTTGTCGAAGGAGATATAGGCGTTGTCGCCCACGTCGAAGATCTCCTTGTTGATCGGGCAGTTGTCGGTGATCTTCACCAGCGTGTCGCCCACGCGGACGTGGTAGTTCTGGTAGCTGCCCATGAAGCAGCTCAGCTCAACCCGGCAGGGCAGCATGCCCCTGTCCGCGATGGTGATGGCCTCGGGACGGAGGACGATCTCGCCCTCCTCGCCCAAGCTCACGCGCTTGTCCGTCGCCACGGGCACGTCCACGCCCGCGATCTTCACGGTGGCCTCGCCCGCGCCGACGCTGGACACGGGGCCCTTCAGGAAGTTGCACTCGCCGATGAAGTCGGCCACGAACTCGCTGTTGGGATGATAGTAGATCTCCATGGGGCTGCCCATCTGGGCGATGACGCCGCCCTTCATCAGGATGATGTTGTCGGAGATGGACATGGCCTCGGACTGGTCGTGGGTCACGTAGATGGCGGTGATGCCCAGCTTCTGTTGGATACGGCGAATCTCCGTGCGCATCTGCACGCGCAGCTTGGCGTCCAGGTTGGATAGCGGCTCGTCGAACAGCAGCACGCCCGGCTCCACCACCAGCGCGCGGGCCAGGGCCACGCGCTGCTGCTGGCCGCCGGAGAGCTGGTTGGTCATGCGCTGCTCCATGCCGGAGAGCTCCACCAGCGCCAGGATGTCCGTCACGCGGCGCTTGATCTCGTCCTTCGGCACCTTGCGCAGCCGCAGGCCGTAGGCCACGTTGTCAAACACGTTGTAGTGCGGGAACAGCGCGTAGCTCTGGAACACCATGGCGGTATCGCGCTTGTTGGGGGTCAGGGCGTTGATGGGCTCGCCGCCCAGGTAGATCTCGCCCTCGTCCGGCGACTCGAAGCCGGCGATCATGCGCAGCGTGGTGGTCTTGCCGCAGCCGGAGGGGCCCAGCAGCGTCACGAAGGTGCCCGGCTCGATGGTCAGGTCCACGTCGTGGACGGCGTAGAAGTCCTTGCCGGTCTTGGGGTCCTTGTAGATTTTGGAAATGTGATCCAGTTTGACGCCCTTGGGCTGTTTAACGCGCGTATCGGCCATGATCACTTAGCCTCCTTTATCTTTAGCTTTCTGCTGGTGCCGAAGTACTTGATGACCACGTTCATCAGCACCACCGAACCGTAGGTGATCAGAATCAGTATGGTGGCGAAGGCGCAGGCGATGCTGTAGGCGCCCTTCTCCGCGAACTCATTGATCTGCACGGTGATCAGCAGGTAGCTGGGCGTCACCAGCAGTATGATGGCGGAAATGGCCGTGATGGAGCGCACGAAGGCGGTGACCAGGCCGGACAGGAAGGAATCCTTGATCAGCGGCAGCGTGACGGAGGTGAACACCTTCAGGCTGTCCGCGCCCATGTCGTAGGCGGATTCCTCGATGGACTTGTCGATCTGCCGCAGGGCGGAGATGCCGCTGCGGGTGCCGGTGGGCAGAGAGCGCACCACGAACACGATGACCAGGATCAGCCCCGTGCCGTAGATGCCGCTGAGCACGCCGGTGTGGAACAGGCCGTTGGCGAAGCCGCGGATGTAGCCCACGCCCAGCACCGTGCCGGGCACGGCCATGGCCAGTATCGAGACCGCCTCAATGAAGCCCTTGGCCTTGAACTTGCGCTTGACCACCAGGTAGGAGATGATCATGGACAGGAGCGCCGTGATGGGCGAGGCAATCAGGGACAGCACGAAGGAGTCCTTGAAGGCCTTGAGGCCCCTGTACTTGGTGAACACCTGGCTGAACCACTTGAAGGTCAGCGGGGTAAACTTGTAGCCCCAGGTGGGGAACAGCGCGCCGATGGGCACGCAGATGTACATCATGATGACGAAGCAGGCCGCCAGCGAGCAGAGGATCGTCAGCGGCACGGTGACGGACTTGTCCTCGATCAGCATGCGGGCGCGGCTGGCCTTGCCGGTCAGGGTCGCGGCCGTCTTGCGCTCGAGGTAGTACTTCTGCACCGCGAACATCGCCAGGGTGATGCACAGCAGCACCACGGCCATCGCCGCCGCGCCCTGCTTGTCCATCGCGCCGGTGATCTGCAGGTAGATGGTGGTGGCCAGCGTGTCATAGCTGCCGCCGATGATCATCGGGTTGGCGAAGTCGGCGATGGACTCGATGAACGTCACCAGGAAGGCGTTGCCCAGGCCGGGCAGCAGCAGTGGGAACGTCACCGTGGTGAACACCCTCCAGCGGGAAGCGCCCATGTCCCGGGAGGCCTCCTCCATGGAGGGGTCGATGTTCTTCAACAGGCCCTTCAGCATCATGTAGCAGACCGGGAAGAAGGTCAGCGTCTGCACGATGACGATGCCCCAGTAGCCGTAAATGTTGTTGTCGTAGATGTGCAGCAGGAAGCGGGTGATCAGGCCCGCCTTGCCGAACAGCATGATCATGGACAGGGACAGCACAAAGGGCGGGGATACCACGGGCAGCATGGAGACCACCTTGAACAGCCCGCCCACCGCCTTGCGCATCTTCACATAGACCTCCACATACGCGAACAGCAGACCGATGAGCGTGGAGAGTATGCCCACCACGAAGCCCACCTTCAGCGTGTTGGTGATGGCCTTTCGGAAGGTGCGCATCTGAAAGACGCGCTGGAAGGTTTCCAGAGACAGCCCGTTGGTGCCGTAAAGGCTGTCCACCAGCAGAATCGCCAGCGGATAGAGTATGAACAGCGTCAGAAAGGCAATCAGAACCACGATGGTGGTCATCATAATGGGGTCCGCCATCAGCTTCTTCCGATCCAGCGCCGCGCTTTGGCCACGTGCCATCAGCAGTCACTTCCTTTCTTGATTGTCGGCGTATCCCTTCGGAATCCGCCGACCCGGAAAACGTTCCGTTTTCCTAATCAGATTCTTTCTTGATTGTCAGCGTATTCCAGGGAATCCGCCGACCCGTAAAACGTCCCGTTTTCCTAATCAGATTCTTTCTTGATTGTCGGCGTGTTTTATAAACCCGCCGACCCGGAAAACAGTCTGTTTTCCTGATCTGACTCAGTTTATAAAACTATCCCCGCCCCGGGCGGGGCGGGGATAGCGGTCAGCGAGCGATTATCGCCGAGGGGCTGTTATTCAGTCTGGAAGCGATCGTCAGCGGCGTCGCCCAGGGCGTTGATGACGGCCTCCACGTTGGCAGTGGTGCTGGCCGCGGCTTCCGCGAAGTCATAGCCGTCCCAAACCAGGTTGGGATCCAGGCCGAAGTCGATGGCAGCCTGGGGCTGCTGGGCGTTGTCCAGCACCAGGAACTGATAGGAGCCGTTCTGGGCGGCCAGCTCCACGCACTCGGGAGACAGGGCGTACTCCAGGAACAGCTTGGCGGCGTTGGGATGCTTCGCGCCCTTGAAGATGGCCACCGGCCCGATCTCGCAGGTGGTGCCGTCCGCGGGGATGATCAGCTGGATGTTCTCATAGCCGTTGTCCACGATCTGGGTGACGCCATCGTGCAGGAAGCCGATGCCGATGGTGCACTCGCCGGTGCCCACGTTCTTGGAGGGGCCGGAGCCGGACTTGGTGTACACCTGGATGTTCTTGTCCAGGTCCACCAGGTACTGGATGCCCTCATCGTGGCCCTTCATCTGCAGCATGGTGTTCACGACCAGCTTGGCGGTGCCGGCGGTGTTGTAGTTGGACAGCCAGATCAGGCCCTTGTACTCTTCCTTCAGCAGGTCGTCCCAGGTCTGGGGAGCCTCGAGGCCCAGGCGGTCCAGCTCATCCTTGTTGGCCATGAAGCCCAGGATGCCGGTGTAGATGCCGTACCAGTAGCCGTCGGGATTCTTGTAGATGTCCTTGGTCAGGTGCGCGGCGTTGACGGGCACATAGCTGTTGTCCAGCAGGCCCTTCGCGGCGGCCTCGTCATAGGGGTTGTTGGTGCCGCCGAACCAGACGTCAGCGGAGGGATTGCCGTTTTCCTCTTCGATCTTGGTGGGAACCTCGCCGGTGGACAGGCGCTGATACTGGGTCTTGATGCCGTACAGCTCCTCAAAGTGCCGGGTCGCGGCGGCCAGGTAGTCCTCTTCGCAGGAACCGTAGACGACCAGCTCGCCCTCTTCCTGAGCGGCGGCGATCAGGTCCGCGTCGATCTCCTCCGCGAAGGCGGAGCAGCAGGCCAGCGCCAGCAGAGCGGCCAGCAGCACAGCAAGCAGTTTCTTCATGTATGTTACCTCCGTTTCTATTGGTTTTCAACCACTGATATTATACCCGCATTTAACCTCGTTGTCAATATGGAATTAACATAAGCGTCCAAATCGTCCCCGCTCCGGTCGTCAAATGCCCCGCAACGCCGAGGCGCGTTCCAGCGTGGCCTGGTACTCCTCGTCGGTCCCGTAGGCGTGGCAGTCCGCCTGCATGGCGGATGCCGATTCGGGGTCGCTGCAGGCCAGCAGCTGGAGCAGCAGCCTGGCGTAGATCGACGCGTCGATGGAGGCGGTCTCCTCCAGGCCGAGGCTGGCCTGCACTTCGTTCAGCGCCGCCATCGTCCTCGCTCCGGCGTCGCCGTCGGCGGTGATGCTCTGGCCAAAGCCGATCAGCAGCCGCTGCACGGCCTTGGCGGCCTCGCCCTTCGAGCCTTGGCTGACGGGGCCCTCCGCCAGCAGCGTCTCATAGCCGGAATAGTATTCCGGCTCCTTCAGCGCCTCGGCCGCCAGGGCGACCAGTTCGGCCTCGGAGCGCTCCGTCCAGCTGTTGGCCGGAAGCGCCGCGGCCATGACTTCCGCCGGACCGAGCTTGCTCAGCACGATGGCCGGACGCACGCCGCAGTCGTAGGCGTGAACGCCCCAGTTTATTGAGAAGTCGCCACTCAAAGCCACGCCTGCCGCGCAGGCCTTGCTCTGTCCCGGCGTTCGCAGCCACCAGGTGCCGTTCCCCGCGTCGTTCTTGTAAGCGCCGTTGTTCACCGCCCTCAAGGTCGGCTTTACGATGCGTTCCTCCTGGGAGGCGAAGTAGCGCGTCGCTTCGTTCACGCTCAGCGCGAACACCTTGTCCTGAGTATCCTTGCCTGGGTCTACATCCGTCGCCGGGTTTTTGTCCGCCGTGACCTTCACGCGAAGGATTCGCGCCTTTTCATCCTCCGTAAACGCCGAACCATAGAATTCTCCGTTCATCCAATTGCGCAGCGTGCAGGTCGCCCAATTGATGCTCGTGTTTTCTTCGTTGTACTTCTTGCACTCGAGCGCGTACCGGCTGATGAGCAGCGCGCTGTTGTCGTCCGCGGAGAGCACGATCCACTCGATGGGCTCGGCGCCGTTGTCCTCCGTGCCATCCTGATCGTAGCTGCCGAAGGTGATGCTGTCGCCCTGCTGCAGACCGGCGAGCTTCGCGTTCCACTCCAGCTCCGCCTGTGCCGCGGCCTCGCCAATCTGCTCCGTGATTTCGGCAGCCTGGTCAACGGCATCCCTGTAGTCGCCCAGGGCCGTGAACACCGCGAGGGCCGCCGCCAGGTTGCCTTCGTCCCTCAATGCGGCTGCCTTGCGATACTGGCATTCGAGGGCCAAATCGGCGGCATCGCTGTAGTCAGGAATCTCACTGAACGCCTCGGCAGCCGCGCTGTAATCGCCGGCCTCCATGAGGGCGGTCGCCTTCCTGTACCGACCGACCGTCAGCTGCTGGGCGGCGTCCCTGTAATCGCCAAGCTCGCCGAGTATTTGCAGGCTCTCGTCGAATTCCCCGGCATCCAACATCGCCATGGCTTTGCGATAGCGGCACTCCAGGATCAATTCTTCCGAGTCGCCGTATCCATTCAGAGCAGCCAGCACTTCAATGGCCCCGTCATAATCGCCGGATTCCATGAGGCTGACGCCATCGCGATAGGCCGCTTTGATGTCGTTGGTGATAAAGTAGACCAGTCCCCCGGTCTTGTCGATGATCTGCCAGCCGGTGCCGGGCAGGAACACGTCCGCCCTGCCGCCGTGGAAGTCCTCCGCCTCCCGGTACAGCGGCTGGATGACGACGCGGTTCTCCGGGTCGATGTACTGCCAGCCGTCGCTCGTCTGCACCGCCGCGAGGCCCTCGTGGAAGGAGCGGGCCGCGAGGTACTGCGGCTCGATGACGACCTTGCCGTTCCGGTCGATGAAGCCGTACTGGCCGTTCTCGCAGACCACGGCGAGGTTCTCCGAGAAGTCCTGGATCTCCGTCCAGCGCACCTCGCCCACCAGTTCGCCGCTCTCGTCGATGAAACCCCACAGGCCGTCCTCGTCCTGCACCTTGATCTTGCCGTCGCTGAAGACCGGGGCGTAGATCCACACGTTATTGTATTTCGAGTCCCAATAACCATTGTAACTGGTGCCAAGGGTGCGCCACTGGGGTTCTGAAACGACGTTGCCGTCGCTGTCCACCAGCCCAAACAGGAAATTATCGAAATTATCATAGCTCTTTCTCGCCACCGTGCACAGCTTGCCCCTGAAATCGCTCACCGCAACGTACTCACAGGGCACCACCACGTCGCCTCTGGCGTCAATATAGCCGAACCAGCTGCCCTTCGCCACCTGCGCCAGCCCCAGGCCGTTGTAGCTGCCTATCGACTCCCAGTAGGGCGAGGCGGTGGTATTGTCGCTGACGTTGATGACGCCCCAGAGATCGTGGAACCGGAAGGCCGCAACGCCGCTTCCCTTGTCATTGATTCGATCCGCGAAGTCCGTCACGCCCAGCACGTAGGTCTTTTCGGCGCTGTCCTCGTAGTCGCCCAGCGCCTTGAAGGTCCTATAGGCCTCCTTAAACCTGCCGTCCATCGCCTGCCGCAGGCCCAGGGCATAGTTGCCCTTGTCCCGCACGGCGGCGGCCCGCTGGGCGCTGTCGGCATAATCGCCCAAGGCGGTAAAGCCCGCGAGGGCCGTCTCATAGTCGCCTCTCTGCTCGGCGGCGTCCGCGGCGGCGTAATCCCGGGCGTTGATCTTCTCCTGTACGGCCTCCGCGCGCTCCGCGCTGTCCTCATAGTTGCCGAGGGCCTTGAAGCCCTCCAGGGCTTCCTCCAGCCTGTCAGCCTGCTCGGCGGCATCCGCCGCGGCATAGTCCCGGGCATAGATCTTCTGCTGGACCGCCTCGGCGCGCTCCGCGCTGTCCCGATAGGTTCCCAGCGCCTTGAAGCCCTCCAGGGCATCCTCCAGCCTGCCGGCCTGCTCGTCGGCGTCCGCCGCGGCGTAGTCCCGGGCGTTGATCTTTTCGGGATAGCCGATCAGGCGCTGGGCGACGTCCCCGAAGAACTCCATGCCGGAGAGCAGCTCCGCCGCCTTCTCGTAGTTCTCCGCGGCCTCATAGGAGAGGGCCGCGTAGTACTTCGCCCGCAGGGCGGCGTCCCGGAAGTCCCCCAGCGTGTTGAGGTTGGTCACCGCCGCGCTGTAAAGCCCGGCCTCGCCCGCCGCGATGGCCTGGCAGTACATGGCCAGGCGGCTGGCCTCCTCGTAGTTGCCCAGGTCGGCAAAGGCGGACGCCGCGCCGGCATAGTCCCCGGTCTGCATCAGCGCGAGGGCATCGTCATAGCGCCCCTCGACGCCCTTCTCCGCCAGCGCGCAGGGCGCGGCAAGGGCGGTGAGCATCGCCAGGACCAGCGCCAGGGCCGTGATGATTCGCGTGTTCCTCATGTCCATCTTCCTCCTCGTCGTGTATGCTTTTTTCGCAATGATTGTCGGCGTGTTCCTTCAGAACCCGCCGACCCGGAAAACGTTCCGTTTTCCTAATCATGTACAATTCCAATATCAAGGGCCGCGGGCATGGCGTGCCCGCGGCCCTCAAAGGTCAGGCGGTTTTCTGTTTTCTTCCGGTCAGGCGGGCAAAGAACTCCCTGCGCTTCTTGCGGCGCTCCAGGCGCTCGCCCAGATCCCGCGCTCCAACGCCGTACACCAGGTACAGGATCAAGCCCGAGACCAGCATGATGAACACCGTGGAGGCGCACCGGCGGCCGGAGCCGTTCATGTTGTAGCCGTCGCGGCCCTCCTCGGCGGTCATGGACTGGATCACCATGGCGTAGGACTTTCCGTAGCTGGAGTGGAAGGTGGCCGACATGTCGTACTCGGTGAACAGCGCGTTGAAGTTCAGCGCGAACACCGCCAGTACGCTGGGCAGCACGATTGGCAGCTTCACCCGCAGGAACGTCACCAGCTGGCTCGCGCCAAGGTTCCGCGCCGCGTCCTCCAGTTCGTCGTCGATGGCATAGAAGGCCGCCTTCACCATGCGCAGCGCGAATGGCAGCTTGACCACCGTATAGGCCATCACGATCAGGAATCGCACGTTTTCACGGTAGTACAGGTTCTTCCCCAGCACGTACCACACGTCGCTGTTGAAGAAGATGCGGTAGGAGTAGCAGATCAGGATCGTGGGCAGCAGCCAGGGGAACAGCAGGCAGGCCTCCACGAGGCCGCCGCGCTTCTTGCCCCGGTGCTTGAAGATGTAGTTCACGGCGATCACCACGATCACGCAGGTCAGCGCCGCCGCCAGGGCCGACAGTACGAAGCTCAGCCGGATGCCGCCGACGGTGTCCGCGTTGGAGAACACGCCGGAGATGACGCCCTCGCGGATCCTCTGCTTGCCGCGGGAGGTGGTGTAGCTGTAGTCCTGGGTGCCGAAGAAGTTGATCAGCGTCCAGTCGGACACGTTCAGCGACTTGGCGCGGATGGCCGGCCAGTTCTGGAAGGAGAACAGCACGATCATCACCACGGGGGTCATGTAGATCAGGAACAGTATGTAGGCATAGGCGTGGGCCACCACGTTCCACACCGGGTTCTGGATCTTCTGCTTCACCAGCTTGGCCTTGGTCTTGCTGACGGACAGGTAATGTCCCTTGCGCTCGTAGTGGTTCAGCGCCGTCAGCAGCACGATGGTGAACAGGGCCAGGATCATGGACAGCAGGGCCGCGCGGGCCTGGGGGAAGGCCTCGTCCGCGACGGACGAGCCCGCCATGCGCACGATCTCCGGGTTGATGGAGTTGTAGCCCAGCAGGGTCGGCGCGGACATGGCGCACAGGCCGGTGATGAAGGTCATGACCGTCAGGCTGAACAGCGTGGGCAGCAGCGTGGGCATGACCACCTTGAACAGCACCTTGAAGGGCTTCGCGCCCATGTTCCGGGCTGCCTCGACGGTGTTGTAGTCGATGCCCCGGATGGCGTTGCGCAAGAACAACGCGTGGTTGCTGGTGCAGGCGAAGGTCATGGTGAACAGCACCGCGTTGAAGCCGGAGAACCACTGCCGGTTCATGGCGGGGAACAAGCGCACCAGCCACTGGGTGAGCATGCCGTTGCTGTCGTAGAGGAACTGGTAGCCCGTGACCAGCGCCACGCCGGAATAGATCAGCGTGGTCATGTAGCCCAGGCGCAGGATCTTCGCGCCCTTGATGTCAAAGTACTCCGTCAGCAGCACGATGGAGATGCCCACCACGTTGACGGTGATCACCAGGCACACGGCCAGCTTCAGGGAGTTGATGACGAAGGAGGGCATGTTGCCCGCGAAGAAGAAGCGTATGACCGCCATCGGGTCCAGGTTGCCCGCCGCGTCCCGCGTGGTGAAGATCGAGGTCAGCGTATTCAGGCAGGGCAGCACCATGAAGCCCAGGAAAAGATAGATGAACAATACCGCGCCGAAGACCTTGTAGATCATCGAAGGATCAAGGCCTCCCTTGCGCCGCACAGTGCGCTGCATCCGCTCTCCCCCCTTCTCAGTAGGACATGACGTCCTGGGGGTGGATGCCCACGGAGACGCTGTCGCCCGGCTCGTAGATGTTGATGCCGTCGTTCTTCTCGATCACCTTGATGGTCTGTCCGGCGGCGTCGATGTAATACTTGATGTACAGGCCGTAGTACTCCCGGCTCTGGATGACGCCCTTCACCTGGTACTCGCCAGCGTCCTTTTCGCGGTTCACCCGCACCCGCTCCAGGCGGATGAAGTGGTGTTTGTCCCCGGGCAGGCCCAGGCCGTTCACGAAGCCCTCGCCCAGCGGGTTGATGTCGCCGATGAAGTTGGCCACAAACTCGGTGGCGGAGTGGTTGTAGACCTCGTTGGGCGTGCCGATCTGCTCGATGTAGCCCTTGTTGAACACGGCGATGCGGTCGGACAGCGTCAGGGCCTCCTCCTGGTCGTGGGTGACGTAGATGGTTGTGATGCCGAACTCCCGCTGCATCTTTTTCAGCTCGTTTCTGAGCTGCACGCGCAGCTTGGCGTCCAGGTTGGACAGCGGCTCGTCCATGCAGATGATGGCCGGCTCCGTCACCAGGGCGCGGGCGATGGCCACGCGCTGCTGCTGGCCGCCGGAGAGCTGGCTGACCGCCTTGGCCAGCTGCTCGTCGGACAGGTCCACCTTGCGGGCGATGTCCGAAACCTTCCGCTCGATCTCCGCCTTGGGCAGCTTCTTGATCTTCAGGCCGAAGGCGATGTTGTCCTTCACCGTCATGGTGGGGAACAGCGCGTAGCTCTGGAACACGATGCCGATGTTGCGCTTCTCGATGGGCACGTGGGTGATGTCCTCGCCCTGCATGGACACACTGCCGCCCACCGGCTCGATGAAGCCGGTGATGGTGCGCAGCGTGGTGGTCTTGCCGCAGCCGGAGGGGCCCAGGAAGGTGAAGAACTCTCCCTCCTTCACGTGCACGTTGATGTTGTGCAGCGCTTCAAAATCCCCGAATTTCACCACGATGTCCTTCAATTGAATCATATGTACCGCTCCCCTTTTTCCCATCGAATTTGATCGCCCTTCGGGCCGCGCTTGCGCCGTCAGTCCATTTGTCGATTTGGCGTTATCAGTTAAGAATCTCTTCCATTGCCCTGGCAATCCCTTTTCCCTTTTCCCTATTCCCTTTTCCCTGGCATTCTGACTGTTGCCTGTTGCCTTACCGCCCCGCGGCCTGCGCAACTCGCTGCGCTCGCTTGCCCGCGGGTTTCCGGCGCGTCTTGCCATGCCGCCCTGCGGGCACTCATGGCTGCGCTCGCGCCGTCAGCCCTCCCTACGGTCGGGCGCTGATTCCTCAGCAATTCCTTTTCCCTTTTCCCTATTCCCTTTTCCCTGGCATTCTGACTGTTGCCTAATGCCTGTTGTCTTAAAAATTCTCAATTCCCAATTCTCAATTCTCTCAAAGCCTTCCCCTCGTGCGGGGTCGGCTTTGACAAAAGGGCGAGCTCGTTGGAGCCCGCCCTTTCCGGGTCATTGCCCGATGATTGCTTACGCTTCCGGCGCAGCCTGGGTCAGGGTCGCCCAATCCAGGTTGTCCCAATCGGGCTCGGCGGGGGCGTCGGCATTGTCGGCCCAGTAGAAGCCCAGGTTGGTCATGATGTTGGTCCACTCAGAGGAGTGAGCGCCCACGTACTCGGCGTAGGTCATCTCGGTGCCCTCGACGGTGTTCAGGGAGAAGTTCGGGATCGCGTAGATCGCGGGAACCTCGTCGAACAGCTCGGCGACGGCGTCCTCGTTGCAGGGATAGCTGTCGAACTCGTCGGACCAGGCGATCTGGGTCTCGGCGGAGCCGAACCACTCGGCGAAGGCCTTCACGGCCTCGGTCTGCTCCTCGGTGCGGGCGGGGTTGTCCACGATGCCCAGGTACTCGGCGATGTAGTAGGTGCCGTCGTCGATGTCAACCAGATCCCAGTTCTCGGGCTCCAGGGTGCCGCGCAGCGGGTTCGCCTCGGTGCCGGCCTCCTCGGCGGCCTCGATGTTGCCGTACAGGGAGGAGGAGTAGAAGGTGGAAACCTGCACGTCGCCGCGGATCAGCGGATCCAGGCCGTACTTGTCGCCGGTGTTGTTGCCGTTGGCGCAGTAGGCCCACAGGGTCTTCCAGCCGTCGATGCTGATGCCGCCCGCCGGGGACTCCGGATCGGTGAAGGCGTACAGCATGGCGTTGTTGATGTTCATGTTGGTGGTGCCGCCGACTTTGCCCTGGCGATACCAGTTGTAGCCGCAGTCCACGATGTCAGCCCAGTGGCTGAAGTGCAGCGCCTCGCCGTTGGTGCCCAGCTCGTCGTTGCGGTAGAGCATCAGGATGTTCTGGATGACCAGGCCGTAGGCCTTGCCGTCATACTTGTAGGCGCCCACCTTGTCGGCCCAGGAGGGAGTCCAGTCCAGGATGGACAGGTTCTCGTAGGTGCCGTTCACCAGCTGGGACCAGCGGACCTCGTTCAGGCCGAAGATGATGTCGGCATCCTTGTTCTCGTTGGCGGCCTGCACGGCGGCGGTGTCGCCGGAGATGACGGAGTTGTCGTCAATGGAGATGGTGAAGCCCGCCTTCGCGGCCGCGTCGATCAGCCACGTGGTGCGCTCCGGGGAGTTGGAGTTGGAGTAGATGCGGATGGTGTAGCCGGAATAGTCCTCGGCAGAGGCGGAAACCGCCACCAGGGACAGCGCCATGGCCAGCACCAGGATGAACGTCAAAACTTTCTTCATTTGGAAAACCTCCCTTTTATGTTAAGTTTCAACGTACCAAGTATAGCACAACATTCAGAATATGTAAAGTCAATTGGCCCAAATCGGGCGAAAAAAACCTATGGAATCGCAAGGGTGTTGGCCATGCGCGCGCAAAAGGGCGGCCCCGGCACGCCGCCGGAAGCCGCCCTGAATGAGCATTCAAGCCACTTAAAATGTCACGCTGGTCACGCCAGCCGTTCGCGCACCACGTCGGCGATGCGGTTCACGACCTGCTCGATCTTCTCGTAGTCCAGGCCCTCGGCCATGACGCGAATGACCGGCTCGGTGCCGGACACGCGCACCACCACGCGACCGTCCTTGCCCAGGGTGCTCTTGCCCCAGTCCACGGCGGCCTTGACCTCGCTGTCCAGGTAGAAGCGCATCTTGCCCTCGTGGCTGACCTTCACGTTCACCATCACCTGCGGATAGCGCCGCATGACCTTCGCAGCCTCCGCCAGGGTGGTGTTCTCCCGCTTCAACAGGCTCAGCAGCTGGATCGCCGTCAGCTGGCCGTCGCCGGTGGTGGCGAAGTCCCGGAAGATCACGTGGCCGGACTGCTCGCCGCCGAAGCTGTACTCCTGCAGCAGCATCTCCTCCAGCACGTAGCGGTCGCCCACCTTGGTGGGGATGAAGCGCATGTTGTTTTCTTCGCAGAACTTGCTGAAGCCCATGTTGGTCATGATCGTGCCCACCACGGTGTTCTTCTCCAGCTTGCCCCGCTTCTGCATGTCCAGCGCGATGATGGCCATGATGAAGTCGCCGTCCACCATGTTGCCCTCGCCGTCCACCGCCAGGCAGCGGTCCGCGTCGCCGTCGAAGGCGATGCCGATGTCCAGGCCGTTGTCCTTCACGTACTGGGACAGGGCCTCCATGTGGGTGGAGCCGCAGGCGTCGTTGATGTTGCGACCGTCGGGGGCGTCAAACAGCACGTGGCAGTCCGCGCCGAGCTCACTGAACAGCCGCCGGGCGGTCATGGCGGAGGAGCCGTTGGCGCAGTCCACGGCCAGGCTGACGCCGGTCAGCGCGATGGGCACCGTGCTCTTCAGGTGGTCGATGTAATCCTTCACGGCGGTGGCTTGCTTGTCCACCACCATGCCCACGTCGTTGCCCAGGCCCAGGCGCGGCGCGGCGGCCTTGTCCAGTATGATGCTCTCGATCTGCTCCTCCAGGTCGTCGGGCAGCTTGTAGCCGTCGCCGGAGAAGATCTTGATGCCGTTGAACTCATAGCTGTTGTGGGAGGCGGAGATCATCACGCCCGCGTCCGCCTTGTACTTGCCCACCAGGTAGGCCACGGCGGGGGTGGGCACCACGCCCAGCTGGTACACGTCCGCGCCCACGGAGCACAGTCCCGCGGTCAGCGCCCCGGACAGCATGCCGGAGGAGATGCGGGTGTCCATGCCCACGACGAATATCGGGCGACGGCGGGAGTTGTCCGACAGCACCATGGCCGCCGCGCGGCCGATTTCCAGCGCCAGCTCGCAGGTCAGCTTCTCATTGGCGACGCCGCGCACGCCGTCGGTTCCAAACAATCTGCCCATGGTTTAATTTCTCTCCTTTCGCGGGACGATGTTCCCCGCGTCCTTGTAGATGTGCGCCTCGGGAATCACGCCCCGCACGCAGCTGGTGGGATAGACGATGCAGTCCCGGCCGATCACCGTGCCGGGGTTCAGCACGCTGTTGCAGCCGACCTCCACCCGGTCGCCCAGCATCGCGCCGATCTTCCGCAGGCCGGTCTCGATGCCCTCGCCCGCGTGGATGACGATGTTGCGCTTGTCGGACTTCACATTGCTGGTCACGCTGCCCGCGCCCATGTGGGCCTTCCAGCCCAGCACGGAATCCCCCACGTAGTTGAAGTGGGGCACCTGCACGCCGTCGAACAGCACGCAGTTCTTCAGCTCCACGGAATTGCCGACCACCGCACCCTTGCCCACGATGGCGCTGCCCCGCACGAAGGCGCAGTGGCGGATCTCCGCGCCGCTGTCCACGATCAGCGGGCCGTTCAGGCAGGCGGTAGGCGCGACCTTCGCGTCCTTCGCAATCCAGATGTCCTCCGCCGGGTGGTCGAATTCCTCCGGGCTCAGCGTCGCGCCGAGCTGGAGGATATAGCCCTTGATCTTCCCGAGAACCTCCCAGGGATAGCGCGCGCCTTCGAAGAGGCTCGCGGCGCGGGTGTGCTCCAGGTCGAAAAGGTCCTTGATTTCAAGCCTCGTATCCATGCTTTCCTCCCGTGCGCCGACGTCGGGCCGGCGCGTTTGTCAGCGATTATAGCATATCCATAGGGTTAATGTCAATTTATCTTCATATTATGGGCGGTGGCACTGGCCTTGCGGGATGGCGACCTCATCCGTCTTTCTGCAAAACAGCCGGCTGTTTTGCAGAAATCCACCTTCTCCAGGGGAGAAGGCAAACCGGATCGCCGCCACAATGTCAAAGCGCGCTCGACACCGCGTTCACGCGGTCCGCCGGTCTGTCAGCCGCTCAATTCGTCCAGCGAGAAACAGTTTCAACCCCGCTCCAAAGCCTTCTCCCCTGGAGAAGGTGGCGGCCCGCAGGGCCGACGGATGAGGTCGCCTCGTGCAACGGGCTCAAATAACGCTATCCCTACCCCTCACGCTTCTGCCCCGCCCAGCAGCCAGCGCTCTACGGCCCGGGCCGCGCCGTCGTGGTCGCAGTCCTCGGTGAAAGCGTCCGCCAGCCGCCGCACCTCGTCGATGGCGTTGCCCATGGCTACGGCGAAGCCCGCCGCGCTCATCAGGTCGATGTCGTTGCCGCCGTCCCCCACGGCCATCGCCCGCTCCACGGGGATGCCCAGGTGGCGGCACAGCTTCTGAAGCCCCAGCCCCTTGGCGGCCTCCCTCGGCGAGATCTCATAGCCGATGCCCAGGGAGGCGCTCATGTTCAGGTCGATTTCCCCCACCTTCTCCGCGAAGCGGTCCCGCTCTGCGGCGGTGGTGAAATAGAGGTTGATCTTCTCCACGGGCCTGTCGACCTCCCGCCGGAGGGCGTCCATGTCCCGGACGAAGACCGACCCGGCGCGAAAGACCTCCCAGAAGTCATATATGTGGTACCGCTTGAGCTCCTCCGCCTCCCCGAGGCGCATGTAGGACTGGTCGCCGATGAAGCACTGGACGCACACGTCCAGGTCCCGGGCCGCGTCCAGCACCCGGTCGGCGTCCGCCTCCGGGATGACGGCCTTTTCGAGGATGCGCTTCGCCTTCACGTCGTAGAGGCAGCCGCCGTTTTCGCAGATGGCGTAGCCTATGCCGGGGATCGCCTCCAGATGCGCCCACAGCTCCGACAGGCACCGCCCGGTGCAGACGGCGATCACCTTCCCCGCCGCCGAGGCCCGCGCCAGCACCCCGCAGGTGTACACGGTGGTCTCGTGGGCGGTGTTCAGCAGCGTGCCGTCCATGTCCAGCGCCGCCAGCTCAAACCGGCCCGCGCCCGTCCCGTCCGCCATGCTTCCACCTCTTTCACACTATCAAATGATCTCCCCCATTATCCCCGCCCTCCGTAAAGCCTGCAAGCGCCGGGGCGTAAACTGTGTTAACACGCCCGGACGCCAATTATGGCGTCCCTACGGCGTATGTTGAATCACGATCCCATGATTTCATCTCAACACTTCGCCTTGAGGCAATCCGCCGCGGCCCATAGACAAACCCTGCGTCCTCTCCTGAACGCAGGGTTTGCCGATAATATGAACCTTTCCCCAATAAAGAAATCCGCGAATCGCAGCGGAATTGATTTAATCCCGCCCCGCTTCACATGCGCGGCCTACTTTTCCGCCAGGCCGTCCACGATGGCCTCGATATGGCTGAGATACTCCGGCGGCAGCTTTTTCAGCTTCCCCGTCAACTCACGCAGGGCCACCGGATCATTGGAATCCAGGTCGAAAAACTCGCTGGGAGTAATGTTCAGGAATTCGCAGATATAGAAGAACCCGGTCAGGGACGGAAGTGACCTCCCGCTTTCAATATTGTTGATGTAGTTTTGATTCTGGCCAATGGAAAGGCTCATGTCTCGCGCCGAAACACCTTTTTGATTTCTCAGTTTGGAAAGCCGAAGCGCAAAAACCTCTTCATAAACCACATCTTTATTTTCCAACTCCTTCACCTCATGCATCATTCTATATGACACCAGCGATGCTTATGCCCTCCAAAAAAGGGAAAAGGGATTGAAATGCAAGATTATATATTGTATAATAGTGTAGAATAACATATTCAATGGTGTATCAAAGGTCTATCGCAGGTTCTTTCCGGGAGGTTACGATATGTCGCAGTTTACCCCGGGTGAAAAGCATACAGAGGAGAAAAAAACCCTCACACTCTTTCAGCCAACCACCAAGTCCGTGTTTTGGACGATGATCCGTACCGAGGCCATCCAGCATCGCTTCAATCACACACCGCCCTGGATGTACCCGATACGAAACTGGCTGTTTAAAAAGCTGGTGGCGGAAATTGATGGAAAGCCATTTTTTATCGCCGGTCCCATCCGTTTCCAACAGGGGAATCATACCCATGTCGGCAGGAACTTCTATGGCGGACCGAATCTCGTCATACTCGATCATGGCGGGGTTTACATCGGTGATAACGCAATGCTCGGCCCGAATGTAACCCTTGCCAGTCATGCACATCCCAAGCTTGCGGATCAAAGGGTAGTGCGCCCCTTTCCGGACACATTTGAGCCCTATGGACGTGGTGAGATCGAGGTAATCGCCCCCATCACCATCGGTAACAACGTCTGGATTGCCTCAAACGTCGTGGTCTGCCCCGGCGTGACCATCGGCGACAACGCCATTATCGGTGCGGGCAGCGTGGTGACCCACGACATCCCGGCCAATACGCTGGCCTACGGTGTGCCCTGCAAGCCCGTCCGGGAGATCACCGAGGCCGATCGTCTGCCGGAGGAGGCCTTCGCGGGCATTCCGCGATATGATTGACCGGCTAACCGTCATCCTCCCCCGCGAAAAAACTCTCTGAAGCACTCACACACCACACAAAAGGAGCGAAACACCATGACGCAAAAGCGTTGATGGAAGCTGCGAACAGCGACAGTACATACGCCAAGATGGAACTAAACCCATGTGGCGTATAAAGAGTAATTCATTCGACTGCCCGATAGAGGTTGCCACGCTTTTAAAATGATGGTAGCCAAGAAAAGGGGAAAAATCGATATGTGGAAAAATATAGGGTTGGGATGGGTCAAGCATACCACAGTTGATAGCTTTACTTCAAACGTTGGCATTATTCTCCGCAGATGGATCAATCCTTTGTTTCGTGCGGTAATAATCCTTGGAACGCATGGAAGAATCCATGTAAAACGGTTAGTATATTTTGCAGGAGGCGGGTAATTATGCTTCTACACACGGATAGGCAGGCAGACAGGGAACTGACAGTGCTATGCAACGAAGACAGTCAGTGTGTCAGGGTTAAGGATGTTTTCTAATGATTAATAAAGCTCTAAGGTACTTATTGAACAACGATCCCAGAAAAGTCATGTCAAAGCCGGGCACAGTATTGCGAAAAATGTTCAACCCTGTTTATCGGCATGTCATTGTTACGCTGGCGTGTAAGAGAAAACTAATTATAGTCAGCAAGGCAAAAATACCCAAAAACAAGCGAATCATATTTACCCCAACTCACGGTTTCAGAGAAGACGTTCCTTTTTCACAAAAAATCGTGGGGAGACAAACCTATATACTTTGCGGCTCACTTCCAGAGTTTTACGAATCTATGGACGGCTGGGCAATATGGTTGAGTGGAGTCATAATCGTCGACCGCAATGATAAGGCAAGTCGGACAGCTGCTCAGAAAAAAATGGAATATGCAATGGAACTTGGTTCTGATATAATCATGTATCCAGAAGGTGTATGGAATACATCAGAGAACCTTCTTATCGGCAAGCTATTTCCAGGTGTATACAATTTAGCTCAGGCAACAGGAGCCTTGATTATGCCGATTGCTCTTGTACGCACCGACAAGTTTGTTTACGCTATGCTCGGCGACGCTTTTGATATTTGCGAATATGAGCGCAAAGAGGGGTTAACTGTTCTGAGAGATAGAATGGCCACTATGAAATATGAATTAATGGAAAAGTATACTGTCGGCAAGAGATCGGATTATGACGACACTCAACAGTATTGGGAGAAGTATCAGGACGATCTTGTAGCTGAAATAGACTACCGATATGACTTCGAAACAGAAAGAAAATCTCTTTACATTGATAAAGACATTACAGAACCCAAAGAAGCATTTGCACATTTGGATAAATTATGTCCGTGCAGGAATAACGCTTTTCTGTTTAATAAGCGCAACCTCAACTGACTTATCTGCTGCTCTGGAAACTTAGTTATAATACACTTGCTATAGGAAAAGGTGTAACGGATAGTCCTAAAAGAAGTTTGCGAAGCACTGAATTGAGAGGAGAACAGCCCGTGAATATCAACGATACAATCTACAATGCCTACTTCAACGCGCAGAAGGACAATTCTGAGAAGGTCGCTCTATACACGCGGGACGGCGAAACGGTCTCCCACGGCAGGCTCCTTGAGGAGATCGACAAAGCCGCCGCATGGCTCCACGCCCACCTGTGCGAGGGCCAATGCAAAATCGGCGTGCTATCGTCAAGTTCCTATGAAGAAGCAGTTTTCCTGCTCGCTGCCAGCAAAGTCGGCGCGATTTCAAAGTTCATCGACTTCACAAAGAACATATCGGAGATCGGCGAGAGCATTGAGGAATCCTCGATCGATGTGTTGGTGATCGGTGCTGAGTTCCTGCCAATGGAACCGTATATCAATCCCTCCATGCTGCCCGTGATCGTGCTCGGGGATATCCCGTCAGCCCGCCCACACTATTGCGCCTATTCGGACATACTGAAAATGAACGCGGGATCCCTCTGTCCTCCAGCGCCGTACAGGGAAGGCGCTTGCGCGGTCATCATCAACAGCAGCGGCACGACCGGCACACCCAAGCCCATCGAGTTGTCCGACCGAGCGCTTAACGCGGCCGTAGAAAAGATGCTGAAAACAGACTATCCGCTCGTGCCGGAAAATCTGATTCTAAAGATCATCCCGTCTTTTCTGGGAATGGGATTGATCACCACGCTGTACACCTGCCTGGTCGTCGGAATCCCCGTCATCTATTTTGTGGCATACGGTCCGAAGGGTTCCATCGACGGCGTGCTCAGCACGATCATCACCTTTCCATCCTTCCTTCAAAAGCACAGCCTTCCGGCCTCGACAAAGCTGCTTCTCTTTGCGTCCCCGATGTTTTACAGGGGAATCTATCAATTGATCGACCAGGTCAGCGACCTGTCTTTCCTGGGCTGCATGCTTGCGGGCGGTTCTTCCATGGGCAAGGAGGAGCTCGAGGTGCTTGACGCCGTCTTCGCCTCCAAGGGCTGTACGGTTCCCGTCATGAACGGATACGGCCAGAATGAAATGGCGGGCGCTGTCACGCTCAACCAGATCGGCAGGAATCGCCGCGGCTCTGCCGGAACCGCGGTGGATGGAACCGATTTGATGGTGGTGGACCTGCAGGACTTCAAGCCGCTGCCGCGAAATGCCGTTGGAAAAATCCTCGAACGCTCCGAAAGCCTGTTCATCGGCTATGAAAATATGCCGGAGCGGACGGAGGCCTCGTTTATTACCGATGAAAACGGTGATTCCTGGTTCGACACGAACGACGTGGGCTATCTCGACGACGACGGTTTCCTGTTCATCACGGGCCGCGCTTCGAGGATCATCATTCGCCTTGACATGAAGGTCTCGCTCGACAAGATGGAAGAAAAGATCAGAGCGTCCAAATTCGTAAAGGAGGCTGGCGTGATCTCCGTGAAAGGCGACATATACGATACGACTGTCGCATTCGTCACGCTCAAGGATGAATTCTGCAATGCGGGGATATCACCCGAACAGATCATCGAGGATATTCAGCAGAGCAGAAATCCATTGAGCGACCGCGAAGCCACCAATCATTTTGTGATTGTCGATGCCCTCCCCTATCGCTCCAGCGGCAAGATCGACTACCGCACCCTGGAGGCGCTGGCGGCAGAATCCAACCGCTGATCCCCTCCCCCACCTGCGAACGGACAGGCCCGGAAATCTTTAATTTTACCGCACCTGTCCGTTCATATGTCATGGGGACGGTTCTCAAAACACAGCTTGCGTGTCAAGAGAGCCGTCCCCATTTCGTGTCTATGATTCATTCGTCAAACAAATCCGCGTGGGTACCGGTGGCAGTGGCGGAAAGTATGAGCACATCCTCAAACACCTGATACATCAGCAGCCAGTCCGGCTCGATGTGGCATTCGCGGAAGTCGGCCAGGCTGCCGGTGAGCGCGTGGTCCCAATTGCGTTCAGGTAAGGGCTGCTGTCGGGCCAGGGCATCCAGCACAGCGGTGAGCTTTTCGATGTCCTTGCCGCGCTTTTTCATGCGCTTCACATCCCGCTTCATGCGGTTGGTGAACATGATTTTCAGCATCGTCAATCGTCCTCCAGCATGGCGGCGACGGCAGCCTGGGCGGTGTCGTAGGGTCCGGAGAGGTTGCGGCGGGCACGACTGTCGCGGATGGCGGCACGCAAACTGTAATCCGGCATGTGCCGCACCTCGAAGGGAATACCGTCATGCTCCAGCGACGCCATGAAGAACATGCGCACGGCGGTGGTGGTGTCCAGACCAAGGGTGCTGTATAATTCGTCGACGCGAGACTTCAAAGCATCGTCGACGCGAATCTGTACGGTTGCCATAATTCCTGCCTCCTCATTTCTTATTCATTACTATTATATTATATTTGCAATGCTTTGTCAATCAATTCCGATTACAACATGTGAGAAACATTTTCCCAAAATAACCTTCCATTAATGACGGGAAGGCGGCAAAGGTGCTAAAATACCTTCATACCAATGAAAATATGATACGGGGAGGCACATTATGCAGCAGGACATGATCGTCATTCTGGACCTCGGCAGCACTCAGAGCGCTCAGATCGCCCGCGAGATTCGCGCGCTGGGCGTGTACACGGAGATTCACCCCTACGACATCACCGAGCAGCAGCTGGCGGCGCTGCCCAACGTGAAGGGCATCGTGCTGAACGGCGGCGTGAACCGCGTGGTGGACGGCGTTGAGATTGACGCCAGCGATGCGGTGTATGGCAGCGGCGTGCCGCTGATGGCCGTGGACCACAAGGCGCAGAAGGCCGACGTCTGCCTGGACAAGTGGCCCGAGGACGACGAGATCCGCAAGGAAGCCCTGCGCGCCTTCACGTTTGACACCTGCAAGGCCGAAGCCAACTGGAACATGGACAACTTCATCGCCGACCAGATCGAGCTGATCCGTCAGCAGGTGGGCGACAAGAAGGTGCTGCTGGCCCTGTCCGGCGGCGTCGATTCCTCCGTGGTGGCGGCCCTGCTGATCCGCGCCATCGGCAAGCAGCTGACCTGCGTGCACGTCAATCACGGCCTGCTGCGCAAGGGCGAACCCGAGCAGGTGGTGGAGGTCTTCCGCAACCAGCTGGGCGCGAACCTGATCTACGTGGACGCCGTGGACCGCTTCCTGGACAAGCTGGCCGGCGTCTCCGACCCCGAGCAGAAGCGCAAGATCATCGGCGCGGAGTTCATCCGCGTGTTCGAGGAGGAGGCCCGCAAGCTGGACGGCGTCGAGTTCCTGGGCCAGGGCACCATCTATCCCGACATCGTGGAGTCCGGCACCAAGACCGCCAAGATGGTCAAGTCCCACCACAACGTCGGCGGCCTGCCCGAGGACCTGAAGTTTGAACTGGTCGAGCCCCTCAAGATGCTGTTCAAGGACGAGGTCCGCGCCTGCGGCGTGGCCCTGGGCCTGCCCGACAGCATGGTCTACCGTCAGCCCTTCCCCGGCCCCGGCCTGGGCGTGCGCTGCCTCGGCGCCATCACCCGCGACCGCCTCGAGGCCCTGCGCGAGGCCGACGCCATCCTGCGCGACGAGTTCGACAAGGCCGGCCTGCGCGGCAAGGTGTGGCAGTACTTCACCGTCGTGCCGGACTTCCGCTCCACCGGCGTGCGTGACAACGCCCGCTGCTTCGAGTGGCCCGTCATCCTCCGCGCCGTGAACACCGTGGACGCCATGACCGCCACCGTCGAGCAGGTCGAGTGGCCCGTGCTGCTCAAGATCACCGACCGCATCCTCGCCGAGGTCAAGGGCGTGAACCGCGTGCTCTACGACCTGTCCCCGAAGCCCGTCGCCACCATCGAGTGGGAATAATGCAGGTTTTGGCTTAAAATGTGCTGAATTATCCTGAATAGCTTTATACAGCAGGCATTCTTCGGAGTGCCTGCTGTATTTATGTTATCAGTGCTGATAACAATTTGATAACTATATATTGTGTTGCGAAATGTGCATAGGTTCATGATAGACGGCTGCTCTATTATTTCTTTTATCCGCAAAGCATGAAAATCTTACTGCCAGTAGGAAAAATAAAATCCGATTGATACGACTGGTCCGTTGAATTTCCGGTTCCGATGCTTTATAATCATTTACAGAAGTACAAAGGAGGTGGGCAAATGAAGATGATGCTGGCAGAAAACATCCGCGCCTTCCGCAAGGAACGGTCGCTGACCCAGGAGCAGCTTTCCGAAGCGCTGGGGGTGACGGCAATGGACGGTGTCGATTATGCGATAAACCAATTTGATAATGAAGAGCTTACCGCTCTTTGAAAATCCCTCATTGAACAGGAGAATCATCATGAATAAGAAAGAAATCAAGGCGCTGCGGCGCCCTTTTCTCAAAGAACTGTTTCGGAATAACAAGTTCAATTTGGCGATGACGGTGATCGCATCCCTGTTCGGCGCTGCGGCAGAGCTGGTGATCTCCTGGCTCATCAAGGAGGTCGCCGACCTGATCTCCGGAGAATGCCCCTACGGCTTCGCCACGCTGCTGATCATCACGGGAGGCGCGTTTGCGCTGTTTGGTCTGGGATGGATTCTGGACAGGACGTTCCTCTCTGAGTTCCGCGCAAAGGCAATGAAGCAGTATCGGGAATACGTTTTTGACCGGCTTATGGAAAAAGGCATTCAGGCTTTCTCCGGCGAGGACAGCTCGCTCTATATCTCTGCGCTCTCCAACGACGTAAACACCATCGAAACGGACTTCATCGGACGGCTGCAGAGCACGATACAGGTCGGCATCGCGTTTGTCGGCGCGCTGGGCCTCATGCTGTGGTACAGCCCGCTGCTGACGCTGATCGCCATCGGTTTCTCCCTGCTGCCCATCATCGTCTCCGTGGTTTTGGGGAACAAGGCGGCAATCGCGGAAAAGAGCGTTTCCGATCAAAAAGAGCGCTACACCGGCATGCTGAAGGACGCACTCATGGGTTTCTCTGTGATTAAGAGCTTTAAGGCGGAGAAAAGCATTGCCAGATTGCATGATCACAGCAACGCTAACGTAGCGGAAGCCTCGAAAAAACGCACGAAGGTGAACGTTCTGGTAAGCTATTCCTCAGGCTTCGCAGGCGCGATCCTGCAGTTCGGCGTGTTCTTTGTGGCCGCCGCGCTGGCTCTTTCCGGTAAGGGCATCACGGCGGGTACCGCCATCGTATTCGTTCAGCTGCTGAACTACGTACTGGGCCCCATCCAGGCGTTCCCGACGTTTTTCGCCGGCATGATGTCCGCCAACTCGCTGATCGACAAGCTGGCGCAGGCGCTGAACAAGCATGTTTCCGAAGAGGGCGAGCAGATCCCGCCGCAGCTCACCGAGGGGATCTCGGTCAAGGATCTCGCGTTTGCCTATGAAGAAGGAAAGCCTGTGCTGTGTGACGTGGACATGGAACTGCGCGCCGGCGGCTGCTACGCCCTGGTGGGCGGCTCCGGCAGCGGCAAATCGACGATCCTGAATCTGCTGATGGCGTCCTCGAAAAACTATCAGGGCGAGATTCTCTATGACGGAAAAGAACTCAAAACCGTTTCCGCCAGTTCGCTCTACGACCTCGTGTCCATCATTCAGCAGAGCGTGTTTGTATTCAACAGCACGATTCGCGACAACATCACCATGTTCTCCGAATTCCCAGAAGAGGAGATCGACCGCGCCGTGCGGCTTTCGGGGCTGAAAAAGCTCATCGACGAAAAGGGCGCGGACTATCTCTGCGGGGAGAACGGCTCCGGCCTCTCCGGCGGCGAGCGGCAGCGGATTTCCATTGCCCGGGCGCTGCTGCGGAAGACCCCGGTACTCCTTGTGGACGAGGCCACGGCGTCCCTGGACGCGGAGACCTCCTTTGAGGTGCTGGACGCCATTCTGAAGCTGGACGGCTACACCCGCGTCATCGTCACTCACGACCTGGATGAAAACATTCTTCGCCGCTGTACCGGTCTGTTCGCACTGAAAAATGGCGAGGTTTCGGAACAAGGGACTTTCGGAGAACTTATGGAACAGAATGGCTATTTCTATTCGCTGTTCACCGTCTCCCAGAGATAACCATATTCCCTCAAGGCATCTTGAAATTGGACTGTGTTTTGGTATAATAACAGTGCTATTATCCGCAGCAGTTCCCCTTCTCTGTTATCAACGCTGATAACAAAATGATAACAGGAGGGGTGATAGGCTGGATCATATGGATATATCAAATAATCAGAGGAGCCACGAACAGGACGAACATCATTTCCTAAACAGAATCAGTTAAGTCCTGTCGAGTGGGAATGATTGTCGGCGTCCTCACCAAGTGGGCCGCCGACCCGGAAAACGTTCCGTTTTCCTAATCAATGTTTGGGAATGATCCCCCCTTTCCTTTTGCCCCGAAGGGTGCCTGAATCACAGCGCCCTTCGGGGCTCTTTCTTTTTCCATGGCCGCGGGCCTGTCTCGGCCATCATTCGTCCCAATATTGTTTCTATACAGTAGACAATTCAAACCATTTATGCTACAATTATAATGGATTGGTAAATTTCTGTTTCCTTTTCAGAAAATCCGAACCATCAGGCGATGGCGCAGAGCAGGAGCGATTCCCGGCAGGGGCCGCTCACAGCCGCCCGCTCCATGGAATCAGTAATCAATTGGAAAACATGCTGGCTCCAGCCGGCATGACGCGCCCGTTCCCATCAGTCATATATCCTGTGTACAGATCAAGACCAAAAGGGGGAATCCTGATGAAACCGAGAAAAATCCTGGCGATCCTGCTGGCGGTGCTGATGCTCGCGGGCCTCGTTCCCGTATCCGCCCTGGCCGGAGAATGCCCCAGCCCCAATTCCGCCGCCAACGGCGGCAACCACGGATGGCGGCAAACCGGTTCGACCGAACCGACCTGCACCGCCCCCGGCTACAAGAACTACACGTGCATCTACTGCGGCACCACGAAGCGGGAACCGAACGGCAGCGCGCTGGGCCACAATTTCGGCGGCTGGACAGCCAGCAAGAATGCCACCTGCACCGCCGGCGGCGAGGAGGTTCGCACCTGCTCCCGCTGTGGCGCGAGTGAGACCCGCTCCACCGCCGCGCTGGGCCACAGCTTTGGCTCCTGGTCCACCAGTAGGGCCGCCACCTGCACCGCCGATGGCGAGGAGGTCCGCACCTGCTCCCGCTGCGGCGTGAAGGAGACCCGCTCCACGCCCATGGTCGATCATACGTGGGGGAAGTGGAAGACCACGCGGAAGGCCACCTGCGATCGGAAGGGCGTGGAGGAGCGCAAGTGCTCCGTCTGCGGCAAGAAAAAGACGCGCGACATCGACAGGCTCCCCCACACCTATGGCGACTGGACTGTCACCCGGGAGAGCACCTGCTCCGAGAAGGGCGAGCGCACGCGCACCTGCGAAAAGTGCGGGCACGTGGATGTCCAGGCCATCGACACTCTGCCCCACACCTACGGCGACTGGACCGTCACCCTTGAACCCACCTGCACGCAGGAGGGCGCGCGCACCCACACCTGCCAGATCTGCGGGTTCGAAGAAGGGGAAGCCGTCGAAAAGGCCCCCCATGACTTTGGCGACTGGACCGTCACCCTCGAGCCCACCTGCACCGAGGAGGGCAGCCAGACGCACGCCTGCGCGGCCTGCGGCCTGGAGGAGACCGAAGCGGTTCCCCGGAAGGGCCACCGGTTCGGTGAATGGACCGTGGTCGCCGAGATGACCGACTTCTCCATCGGCGTGCGCGAGCGCGCCTGCGAGCGCTGCGGCGAGCTGGAGCGCCAGGAGCAGGAGCCCCAGCCCACCTACCGCAAGGGCGACCGGGGCGACGGCGTGAAGGATTTGCAGGGAGCGCTGAACGCCGGCGGCTTCAACTGCGGCGCGGCCGACGGCATCTTCGGCAACAAGACCGAGGCGGCGGTGAAGGCGGTGGAGCAGGCCCACGACTTTGAGCCGGACGGCATCGCCTGGCCGGGCGTTCAGAAGTGGCTCGGCATGGTCGGCGGCATGGGCCCCGGCGACGATCCCCTGCCGGGCGACATCAACAGCACCTTCGGCGGCGGGAACCCGACCGTGCCGGTCTTCGAGGACGCGGGCGAGGTCTTCTCGGCGCGCAGATTCGTGGTCACCGACATTCCCGATTGGGACAGCGCCTTCTACGACGGCGCCGATGTGAAGGTGCAACTGCGGCTGACCATCGACAATTACAGCAGCTACAGACTTGAGGGATTTGGCCTGGGCTACGCTGACGACGCATTCGCGAATGAATGGTCGCTCATAGGCATGACGTTGTCAGCCGGCGAAAGCTATGACTTTACCTATCATATGCACATCAAGGAGGCGCCGGAAAGCTGGAATAAACGCGCAGCCACGGTGTATCTCAGGAACCAGCGAACCGGGATGCTCGAGCAGGAGACGGTGGAGTTTGGCCCGACCTGGCGTCCCGCGAAGATATCGCTGGGCCACGAGAGCGGGACCAGCAAGCCCACCCTCATCCTTTCCGTGGACAAAAATGACTATGTGAGCCGCGTCTATGCGGGAGACACGATCGACATCCCCATTCGCGTCGGCATCGAAGGGCCCGAGCTTGCCGAGGTCCGAAACCTGATGCTGACGATCAAGCAGGTCAACACGGATCACAACGAAGTCTTCAAGACGGATGAGTTCAAGCTGAAGAACAAATACATGGGCACGGACGCGGACTTCGGCTACCTGGCCCAGGTGATGGCCACCATCCCCGTGCCCACTTACATAGAGCCCCGCGCCCTGCGCCTGCAGCTCTCCGGCACCTATACCGACAAGAAGGGCAAGTCAAAGGTCGTGGAATCCGAGGTGGTGTCCCTGGCCTATAATCCCTCCATAAAGGATAAAGAGAGCCCGGGCATCAGTCTGGACTACTACGTCACCCCCTGGAAGAACCTTTACGGCCCCGGCGACCGGGTGACTGTCCACATGACCGTGAAAAACGTCGGCCCGGAGCCGGTGGAAATCTTCGGGATGCGCTTCATCGGGCCCAACAAGGAAATCCTCTCCAAGTTGGATGATATCCAGGACGTCCCGGCACAAACAATCCTCACGACCGGTGCGACGGCGGATGCGAGCTGGAGCTACACGATCCAAAAGGAGGACTGCGACGCTGCCTCCATGGAGGCGGATGTCCACGTCCGCGGCATGCTTTTGAAAGATGGAAGGACCATCATCACGCCCAGCATCCACGTCTCGATACCCTGCCGGGAGATTCTGCCGGAGTTCCTGAGCCTCACCGCCCAGGTACAGGAGGAGCGGCCCCTCTACACCCCCGGCATGACCGTACCCGTGAGGCTGACCCTCAGCGATACCACCAACCGTCGGCTGACCAGGACCCGGATCTACGCCACGGGTGATAACCAGAAGTCCGGCATTCTCAACGATAGGATCTGGCACGACTTTGGCCACGGCGCGTCGGGCTTCATGATCGGCGATATGGGTCCCATTGATTACAAGTACAAGACGATGCTGATCGGCGTCACCATCCCGGAGGACTTCACGGGCGACGCCTTCCGCGCCTCCTGGGTGGCCGAGGGCGATTATCCCGCCGAGTACCGCAGCGCCCGCTCCAACACGGCCACGGTTCAGCTGCCGATCATGCAGACATCCGATGAAGCGACGGAGCTGTCCCTGAACGTGGAACTGCGCAGCATATGCCCCCATGAGGACGGCATCTGGCGCGGGGACGATGTGGTAGACGTGAAGCTCAGCGCTGACTATCTGGGCAGCAGCCCGGCCAAACGGCTGATCATCGAAGGCGCCGACACAACCGGGAAACAACCCATCACGCTCAGCGCCGAGAATACGGACCAGGTCTCGGACACCGTGCAACTGACGCTGGACAAAGGTCAGATGACGGGAGGAACTCAAACATTTGTCTTCCGGGCATTGGCCAACGTGAAGGACGCGGACACGACGGATTACATGACGGCCAACCATACCCTGGTATTTGACTTCACGCCTCAGGGCAAGGGCGAGGTCGTCGTGACTGCGACAATACTCTCCGAATGCCCCAACGAAGACGGCAAGTGGCGGTCCGGCGACAATGCGCTCGTCCGCGTGGAGGCCAGCTACGACGGCCCGGTGATGCCGCCGCGCAGGATAGACTACAGCGCATATGCCCCCGGCAACACCGAATCCGCCGTCGCGCACAGCGAAATTTGGTACGCCGACACAATTGCGGATGAATTTACTGTGCATCTGGATTCCCACGACGCGGTGAACGACAAGATCGTCTATACGATCGCAGCCTATGTGTGCGAAGGCGAATCGGGGATCTACACCTGTGATAATTCCACACAGCTCATATTCGAGATGAGTCCCACCGGCACCGGGCCGGACGCCGATGGGCCGAGCGCCGGCGGCATGGGCACGGACGCGGAGGAGCTGCCCGCCTTCGTCCACCCGGACAGCATTTACATCGATACCGGCCACACGCCGGCCTGGATGGCGGAAGCCATCGCGGCGCAGGGCGAAAGCGAGGACGAAACCACGGAATCCCCCGCCGAATCCGGCGCAGGTGGCGAGGTCACGGAAGTTCCCGCCGAGTCCGGCGCGGGCGGCGAGGTCGCGGAAGCCCCCGCCGAGTCCGGCGCGGGCGGTGAGGCCACGGAATCCCCCGCCGAGTCCGGCGCGGGCGGCGAGGCCGTCGAATCCCCTGCCGAGTCCGGCTCGGGCGGCGAAGCCGTCGAATCCCCCGCCGAGTCCGGCGCGGGCGGCGAAGCCGTTGAATCTCCCGCCGAGTCCGGCGCGGGCGGCGAAGCCGTCGAATCCCCCGCTGAGTCCGGCGCGGGCGGCGAGGCCGTCGAATCCCCCGCCGAATCCGGCGCAGGAAGCGAGGCCGTAGAATCCCCCGCAGAGTCCGGCGCGGGCGGCGAAGCCACGGAATCCCCCGCTGAGTCCGGCGCAGGCGGCGAAGCCACGGAATCCCCCGCCGAATCCGGCGCGGGCGGCGAAGCCACAGAATCCCCCGCCGAGTCCGGCGCGGGCGGCGAAATTGATGAATTCTCTGATGAGGGCGGCGAGGGCAACGCGATTGAAGCCGCCGAGTCGACCTGCACAGAGACCGTCGTGAGCATCGCCGGCGCGGACTACGATATCCCTGCCACGATCTGCCTGCCCCAGGGCGACGGCCCCTTCCCGGCGGTCGTGATGCTGCACGGCACCGGTTCCACCCGCGACGAGGCGGGCGACGGCTACAGGTTTGCCGCGCCGGTACTGGCGGAAGTGTACGGCATCGCCACGATCCGCATCGACTTCCCCGGCAACGGCGACAGCGCCGCGGATTACATGCAGTACAACTTCCACTCCGCCGTGGCGGATGCCAAGGCCGCCGCCGACTACATGGCCTCCCTCGACTGCATCGACGGCAACGCCATCGGCGTCATGGGCTGGAGCCAGGGCGGCACCGACGCGCTGCTGGCCTGCGCCTGGGAGCCGGAAACCTTCAAGGCGCTGGTCACCTGGGCCGGAGCTCCCGACATGATGCTGGACGACTTCTTCACGGAAGCGGACTACGCCGAGGCCAGGGCGAACGGCTACTTTGTCATGGAGTTCGACTGGCGTGAGAGCCTGAACGTCAGCCTCCAGTGGTGCGACGACGTGGCCAATACCGACGTGCTCAGGGAATTCTCCGAAGGCTTCATGGGGCCGGTGCTGGCCATCGCCGGGACCGAGGACGACACCGTCGATCCCCGCTGGAGCCGCATGATCGTGGATGCCAGCGGCAATCCGATGTCCCGCGCGTACTTCATCGAGGGCATGGACCACACCTTCAACGTGTTCTCCGAGGAGGACCAGCATTCCCTCCGCCAGGCCGTGGACGCGACCGGCGCGTTCTTCCTGAGAACGCTCGGCACCTACCTGGCCGCGAACTGAGATCATCGCAGTGCGCGCTGCCCGCTTTGGCGCGGGCAGCGCGCGATCCACTGAATCGATCAACCCATCGTGCCCCCGAGAAGCGCCGAAACCGTCGCTCTTCGGGGGCTTCCTTTTCGCGGCAGGGGCGCCCCGATCGGAAGAATCCAACGCCCGCTTCCGATCGGCCCCTGCCGCGCGCCATTGCGCATTTGCCTATTGCGGTAATCTACAAATTCATATATAATGTTTAGTGGGTATGTATACATTTGTGCCTGTCGCGGCATATGCGCAGACTTCGAACAGTGTCCGTGCGACGGGCGGTCCCGAAGCGCGCGCCTCCTGCGCCGCCGGCGGATCCGACCGGCGCCTTTTCCTCCCCTGCGCCCCCTTCCCCGGCCTGCCTGCATTCGGCGCGCCACAAGGAGAATTCTGTAATGACCTATTCAATCATCGGCATCCTGGCGGCGATCCTCCTCGTGATCACCAACCGGGATGTGCTGTGGAAGCTGAACGGCGGCGAAGACACGCAGACCCGGCGCTGCTATCGCCACTTCCTGATGGGCGTCATGGGCTACTACGTCACCGACGCGCTCTGGGGCATACTGGACGCCCACCGCATGACGGCGCTGCAATACGCCGATACCGCCGTCCACTTCATCGCCATGGTGGCGTCAGTGATGCTGTGGACGCGATACGTGGTCTCCTACCTGGAGAGCGACAACCGCTTCGGCAGGCTGCTGCGGCATACCGGCCGCGCGTTCCTGGCCTTCGAGCTGGTGGTGGTCGCCGTGAACTTCTTCCGCCCCGTGCTGTTCTGGTTTGATGAGAACGGCGGCTACCACGCCTGCGCCGCCCGGTATGTGACGCTGGCGATACAGATCCTGCTGTTCACGCTGACCTCCATCTACACGCTGTCCATGACGGCAAAGTCTGAGGGCAAGCTGAAGCTGCGCCACCGCACCATCGGCCTGTTCGGCATCGCCATGGTGGTGCTGATCGCCATACAGGTGTTCTACCCGCTGCTGCCGATGTACGCCATCGGCTACATGCTGGGCACCTGCCTGCTGCACAGCTTCGTGGTGGAGGACGAAAAGGAGGAGTACCGTAGGGAGCTGGAGCTGTCCGTCGAGCGCGAGCGGCTGCAAAAGGAGGCGCTCAACGAAAGCCGGGAGGCCCTGAAGGACGCCCTGGCCACCGCTGAGCAGGCCAACCGGGCCAAGACCGCGTTTCTCTCCAACATGAGCCACGAGATCCGCACGCCCATGAACGCCATCATCGGCCTGAACAACATCGCCATGAACGACGAGACGGCCAGCGAGCGGGTCAAGGAGTACCTGGAGAAGATCGGCGCCTCCGCGCAGCACCTGCTGGGCATCATCAACGACATACTGGACATGAGCCGCATCGAGTCCGGGCGCATGGTCATCAAGACCGAGGAGTTCTCCTTCGCCAAGAGCCTGGAGCAGGTCAACACCATCATCAGCGGCCAGTGCCGGGACAAGGGCCTGGCCTACGACTGCCGCATCGCCGGGCATATCGACGACTACTACATCGGCGACGCCATAAAGCTGAAGCAGGTGATGCTCAACATCCTGGGCAACGCCGTCAAGTTCACCCCCGCGGGCGGAGCCGTGCACTTCACCATCGAGGAGGGCGCCCGGTACGACCGCAAGGCCGTGCTGAAGCTGGTGTTCAGCGACACCGGCATCGGCATGAGCCCGGAGTACCTCCCCCACATCTTCGACGCCTTCAGCCAGGAGGATTCCTCCGCCTCCAACCGCTACGGTTCCACGGGCCTGGGCATGTCCATCACCAAGAGCCTGGTGGAGCTGATGAACGGGCGCATTGAGGTGGAGAGCGAGAAGGGCGCGGGCAGCACCTTCACCGTCACGGTGCCCCTCGGCGAATCCGACCGCAGGCACGCCGCGACGGAGGAGGGCGAATTGAACCCCCGGGAGATGAGCGTGCTGGTCATCGACGACGACCGCATCGCCCTGGAGCACGCCCAGATCGTCCTCGGGCAGATCGGCATCCGCTGCGACACGGCGGAGTCCGGCTGGGAGGGCGTGGACAAGGTCCGCGTCCGCCACGGCCGCAGAAACGACTACAACCTCATACTGATCGACTGGCGCATGCCGGAGATGGACGGCATCGAGACCACCCGGCAGATCCGCGCCATCGTGGGCCACGACACGCCCATCATCATCCTCACCTCCTTCAACTGGGACGACATCGCCGACGAGGCCCGGGCTGCGGGCGTGGACACCTTCGTGCCCAAGCCGCTGTTCGCCGGCAGCGTGATGGAGGAGTTCCGGGAGGCCTTCCGGCGCAAGAACGAGGTGCTGGCGCGCCGAACGGTGGACCTGAAGGGCTGCCGGGTGCTGCTGGCCGAGGACGTGGCTGTCAACGCGGAGATCATGGTCATGGTCCTCTCCATGCGGGAAATGGACGTGGACGTGGCGGAGAACGGCCGCATCGCCGTGGAACTGTTCGGGGCCCACGAGCCGGGCTGGTACGACGCGATCCTGATGGACCTGCGCATGCCGGAGATGGACGGCCTGGAGGCCACCCGGGTGATCCGCGCCATGGACCGGCCGGACGCGAAGCGCATTCCCATCATCGCGCTGACCGCCAACGCCTTCGATGAGGACGTCCAGCGCAGCATGCAGGCCGGGCTCAACGCCCACCTGTCCAAGCCCGTGGAGCCGGAGGCGCTGTTCGAGACGCTGGAGAGCCTGATCGAGGCATGAACGGAGCAAATAGAGAGAGCACAGTAACGCTTTGAAATACGGGAGGCAATCGAAATGCCGGAGAGACACCTGACCTTTCATTCATCCAACGGCAAGCGCCGCGTGCTCGTCGTCGAGGACGAGACCATCAACCAGCAGATCCTCAGCCTCATCCTCTCGGACACCTATGAAGTGGTGCTCGCGGGAACCGGCGAGGAGGCCCTGGAGGATGTCGCCGAGAATTATGAGGTGCTGAGCCTGGTACTGCTTGACCTGAACCTGCCGGACATGCACGGCCTGGAGGTGCTGCGCCGCCTGAAGGCGGACGGGCGCTATGCCCGCCTGCCCGTCATCGTCATGACCGCGGACAAGGAAGCCGAGGTGGAGAGCCTGTCCCTGGGGGCCATCGACTTCATCCCAAAGCCCTATCCCCAGCCCAAGGTGGTGCTGGCGCGGGTGCTGCGCACCATCGAGCTGTCCGAGGACCGGGATATCATCCGCTGGACGGAGCGCGACCAGCTGACCGGGCTGTACAACCGGGAATACTTCTACCGCTACGCGGGCCAGTATGACGTCTACCACAAGGATATGGCCACGGACGCCATCGTCATCGACATCAACCACTTCCACATGATCAACGAGCGCTACGGCAAGGCCTACAGCGACGAGCTGCTCAAGCGCGTCGGCGAGCGCATCCGCGGTGCGGTCCAGGCGGAGGGCGGCATCGTGTGCCGGCGGGAGGCCGACACCTTCCTGGTCTACTGCCCGCACCGCGGCAGCTATTCCGAGATCCTCGAGGCGGCGACGGTCTCCCTGGACAGCGGCAGCCACGGGGATTCCCAGGTCCGCCTGCGCATGGGCGTCTATTCCAACGTGGACAAGACCATCGACATCGAGCGCCGCTTCGACCGGGCAAAGCTCGCCGCCGACACGGTGAGAAACAACTTCACCAAGGCCATCGGCATCTACGACGATTCCCTGCGCGAGTCCGAGGTCTTCGCAGAGCAGCTGATCGACGACTTCCGCGCCGCCATCCGGGAGAAGCAGTTCCAGGTCTACTACCAGCCGAAGTTCAACATCCAGTGCGAGACGCCGGAGCTGGCCAGCGCCGAGGCGCTGGTCCGTTGGAAGCACCCCCGGCTGGGCATGGTGAGCCCCGGCGTGTTCATTCCCGTGTTCGAACAGAACGGCCTGATCCAGGAGCTGGACAACTACGTCTGGCAGGCGTCCGCCGCCCAGGTGCGGGATTGGAAGGAGCGGCTGGGCGTCTCCGTCCCGGTCTCGATCAACGTGTCCCGGATCGACATGTACGACCCCATGCTGGTGGAAAAGCTGGTGGCGCTGGTCAATGCCAACGATCTGTCCTTCGGCGAGCTGCTGCTGGAGATCACGGAGTCCGCCTACACCGGGGACGCCGACCAGATCATCGAGAAGGTCAGCCGGCTCCGGGCCCAGGGCTTCCGCATCGAGATGGACGACTTCGGCTCCGGCTATTCCTCGCTGAACATGATCTCCACCCTGCCCATCGACGCCCTGAAGCTGGACATGCAGTTCATCCGCACGGCCTTCAAGGACCACAAGGACACCCGCCTGCTGGAGGCGGTGATCCAGCTCGCCCAGACCCTCGAGCTGCCCACCATTGCCGAGGGCGTGGAGACCGCCGAGCAGCTGCTGGCGCTGAAGGGCATGGGCTGCGACATCGTGCAGGGCTATTACTTCTCCAGGCCCCTCCCCGCCGACGAGTTCGAGCGCTTCGTGATGGAGAAGAAGGCCGCCCTTTCCCACCCGCAGAAGAAGAGCGGCGTGCCGGTGCGCTACAGCCAGTTCACCTACGAGGCCCTGCACGATCCCCTCACCGGGCTGTACAACCACACGGCCTTTGAGATCCTGTTCCACGATTCGGACAAGGACCACCTCGCCGTGATGATCGCCTCCGTGGACGGCTACGAAAGCATCAAGGGCAGCAAGGGACAGGCCTGCGCGGACGAGGTCGTCCGCCGCGTGGCGAACGCGCTGCACAAGAATTTCCGCTCCTCGGACCACATCTGCCGCCTGCGGGAGGACGAGTTCGCCATCCTCATGACGCGGATGAACAGCGCCATGCGGGCGCTGGTGTTCGACAAGATCGAGAAGGTCAACGACCTCCTCGCCAGCGACGGGGAAGGCCTGCCGCCGATGTCGCTGAGCGTGGGCGTCGCCTTCTCCGATCGACAGAAGCCCACGGGCGACATCTTCGAGGACGCCGACATCGCCCTGCAGCGCATGAAGCAGGTGCGCCACTGCGGCTGCGCCGTGTATTGACGGCGCAGAAGGGCCGGCCCGCGCCGCGTTCTGCGCTCCCGGCCCGCGACCCGGCGGGACGGGGTCTTCCCCGGACGCCCTATAAAAGCATGGAGTAAGCGCGCAATGACCGAAAGATTCTATATTCCCAAGCAGATCGAGATTCGCGGGGCGAAGGTCCACAACCTGAAAAACGTGGATGTGGACATTCCCCTGCACCGGATCGTCGGCATCGCCGGCGTCTCCGGCTCGGGCAAGTCCTCCCTCGCCCTGGGCGTGCTCTACGCAGAGGGATCGAGGCGGTATCTGGAATCGCTGTCCACCTACACCCGCCGGCGCATGACCCAGGCCGGCAAGGCGCAGGTGGATGATGTTCGTTACGTCCCAGCGGCCCTCGCCCTGCACCAGCGGCCGGGCGTGCCGGGCATCCGCAGCACCTTTGGCACCATGACGGAGCTGTTGAACAGCCTGCGGCTGATGTTCTCGCGGCTGTCCGTGTACAAGTGCCCGAACGGCCACGACGTGCCCCCGACCCTGGACTTCGCCGCCGAGAAGGAGGTCCGCTGCCCCGCCTGCGGCGAGGTGGTGCCGGTCATCGGCGCGGAGGACCTGGCCTTCAACAGCGGCGGCGCCTGCCAGCGCTGCGGCGGCACCGGCACGGTGCGGGCGGTGGACCGCGCGACGCTGATCCCCGACGAATCCCTCACCATCGACGGCGGCGCGGTGGCCCCGTGGAACAGCCTGATGTGGTCGCTGATGACCGATGTCTGCCGGGCCATGGGCGTGCGGACGGACATCCCCTTCAAGGATCTGACCGACGAAGAAAAGGCCATCGTGTACGACGGCCCCATGGTCAAAAAGCACATCTTCTACCGCCCCAAAAACGCCGAAAACGTCACCGCCGGGGAGATGGACTTCACCTACTACAGCGCCACCGCCACCGTGCTCAACGCCCTGAACAAGGTCAAGGACGAAAAGGGCATGAAGCGCGTGGAAAAGTTCCTGCGGGAGGACGTGTGCCCCGACTGCGGCGGCACCCGGCTGTCGGAGCGGGCGCGGTCCCTCCGGCTGCGTGGCGCGTCTCTGGACGAGGTCTGCACGCTGACGCTGGCCGAGCTGATCGAATGGGTAAACGGCGTGCCGGATTCCCTGCCGGAGAAGATGCGGCCCATGGCGGTGAGCATCTGCGAGTCCTTCCACCACACCGCCCGGCGGCTGGTGGACCTCGGCCTCTCCTACCTCTCCCTCGACCGCGCGGCGTCCACCCTGTCCACCGGCGAGCGCCAGCGCACCCAGCTGGCCCGGGCCGTGCGCAACCGCACCACCGGCGTGTTATACGTGCTGGACGAGCCCTCCATCGGCCTGCACCCCTGCAACCTGGAGGGCCTGACCGGCGTCATGGACGACCTGGTGGCCGACGGCAATTCCGTGGTGCTGGTGGACCACGACACCCAGGTGCTGGCCCACGCGGACTGGCTGATCGAGCTGGGCCCGAAGGCCGGCGCGGACGGCGGCAGGATCATCGCCGAGGGACCCGTCGAGGACCTCGCGAACAACCCCGCGTCGATGATCGGGCCCTTCCTTTCCCCGGACCACAATCCGGCGCTCCGGCCCCGGGCCCAGGGGGATGTGCTGTTCGACCTGGGCGAGATCCGGCTGGAGACCTCCGCGATCCACACCGTAAAGCCCCTGTCCGTGTCGTTCCCCAAGGGCCGGCTGTCCGTGGTGACGGGCGTCTCCGGCTCCGGCAAGACGACCCTGATCCTCGAGAGCCTGATCCCCGCCCTGGAGGCCCGCGTCGCCGGGAAGCGGCTGCCCGGGCATGTCAACTCCGTGCAGGCCGAGGGCATCTCCCAGGTGAAGCTGATCGACGCCACGCCCATCGGCATCAACGTGCGCTCCACCGTGGCCACCTACGCCAACGTCCACGACGAGCTTCGCAAGGTCTATGCCAGGACGAAGGACGCGAAGGAAAAGGGCTTCAAGGCCAGCGACTTCTCCTACAACACCGGCAGCCTGCGTTGCCCCACCTGCGACGGCACCGGCAGCATCAGCCTGGACGTGCAGTTCCTGCCGGACGTGGGCGTGCCCTGCCCGGACTGCGGCGGCTCCCGCTACGGGAAGGAAGCGTGGTCCGTGAAGCGCACCGGCGCGGACGGGGACGGCATCTCCTTGCCGAAGCTGATGTCCTACAGCGTGGACGAGGCGCTGGCAGCCTGCGCCGACCTCAAAACGGTGCAGGGCCGCCTGCGGGTACTCCACGACCTGGGGCTTGGCTACCTGACCCTCGGCGAGGAGACCCCCGGGCTCTCCGGCGGCGAGGCCCAGCGCCTGAAGCTGGCCAGCGAGATGGGCCGGGGCCAGTCGGACTCCGTATTCGTGTTCGATGAGCCCACCATCGGCCTGCATCCGCTGGACGTGCAAACGCTGATGGCGGTGTTCCAGCACCTGATCGACCAGGGGGCGACGGTCATCGTCATCGAGCACGACCTGGACGTGATCCGCAGCGCGGACTACATCGTGGACATGGGCCCCGGCGGCGGAAAGGACGGCGGCGAGATCGTGGCCGTCGGCACGCCGGAGGAGGTCCGGCGCAGCCCGCGGAGCGTCACGGGAAGGTATCTGTAGGGCGGGATTCACGATAAAAGCACCTATTCACATGGCGGCAGACCCGCGTTTGCGGGTCTGCCGCCATGCATTCTCCCAGGTTCGTTCACAGATTCTCGCCAAATTGAAAACGATTTTCATATTGATAAATCACTGTGCCGTGCTAAAATAGGGATGATCATCAGGAAAGGAGGGAACGGATCATGAACAGGCGCAGAAAAGCGATCGCGGCGATCATCTGCGTGGTCGTAATGCTCTCCATATTCGTTTCCTCCGCCTATATCGTGCACGAGGCGGCGCATCATCACGAATGCACCGGCGAGGATTGCCCGATCTGCCAGTTCATCGCGCAGGTCGAGCAGCTGCGCTGCGGCTTCGGCATGGCCCTGCTGGCACTGCTTCTGGCTTGCCTTGTCCTGACCCCGGGCCGCGAACGGCGCTCAGGAGCCTCGGCAGAAGCCGTGCCCGCCCTCTGCACGCTGGTCGGCAGGAAGATCCGGCTGAACAATTAAACACCTTTGAACGCAAGGGTTCACGCGCCCCTGCGCCGTTTTGGCGGCGCGGGTCGGTTTTGCGTGGAGAGCCCTTGCCTTTTTATGCCCTTTTTCAGACACACCCCCTTTACAATCAAATATTCGGAGGAAATATCGATGAAGAAGCTCATTTCTGGCGCCATCGCCCTTGCCATGCTGTTCGCTTTTATGTCTGCTGGCGCCTCTCTTGCGGAGGAAAAGCGGCTCAGCGTCGTGACCGCCATCTTCCCCATCTACGACTGGGTCCGGGAAATCGCCGGAGAGAACGACACTATCGAAATCACCCTGCTGCTGGACAACGGCGTGGACCTTCACAGCTACCAGCCCACCGCTCAGGACATCATGAAGATCGCCGCTTGCGACGTATTCGCCTACGTGGGCAGTGAGAGCGACGAATGGGCGGAGGACGCGCTGGCGGAATCCGTGAACCCGAACATGGCCGTCGTCAACCTAGTCGAGGCCATGGGCGAGGACATCAAGGAGGAGGAGCTCGTCGAGGGCATGGAGCCCGAAGAGGAAGAAGAAGGCGACGAAGAAGAGGATGAGGTGGAGTACGACGAGCACGTCTGGCTCTCTCTGCGCAACGCCGGGAAGCTGGTGAAGGCCCTGGACGCCGCCTTGGCAGAGGCCGACCCGGCCAACGCCGGGAGCTACGCCGCGAACGCCGACGTCTACATCGAAAAGCTGGACGCGCTGGACGCCCAATACATCGCCGTCCGCGAGGCCGCAGATTTCGACACCCTGCTGTTCGGAGACCGCTTCCCCTTCCGCTATCTCGCCGACGACTACGGCCTGAACTATTACGCCGCCTTCTCGGGCTGCTCCGCCGAGGGCGAAGCCAGCTTCGAGACCGTCGTATTCCTGGCGGGCAAGGTGGACGCGCTGGGCCTTCCCGCCGTGCTGACCATCGAGGGCGATAACCATCGCATCGCCGAGACCATCGTGCAGAACACCCAGGCGAAGGACGCCCGCATCCTGGCGATGGATTCCATGCAGGCGACCACCGCCGCCGACGTGGAGGCCGGCGTCACCTACCTCGGCGTGATGGAGGGCAACCTCGAGGTGTTGAAGCAGGCGCTGAACGGATAGCGCGACAACTTGGAATTTGCGGAGCTGACGCCGAGGGAAAAGGGATAAGGGAAAAGGAATAGCTGCTGCCGCTTGTGGATACCTACGTCTGGCCGAAACGCTGAAGCCTTGCCTCCCCTTTCAGGGGAGGTGCCGAGCCTGCGAGGCGGAGAGGTCGTTCACCCGACAAAACAACCCATTATTACAGAATGTATAGGGCTACGACCTCTCAGTCTGCTCCTGCGGTACTGCGCCTCGAATCTTCGATTCGAGCCGTCGGCAGTCTGGCTTTCAGCCAGATCAGCTTTGCCAAAGGCAAAGCTGCCTTGCGCAACCAGTTCCCCTGGCAGAGGAGCCAAGAAGGCTTCGCTTCTGCGTGGCAACTGCTTTTCCTATTCCCTTTTCCCTATTCCCTTTTCCCTGACTCAGACAAATTCCAATTTATCTATATCAAACGGAGGCCACCATGTCACTATTGACCATCAACGACCTGTCTTTGGGTTACGAATCCCACGCGATCCTGGAGCACTTGAGCTTCTTGGTGAACGCCGGGGACTACCTGTGCATCGTGGGCGAAAACGGCTCCGGCAAATCCACGCTGATGCGCGCCATGCTGGGCCTGCAGAAGCCGCTGGGCGGTTCCATCGCGTTCGGCGACGGCATGAAGCAAAACGAAATCGGCTACCTGCCCCCAGCAGACGGCCATACAGCGGGACTTCTCCCGCGCCGTCGGCACCCGCGTGGAGGCGTACAACCTGCTGATCGCGGTGGTGATCGCCGTCATCATCGTGCTGGCCATGAACCTGGTGGGCTCGCTGCTGATCTCCGCGCTGATCATCTTCCCGGCGCTGTCGGCCATGCGGCTGTTCAGGAGCTTCAAGGGCGTGACGATCTGCTCCGCCGCGCTGTCCGTAACCTGCGCGCTCCTGGGCATGCTCATCTCCATCGTGGGCGGCACGCCCGTGGGCTCCACCATCGTGGCCGCGAACATCGCCGCGTTCTTCCTGTTCGCGGGGATCGAGCGGCTGCGCTGACCCCTGAATTTCATCTCTGTGAGGAGGCTTGCTTCAATGAACGCAAAGAAATGGCTTTTGACCGTCGCGCTGCTCGTCGTCCTGTCCACCGCCTCAATGGCGAAGGAGCCGCCCGTCGACCTGGACCTGTCAAACCTCAGCGGCACGGTCGTCTACTCCCAGGTCTACGACATGATGTCCCGGCCCGAGGCCTACGCGGGCCAGCGCGTCAGGATCAAGGGAAATCTCAGCTACTACATCGACCCGGGCACGAAGCACGAATACTTCGCGGCGATCATCTCGGACGCGACCGCCTGCTGCGCCCAGGGCATAGAATTCGTATGGCGCGGCGAACACGCCTATCCCAGCGACTATCCCCCGCTGGACACCGAGATCACCGTGACCGGCACCTTCGACACCTACTTTGAGGACGAGTATATGTATATACAGCTGCTCGACGCGGAGCTCACCTGGAAATCATAGGCAGAGCTGACATACCCCAGACGCGGGACAAGGGCACTCCGGCACGTCTGCACTCCTTCTCGAATTCCTGCTTTGATGACTTTGTCAGTGGTCTGGGCCGGCACGGCATTCGCCGTGCCGGCCCTTTCTTGCCCAACGCGCCGCGATCTTTATGGCAGTCAAATCGTTTTATCCCCGTCAAACCATTGAAAAAAGCCGCCGGGGATGTTAGAATCATGGAGCCGGGGCCTGCGGGCGCTTAACCCGCGGGATCACCCGGCGATACACGAATCCATAATACCCGGAGGAACGCCTTTTGAGAGTTCGGGACATGACGCAGGGCTCACCGCAGCGGCTGATACTGGCCACGGCGCTGCCGCTGATGCTGGGCAACGTGTTCCAGCAGCTGTATACGATCGTGGACGCCAGCGTGGTGGGCCGTGGCATCGGCCTGCAGGCGCTGGCCGCGCTGGGCACCGCCGATTGGTTCAGCTGGCTGTTCCTCAGCATCGCCCAGGGGCTGGCCCAGGGCTTCAGCATTCCCATCGCTCAGGCCTTTGGCGCAAAGGATTTCGACGGCCTGAGAAAGAACGCCGGCAGCGCGCTGTCGCTGGGTTTGATCGCCGCCGCCGGAATCACCCTGCTGGCCCTGGTCTCCGTCCGACCGGTGCTGGGCCTGATGCGCACGCCCGCGGAGGTGCGCTCCATGGCCTCGGCCTACCTGACGGTGCTTTTCTCGGGCCTGCCCATCGTCATGGCCTACAACCTGCTCTCCGGCACGCTCCGCGCGCTGGGAGACAGCCGATCCCCGCTGACGGCGATGGTCCTGGCTTCGCTGGTGAACATCGCCCTGGATCTCCTGTTCGTGCTGGGGTTCCGCTGGGGCGTGGTCAGCGCCGCAGCGGCTACGGTCATCGCCCAGGTGATTTCCTGCCTCTTCTGCCTGTTCCGGCTTCGCGGCGTGGATTTTATGCGCCTGCGCCGACCGGACTTTGCCTTTGACGGGCCGCGCTGGTCCCGCCTGATGCGCCTCGGCGCGCCGGTGTCCGGCCAGAACTGCATCATCGCTGTCGGCGGCATGATCGTCCAGAGCGTCGTCAACCACATGGGCGTGGCCTTCATCGCCGGGTATACCGCCACCAACAAGCTCTACGGGCTGCTGGAGATCGCCGCCGTGTCCTATGGCTACGCCCTCTCCACCTACGCCGGGCAGAATCTCGGCGCGCGCCGGATGGACCGCGTGCGCTCGGGGCTGCGGGCGGGGCTGGTCACGGGCACGGCCACCGCCATCGCCATCTCGGCGCTGATGCTGGGCCTGGGGCACCTGTTCATCGGCATGTTCATCGATCCCTCCGCGCTGTCCGGGGAAGCCATGGCCGTGGCCCTGGAGTTCCTGCGCCTCATGGCCCTGTGGCTTCCCGTGCTCTACGTGCTGTACATCTATCGCAGTACCCTCCAGGGCATGGGCAACACGCTGATGCCCATGCTCTCCGGGCTCTCGGAGTTCTTCATGCGCACCGGCGCGGCGCTGGCCCTGCCCGGCCTGATCGGCCCCTCCGGCGTATTCTGGGCGGAGATATTGGCCTGGCTGGGGGCAGACGCGATCCTGATCCCCAGCTATTACGCCACGGTCCGGCGGCTGGCCAAGAATGGCTGACGCCGCCCCTCTCTACCCCTGCGCCGAATGGTTGCGCGGCGCGCCACCTCTGTGGTAGAATAGAGGCAAACCCACCCGCGAGGCGATGAACCATGAGCTTGTACGCGATCGGCGACCTGCACCTGCACTTCCAGTCCGAGGTGAAGGCGCGGGGCCAGCTGACGGACCCCGTCTGGAGGGGCCACGAGGCCAAGGTGCGCAGGAACTGCGCCCGGCTGGTCCGCCCCGAGGACACGCTGCTGCTGGCAGGCGACCACAGCTGGGGCCGCGATCTGGAGGCGTGCGCAAAGGACATGGCCTTCATCGAGGCGCTGCCGGGACGCAAGGTCCTGCTGCGGGGCAATCACGACATGTTCTGGGACGCGAAGAAGACCGCCTCGCTGAACGCCCGCTTCGAGGGGCGGCTGTCCTTTTTGCAGAACAACTACTTCCCCTACCGCGACTACGCCCTGGTGGGCACGAAGGGCTACACCTTCGAGGGGCCCTTCTACCTGAACCGGGCGGGCAGGATCACCGGCTGGGACGAGGCCGAGGCCGCGCACGCCGAAAAGCTGGTGGAGCGGGAGCTGGAGCGCCTCCGAGCCTCCTTCGAGGCCGCCCGGGGCGACGGCTACCGGAAGTTCATCATGTTCCTGCACTATCCGCCCACCAACATCCTCCAGCGCAACAGCGCCTTCACCGACATGGCGGAGGCCTACGGCGCGGAGCAGGTCGTCTACGCCCACTGCCACGGTGCGAGGCGCTTCCACGACAGCATCATCGGCTACATGCACGGCATACGCTATCGCCTGGTTTCCGGCGACTACCTGAACTGGGAGCCCACGAAGCTGCTGGACTGAGACACATTCCCCCACTCCCAACGACACGACACCCCACGGCCAAAGGAGGAATTCCCATGATGTACAACGAAGCTTGCGGCGAAAGGCTCTCCCGCCTCGGATTCGGCTGCATGCGCCTGCCCCAGACCCCGGAGAAGGCCATCGACGAGGCTGAGCTGCAGCGAATGGTGGACTACGCCATCGCCCACGGCGTCAACTACTTCGATACCGCCTGGCCCTATCACGGCGGCCACAGCGAGCTGTCCATAGGCAAGGCCCTGGCCGCCTATCCCCGAGAGAGCTGGTACCTGGCGGACAAGTATCCCGGCCACCAGATCGCCTCCAGCTACAACCCCGCCGAGATCTTCGAGCAACAGCTGAAGAAGTGCGGCGTGGAATACTTCGACTTCTACCTGCTGCACAACGTCTACGAGAACTCCATCGGCGTCTACACCGACCCGAAGTGGGGCATTCTGGACTACTTCAAGGAGCAGAAGCGCCTGGGACGCATCCGCCACCTGGGCTTCTCCACCCACGCCCGCCCGGACACCCTGGAGAAGTTCCTGGATTACGCCGGCGACAGCATGGAGTTCTGCCAGATCCAGCTGAACTACCTGGACTGGACCCTCCAGGACGCAAAGGCCAAGTACGAGCTGCTGACCCGGCGCGGCATTCCCGTGTGGGTGATGGAGCCGCTGCGCGGCGGCAAGCTGGCCGCGCTGAGCGAGGCCGCCACCGCCAGGCTGAAGGCCCTCCGCCCCGACGAGAGCGTCGCCAGCTGGGGCTTCCGTTGGCTGCAGAACCTGCCCAACGTGAAGATGGTGCTCTCCGGCATGTCCGCCTTTGACCAGATGGCCGACAACGTGGCCACCTTCTCCGGCGGCGAGGCCCAGACCGCCGACGAGGCCGCGCTGCTGATGGAGCTGGCCGAAGAGCTGAAGGACGCTCTCCCCTGCACCCGCTGCCGCTACTGCTGCGACGGCTGCCCCATGCAGCTGGACATTCCCATGCTGATCCATGCCTACAACGATTTGAAGTTCGCCAGCAGCATGACCGTGCCGATGCAGATGGACGCGCTGCCCGCCGAAAAGCTGCCCTCCGCCTGCCTGGGCTGCGGGGCCTGCGCCGCGGTCTGTCCCCAGAGCATCGACATTCCCAAGGCCCTCTCCGACCTGTCCGACGCCCTGGCTGCCATGCCCAGCTGGGCCGAGATGTGCCGTCAGCGCGAGGAGGCCGCGCGGAAGCTGCGCGAGGGCTGACGGAGGAAGATTCTGAGATTATAAACCATTCACAATTCAACAGTATGGGCACCACGATACCCCTGCTGTTTAGCGGCGCTCACACAAAGCCGAAGAATGAGATAAATGATCCATGAGTCTCTCTTCTAAGCCTGTGGGCCAACAAAGCGTACAGATCCTTCGCTTCGCTCAGGATGACTTGGCTTCAATTTGCCGTCATCCTGAGCGAAGCGAAGGATCTGTACTGTACATAGTGTCTTTATATACTTGGTGTTTCGAAAGAATCGTCTGTCGGCGATTCAATGTCTGCCGTAGGGGCGCCATAATTGGCGCCCGCGGGCATATTACGCAATGTCGTTTATCCGGGACAGCCCCAGCCTGATTATTATTACCTTTAGCCTTTCTTTTCCCTGGCGTTCAGTATGCCGATGATGGCCTCCGCGGCCCCCTCATAGCCCAGGGTGGAGGTGTTCAGCATCAGGTCGTAGTTCTTGGGCTCGCCCCACGCCTTGTCCGTATAGAATTTGTTGTAGTTCCGGCGCTGGTTGTCCCGCCGCTTGATATAGGCTTCGATGCGGCTGTTCTCCACGCCGTCCACCTTCCGGGCGCGCTCAATGCGATCCTCCATGTTGCTGGCGTAGACGAAGGCGTGCACGAAGGGCACCCGGGCCTCCGTGGCCAGGATCTGGGCGGTGCAGCGCCCCAGGAAGATGCAGGGGCCCTTGGCCACCAGCTGCTGCACCAGCCGCGACAGGGCGGAGAACACCTGGTAGGGCTCCTCGTTCATGCTGCCGTTTCTGCCGTAGCTGCCCATGATGGCCAGGTCGTGCAGCACGCTGCCCACGCCCTTCTCGTCATAGTCCTGAAGGGTGGCCAGGTCGATGCCGTACTCCCTGCCGGCCAACGTCAGCAGGTTGCCGTCATAATAGTCGATGCCCAGCTTTTCGGACAATATGCGCGCCACCTCGCGGCCGCCGCTGCCGTATTCCCGGTCGATGACGATGCTCTGTCTGTTCACGGTATCCCTCCTCATTGCATTTATCCTGTTGTTAACAATATTATAGCATAAAGAGGCGGCGTCTGTCCACCGGCAGCGGCCCTCTTCCCGTGGTTTTTATTGCATCGGCCTTGAAAGCCCACGCGCCATGCGCTATAATGGGGCCATCAACTTTCGGAGGGATCGCCATGAGCACCAAAACCATCTACCTGGCCGGCGGCTGCTTCTGGGGCTGCCAGAAATACTTCGACCTCATCGACGGCGTGGTCGAAACCGAGGTCGGCTACGCCAACGGCCCCATTCCCCACCCCAGCTACGAGCAGGTGAAGGCCCACGTCGGGCACGCCGAGACGGTCCGCGTGGCCTACGACCCGGAGGTACTTCCGCTGACCCGCCTGCTGGACGCCTACTACCGGGTGATCGACCCCACCTCCGTCAACCGACAGGGCGAGGACGAGGGCGTCCAGTACCGCACCGGCATCTACTACACCGACGCGGAGGACCTGCCCGTGCTGCGCGCCTCGCTGGACAGGCTGGCCGCCGGCCTCGACAAGCCCCTGGCGGTGGAACTCAAGCCCCTGGAGAACTTCTACAGCGCCGAGGAATACCACCAGAAGTACCTGGAAAAGAACCCGAACGGCTACTGCCACATCCATTTCGACTGACTTGGCACAAAACGCGCGCTGCCCGATCATGGGCGGCGCGTTTTACATCGGCAAGCATGCCCCTGGTTTATCCCCGTTCCCATCCTCATGCGCTCCAAAGGTTGGCAAAAACGTCAAACTATGCTATAATATTATAGTTTAGTGCGCCGCGCGGGGCGTTTCCCCGTGCGTGCGGAAGTCCAAAGGGCGGCAGTCGCGCCGCCCGGAACAAAGGAGCGATGCGTATGGCTTGGTATGAAAAGGCAGTATTCTATCATATTTATCCGCTGGGACTGACCGGCGCGCCCGCCACAAATTCCTATGGCGAGCCGGTTCCCCGGCTAAACGACCTGATCCCCTGGATCGACCACATGAAGCGGATCGGCTGCACGGGCCTGTACATCGGCCCGCTGTTCGAGTCCGCCAGCCACGGCTATGACACCACGGACTATCGCCGGCTGGACAGCCGTCTGGGCACCAACGAGGACCTGAAGCGCTTCGTCGCCCTGTGCCACGAGGCGGGCATCCGCGTGATTCTGGACGGCGTGTTCAACCACACCGGGCGCGACTTCTTCGCATTCAAGGACATCCAGGCCCACCGGGAGAACAGCCGCTACACGGGCTGGTACTGCAACGTCAACTTCTACGGCAACAACGAGTACAACGACGGCTTCAGCTACGACAACTGGGGCGGCTACAACCTGCTGGTCAAGCTGAACCTGCGCAACCCCGAGGTGCGGGACTACCTGCTGGATGCCATCCGCTTCTGGGTGTCGGAGTTCGACATCGACGGCCTGCGCCTGGACACCGCGGACGTGCTGGACTTCGACTTCATGCGCCAGCTTCGGTGCCTGGCCAACGAGGTCAAGCCGGAGTTCTGGCTGATGGGCGAGGTCATCCACGGCGATTACGCCCGCTGGGCCAACGAGAACACGCTGAACTCCGTCACCAACTACCACCTGCACAAGGCGCTGTTCAGCGGCCACAACGACCACAACTACTTCGAGATCGCCCACACCGTGAAGCGCCAGATGGACATGGGCCTGGCCGGCGGCAGGATGCTCTACAGCTTCGTGGACAACCACGACGTGGACCGCATCATGTCCAAGCTGAACAACAAGGCCCACTTCCTGCCGGTGCACGTGCTGCTGTACGCGCTGCCGGGCGTGCCGTCCATCTACTATGGCTCCGAATTCGGCATCGAAGGCCGCAAGGACCGGGGCTCCGACGCCCCGCTGCGCCCGTGCCTGGACCTCGGCGCGCTGGAATCCGGCCAGAACGGCTGTCTGGAGCTCATCACCGCCCTGGGCCGCGTGTACAACAGCCAGAGCGCGCTGTGGTACGGCGACTATCGTGAGCTGCAGCTGACCACCCAGAAGTTCGCCTTCGCCCGGGGCGACCTGGTGGTGACGGTGAACAACGGCGACGGCCCCGCCGACTTCGACCTGGGCGTGGACGGCGCCTTCACCGGCGCGCTGACCGGCCGGCAGATCGCCTCCGAGAACGGGCGCCTGCGCTTTGAGATCGGCGGCAACAGCGGCGAGATCTGGATCCCCCAGGGCGGCGACGCCATGCGCTACGAGCCCGTCCGGCAGGCCGTGATCGAGCTCCCGAAGCAGCAGCCCGCCCCGGCGGCCTCCACCCCTGCCTCCCCCGCGCAGGAAGCCCCCGCGCCGAAGCCCGACATCCCCGCCGCGCCGCCGGCGAACAAGCCCTACGAGCAGATGACCGTGGAGGAGCTGCAATCGGCGGTGCTGGCGAAGCTGGCCGCCAACGGCCCGCTGACCGACCGCATGCGCCGGGAGGTGGCCGAAAACGTGTACCGCGACTCCCTGCTGAACTGGGTCAAGAGCTTCCGCTGAGCGCCGCGAGGCCCCTCGGGGCCGGAAATCGTTAACATTTCGTGACGCCGCATTATCTATTTCGTTACAAGCCTTGATAATCCACGGCCGATTGCATATAATGATGCATATACGGCCGTGGAATTCAAACGCGATGGACAGTTTTGATTCATGGTTATGTTTTGTGTCTGGAAGTCGAAGAACAACCATTTGAAATAGAGAGGAAGAAAGATCATGTCCACGAGAAGAAGCGTAGCCTTCATCGGCTCAGAGTGCTACCCATTTGTCAAGACCGGCGGCCTGGGCGACGTCATGTACGCGCTGCCCAAGGCCCTGACGAAACAGAATTGCGACGTGAAGGTCATCCTGCCGCGCTACAAGTGCATCCCATGGAAGTACCAGGAGAAGATGGTCTATCGCGGCTCCTTCAACATGGACCTGTGTGCCGACGGCCGCTCGTTCTATGTCGGCATCATGGAATACGTCTGGGACGGCGTGGTCTATGACTTCATCGACAACGAGGACTTCTTCGGCTACGGCAGCCCCTACACCAACCTGATCGACGACATCCCGCGCTACTGCTTCTTTGCCAAGGCGGCGCTGGCGGCGCTGAACTACATGAACTGGATCCCGGACGTCATCCACTGCCACGACTGGCAGGCGGCGCTGGGCCCGGTCTTCCTGCGCACGCTGTTCGCCCATACCCCCATCGGCAACGCGAAGAGCATACTGACCATCCACAACCTGCGGTTCCAGGGCATCTACAACATCGAGACCATCAAGTACTGGACCAACCTGCCGGACTACGTGTTCAACAAGGACGCCCTGACCCAGGATTGGGTCAACGCCAACCTGCTCAAGGGCGGCCTGAACTACTGCGACATGATCACCACCGTCAGCAACACCTACGCTGGCGAGATCCAGACGCCCTTCTACGGCGAGGGCCTGGACGCCCACCTGCGCTTCCACGCGCGCAAGCTGAGGGGCATCGTCAACGGCATCGACTGCGACCTGTGGAACAGCGCCACCGACGAGAAGCTGGCCGTGCCCTACGACATCACCGACGTCCTGACCAAGAAGCGCGAGAACAAGCAGGCCATGCAGGAGCAGTTGGGCCTGGTGCAGGATGACCACATGTTCGTGGTCGGCCTGATCTCCCGCCTGACGGACCAGAAGGGCCTGGACCTGGTCAACGCGGTGATCTCCCCCATGCTGGACGGCCACACCCAGATCGTCGTGCTGGGCACCGGCGACGAGAAGTACGAGAATGCCTTCCGCCACTACGAGGGCTCCCACAAGGGCATGGTGTGCTCCAACATCATGTACGACGAGGGCCGCGCCCACCGCATCTACGCCGGCTGCGACGCGCTGCTGGTGCCCTCGCTGTTCGAGCCCTGCGGCCTGACCCAGCTGATCGCCATGCGCTACGGCACCATTCCGATCGTCCGCGAGACCGGCGGTCTGAAGGACACCGTGGAGCCCTACAACCAGTTCAACAACACCGGCAACGGCTTCACCTTCGACCGCTACGAATCCGGCCTGCTGCTGGACGCCATCAACCGCGCCAAGACGCTGTACTTCACCAACCGCTGGTGCTGGGATGAGATGGTGCAGCGCGACATGGACAAGGACGTGTCCTGGGACAGCTCCGCGGCCCAGTACCGCGCGCTGTACCTGGAGCTGAAGCCCTGAATCGAACAGTAACCCATGAATTAGGCCCCGAAGCCGACACGGCTTCGGGGCCCAATATTTTGCGTTTCACTTCTATTTCGGCTTCACACTGTCCCGGTACTCCCCGGGCGTCACGCCCACGAAGCGCTTGAAGCTCTTGGAGAAGTGAGCCACGTCGGTGTAGCCCACCTGCTCGGCCACGGCGTGGATGCGCATGCCGGAATCCGCCAGCAGCGACTTCGCCAGCTCCATGCGCATGCGGCCCAGGATGTCGAAGAAGCTCTGGTTCACGTGCCGGTTGATCAGCTTGGACAGGTGCCACTGGCTGACGTATACGTGATCCGCCACATCCCCCAGGCTGAGGTGCTCGGTGCAGTGGGCCTGCATGTACTCCATGGCCTGGCGCACGATGTAGTTGCCCGCGGCGCTACCGGCACTGGCGGGGTCCTCCTCCGGCTCCGCGTCCGGCGGCAGCGGCGGCAAGGCGTCCAGCTTCGCCGTCATCGTGCGGATGGCCTCGTAGAGCTCCTCCATTTTGCTGGGCTTCAGCAGGTAGCGGCACACCCCCAGGTTCAGGGCGGTCTGGGCGTATTCAAAGTCCCGGAAGGCGGTCAGCACCGCGATCTGGAGCCGGGGAAACTCGCTGCGCAGGGCCGCGATCATGCTCAGGCCGTCCATGTTGGGCATGCGGATGTCCGTGAACAGGATGTCCGGCTTCAGCCTCTGGATCAGCTTCAATCCCTCCGCGCCGTTGCTCGCCGTGCCGACCACCTGGCAGTTCATGTCGTCCCAGCGCACCGCACGGCTCAGACCGTCCAGTATGATGTGTTCGTCGTCCACCAGCACCACGCGATACATGCAATCGCCTCCTCGTGCTTCGGTCGTATGTGGGCGGGTTCGCCGGCCCGCGACGAAGCCGTCCGCGTCACGGCAGCAGCGTGTCGAAGGGCTCCAGCGCCATCACTCGCCGCCAGCATTCCTCGGCGCTCATCCGGCCGTCGGCCACCGCGGGCACGCACTCCAGCAGCCACGTCTCCCGCGCGTCCTTGTTCATGTCGTCCTGCATCGGTCCCAGCATCTGCTGGGCGCCCGTCAGCAGTGCCTCCGCGGAATCCGCCAGTCGGCCCGTGAGCTGCTCCGCGCTGAGCAGGGTCACGTTCTCCGGGGCCGTCAGCCAGGCCAGCAGCGCCACCGCCGCGTCCCGGCGCTCCGGGTCGTCCCAGGCCCGCCTGGTCAGGTAGAAGCCCATGGAGACGCCGCCGATCACCGCGCGGCTCTCGCCGCTCACCGTGGGCACCGGCAGTATGGCCGTGGTGTCCATGGATTCCCCGGGAATGGTGTTCGCGAACCAGCTTCCGTCGAACTGCATGGCCGCCCGCTTGTCCCGGAAAAGCTGGCTCGTCGCCGTCTCGGAGGTGCTCAGGGTGTCGTCCGGGAACGCCCCCAACTCGTAGAGTCTGCGAATCAGCGCCATGCCCTCCACCCAGCTTTCCGGCACCTCCCCGGCGGTTCCGGGCCGGGCGGCGTAGTCCTCCGGCGAGGCGCAGGCCAGCACGGCGCACTCCGCCAGGTAGTGGGGAATGTCCGACAGCGACACGGCGATGGGCACGATGCCCGCCTCCCGAAACGCGGCCACGGCCGCCTCCAGCTCCGCCCAGGTGCGGGGCAGTTCGACGCCGCAGGCCTCGAACAGGTCCGTGTTCACGAACAGGCCTTCGTAGTAGGGCCGCGCGGGGATGGCGTAGATCTCGCCGTCCGGCTCCCGAAGGGCCTCGCTGCGGATCAGCGACAGCTCCGGATAGGCCGCGCTGATCTCGGACAGCGGCACCATCTTCCGCAGGATCGGCGTGGAGTCGGCGCTGCACGCGAAGAAGAACAACACGTCCGGCTCGTTGCCCACGGCGAAGTCGCTGAGCACCCGGGCCTTCCAGCCCTCGTCGCTGGTGGCGGAGTCGTCCTCCACCGCGTTGCCGGTGCGCTCCTCGTAGGCGCGCAGCAGCTCCGCGTAGGAGATCGCTGCCGCGTCCACGCCGGCAAAGCAGCTGACGGTGCGCAGCGTCACAGCGCTCGCCCCCGCGCCGATAAGCAGCAGGAGCGCCAGCGCAATCATGCAAATTCGCTTCATTTTGCCTCCCCCTCGGTCAGCGCCGCCGCCGGCGCCCGCTCCCCTTCCGCCGTCATGGAAACCTCCAGGATCACCGACGTCCAGCCGGGCCGGTCCGCGTCCACCCGGATCGAGGCCGCGCCGCCGTAGATCAGCATCAGCCGCGCGGCGATGTTGGCCAGCCCCAGGTGCGCGCCGCTCAGGTTGTCGCCCTGCAGGGCCTTCTGCATCCGCTTCATGTCCTCCTCGGACGCCGTCCGCCCGCTGTTGGCGACCTCGACCCGCAGCGCCTCGCCCTGCCGCTCGCAGCGCAGGTCGATCTCGCCGCCCCCCGCCGGGGCGATGCCGTGCTCCACCGCGTTTTCGATCAGCGGCTGCAGCGTCAGCGCCGGCACGACGGCCTCCAGGCAGTTCGGCGCAACGTCCATCCGGGTCTTCAGGCTGTCGCCGAAGCGCAGGCCGACGAAGTAGAAGTAGGCCCGGGCGGTCTCCAGTTCCTCCCGCAGGGGCAGCATACGCCGGTTGTTGCGGGACATGCCCGCGTTCAGCAGCACGCTGAGGGACTCCACCATGGCGGAGATCGCCTCCGAGCCCTCCATGCGGGCCTGCCAGTTGATGGTCTCCAGCGCGTTGTTGATGAAGTGGGGGTTGATCCGGCTCTGCATGGCCTGTATGCGGGCGTCCCGCAGGGCGATCTCCTCCTTGTAGGTCTTGTCGATCAGCTCCTGGAGCCGCAGGCTCATGTTGGAGAACGCCTTGCCCAGGCTGCCCAGCTCGTCGTCGCCCCGCATGGGCACGGTGACGCCCAGCTCCCCGGCCTCGATGCGCCGGGAGGCCTCCGACAGTATGGCGATGGGCCGGGTGATGCGCCGGTACACGTACCAGGCGATGCCCGCGAGGATCGGCAACAGCAGCGCCAGCAGGCCGGCCAGCAGCAGCCGGAAGGCGTCCAGCTCGCCGTACAGCCGAGCGCGGCTGATCACCAATCCCACCCGCAGGGCGTAGTTCCGGCTGGCGCCCCGCCGGGAGAGGGCGTACTTTCCCACGCCCGCAGGGACGATCCTGCCGTCCGCCAGCGCGTCCCAGCCGCCCTCCGGGCCGTCCACGCCCGAGCCGGTGAAGTCCTCCACCGACATGTCGTCCAGCCGCAGGTCCAGGCGCGCCTCCCACTGGTGGGCCAGCGCCGTCAGCGGGGCGGCAAGGCGCTGGGCGTCCACCCCCAGCACCAGCATGCCGTAGGGCTTCATGCGCAGGTTGATCAGGTTGCGCACCAGGTACACCCGCTCGCCCATCCGCACGAACCGGCTCTGGGTGTCCAGCGACTCCCCCAGCGCCATCACCCGGGCGTGGTCCTCGGCCTTGTACACCGCCGCCGCGTCGGTGCCAGAGCGGTTCACCAGCAGCAGATCCGGGTTGTCCAGGGTAAAGCACACCGCGCAGGTCAGCAGCGACTCGCGGCCGTACTTGCGCTCGATGTAGTTCCGGGCCAGCCGCAGAAATTCATCCTCGTAGATGTCGCCGGAGTCCCGCCGGGCCGCGGCGTCGGTCAGCTCGCCGTCATAGGTGGCGTCCCGGGCCAGCTCCACCAGCTTTTCCAGGTTCTCCTCCTCCAGCATCAGCGAATATTCCATACCCGCCTCCAGGGCGGATTCCGTCTTTGCCCGCAGGTCCCGCAGCACCGCGCCGCCCATGTAGAAGCCCAGCACGATGGCGGGCACCAGGTAGCAGATCAGTACGATCACCACCAGCTGGACTCTGATCTTCTTGAACAGGCGCACGTGCAGGCCCTCCATCTCGGCAATGTCGACAAATCAAGCAAGCGGCAGGTCAGGCGCGATTCCTCAGCCGGAGAAGGGCAGGCCCAGGAAGCGGGTCATCGCCCCCACCAGACCCTTCGCCCGGGCCTCGGTCTCCGCCTCGGCAAAGATGCGCACCCGGGGCTCGGTGCCGCTGAATCGGACGATGATCCACCCGCCCGCGGCGGCGTTCTCGGCCTGGACGTCGATTCCCTCGACGTCGAAGGGGTCATCGGCGGGCGCGTCGCCGGGCTGGCCGAAGTAGACCTTGCAGCCGTCCTCGTAGCTGACGCGGCGCACGGGCAGCTCGAACTCAGGCAGCTCCCGGCGGCCAAACACTCTCTCCTCGACGCTGGCCTTGGCTTCCTCGGTCAGCGGCCAGTCGAACTCCACCACGTGCAGCTCGCCGAACTCGGCATAGATGTCCTGCACCATTTGGGACAGGGGCTTGCCCGTGACGCAGAGCATTTCCACCAGCAGAGAGGCCGCGTACAGGCCGTCCTTGCCAAAGATGTGCCCCCGCACCGTCAGGCCGCCGGAGGACTCGCCGCCGATCAGCGCGTCCAGGCGCTGCATGGCCGCGCTGATGTGCTTGAAGCCCACCGGCACCTCCACGCACTGCTCGCCGAACTTCGCCGCCACGCGGTCCAGCAGGTGGGTGGTGGCCACGTTGCGCACCGCCGCGCCCTTCCAGCACTTGTAGCGCAGCAGATAGTAGTACAGCAGCACCAGCACCATGTTCGCGCTGATGTAGCGACCCTTCTCGTCGATCACGCCCAGCCGGTCGGCGTCGCCGTCCGTGGCGATGCCCAGGTCGGCGTTGTGGTCGATCACCTGGCGCTGCAGGTCCGCCAGCGTGTCCAGCGTGGGCGCGGGCAGGCGGCGGCCGAAGAAGGCGTCGTGGGTGTCGTGGATCACGTCCACGTCGCAGCGGCTGCTGTAGAGGATGGTCATAAGCCCCGTCAGGCTGACGCCGTACATCGGGTCCAGCACGATCCTCGGCCTGCGCCGGCGGATCGCCCGGGTGTCGATGCGCTCGATGATGGAGTCCAGGTAGTCGTCCCGGGGATCGACGAAGGTGATGTAGCCGCTCCTGAGGCCCACCTCAAAGCTCGCCGGGTGGATGTCCTCCGCGCTCATGGCGTTCGCCTCGGCCTGTATGGCGTCGGTGATCTCCTGCACCGCGTCCCGCCCGCCCCGGGTGAAGAGCTTGATGCCGTTGTACAGCGCCGGGTTGTGGCTGGCGGTGATGGCCACGCCATAGGGCAGGTTCCAGGTCTTGACCGTGAACATCACCTGGGGCGTCGGCGCGGAGAGGTTGATGAAGTTCACCCGAATGCCCTCGCCCGCGATGGCCTCCGAAAACCATATGGCCGCCTCGCGGCTCAGGAAGCGCCGATCATAGCCGATGCAGATCTCCCGCCGCTCTCCCTCCCGGGCGATGCGCCGCCCCAGGGCCGCGGCCACCTTCTGGATGTTTTCCCGGGTGAAGCCATCGCCGATGATCGCGCGCCACCCGCCGGTACCAAACTGAATCAAAGCAGCGTCCTCCTCTTCTTTTGAATGCAGCGTCTGTTGCGATGGGTCACCCCATCACGACCCGGACCCTGTGGATGCCGGAGTTGAAGGCCGGAACGCGGTCCGATGCCTCTCCGTCCACCTCCAGCGCGGCCACGCCCTTTTCAACGTGGTTCGGGTTTTCGACGGTGATCTCGTATTCCGCCCCGCGCCAGCGCCGGGTGACGGCAAAGCCGTCCCACTCGGCAGGGATGCAGGGGTCCACCGTCAGGCGGTCGAACTCCGGCCGCACGCCCAGCATGTACCGGGTGGCGGCGAAGTAGGCCCAGCCCGCCGAGCCGGTCATGAAGGGATGCCGCGCCTTGCCGTGGCTGGCGTGGTCCCGGCCCATGATGAACTGGCAATAGGTGTAGGGTTCGGCCTGGCGGATCTCCATGATGTCGTTCTGGTTCTCCGGCAGCAGCGCATCATAGAGCTTCATGGCGCGGCTGCCCCGGCCCAGCCGGCACTCCGCCACCCAGGCCCAGGGGTTGGGATGGCTGAACACCGAGCCGTTCTCCTTGATGCCGGGATAGACCCGGGTGATGAAGCCGATGCCGTCGTCCCGCCGGGTGAAGGCCGGGGCGTTCAGCATGAGCCCGTAGGGCGTGTAGAGCCACTCGTCCACCGCGTCCATGGCCGAAATGCCCTGCTCCCGGGTCGCCGCGCCGGAGGCCACCGCCCAGGCGTTGCTCTCCAGGTGCACCTTGCCCTCGCTGGCCGCGTGGCTGCCGATGGGACGCCCGTCGGCGGTAAAGCCCCGCAGGAACCACTTGCCGTCCCACAGGCAGGCCTGGCAGGCGTCCTTCAGCGCCGCGAGGCGGGGTTCGTAGGCCGCCGCGTCCGCATCCGCCTTCAGGAATATCGCGGCGTCCAGGAAGTGCTCCGTCGCCCAGACCAGCAGGAAGGCCACCATGGCGCTCTCTCCGCCGCCCAGGTTCAGGCAGTCGTTCCAGTCGGCCCGCAGGCCCTTGGTGATGCCGTGACTGCCCAGCTGGCCGTAGGAGAAATCCAGTATGCGCTTCATGTGCGCCCACACGGTGTCCTCGCCGCCGTCGGCAAAGGGAATGGTCTGTTCCAGGAACGCCGCGTCGCCGGTTTCCCGCACGTACTCCAGCACCGCGGGGACCAGCCACAGCGCGTCGTCAGCGCAGGCGTCGTCGATGCCGTGGACGCGCTTGTTGTCTCCGGCCTTGGGCACCACCGTGGGCGACCAGTCCTCCTCCCGGGCATTGCCCTCGAACCAGGCCGGGTCGAACAGGTGCAGGCCGTAGCCCCGCGAGGTCAGCCCGTTCAGCAGCTGCGTCAGCCGCCAGCGGCAGCCCTCCGGCTCCGCGTGGGGGATACACATGGCGTCCTGGGCGGTGTCGCGGAAGCCCAGGCCCGTGCGGCCGCCCACCTCGATGAACGATGCGAAGCGGGAGAACAGCACGTTGATCTCGCTCTGGTAGAGGTTCCAGATGTTCAGGCTGCGGTTCATGTTCCCGTGGGGCGTGCGCACCTGGAGCGCCCCCAGCTTCTCGTCCCAGAACCGCCGAAGCTCCGCAAAGGCCCGGTCGGTCCCGGCGAAGTCATAGCGCCTCCGGGTCCGTTCGGCGGCCTCGCCCCGGCCCGTGCCCAGGTAGAACAGCACTCTCTGTTCCTCGCCGGGAGCCAGCGTCAGCCGCTTCATCAGCGCGCCGATGGGGTTGCCGCCCTGCTCGCAGCCGCCCTCCAGAGCGCCGCGCTCCAGGGCAACGGGGTTGCGCTCGGTGTGGTAGGCACCGATGAAGGCGTCCCGGCGGCCCTCATAGCCGTCCGGCTCGAAGGAGCCCGCCAGGAACTGGAAGCTGTCCGGCTCGTAGTGCAGCTCGCAGATCGCCGCGCCGTTTTCCAGGAAGGAGCCCGCGCAGTACAGGCTCATCTGGAAGTTCTGGTTGTCGATGTCCACGCTGTGGAACGAGAATTCCACGTAGCCCGTGACCTCGAGAGTCCGGGGCCGGTCGGAGAGGTTTTTGACGCGCACGTCGAAGATCTCCACCGGGTCCTCCCCCTCCGCCTCCCGGGGAATGAACAGGGTCTGGCTGGCGGCGATGTCCCGGTATTCGCAGGTGAAGGTGGAATAGCTCAGCCCGTGGCGGCAGGTGTACTTCGCCGCGTCCAGGGGCAAGCCCGTGGGCTGCCAGCTGACGGACCAGTACTCCCCCGTCTCGGCGTCCCGCAGATAGACATAGTGGCCGGGGAAGTCCATCGGCACGCCGTTGGGCCGGAAGCGGGTGACGCGGTGGAACTGCGGCGAATCCAGCCAGCAGTAGCCCCCTGCGTTGTGGGAGAGCACCGCGCCCATGCGCTGGGTGCCCAGGTAGTTGGTCATGGAAAAGGGCGCGTCCACCCGGTCGATCACATATTCCCGGGCCTCATCGTCAAAGTATCCGTAGCGCATAGATGCAGCCTCCCGCCTGGCCGGGGCCAGTTCTATTTTACTCTACATTCATTTTAATCGCAAGCTGGAAAAAAGAAAATGGCTCATAATGGCGTTTGTTGTTCGGGGTTGCGGACTTGACGCGGCAACGCGCCGTCCGGGTCCTTCCCACGCAAAAAGCCCCGACGAATCGGGGCTTTTGCCGGCGCGATCGAAAAGCTCTTTCGCGTCAACAGGTTCCATCCAAATGGGATTACTTCGCGGCCATGAAGCCCTCCAGCTGGGCGTTGGCGGCATCCAGGTAGGTCTGCATGCCGGCGGCATCCAGCGCGGACAGGAACTCGGGCAGGGTGGTCTCGGGGTCCAGAGCGCCGGCGTCCAGGGCCAGGGCGTACTGGGCGGCGACGGTGCCCAGGGCGGCCATCTCATTGGCGACCTCGGTGTTGTCGAAGGCGAAGCCCGCGGCGGGGATGGCCTTGGCGGAGGCGTAGTAGGCCTTGAAGGCCTCGCGGAAGCCCGCGCCCTCAGCGGCGGTGTCGGGCAGGATGGTCACGTTGCCCATGCCGTTGGTCCAGGGGGAGTAGTTGGCGCGTTCGTCGGTGAACTCCACCAGGCCCTCGTCGTTCAGGGTATAGTGCACGCCCTCGACGCCGTAGTTCAGCAGAGTCATCAGGGCCGGATCGCTGTTCAGCAGGGCCAGGAACTTGAAGCTCTCCTCGGGATGCTCGCTGGCGGGCTCGGTGCAGGGCACGAAGGCGACCTCGATGCCGCGGTCCAGCACGTCGGCGCTGTACTCATAGCCGTAGGCATAGCTCTGGGTGCCGATCAGGTACTCGCCGGTCTTCTGGGCGTTGGTGCGGGTGTCGTTGCTGGTCTCGGCCACGGCCAGGGAGGGATCCACATAGCCGGCCTCATAGTACTCGTGCATCTTCTCGACGAACTTCTTGTATTCCTCGGTGGCGAACTTGTTCAGGATCACGTTGCCCTCGGGGCCGTCGGCGGACACGTCGTCCTGGTTCAGGTACAGGCTCAGCAGGTTGGTGGAGCCGGAGTCGCCGGTAATGATGACGGAGCCGGTGACCATGCGCTCGAGCACCATGGGCTCAACCAGGAAGGGATAGAAGCTGTCGCCCTTGACTTCCTTGGCCTTGGCGAACAGCTCGCCGAAGTCGTGACGTTCACGTCCCAGGTGTTCTGGGTGGCGGTGTCCTTGAAGCCGTTCACGGCGTAGACGCCCATGCCCTCGGCGCCCTCGATGGTGGCGGCCTGCATCAGGCTCTCGGGGATGGCGGCGGTCAGGTCCGCGCCGTACTCCGCGATCAGGTCGTCCAGCTTCACGAAGTAGCCGTTCTTGGCGTAGGTGTTGTATTCATCCGCGCTCCAGGAGCAGGTGAACACCATGTCGATGCCGCTGTCGCCGGACAGCAGGGCGTTGGTGGCCTTCTCGTCGAAGTCGCCCCAGGTGCCCCAGACGACCTCCAGCTTCGCGCCGACCTTGTCCGCGATGTAGGCATTCACGGCCTCCAGCACCGCGCTGTCGTCGGTCACGTTGCTGCCGTGGAACATGATGGTGATGGTCGGCAGATCCTCGGCCAGCGCGAAGCTGGTCGCAGTCAGCAGCATCAGGGCCGCAAGGATCATGGCAAGCACTTTCTTCATGGGAATATCCTCCTTCTATTTGCAGATGGCAAGCCATCGTGCGATTCTGATTTGAGTGTGGAGTTTGGAGTGTGGAATTTGGAGTTGATAGCGGCTGCCGCGTTCATGCCAGAGCACTTTTAACTCAACACTCAACACTCCACCCTCCACACTCGATCATCCCTTGACCGATCCCACCGTCAACCCCGCCACGACATACCTCTGGAAGAACGGGTACGCGCAGGCGATGGGCACGACGATGAACACCACCAGCGCCATCTTCAGCGACTGGGAGGGCAGGTTGCGGGCCGCCGCGGCGGCGTCCGCGCCCAGCACCCCGGCGTTCTTCGCCAGGAAGTCGGCGTTGCGCTGCATCCGCATCAGCAGGTATTGCAGCGGTATGACGTCCATGTTCTTGGTGATGTACAGCAGCGACAGGAACCATTCGTTCCAGAAGGCCAGCGCGTTCAGCAGCGCGATGGTGGCGATGCCCGGCTTCACCACCGGCAGCACCACCTGCAGCAGCGTCCGGTACTCCCCCGCGCCGTCGATGGTGGAGGCCTCGATCAGCTCGGTGGGCACGGTGGTCTGGAAGAAGGTGCGCATCACGATCACGTTGAAGGGGCTGAACAGCAGCGGCACGATCAGCGCCGCATAGTTGTCGCTGAGGCCCAGCAGCGTCTTGCACACCACGAAGGTGGGCACCAGGCCGCCGCCGAAGATCATCGTGAAGAAGCTGAGGAAGTTGAAGAAGCCCCGGTACTTGAAGTCCTTCCGGTAAAGCGGGTAGCTGTACAGCACGCAGATGGAGACGCTCAGCACCGTGCCGACCACGGTGATCAGGAAGGAGTTGAAGTAGCTGCGCCACAGCGCGTTGCCCAGGGCGAACACGTACTGATAGGCCTGTGTGGACCCGCTCAGCGGCATGAAGGAGTAGCCGATCTGGCGGATGCTGTCCTCCGAGGTGAAGGAGATGATGATGACGAACACGAAGGGCAGGATGCACAGCAGAGCGAACAGCCCCAGCGCGACGTGGAACACCGCCTGCGCCCCCGGACCGAAGGTATTCAAAACCGAAGTCGGTTTTCTTTGTGTTCTATCCATGATCTACCCTCTCTGGATTTCAGCTTGAAGCGTGGAACAAAACCTTCCGGGATTTGATGACCGCTGTCTTTGCGGGCGTGTAAGGCAGATTGTCCGCCACGTTTCCACTCAGCAAACCATCTCTAAACTCTTAACTCAAAACTCTGAGCTCTAAAACAGCGAGCTTTCCGCGTCGATCCGGCGCACGATGCCGTTGGTCACCACGATGCACAGACAGCCCACCACGCTCTGCAGCAGGCCCGCCGCGGCGCTCATGCCCATGTTGTGGGTGTTGGCGTAGGTGTTGTAAACATAGGTGTCGATGACCTGGGTCACAGGGTAAAGCGGACCGGAGTTCTGGGGCACGTTGTAGAACAGACCGAAGTCTGCGTTGAATATCTTGCCCACGGACATGATCAGCAGGATCACGATCATCGGGCGGATGCCCGGCAGCGTCACGTGCCAGACCTGCTGGCTCTTGGTGGCGCCGTCCACCGCCGCCGCCTCGTACAGCGTGGTGTCGATGCCGGTGATGGCCGCCAGGTACAGCACGCTGGAGTAACCCACGTTCTTCCACAGGTTGGAAATGGTCAGGATCAGCGGCCACCAGGTGGTGGTCATGTAGAATTGGGTCGCTTTCAGGCCCAGGCTCTTCTGGATGGAGGGGATCATGCCGCTGGTGGGGTCCAGGAAGGCCAGCACGAAGTAGCTCGCCACCACCCAGCTGAGGAAGTAGGGAAAGAACATCATCGTCTGGTAGGCCTTCGCCATGAAGCGGTTCTTCAACTCGCTCATCATCACCGCGAACAGCACCGCGATGACCAGCACCAGCACGATCCACACCGCGTTGTAGAGCAGCGTGTTGCGGATCATGGTGCCCGTGGAGGGGCTGTTCAGGAACTGGAAGTTCTTCAGGCCCACCCACTTCGATTTGAGCAGGTTGTTCCAGAACGTGTTCGGCTTCTGCGCCTTGTAGTCCTTGAAGGAGATGATCACGCCCAGCATGGGCAGGTAGCGGATGAGCAGCAGCCAGATTGCCCCCGGAAGGGTCATCGTCAGCAGCCAGAAGTTCTTCCAGCTCCACCTGCGCCGCGCCTGCAGCCCGGTCGGACGGGTCATGGCCGTCGCCCCCTCTGTCGTTTTGTTAAGGACAGTATAGCGCAAGGTTAGGAAAAACGCATCGTCTGCCCTTGTCTTTTATTGTCTGGGATTGCCAAGTTTGATTTGGGCCGGTTCGCGGCATAAAAGCGGGCGGGGCCGACGCAAATTGCGCCGGCCCCGCCCGGAATCATGCGTATTTCGTCCGCTACAGTGCCGCCTCGAAGCCCAGCTCGAAGGTGTTCAGGTCGATCATGAAGCGCTCCCCCTGTTCCGTGCGCAGCACGACGCCCTTCTCCAGCACCGCCTCCACGGCGTAGACACTGCCCTTTGCCAGCACCACTTGCGGATCGGCCTGCTCAAAGATGATCTCGTCCACGGTCCTCACGCGCTTTTCGTTCATTGCAATTCCTCCCCCTGCCTGGCAAAGCAGGCAATACTGTGGTTTTCCCCGACCGCCGTCAGCGACGGACAGGTCCCGGAACAGATCCCGGTGGCGATGGCGCAGCGGGGCTGGTAGGGACAGCCCGCCAGCTGCCGCCCCTTTTCGATCAGGGACAGGTCCTCTATGGCGATCTGCTTGCGGCCCCGGTCGCCGGTGGAGAACACCGAGTCCAACAGCCGCCGCGTATAGGGGTGCGCGGCCGTCTCCACCAGCCGGTCGCTGGGCAGCTGCTCCACCAGGCTACCGGCGTACATCACCGCGATGCGGTCGGTGACGCTGCGCACCACGGCCAAATCGTGCCCAATGAACAACATCGTCAGCCCCAGCTCCGCCTTCAAGCGCATCAGCAGCTTCAGGATCTGCCGCTGGACGGAAACGTCCAGGGCGCTGGTGGCCTCGTCCAGGATCAGCAGGTCCGGCTGGATGGACAGCGCCCGGGCAATCACCACCCGCTGCTGCTGGCCGCCGGACAGCTGGTGCGGCAGGCGCTCCGCCAGCTCCGGGGGCAGCTCCACCCGCGCCAGCAGCTCGGGCAGCCTCTCCCGGGCCTTCGCCCGGCTGGCGATGCCGAAATGGACCAGTCCTTCGGTGAGGAAGTCCCCCACCGTCATCCGCGGGCTGAACACGGAATAGGGGTCCTGGAACACCATCTGCACCCGACGCCACAGCTCGCGCCGCCTGCCCCTGGGCAGGTTGGTCACGTCCCGTCCGTCGAACAGTATTTGGCCCCCGGTGACCTCCGTCAGCTGGGCCACCATCCGGGCGATGGTGCTCTTGCCGCAGCCGCTCTCCCCCACAATGCCCAGGCTCTCGCCCCGCCGCACCGCCAGGCTCACGTCGCGCACCGCCCGCAGGCGCTCGCCCTTGCCCATGTCAAAGGTCTTTGAAAGGCCCCTCAATTCCAGCAGCGCGTCATCCATGGTTCGCAATCAGCCTTTCGTCGTCGATTTCCACCACCGCTTCCAACAATCCCCGGGTGTAGGGATGTTTGGGATGCTCGATCAGTTCCTGGCTGTCGCCCAGCTCCACCAGCCTGCCGCGCTGCATCACGCCGATGCGGTCAGAAAGATAGGCCGCCACCCCGATGTTGTGGGTCACCAGCACGATGGCGGTGCCGGTGGACTCCCGCAGCTCCAGCATCTGCCGGATCACCTGGGCCTGCACGGTCACGTCCAGGGCGCTGGTGGGCTCGTCCGCCAGCAGCAGCTCGGGCTTCAGGGACATGGCCATGGCGATGCCCACCCGCTGCCGCATGCCGCCGGACAGCTCGAAGGGATAGGCCCGCAGCACCCGCTCCGGGTCGGTCAGGTGCAGCTTCAGCAGCATCTCTCGCTGCAGATCGCGCCGGGCTGCGCCGTCGCGCATGCCGTGGATGCGCAGGAACTCGTCGTACTGCGCGCCGATGCGGGCGATGGGGTTCATGTAGCGGCCCGTGTCCTGGAAGATCATGGAGACCCGGCTGCCGCAGAGCGCCCGGCGCTCCCCAGCGGGCATCTCAGAGATCTCCCGCCCGAACAGGGCGAGCCTTCCCCGGGTCGCCGCTCCCTTCGGCAGCAGGCCCAGCATGCCGTGGAGCAGCGTGGACTTGCCGCTGCCGCTCTCCCCCACGATGGAGACGATCTCGCCCCGCGAGACCGACAGGGAGACGCCGTCCACGGCGCTGCGCTGCCCGTCATAGGACACGGAATAGTTGTCAATCGTAAGAATGTCCAATGCGTTCACCCGGTTCGTCGTTTTGGCTGGTCGTAAGGACAACTGGGAAGTTGTCTGAGACAGGGAAAAGGGAATAGGGAAAAGGGAAAAGGAAAAGCAGTTGCCACGCAGAAGCGTAGCCTTCTTGGCTCCTCTGCCAGGGGAGCTGGCTTTCAGCCAGACTGCCGACGGCTCGAATCGAAGATTCGATCCACGGCACCGCAGGAGCAGACTGAGAGGTCATAGCCCTATACATTCTGCAATAACGAAGTGCTATGTCAGGAGAGCGACCTCTCCGCCTCGCAGGCTCGGCACCTCCCCTGAAAGGGGAGGCAAGGCTGCCGCGTTTCGGTCAGACGCGGGTATCCCCAAGCGGCAGCCACTATTCCTTTTCCCTTTCCCCTTATCCCTTTTCCCTCGGTTCAGCTCCGCAAATTCAAAGTCACACTCAGTCGATGCTCAGATGATTATCCACGAAGTAATAATCGATGGGATAGGGCGTGATGTTGCTCACCTTGCTGTTGGCGACGACGAAGTTGTTCTCGCCCACCAGCCAGATTGCGGCGCAGTCCTCCAGCATGATCTTCTCCGCCTCGATGGTCAGTTCCTCGCGGCCCGCGATGTCGAAGGTCTGGGCCAGCTTGGCGATGATCTCGTCCAGAGCGGCATTGGAGTAGTGGGTCACATTGTTGGAGGAATCGGTCTTGAAGAAGGAGTCCAGGTACCACTGGGGATCGCCGGTGGAGAGCACCTGGGTGTTGCCGCACAGCATGTCATAGCTGCCGCTCTCGCCCAGCTCGCTGGTGCTGTCCACGATCTGCAGCTCGATGTGGATGCCCACCTGCTTGAGCATGTCCTGCACGGCCTCCAGCATGGTGGTAAAGGAGCCGTTGGAATAGGTGATGGTCAGGGTCAGCTCCTGGCCGTCCTTCTCCACGTAGCCGTTGCCGTCCGCGTCCTCAAAGCCCGCGTCGGCCAGGTACTTCGCGGCGGCCTCGGCGTCGTAGGTCTGGCGGTCCAGGGTGTCATAGCCGTAGGGAGAGGAGGCCGGATAGGGCGCGCCGGCGACGCTCACGCCGCTGCCCAGGACGCCCACCAGCGCCTCGTAGTTGATGCCGGCGGCGATGGCCTTGCGCACGTTCACGTCCGCCAGGAAGGGGTTCTCGTAGTTGAAGGACAGGATGCGGGTGCGGGCGCCCTGGGTGTCGAACACCTGCATGCTGCTGTCGGCCTCGAAGGCGGGGATGTCCGTCCAGGCGATGCGCTGCACGATATCCACCTGGCCGCCCTGCAGGGCCATGCCGCGGGTGCTGTCGTCGTCGATCATCAGGATGGTCATGGTGTCGATGTCGGAGGCGCCACCCCAGTAGCCCTCGTAGCGGGCCAAGTCGATCTGGGTGTTCACCTCGAAGCCGGTGACCATGAAGGGGCCGGTAGCGACGGGCGCGCTGGCGAAGTCAGTGCCCGCGTCCACGTCGATGATGGAGTACATGGGCTCGGAGATGTTGGCCAGGAACGCGCCGAAGGGCTCGGTGGTGGTGATGGTCACATACTGGCCGTCGGCCTCGATGGAGGCGATCTTCGCGGCGGAGACCGCGCGGTCCTGCATGGTCATGGCGCGCTCGAAGCTCTTCTTCACGGCTTCGCCGTCCACGGGCTTGCCGTTGTGGAAGGTGACGCCCTCGCGGATGTGCATCACCCAGGTGGTGTCGTCGGTCTGCTCCCAGCTGTCCGCCAGCAGGGGCACGATCTCATACTTCTCGTTCACGGTGACCAGGGTCTCGGTGATGCCCGCGCGGCAGGTGGTCCAGCCGTCCCAGTCCGCGGCGGCGTCAAGGCTGCCGCCGAACCAGTACAGCGCGGCGTTCAGGTGCTTGCCCTCGGCGAAGGCGCCGCCCATCAGGGCCAGGGCCAGGCACAGAGCCAGGGCCAGGATGCGGGAAATCATGCGTTTGTTTGCCATTTTCTCATCTTCCTCCATTTTCTCTCTTTCTTTTCCCAGCGGGGGTCCAGTATATCTCTAAGGCTGTCGCCCAAAAGATTGAAGATCACCACGTGCAGCACGATCACGCTGCCGGGCCAGATGATCAGCCAGGGCGCGGCGGTGATGAACTTGCGCCCCTCCGACAGCATGAAGCCCCACTCCGGCGTGGGCGGCTGGGAGGACAGGCCCAGCAGCGACAGGCCGCTGAGGGTGAGCAGGTTCGCGCCGATGTCCTGGGTGATGTTCACCAGCAGGTAGGGAAACACGTTGGGCAGGATCACCCGTTTGATGACCTGCGCCTCGGAAAGCCCGCCCATGCGGGCCATGTCCACGTAGTTGTTCTCCCGCACGGAGAGCACCAGCGCCCGGGAGACCCGGCAGTATTCCGTCCAGCCCACCAGCGACATGGCCAGCACGGTGTTGCGCAGGCTGGGGCCCAGCACGCTGACCAGGGCGATGACGAATACCGTGGAGGGGATAGCGACGACGATGTCGTTGACGCGGGTGATGAGCATGTCCACCCAGCCGCCGGCAAAGCCGGCCACCACGCCCAGCAGTATGCCCACCACCGCCACGATGGCCACCACCCAGAACACGATCAGGAGCGAGGTCCGCCCGCCCCAGATGAGCCGGGACAGTATGCACCTGCCGATCTGGTCCGTGCCCATGGGGTACTCCGCGGAGTGCTCCACCATCGAGGCGGCGTAGTTGGTCTCCAGCGGGTCGTGGGGCGCCAGCTGCGGCGCGAACACGGGGATCAGGATCAGGACGATCGCCAGGCACAGCAGGATCATGAACGACGGGCTGCGCAGCGCCTTCTTCACGTAGCTGTTCATCGGCGGCCCCCCAGTCTGATCCTCGGGTCGAGGTAGTGATAGGACAGGTCCACCACCAGGTTCACCGTCACGTAGATGATGGCCATCCACAGCACGTAGCCCTGTATGATGGGATAGTCCCGCACGGAGATGGCCTCCACGGCCATCTTGCCCACGCCCTTCCACTCGAAGATGGTCTCCACGATGGTCGCGCCGCCCAGCAGGCTTCCGATGGACATGGCGAACATGGTGATCACCGACAGGAGCGAATTGGGCAGGATCTGCTTCAGGATCACCCGCCGGCGGCTCATGCCCTGGGCCAGGGCGCCGGTCAGGTAGTCCTTGTTCATCTCCTCCAGCATGCTGCCACGGACCCGGCGCACGTACAGCGACACCATCCAGAAGGCCAGCGTCACCGCGGGCAGCACCAGGTGCTGGAGGTCGCCGCTGCCCAGGATCGGCAGCAGCTTCAGCTTCACGCCGAAGGCGTACATCAACAGCGTCCCCACCCAGAAGGAGGGCATGGACACCCCAAAGAAGGAGATGAAGCGGATCAGCCCGTCCACCCAGGTGCCCTGCTTCACCGCCGACAGGATGCCCAGCGGCGTGGCGAACAGCACCGTCAGCAGCAGCGTCGCGCCGGTCAGCGTCAGCGTGTTGGGAATGCGCCGGGTCATCTCCGACCACACGGAGGTGCCGTAGAAGTAGGACTTGCCCAAGTCGCCCCTCAGCACGTTCCTCAGCCAGTTCCAATACTGGACGAGGAACGGATCGTTCAGCCCCGCCGCCTCCCGCTCCGCCTCCAGCAGCTCCTGGTCCGGCACCGCGCCCATGCGCTCGTAGCGCAGCGCGATGGGGTCGGAGGGCGACAGGTAGGTCAGCGCGAAGGTGAAGAAGGACAGCACCAGCATGATGGGAATGACGAACAGCGCGCGGCCCTCGATGTACTTCTTCATTCGACGGCGCTCCTCACCTTTTGCACAAAGCGCTCCTGAACCGTCTTCAGCGCGCCGAGGCCCTGCAGGCGCGTGGAGACGTCAAAGCCGCGCGCTTCGAGGCGGCTCTTCCACGAGTCCGGTCCCTCGCCCGCCAGGTCGTTCTTCGCGTGGTCCCCTGCCACCAGCATCAGCGGCATCAGGGTCAGCCTCTTCTCCGCGAGGGCGTCCAGCTCGGGCAGGAGGGCCTCCAGGGTGTGGCTGCCCTCGACGCAGGCCAGCTTGACGCGCTCGGACAGCAGCCTCCGCAGCCGGGCATAGGTCGCGTCCGCCGCGTGTTCGGTGCCGTGGCCCATCACCAGCAGCGTGCGTCCTTCCTCCGCAGCAATCCCGTCCAGCAGCGCCGCCATCCACCGCAGATCCTCTTCCGTCTCCAGCAGCGGCGCGGAGACCGGCCAGCTTCCGGCCGCGGCCTTCACCCTGTCGTATTCGCAGCCGGAAATGACGTGCGTCGCGGCAAAGGCCACGCGCCTGTACCCCTCGCCCATAAGCCGCTCCAGCGCCTCCGACTCGTTCTCCACCGGCTCGCCCCGTTCCGCCAGCCTCCTGGCAATGATCCGCGACGTCCAGGCGCGACGGACCTCCCAGTCCGGAAAGGCCCGCTCAATGGCGCGCTCCACAGGCGCGATGGCGCCCTGTTCGGCGTCCTTATGCGTCGTGCCAAAGCTGACGACCACTATTGCCTGCTTCATATTCAAATCTCCCCAATCTCCGTCTTTCATACAAGCTATCTGCCCCCCGGCGCGCCCCGCGCCGGCCCAGCAAACAAGCCGAAGGCAAAAAAAACAGGGCGCGCTCCGATCCAATTCGGACGCACCCTGTCGGCAACACACAAAAGTGTGTTCCTGAAATGGAGGATCGGATGCCGAATACGCATCCATCCGTGTTCAGGAACAGACTCTCAGACCGCGGCTCAAATGCCGCTGCCTGCCGTGCAAAATAGGGACGCATCATTCCTTAGTCCGAAGAATCTGATCGTCGTTTTCACAGGCAGGTCTTCTGACTCAGCTTCATCGTCCCCGATCCCTTCTCGGCCTTGCGGCCAATGGCGTCGATCGGAAACTCCACTTCACAGCAGCGGTCCTGTCGGAGATTCGCACTCCGTTCCCTATTCTCCCTCTCGCTTGTCCCGCGCCTTCGGCATGAGGCCGCTCAGCGAATGAGCGCGCTTCTTTTCGCCGGTGCAGGCGGACGAGTGGGCACCTGTGAATACCCGAATATTCGATTGTGAAATCAGTATACCATCTTTTGGGTCACAATACAAGTGTCAGTTTATTAAAACTCACTTCTTCCGCATCCCTCCGCTGAACAGCGCCTCGTAGAGTTCCCTGTCCGCATCCTTGAACACGTTGAACACCACGCGGTCCATCCGCCCGGGATGCACCGCCAGCCAATCCTGTACTGTGGCCACAGCGATCTGCGCCGCGCGCGGGGCCGGGAAGCGGAACACGCCGGTGGAGATGCAGCAGAAGGCCACGGTGCGCAGGCCGTTTTCGGCGCACAGGTCCAGCGTGTTGCGGTAGCACTCCGCCAGCTGCCGCTCGTGCGCATCGGTCAGCGGTCCCTCCACGATGGGCCCCACCACGTGGATCACCTTCTTCGCCGGCAGGTTGTAGGCGTCCGTCAGCATCGGCACGGCGGTGGGCTGCTCGTAGTCCGCGCCGAAGCGCTCCCGCAGCGCCTCCATGCGCCGCCAGCACTCCGCCCGCAGCTGTACCCCGGCGAAGGTGTGGATGCAGTTGTCGATGCAGGTGTGCATGGGCACGAAGCATCCCAGCATCTGGCTGTTGGCCGCGTTGACGATGGCGTCCACCGCCAGGCGGGTGATGTCGCCCTGCCACAACGAGAGCTTCCCGGCAAAGGGCACGTCGCTGGCATACCGCTCGGCCACGGTGGGAATGTCCCCCACCTCCACGGCGCCCTTCTCCCGGGCGCGCTCGCCGAGGTATTCGTCCTGGAGCCGCAGCGTCGCGCCGTCCATGGGCCGGGGCATGCGGATGTTCATCAGCGAGCGCAGCGCCCGCCGCTTCGCCTCGGGATGATCGGGCACCGCGAGATCCCGGTACTCCCCGGAATCCTCCTTGAATCGTTCCAAGAGGGCGTTCAGTCGCAGTTCCTGTGCGTCGTCGCGCATGGTCGAGTCCTCCCCTCGTCCCTGTCCGCGCATCGAACAGGGATTCTACCTCTATTATACCTCATTTGCCAGTCCATGGGAAGCCCGCAGATATGCGGTTACGGCGTTCCGGCAAGTTTGTGTAGCCAGACGCAGCCTCTCGGGTGTATAATGGCTTCAGGGCATCCATTCCCATGAGGTTAGCGGGTGTTCAGATCAAGCAGAAGGGCGGCGAGGCCGATGACCGATCGCGAATGGGACAAGCGCCTGCGGATACGCACCACCGGGCGCGAGGACGAGGCCAACGCCAACTATTCCCCCTACGAGCCCACGCCCTATTCGGTGCTGGAGCGCCTGGCAGACAGCGGGCTGATCCGCCGGAGGGACCGGCTGCTGGACTACGGATGCGGTAAGGGCCGGGTGGCCTTCTTCATGGCCGAGGCCGTGGGCTGCGCCGTGACGGGCATCGACCACTCCCGGAAGCTGATCGACATCGCCCGTGAGAACCGCCGCACCGCCCGCGCCGGGGACCGGGTCGTCCTGACCTGCTGCCTGGCGGAGCAGTATGAGCCCGTCTCCGAAAACGCCTTTTTCTTCTTCAACCCCTTCTCCGAGAAGGTGTTCGAGGGCGTGCTGCGCCGGCTGCGGGAGCGCTGGTACCTCGCGCCTGAGGCGCTGACGCTGTTCTGCTACTATCCCTCGGAGGAATACATCGCCTGCCTCGAGTCCATGCCGGAGCTGCGGTCCGTGGCGAACATCGACTGCGGCGATCTGTTTAACGGCAATAATCCCCGGGAGACCATCGCCGTGTACGCCTTCCCGGGGCGGTGAGGCGCGGGACGAACGCAGGCGCGCAAACGATCCTTGCCACGTTTCTTTCTTGCTGCTGAAAAAAATACAGATCCTTCGCCTGCGCTCAGAATGTCGCCGGATTGGAAACCGGCCATTCCGAGCGAAGGGAAGGATCTGTTCATGTTATCCACAAGCGATATTGCGTCAATCCCCCGGGCTTCTGGAAATAACTCTTTTACGCCATCGGGAGAGTCTGCGCTCATGCCTTCTCGAAGCGGATGACGTTCCAGCTCAGGGCGGGCAGCTTCACCTCGGCCCTGCCGCTGTCCAGCCTGCCGCCGGGGCCCGCGGTGGGAACCACGTTGTCCGGGTTCTCCTCGGTGTTCACTGCCTTCACGTCGTCGTGATGCAACAGGATGTGCTCGGCCAGCCTCATGTCGCCGAAGGCCCGCAGGTCGATGTCCAGGCAGAAGTCCTCGGCCATGTCGCGGTTCACGCAGAACACCGTCACGCTGCCGTCGTCGCCCAGCGTGGCCATGGCGTCGACCACCGGCACGCCCTCGTAGTCCGAGCAGTCGTACACCGGGGTGTCCACCAGCGTCCGCAGCGCCGTGCCGCGGCCGTACTTGGAGGCGTGCATGAAGGGCCAGTAGATCGTCTGCGCCCAGCAGCCCCCGCCATTGCGGGTCATAATCGGTGCGATGACGTTCACCAGCTGCGCCAGGCAGGCGATCTTCACCCGGTCCGCGTTGCGTAGGAACGTGATCAGCATGCTGCCCGCCAGCAGCGCGTCCTCGAAGTTGTAGACGTCCTCCAAGAGCGGCAGCGCCGGGCCCCACTTTTCCCGCTTCCAGATCTCCTCGTCCTGCTCGCGGGAGTGGTACCACACGTTCCACTCGTCAAAGGACAGGTTCACCCGCTTCCTGCTGTGCTTCTTGCCCTTCACTGCGTCGCAGATGGACACCACGGTGTGGATGAAGTCGTCCATGTCCATGCTCCGGGCCAGGAAGCCGGGGGTGTCGCCCGTGGGATTGCCGTAGTAGCGGTGCAGGGACACGTAGTCGATGTTGTCGTAGCACTCGTTCAGCATCGTCAGCTCCCAGTCGCCGAAGGTGGGCATCTCGGTGGAGGAGCTGCCGCAGGCCACCAGCTCGATGGAGGGGTCCACCCACTTCATCATCTTGGCGGACTCGTTGGCGACGCGGCCATACTCATAGGCGGTCTTCCTGCCCATCTGCCAGGGGCCGTCCATCTCGTTGCCCAGGCACCACAGCTTGATGCCCAGCGGGTCCTTTTTGCCGTTGGCGACGCGCATGTCGGAGAACTTGCTTCCGCCGGGATGGTTCGCGTACTCCACCACGTCCCGGGCGTTCTCCGGGCCGCGGGTGCCCAGGTTGATGGCGTACATCACCTCGGCGTTTGCCTTCTTCGCCCAGTCCGCAAACTCATGCATGCCCACGGCGTTGGACTCGGTGGTGAACCAGGCCAGGTCCAGCCGCTTCGGGCGCTGCTCCACCGGGCCCACGGAGTCCTCCCAGTTGAAGCCGGAGACAAAGTTGCCGCCGGGGTAGCGCACCACCGGCACGCCCAGCCGCCGCACCTGCTCCAGCACGTCCCTGCGGAAGCCCTGCTCGTCGGCCATGGGATGGCCCGGCTCATAGATGCCGCCGTAGACCGCGCGGCCCAGGTGCTCGATGAACGAGCCGTAGATGCGCGGGTCGATCCTGCCGATGACGTAATCCCTGTCCAGGGTGATGGTTGCTTTCTTCATATGCATCCCTCCATACCCATTTTAACCCTTGACGCTGCCCGCCGTCAAGCCGGCGATGAAGGTCTTCTGCGCAAACAGATACAGAATCACGATGGGAACAACCGCCATCACCGCGCCGGGCATCAGCACGTCAAAGGCGTTGCCGTAGGGCGTGATGGTGGTGCCCATGCCGATGGGAATGGTGAATTTCTCGTTGGTACTCAACACGATCAGCGGCCACAGCAGGTTGTTCCAGCTGTTCATGCACGACAGTATCGTCATGGCGCCGAAGGCCGGGATCATGATGGGAACCATGATGCGGAAAAACACGCCGTAGTCCGTACAGCCGTCGATGCGCCCCGCTTCGAGCAGCTCGCGGGGCAATCCCAGGACATATTGCCGGAAGAAGAACACCATGAACGGAGGCACCAGGTACGGCAGCACGACGCCGAAGTAGGTATCCGTCAGCTTTGCGCGGATCAGCATGCGGTACAGCGGCAGCAGCAGAATCTCAAAGGGAATCATCATGACCACAAGCACGATCGTGAACACGAGATTCTTTCCCCTGAAGTCATACATCGCCAACCCATAGCCCACGAGGGACCCAAAGAACAGCCCGATGACCGTCTGCAGGAACATGATGATGGCGCTCGACTTGTACCAAAGCCAGTAGATGCCATCTCGGTAGGTGTTCAGCGCGGCGTAGTTCGTGAAGGAGGAGACGCCCGGCTCAAAGGTCAGGCTCAGGCCGTTGCGCAGCATCTCCTGGCCGGGCTTCAGGGAGCTCAGGAACATGAACGCGAAGGGCAGCATGGCGAAGAATGCCAGCAGCACCATCAGCAGCGTGGCGAGCGCAGTCAGCACCACGCGCCGGTAATTGATATATCGCTTCGCCTGCACGCTCACCGCTCCTTTCTGAAAAAGCCCATCAGCGTCAGCTGGATCAGGTTCACGCCCAGCACCAGCACCAGCAGGGTCAGGCCCACGGCGGATGCCATGCCCATGTTGCTCTTATAGAAGCCCATCAGGTACATATAGCCCACGATGGTGCGTCCCACGCCGCCGGGATTGTTCTGCTGCCACAGGGCCACGGACTCCGTGAACATGGAGAAGCCGCCCAGCACCGTGATGGTAATGACGTAGATCAGCACCGGCCTGATTCCCGGCAGCGTGACGTGGAAGAACTTGCTCACCGCGCCGGCGCCATCGATCTCCGCGGCCTCATAGAGCTCCGGGGATATCGCCTGGATGCCGGAGAGGTAGTAGATGATGTTCACGCCCATCCATCGCCACAGCGTCAGCACGATCAAAACCAGGTTGCCCGTGCCCGCGTACATCAGCCAATCCCTGGGCTCCTGCCCCAGCAGCGTCATGAGGCGGTTCACCGGCGCCGTGGGCAGCGTCCCGAAGGCCAGGCGAAACACGATGCCTGCCACGATGATGCTGGTCAGCGCCGGTATGAAGAACAGCGATTTGAAAAAGCTTGCGAACATGACCAACTTGGAATGCAGCAGCACCGCCACCAGGAGCGGCACGGATGTCAGCACCACGACGTCCCAGAAGGCATACCGGGCCGTGGTCTGAAGCGCCTGAACGTAGTTGCGGGAGAACAGGCGCTCGTAGTTCTTGAAGCCGATGAACTCCACCTGCGTCGGCCCGTCGATGCGCTGGAAGCTCATCATGATGGTCGCAATGGTGGGATAGAGATAGACCAGCAGGAAATAAATCACAAAGGGCGCCACGAACACATACGGGACCACCTTCGGATTGGTCAACGGGTTGGCCCGCGGCCTTTTATTTGCCGATTGTCTCTGCATTAAATGCGCCTCCGCTTCAGAGAGGATAATGATTGTCGGCGTGCTCCTGAACGCTTCGCTAAGCCTGCGGCAACAGATCCCGCCGACCCGGAAAACGTTCCGTTTTTCGGGCGTGTGTTTCATCCTTGACTATACAAACACACTCTAATCATACACAATTCCAATAATGGGATAGCCGAAAGGGGCTTCATCCCCCTTCGGCTATCCTCTTGCGTCAGGAAGTTTGGAATCAGAAGATCTGGCTCCTCAGCTCTTCAGCGCAATCCCTTGCGATGTCCTCGGGCGACTTGTCCGTCATGACCAGGTCATAGGCCATCTGGTTGCGAACGATATCGCTCGCAGCCGGGAAGTTCTCGGTCAGGCAGGTATCCGGGATGTCGTCCAGCACGGTCTTGAGCATGTCGAAGATGGTGTCGTCGTAGTAGTCGAAGAACTTGTTGGGCGCCTTCATCTCCTCAGAGCCGTACACATCGGTCATGATCGGGTCGAAGCCCAGGATCAGCCAGGTGTTGACGCAGCCCTCGAAGCTCAGCGTCGCGTAAGCCAGCCACTGCTTGGCGACATCCACATTGGCACTGGTCTTCACGACCGCGGTGCCGGTGCCGCCCATCTGCGCGGACTTGTGGCCGCCATCGCTCCACAGGGGCATGGGGGCTACCTTCATCTTGCCGGACAGGTCAGGCATGTAGTCGGTGAAGCGGTTCAGATACCAGAACGGCATGGACACGGAAGCGCAGCCGCCGGCATTCATCCAGCCGTAGTACTCCTCGGAGTGATGGTTGCCGCCCGGGCAGGCCACCGCGGTGCCGTCGTCCAGCATGCTGCGCATGAAGGCCAGCGTGTCGATGACGACCTGCTCATCCATGCGGACCTCGTTGTCGGGCGTCAGCCAGTCGCCGCCGTGCTGATTGACCAAGGGATAGATGCTCCAGCAGTCGTTGGATTCCCAGGTGCACATCGGCTTGCCGGTCTTCTCCAGCACGATCTTGCCGGCCTCATGATAGTCGTCCCAGGTCTTGATGGTGGTGTAGTCGACGCCGGCTTCCTCGAGGATCTCGGTGTTGTACCACACGATGCAGGCGCCGATGTGGTGGTCGATGCCGTAGAACTTGCCGTCCTTGGCATAGTTGTTGAAGCGGCTCATGACCAGGTGGTCTTCCATCGGCTCGACGATGTCGTTCAGGTCAGCCAGCTGGATGTCGCCCTTGAGGTAGTTGGCGAACATGTTGATCTCGATATCCACGATGTCAGGCGCGCCTTCGCCGGATTGCAGAGCAATGGTCAGCTTGTTGTGCATGTCCTCATAAGGATAGACCTGCATGTCGATATCCAGCTTGGGATTGTCGGGATTGGCGTTCCACTTCTCCAGCATCTCCTTGTAGAGCTGGGTGTGGAGCTCCTGGAAGGTCCAGAGGGTCAGGTGGATCGGCTCTTCCTCCGCGAACGCGCCGCAGATACCAGCAAGAAGAGTCAGCACGACGAGCAATGACAACAGCTTCTTCATGGAACTTCCTCCTTTTCTTCGAGAAGATTATCGTTAATCCTCTCATCTATGTATATATTATCGTTAATCTGCTATTTTGTCAATATTAATATTTGCCAAATTTGCCGTATATTTGTGTTTTTGTTGCGTTTGGGCAAAGCCGATGATTCGTTTGCAAAATCTGCGAATACGTGCTATATTTAGAGTGTGTTTCCAATTGCGCTTTGGGCACTTTGGAAGCGCAACCATTCATTTGCTCTGTGAACAGGAGGTGCGTCCATGCCTGCCACGCGCGTGACCATGAAGGACATTGCGACGGCCTGCGGCTACTCGGTCAATACCGTGTCCAGGGCTCTGAGGGGCGACACCCGGCTGCCCGACTCCACCCGCAAGCGAATCCAGCAAATCGCGAGGAAGATGGGCTATATTCGCAATTCCATGGCCTCCACCCTGAGATCAGGGAAGAGTCACACCGTGGCGGTCATCGTCAACGACCTGCACAACCTGCACTTCTGCAATATGCTCAGCAGGATGGATCAATCCCTGCGCGAGGCCGGCTACAGCATGATGATCCTGTGCATGCAGCTCAACGAGGCCCTTGGAGAGCAGATGATCCACACGGCGATCTCCCAGTCCGTGGACGGCATCCTCTATTTCCCCTACCACAATAACCGAAGCCACATCGAATACATGGAAAAGAACCACATGCCCTTCGTGCTGCTGGACCGCTGGATCCAAAATGTGGTCACGGACAATGTGCGCTGTGACGACCACATGGGCGGATGGCTGGCGGGCGACCACCTGGCACAGCTGGGGCACAAGCGGTTTCTGTTCCTGTCCGGCGTAAACCAGTCCAGCTCGCAAATCGATCGCCTGGGCGGCTTTCTGGAGGCGATACGGGCCCATGGGCTCTCCGAAGCCGATGTGCGCGTCGTTTCCGGCGAGGAGGTCGAACGGGCACTGGAGCTCATGGAGATCGGCAAGCTCCTCTATCCCCTCGACTACACCGGCATCGTCTGCTTCCGCGACGAGATCGCCTATTCCGCCATTCAAGCGCTGACGGATCGAGGCTACGTCGTCCCCAGGGACTTCTCCGTCATCAGCTTCGACCACCTGTGCGGAGAGACGCCCTATTTGCCCAGGGTCACCAGCATCTACTCCGCGAATGAGGACGTAGCAACTCAAGGCGTACAGCTGCTGCTCAACCGGATCGCGCACCCGGACCTCCCGCCCCAGGTCGTCATTCTGCCCGTTCGCATCTTCGACGAGGGCACGACGGCCCAACCGGGGCAGGTCCGGAAGAAAGGCTGAGGCAATCTCCCGGCAACAAGGCCGTTGTGGGGCTATGAAATAATGACCACCGGCTTGGCCAGTGGTCCGTAAGTGACCGCATTTTGCAGACGCGGCCAACACAGCAAACAAGAATCTCTGCCTGTTCTTTTTCGTCGGCGGAGATTCTTGCGTTTGCGGGCTTTGTCAGCGATCTGGCATGACCACCGGCTTGGCCGGTGGTCATATTGGATTGTCTTTGGCGTGGACGCCTACTGAGCATACAGGCTGGGCTTGGGGATTCTCTCCATCGTTTCCCGGTTTACCGCGATGAGGCCGAAGGTCATGGAGAAGCCCTTCTGCCACTCGAAGTTGTCCATCAGGCTCCAATGGCAATAGCCCTTTACGGGGATGCCGTCGGAAACGCAGTGGTCAATGCCTTCCATTGCCCTTCGGATGAACTCGACGCGGCGGCTGTCATCGGCGGTGGCGATGCCGTTTTCCGTCACGATCAGGTCTCCCCTGAAATCCGCATGCACCTTGCGGATCACGTGCTCCAGCGCCTCCGGATAGAACTCATAGTCCATCTGCGTCAGCTCCGCACCCTCCGGGCAGGGCAGCTGGCCCTGCGGGCCGTACTGGGTGCGGGTATAGTTCTGCACGCCCAGGAAGTCGTCGCCTTCGATATAGGGCAGATAGTGGCAGAATTCCTCGTTCCAGGCGTCCTCGGCGAACTTTTCCCCGCCGGGCAGCGCCTGGAGATCGTGCAGGGACAGCGTGATACCGACCTTTATTTCGGGATGAATTGCCTTGATGGCCGCCTTCGCCGCCTGGTGCGCACGCAATACCAGCGCGTCGCCCTCTGGCGTGCGGGAGGACACGAAGATCTGCGGCTGTGGCGTACCGAAAACCTGGGCATTTTCCGCCGCGGCGTACTTCATGTTTTCCATCATCTTCTGGAAATTCATGCCCACCTGCACGGTGCCCTCCGCCTTTTGCGCGTTCTTCTGGGCCTGCTCGGCCATCAGCTGAAAGCGCTTGGAGATGGCTGCCAGCTGCAGGCCCATGTTGGCTTCGTTGATGGTGCAGATAAAGTTGATTTCATCCCCCAGCTTTTCCGCCACATGCGCGGCATAGCGCCGGAAGTATTCAATGGTGCTCTCCGCTTCCCAGCCGCCCTTTTGAATGAGCCAGACGGGGCTGGTGAAGTGCATCAGCGTCACGATGGGTTCGACGCCGTTTTCCCGGCAGCAGGCGATGACCTTGCGATAGTGCTCGATCTCGTCTTCGTCGAACCTGCCCTCCTCCGGCTCGACGCGCGCCCATTCCACACTGAACCGGTACGCGTTCAACCCGGCCTTCGCCATGAGCCGGATGTCCTCCTCATAGCGGTTGTAGTGGTCGCAGGCCCTGCCGCTGGGTTCGGCAAAGCTCGAATGGGGCATCTGTTCCTGCGCCCAGTAATCGCTGTGGATGTTGTTGCCCTCCACCTGGTGCGCAGCGGTGGAAGCGCCGATGAAAAAGCCCTTCGGGAACGACATATTGAACGCCTCCTTACAGTTGAATGCAGATGCCTTCCGTGATACCCGCCTCGTTAAAAGCGTCTACCCGCACAAAGCAGTTCCTGCCCTTGATCAGCGCGCCGATGCGCTGATCTCCCGCTTTGAATGTCATATAGCTGTGGTACAGCTTATCCGGGCTGTTGCCAAACAGAATGTTGTAGCCCAGCGCATTGTCCTGCGCTTCAATGGAAACCGTCATGTCCAGGGCGTTTTCCCGCCTGGCCGTGAAAACGGGCACGGCAGGCTTTTCGCCCTGACCCAGGCCGAACACCCGCAGGCCGGACACACAAGGGTTCTGCCCATAGGGAACCGCCATGTCGGAAAGGCGCAGCCACCGGGCATAGAAGCCCGCCTCCCGCAGGACGAGATCATGGGTCAAATCCGAATCGGCGCCTGATTTGTCCTCGACGACAAACCAGTTCTCCCCATCCAACGACGCCTCCAGCTTCCACTGGGTCCTGAGATCCCGCGCCTCGATGTATCGGGCCTGGGAGCCGGGGCGGATCTCGCCGGGGCAAGGGATGTCGATATGATCGTCGGCAAAGTTGACCTGCACGGCATGAACGCGCATCGTCCTGCCCAGGTCCACCGCCAACCATTCATCCCGGCGGTTCGTGGCCGCCCGCCACCAGGTCTGAACGTTCTCCTCCGTGGCCTTTTCCGGCTCATGGCCTTTCGCGCAGGAGGACGCCGTCGCCGATTTGCCCGCGCTCAGGAGCATCCACGCCGGGTCTCGCCAGGGATCCTCCGCCGCGCCGGACACGGCCATGGGCCAGTCGCCGTAGCGCTGATTGCAGAACAGTTCGCCGTCGGCATCGAAGCCTGCGGGCCAGAGGCCGACCCGGCGTTCAAAACCGTGGTTCACGCTGATGCGCATCGTGGAGGTATGCCACCAGTTGCCCGCCGCGTCGGGCATCGTGGAGCCATGGCCCGCGCCGGGCAGGAACCCGCCTGGCTTGTAGGAATAGGGATTGTTCTTCGCCAGCGTGAAGGGGCCCAGGGGCCTGTCGGACACATACACGCCGTCGGAATAGGTGTTGTACTGGGTGCCCGGGGCGGCGTATTGCAGGTAGTACCTGCCGTCGTGCTTGTCCATCCACGCGCCTTCGATGTAGGGGCGGTCCGACAGCATGCCCCGGATCAGGGGCTTGACGTCATCGGGCAGCTGTTCGTCCGTGATACCGCGCTGCTTCAGGAAACCCTGATACCGCATTTCCACCGTGGCCTCATCGGCGGGCGGCGTGCAGTTGTCCTCGCCGACGCGCTCATAGCCGATCTCAAAGGGATGGCCTTCCACCAGCACCCGCTTTTCTCCGATGGGCTGCAGGGTGTCAGGGTCCAGCTCCACGCCCCAGATGGGCGTGATGTTGGAGCAGCCCCAGTAGAAGTACACGCGCCCGTCGTCATCGATGAACATATTGGGGTCCCAGAAGGGAAAGCTGCCCTCGATCTTCTCATAGGGGCCGTTCAGGATGTCCTTCGTGCGGTATCGGTCGCAGTTCTCTTCCCGCCGGGACGCGCAGAAATATACCCAATCCCCCATCACCCGCACATCCGGGGCATAGTCGTACAGGGGCAGCTCCTCCGGCAGCCGGTGGTTCTCCCAATGGGCAAGGTCATCGGAAACCCACACGCCCAGGGTCATGGAGGCGAAGATGTAATACCGCCCGTTGAATTGGATCATCGAGGGATCCGCCGCCTCCCGGCAGATTTGAAGCTGCCCGCCTTTGCGCGGGTCGGCGTTGAACTGGTAGCGATAGTTGACATTGAGGGGATTACAATAATACTTCATAGTGATGTTCTCCCTTCTCCGCCGTGATTTCACGGCCGTCCGGCAGGCGGATGAGCGATGGTACAGGCACGGAAATGTCAAACAGCAGGCGGTTTCCATCATATTTCCAGCCGCTTTGGATGCTTCCGATGGGCGAGCGCCATTCCGCCCGGGCCCAGCCCAGCATGGGATGGGGCTTCGGCGCGATCACCAGCTCCCCATTGTGGAGCTGAATGCCGCACACCCCGTCGAACAACCATCCGGCAATGGCTCCGTAGGCATAGTGGTTCAGGGAATCGTGCACGGTGCCGTCCGGGTGCACGCCGTCCCAGGTCTCCCAAATGGTGGTCGCGCCTTTCTTCACGGCGTAGAGCCAGCCGGGGCAGTCCTCGTTCAGCAGCAGCCTGTAGGCGGTTTCCACGTGCCCATGGTCGGCCAGTACCCGGCACAGGTCGGGCGTGGACAGGAAGCCGGTGTTCAGGTGACAGCCGTTCTGCTCCACCAGCCGGTTCAGCTCGTCCGCGGCCCGCTGGGCCTCGTCCCCCTCCAGCAGCCCAAAGGCGATGGGCCGCACGTAATCGCACTGGCGGTCGGAGACGATCCTGCCATCCCGGGTGCAGGTGAAGCGCCAGGCCTTCTTCGCCTTTTCAGCGATTGACCCGTACTTTTCCGCGTCGTCGGCCTTCCCCAGGACGCGGGCGATTTTGGAAAACAGCGAGGCGGATTTGAAATAATACGCCGTGGCCACCTCCGGTGCGCCCGCCATCATGGTATTCTTCATAGCCTCGGTGTTGTCCACATCCGGCTGGCACCATTCGCCAAAGTGAAAGCCCTGGTCCACCAGGTATTCCTTCCAGGGATTATCCATATTCTGGGGACGGGTCTCCCTGGCACGATTTCCGCAGAATTCCAGCCAGCGGCGCATCATGTCGTAGTTTTCTTCCAGAATGGCCTTATCCCCGTAGGCTTCATAGAGCGCCCAGGGCACCAGCACGCAGGCGTCGCCCCAGCCAGCGGAGCCCTGGAGCATGTTGGAGATCATGCTTCCGCTGTTGTTGACCGGCGCGATGTTCTGGACGAGCCCGTCCTCCCGCTGGGCCAGGCGGCACTCGCCCAGCCACTTGCGCAGCACAGGATAACAGTCCATGAGATAGACCGCCGTCGGCGCGAAAACGCCCGCGTCGCCCGTCCAGCCGGCCCGCTCCCGGGTGGGACAGTCGGTGGGGATATCGCAGAAGTTGGAGCGCATGCTCCACAGGGCATTCTGGAACAGGCGGTTCACATCCGCGTTCCCACACTCGAAAAAGCCGGTTTGCGGCATGCGGGAATAGACGGCGACGGCGGTGAAGGAGGCGCCTGCCAGGTCGATGTCCGTCTCCACCCTGGCGTAGCGGAAGCCGAAGACGCAGAATTGAGGCTTGTAGACGTTCAGGCCGTCCTTACAGGTATATTCGATTTTCTGGGGGATGCCGCCGTGTCGGCTGCGCTCGCCGGGATCAAAGTTGGCCTGGGTGAAGTTGCCGTTTTCGTCCAGCGTTTCCCCGTGCCACAGGGTGATCCTCTGTCCGGCCTTCGCCGTCAGCCGCAGCTCGGTGTAGCCCGCCAGGTTCTGCCCGAAGTCGATCACCGTCTCGCCATTGGGCGTGCGGATCAGCTTTCCGGGAAAGCGCTCCTGCTCCAATATTGGCACGCTCTCCGTGGGCGCCAGGTTGTCATAACCAAAGTCCCGCGCCTTGACGCCATGCCAGCCGCTCAGTTCCTCCATCCGGGCGTCATAGCGCTCGCCCTGCTGGAGATCGTTTTCCCGGATGGGCCCCTGCTGGGTGGCCTCCCAGTCCTCGTCGCTGCACAGCACGGTTTCACCGTCCACCTCCAGCTGGCACAGCAGGGAGATGTCCTCTCCGTAATAGTTCCACAGCCCGTCGATGCCCACGCTGCCCCGATACCAGCCGTCCCCCAGGGCGACGACGATGTCGTTGTCGCCGTCATGCAGCAGTCCGGACACGTCGTAAGCCTGCACGGTCAGGCGCTTGTGATAATCTCCGGTGCCGGGAGCCAGCACGAAATCGCCCACCCGCCGACCGTTGATCCAGGCGATATACAGCCCGTGGCAGGTGATGTACAGCCGGGCGTTTTCCGTGGTGTTCACCGTAAAGCGGCGGCGCAGGTATGAAGCGGGCCGCTTCGCTTCCGCATCATGCGACGGCTCCGGACCATGCGATGGCTCCGGGTCGATCCATTTCGCCTGCCAGGTTTCAGGAAGCAGCTTCATTTCAAAACCTCCCGTTCAGCCATTTCGCGCTCAGCTCCAGGCTCTTGATGGGGTCTTTGTCGATCCAGTTCCTGTGGCTTTCCAGCACCACCGCCCCGATGCCGTTCTCCACGGCGATCGCGCACAGACCATCCAGGTCCATGTTGCCCGTTCCCAGCTCCATGCTGTCGCATTTCAGGATGGGCGTCATGGCGGGGCCGCTTTGGCGAGTCCCCCGGTCGGTGACGTGCCACAGCTTCATGCGCTTGCCCAGGCGGCGCATCCAGTCCTTCGCGTCCGCGCCGCCATCGGTGAACCAATAGCTATCGAACTCGAAACCAACACAGGTCGGATCGGTATCGGAAATCAGTATGTCGTAGGCACGCAGGCCGGGCTTCACCTGCAGAAGCTCCACGTTGTGATTGTGGTACAGAAGGGACAAGCCCTCCCTGCGAAGCCCCTCCCCCGCCCTGTTGAGCCGGCTCGCCAATTCCCGGACGGCCTTCTCATCGCCGTAATCGAAGCGGTACATGCCGGTGATGACCAGCTTGTCCGTGCCCAATTCCCGGGCTTCCGCTGCCACGGCATCGGCTTCCCGCTCCAGGCTCCCCAGGTCGATATGCAGGCTGACGACGGACAGATCCGCTTCCCGCAGGAGCTTCTTCCAATCCAGCTTGCCACCCTTGCCCGTGGGCATGCCCGCCGCCTTTGTCATCATCCGCACCATGAGGGAGGTGGGATGGATCATGAACCGATTGAGCTCCAGGCCGTCGTAGCCGGCGGCCTTGATGCGCTGCAAGGTGGCGCGGGCAGCCGCTTCGCTGCCCGTCACCGTTCCCAGCATGATCTGCTGTACTGCCTTCTTCATTTGCGAATCCCCTGCAATATCCGGTTGATCTGCTTGATGCTCTCCTCGTCGGCGCCGCCCTGCTTCAAAAGGCTCATGAGCGTCATGCGGCCCATCATCCGCTGGAGCGCGGGATTGTCCTTCACCGCGTCGGCCACGTCGCCGCGCTCGGAAGCGCCCTTGGCCATCATGGCGTCCACCACCGCCCCGGCCTGCGGGTTGGCGCGAATCTCGCCCAGCGTATCCGCGATGGAGAAGCAGGCGGGATCGATCTCGTCCGCGTCAAACCAGTTGGTCACGGATGCCGCGGCCTTGTTGAAGATATAGCTTTCATCCGGCGCGTCCACCCGGCGAACGCACATGACGTCGCTCGCCTCGCCCGCCTCGGCCTGGATGAGATGCTCGCCCAGCAGCGGCACGTGGAAGCGGAACACGGTCTGTCCGTCCTGTTCGCCGATGAGCGCCCCGTCCACATAGAGCTTCACGCGGGGCTGGTTGGAATAGACCTTGATTTCGGTCTCATCCTCGCAGCGGTTGACGTACCGCTTGCCGCACAGGTGAACGAAGGGCTCACTTTTATTCCAGGCGGCCTTGTACAGATAGAAGGCGTCCTTGCGCAGGCTGCGGTCGAATGTCACCAGGCCCTTCTGGTTCTCGCCGTGCTTGCCGCCCTCGTCCCGGCCGTCGGCGGCGAAGTCGAACAGATTCCACACGTGGGTGGCCCACAGATACGGTCGCGCCTCGATCATGCGCAGCATGTGCTCGTGGTACAGCGCCTGGTATTCCTCGGTGTAGTCGCCCTTCTCCGGGCGGGAGGAATGAAAGGCCGGGTTGGCGTCCGCGCCGTATTCGGAAAAGCCAATCACGCGGTCGGGATACTTTGCGTGGTACTCGTCGAAGAATTCATCGGTCTGCGAAAGCTCCCCCAGATACCAGCCGAAATACAGGTTGTAGCTGTTGATGTCCGGGATCTCCAGGATGGGGCTGTCCGTCTCCAGCATGAACACGTCGGCCATGGTGGTCAGCCGGGTGCCGTCCATCCGGTGGCACAGGTCGTTCAGCAGCCGATGGTTCTCCAGCAGGTCATCGTTGACCGCGCTGGCGGCGGTGATCTCGTTGGAGAGCCCCCACACGGCGATGCTGGGATGGTTATAGCACTGGGTGACCAGCTCTCGCATTTGCGAAAGGGTATTCTCCCGGCCATTCTTCATGTGCATGGTGATGTAGGGGATCTCCGCCCACACCACGATGCCGTTCTCATCGCACAGGTCATAGAATTCCTGGGCGTGCTGGTAGTGGGCCAGGCGCAGGGTGTTGGCGCCGATTTCCCGTATGATCGCCATGTCCGCCCTGTGATCTTCAAGGGAAAGGGCGTTTCCCTTGCCCTTCAGGTCCTGATGGCGGCTGACGCCCCGCAGCGGATAGCTGCGCCCGTTGAGGAAAAAGCCTTTTTCGGGATCAATTCTGAATTCCCGGCAGCCGAAGCGGGCGCTGACCTCATCGCCGCTGTCCAGCCTCGCCGTGGCCGTGTACAGCCAGGGATCGTCCACGCCGTCCCACAGGCGCACGTCCCGGATGACAAACGCCGCTTTGGCGTGTCCATCCACGGAGGGCACGGTCTTCGTCTCGCCGTTCACGGTGACGGATACCCGATCCGCGTTCTGCCAGGTCTCCACGGTGACGGAAGTGGTTTTCTTCTCCAGGTCAACGATGGGCGTCACCTTGATGCCGGGCGTGCCGTCCGCGACCAGCTCAAAGTGCTCCTTCGGCACGGAGATGAGCCTGACCTCCCGGTACAGGCCGCCGTAGAAGGTGAAATCGGCCTTCTGCGGATATACCCGGTCGCTATCCTCATTGCTGACGGCGATTGCCAGCACATTTTCCTCGGCCCGGTCTTCCGTCAGTTCGACGCGGAAGGTGGAATATCCTCCCTCGTGGCGGGCCAGATGCCTTCCGTTGAACCACACGTCCGCGGTCATGGCCGCGCCGTTGATTTCCAGGAACACGGTCTCGCCCGCCAGTTCCCGGGCGGTCAGCGTGCGCACATACCAGCAGGTTCCCCGGTGGTAATCGTTGCCGCCGTCCTGCCCGTCCACAGCGTTCCACGTATGGGGCACTACGACCGCTTCTCCGCGCGCGGCATTTGCCACGGCCTGCTCGGCGGTCATGTCCGCCTTCAGGAAGCGCCAGCCGTCCTTCAGAACCTTGATATTACGCATTCTGAGCATCCCCCTTGTGCAGTTCTTCGGCAAACAGCTTGCCCTGGGCCTCCGCCTTCTTGTCGGCGATGCGCTGCTGCACATTCACCATCTCCTCCTTGGTCAGCTTGCAGCGGCGCATGGCGATGAGCGTGCAGATGAAGCCCAGGATGGCCAGGCCGTAGCGCAGGAACATGGTCATCCAGAACACGCCGGCGGTGGCGGGGTCGTCCGGCTGGGGCATGGTGGCGGTATAGCCGATCAGCGCGACGCAGCCGGTTGCGATGGCCGCGGAGAAGGAGGACACGATCTTGTCGACCAGGCTGTAGGTGCCAGTCACGACGGCGGGGATGTACTTCCCACCCCGATCCAGCTCGTAGTCGATGATGTCGGCCATGAAGCCGGTGTTGGCGGTGGTCACGCACATGGCGAAGCCGTTGACCACGAAGGTCAGCACGACGAAGGCAATCATCGTGACGCCCATGTGGGAAATGGTCTGCGTGCCAACCGTATTCTTGGTGATGATGAAGAACAGGATCATGGCCAGATTCGCAAAGATGCTGTTGCGCGTCCAGGTGACGATGCTCTCCTTGTGGCCGTGCTTGCCCGCGTAGCGCGCGCCCAGGGCGGCGAAGAGTATGGAGGGCAGCATGCCGATCATGCTCAGCGTGGTGGCCAGGCCCATGTTGCCGATCAGTATGCCGTTGAGCATCGTGCTGACGATGGAGGCCGAGGAAGCCTGCTGGGCGACCTTATCGGACGCGGCGGAAATGATGTAGCTCTGCAGGGGCTTGTTGTGCTTCAGCACGTCCAGCATGTCGCTGAGCTTGAGCCGTTCGTTCTTGATGCCCTTGAAGTTTTCGGGCTTGTCGTATTCCGAAATGCCGATGCACACCAGCACCACGCCGATAAAGGCGATGGTGACGCACAGCCACGCCGTGATGTTCAAAAATTCCTGGTTGAAGCTGCCGCCGAATGCGGGGAGCAGCTTGGTATAGACGACGATGTTCAGCGCCATGGGCGTCAGGTAGTTCAGCACCGTCTGCCAGACGCCCACGGTGGGCCGCTGCTTGGGATCGTTGGTCATCAGCGCCGGCAGCGTCTGGGCCGTCATGTTCACGATGGTGTAGCCGATGACGTACAGCAGGTAGAAGCCCAGGAAGGTGGGAATGCCGTGGCCCTTGCTGGAGAAGAAGTTGAACATGCACAAAAGGCCCGCGCTCTGGATGGCCCAGCCGATCAGCATCAGGGGACGGACCTTGCCCCAGCGGGTATTGAAGCGGTCGTATACAAAGGCCAGCAGCGGGTCGGTGATGGCGTCGAAGATGCGGGTAAAGGTCAGCAGGCCGCCGACCACCAGCGTGGCGATGCCGTAGCCGATGGACGCGGAATAGCTGGCAAGGCCGATCAGGAAGTAAACGGCCATGCCGTTGAAGGCGTTGAAGGCGACCAAAATGATCTGCCACAGCTTGGCCCGGCGATACTGAACGCCGCTCTGGTCGATGGTGGATACCTTTTCCCTTGTCATGATGAATCTCTTCCTTTCGCGTTTCTTTTCGCGCTTATCCGCGCCCGTTAATTAAATTATAACGATATGGCATCGTGTGCGTAAAGCCAAAAACAACGTGAAAGTTACAATTTTTCAGGTTGTTTATCCACTCCTGTCGTCGGTATAATCGGGCGATTTGGTTGATGTGTATCTATGGGTATGTTATAATGATTAGGAAAATGGAACATTTTCCGGGTCGCCGGGCAAGGGAGCGAAGCGAGTTGCACAGCACAGCGACAATCACGGCATAGTGATTAGGAAAATGGAACATTTTCCGGGTCGCCGGGCAAGGGAGCGAAGCGAGTTGCGCAGCACGGCGACAATCACGGCATAGTGATTAGGAAAATGGTACATTTTCCGGGTCGGCGGCTCCCGAAGGGAATGACGGCGACAATCACGTCATAATTAAGAAAAATAGGTTTTACCAAAGGAGGCGCGGGGCCATGCGGCACGGCATCACCCGGGGCGAACAGAATCTGTTGCTGCTGGAATCCATGATTCCGAGCAACGAGCGGCTGTATGTCTGGTGCTATGATGCCGCCGGGAATTTTCTCTCCACGTCCTGCCCGGACGATATCCGGGAGCCATTGGACCAGGCCTTCCGGAACCTGAACGCCATGCAAAAGGCGCTCCAATACGCGGCGCAGGCCGACAGCGACAGGCCCTTGATCATCGGGTCCTCCATCGGCCTGCGCTGGGCGGTGGTCTTTGAATCCGAGCGCGACCGGGAGCTCCTGTTTGTGGTTGGACCCGTGGCCTATGCCCAGCCGAATCCAAAGCAGGTGCGCGACAGTCTGTATGGTCAGGGCACAGCGCTCACACGCTTCGGATGGATCGACGGCTTCCTCGAGGTGCTGGAGCGCGTACCGGTCATGTCCATCGCGGTCTTTTCGCGCTACGTGGTCATGATCCACAACACGCTGACCGGCCAGCAGCTGGGCCTGGAGGACCTGAGCAGCGGGCAGGTCGCCGGTGGAGCGATCGCGGAGAACGCCGCCGGAAGCCGGGACCGCATAGGCGTGTACCAGGCGGAGAAGGCCATGCTTCAAATGGTGCGCGACGGCAATATCCACTATCAGTCCGCCTTTCAATACAGCTCCCAGCTGAGCCCCGGCGTTCCCGTCACGGGTCAGGAGCCCCTCAGGCAGGAGAAGATCAGCATCATCGTATTTACCACGCTGGTCAGCCGTGCCGCCATGGAGGGCGGTTTGTCCCCGGAGGTCGCCTATTCCCTGGGCGATTCCTACATTCAGGCCGCGGAAAACAGCCGGGACGCAGGGGAATTGTCCGCGCTGGCGCAGGCCATGTACCATGATTTCATCTACCGGGTCCATCACGTGCGCGCCAATCCCAATTATTCCCACGCGATACAGAAGTGCTGCGATTACATCGAACTCAGCCTGGATCGCAGGATTCGCACTTCAGATTTGGCTTCGCTGGTGGGGTACACCGAGTATTACCTGACAGAGAAATTCAAGAGGGAAACCGGCAAGACCGTTTCAAGCTATATCCGCGAGGCCAAGGTCGCCCGCGCCAGGCTGCTCCTGGAATCTACCAGGCTCTCCGTCGCGGAAATATCCGACCGGCTGGCATTCAACACGCCCAACTACTTCATCCAGTGCTTCAAAAGCATCGTGGGTGTGACGCCTTCGCAATTCAGAAAAGACCGCAAAGGTTAAAAGCGTTTCATACCCTTTATTCTCCATCAGGTCTGTTGCGAAATGACGTACGCGGATTATACGCAGGGTGCCTGCTTCGATGATGTTTGCCGCCCAAGTCATTATTCGTGCAGGCCGTGTCCTGGGACAGCTTCTGTATGATCCCGGCGACGATCTGCGAATTTTGCTCTTTCGCTACGTCAGCTCCTGTCGCGGGTATAGCACGGGAATCGACCGAAGGGCAGACTGGCCGGGAAAGCCCGCAACAGGGCGAACGCGAGGACACACATGGCGTTGAAGAAGGCGACACCCCATCAAAGCGCCGCACGTTGCGGAAGCTTGACTGGGTGTCGCAATTATCGTGGTTTGCCTGTACAAAATATCGTAGATGTAACCGGCTTTCCTCGGCGCGGCATTTGCCGCGGGCTTCGCGGCATAGCCCAGGATCAGGTTGCTGATGCCCTCATAGTCGCTTTCGATGCCGAGCTTTTTCAGGATGCCCTTGCCAGCCACGCCCTCGAACTCCTCCTTGGCGCGATGGATCCAGCAGCTCGCGACGCCCAGGTCCGCGGCGGCCTTCATCATGTTGTCCATCACCAGGCTGCCGTCGTAGAGGTCCGTCGGGATCGCCTTGTTCGCCAGCACAACCAGCAGTTCCGGTGCGCCGCAGAACCTGGCGTATCATAGAGATAGAGCAACACCCCTTCACACACCGCCATCGTGCCGAGTTTGAAGGGGGTGCTTTATTCTGCGAGTGCTTCGCTTGGCTTTCCTGATCGACATATCAAATCAGGGCTTTGCCTGTCTGATCAATTTGATTTTGTCAAGCCACTCGGTCAGCAGTTCGCGGGTGCGGTCATCGTTCTCCTGGGCCACCTTGCCCTGGATGGCAATGCCGTCCAGCAGCTCCGCGCCCGGCGCGGAGGCCGCGATTTCGGAGACCGTGCCGCTCTGGCCGCTGCCCTCGTGGGTATTGAAGGGAACCAGCTTCTTGCCGGACAGGTCATAGCTCTCCAGAAAGGTGAGCACCGGGCGGGGCGTCGCGGCGTGCCAGATGGGATAGCCGATCATGATCACGTCGTAATCGTCCAGGTTCGGAAGCTCGCCCGCCAGCTCCGGCCTGGCGTTGTCATCCAGTTCCTCCCGGGCGCGGGTCAGCATGGAGGCGTAGTCGTCGGGATAGGGCTCCACCGTCGTGATGTGGTAAAGGTCGCCTCCGGTCAGCTCTGCGATGGTCTCCGCGACGATCTGGGTGTTGCCCTTCTCAATATAGCCGGCATAGGCGGCGCTGGCGGAATCGGGGTCGGCGACGCCCACGTTGTAGTTCTCCCCTGCCCGGGAGACGTAGGCGATCAGGATTCGGGGCGCGGACTCCGCCATCGCAGCGCCGCACAGCAGGCACAGGACCAGCACAAAGGCAAACAGCTTTTTCATGTTCAATGGCTCCTTTCGGCCTTCGTCAGAATCCGCCCAGGCCGCGATGTCCGAAGACCCGGCACTGGTTGAGGGAGGCTTCCAGCGCGCTGAATTCTTCGTCTGTCAGCGCCACATTGGAGGCGTTCAGGTTCTCCACGATGCGCTCCCTGTTCTTGGAGCCGGGGATGGGCACCACGTTCGGGTACTTGTGCAGCATCCAGGCCAGGGAGATCTGCGCGGGCGTGGCCTGTTTCATTTTAGCATACTTCTTCAACAGTTCGACGATGGGCCGGTTGCCCTTGATGTTCGCCCTGGACAGCTGCGGCACCCAGTTGCGCACGTCGTCGTAGTTTTCAAACTGCGTCTGCGGCGTGATCCTGCCGGAGAGCAGGCCGCTGGCGATGGGTGAAAACGGCACAAAGCCGATGTCGTGGGCCATGCAGTACGGGATGATGGCTGCTTCGGAATCCCACTCCACCATGGAGTAGATGTTCTGGATGGCGGTCAGCGGCGTCACCTTCTGGGCGCGGTCGATGACGTCCACATCCACCTGGGAAAGACCCCACCCGCCGATCAGTCCCTCGTCGATCAGCCGTCCCATGGCCTCGGCCACCTTTTCCACGGGCGTGCCGCCCATGCGGTGCAGGTAGTAGAGATCGACATGGTCGGTCTGGAGCCGCCGCATGGAAGCCTCCAGGTGCTTGCGGATCGTCTGGTAAACGTTTCCGAAGCTGAACCCGTGAAGCATCAGCTTGGTGGCTATGACCACGTTCTCCCGCACATCCTTCAACGCCTTGCCGACGATCAATTCATTGTGGCCGATGCCGGACAGGCCGGGGCTGTAGACCTCCGCCGTGTCGAAGAAGGTGCAGCCGTGGTCATAGCCGTTGCGGATGGCTTCGATGCTGTATTGCTCAGAAGGATTTTGGCCATAGCCGTGGAGACAGCAGTCGCGCCACTGCCTTCGGCAGGCGCGACCAGCCCGCGCGAATCCTACGGATTCCAGCGCGGCGCTGCCGGCGCTTGCCCTTTGGGCAGTAGCGCCGGTGCGTGAAAGGCCATGCAGCCCATGCCCACCTCGGAGACGGTCAGGTTGTGCAGCTTGCGCGTCTTCATTTGAAAAAGCTCCTTACTCCGCCCAATACCAGGCAGTTGGTCATTTCGATGACGTCCTCCAGGGGCATCTGCTTGCCGTCCTCGATCCATTGGCGGTACGCGCCGAGGCAAGCGTTGTTGACGAACGTCATCAGCATGCGCTTCTGATAGTCGCTGAGCCGGTTGAACGCCGCCGACTTCCCCCACCCCGCGTCGTTCACGTCCGCGATCATCTCGTCCCGGATGGCGTGATACAGGCCGCTGATGGTGATCTTCTCGTAGGCCGTCCCCTGCTCCGCAGAGTAGAGGAAGAACTCACGGTTCACCTTGTCCAGCTCCTCCGGCAGCTTGAAGTGCTTGATGCGCTCCAGATAGGCGGAGGACAGCTCCAGCTGCAATTCACTGAGCAGCGCGTCCAGCGTTTCATAGTAGTGATAAAAGGTCTTCTTGTTCACCTGCGCCTGGTCGCAGAGCTCCTTGACGGTGATTCGGTCGTATTCCTTTTCGCAGATCAGCGCTTCAAAGGCGGTCTTGATGCCGGTGATGGTCTTCTTCACCCGCAGATCCTCGTTGCCCGTCAGGATCATTCTGAATCACTCTCCTAAAAATATGTAACGGAGGTGACTTTGCCTTTGGCAAAGCCGGGGATGGCGACGGCTCTATTCGAAGATTTGAGGCGCGCCACCATGGTTACATATTATCAGAATTGGCAGTGTAAAACAAGTATGTTTATGCCTTCTCAAATTCCGGACGCCAGCCCGCGAACTGCTTGAGCTGCGCGTCCGTGCGGTGATAATAGCGCTCGCCCCTGTCCAGCTTCGCGATCTCGGCCATCTCGTCATCGGTCAGGGTGAAGTCCAGGATGTTCAGGTTGTCCCGGATGTGGTCCACATTCCTGCTGCCGGGGATGACCACGAAGCCCATCTGGGTGTGCCAGCGCAGGATGATCTGGGCGGGCGTCTTGCCGTACTTCTGGCCCAGCGCCGCGAACACCGACTCCTGCAGAAGCGCCTTGTCGCCATGGCCCAGCGGGTACCAGCTCATCAGCCTGATGCCGTACCTGTCCAGCGTTTTGCGCAGCTCCACCTGCGTGAAGTACGGGTGCGCCTCCACCTGGATGAACTGGGGCACGATCTCCCACTTCGTCTCCAGCTCCGCGATGTACTTGCCCTCGAAGTTGGAGATGCCGATGGCCTTCGCCTTGCCGTCCCGGTAGGCCTTTTCCAGCTGGCGATACCCGGCCAGCCAGTTGCCCGCGGGCTGGTGAATGTACAAAAGGTCCACATAATCCACGCCCAGGCGCTCCAGCGTCTCGTCCACGGCGTTGGGGTTCTCATACTCGCTGGGCCACAGCTTTGTGGAGACGAAAACGTCCTTGCGCTTCGCGCCGCTTTCCTTGATGCCGCGACCGCAGGCGCGTTCGTTGACGTAGGCATTGGCGGTATCCACCAGGGAATAGCCCATCTTCAGCGCCTCGCGCACGCTGTTCTCCGCGTCTGCGGGAGAGAGCATAAAGGTGCCGATGCCGATAACCGGGCAGGTGCTGCCGTTGTTCAGGGTGATGCTTTCCATGTTCATTGCCTCCTTGAATCCAAAATCAGCGTTATTCAGGAATCGTGCGTCTCATTCAGGCCGGTTTACGGCGATCCAATTATCATCGATTCTCTTATAGTAATGCGTGCCCTTCATCCGAAAGGTGCCCTGGGCGCCATACGCGTTCGCTGTGAGAACTGAGGTATAGGTCACCATAGCCATGTCGCCGTCCACCTCCACCACGGGATTCTCCATGCCGATGGCGTAATAGGTCAGGCTGCCGTCCGCCACGTCCGCGAAGTATTCCTCGCGGGTCTGCTTCATGCCGCTCATGTGGGTGAAAGTCATGTCCTCCGAGACGATCTCGCGCATGGTTTCGATGTCCGCCTCGGTCATGGCCTGGCAGTAGCGCACGGCCTGGTACAGCGCAGACAGCTCGTCCTCATTGAGCGTCGATGTATCAATGCCTTTCAAGGTCACATTTGTGAAGGTGGAAAAATCATACTTCATATCAGTTTCCTCCGCCAGCGCCAGGCCACAGAGCAGCAGTGCCAGCAATACAACAATCAGCTTCTTCATATCAGTGCAGCTTGTATTCGCCCGTGCGGATGGAGGCGATCACGCCGCCGTCGATCAGCAGGTCGGTGCCGGTGATGAAGGTGGCGTGCTCGCCCAGCAGGAACGCGCCGGCCTCGGCGATCTCGTCTGACGACGCCGTGCGCATGGCGGCGGAGGCGTCGATCATCTTCTGGTAGTTGTCGCCGGCGGCCTTGAACTCGTCGTAGGCCAGCGGTGTCACGATGATACCGGGGCTGACGGTGTTGATGCGGGCGCGGCAGGCCTTCCAGGTGGTGGCCGCGGCCCTCTGGGCCTGCAAATGATTCACACGCTTGGCGATCATGTAGGCCAGACCGGAGTTGGCGGCGTGCTCCGCAATGAAGGGGACCTCCATCAGCTTCTCGGTGGGTGTGCGCAGGATCTCCAGTTCCACGTCGTTGGGGATGGGCAGCATGTAGCCGGTCTGGCTGGAGATGATGAGCCCCGCGCCGCCCTCGGCCATGACCTCGCCGAAGGCGTCCACGGCGTAGCCCGTGCCCACCATGTCCAGCTTCAGGATGTGCTCCGGCTTCGCCTGGCTGGGAGACGCGCCCACGGTGTCGATGAAATACATCACCGGGCCGAGGGAGGCCGCCTTCTTCGCAAACGCTTCAACGGATGCCTTCTCCAGCGCGTTCACCACGGTCGTCTCCACGTCGTAGCCGCTGTATCTGAGCTCATTGGCCACGCGCTCCAGGTTCTTCTCGCTGATGTCGCCCAGCAGGATCTTCTTTCCCGCGGCGATCCTGCGCACGAGGCTGGAAGCTGCGCTGCAGTTTGGCGGTGCCCATGCTGCCCGCGCCCAGCAGAGCTATGACGGGCTTGTTTGCGTTGCGATCAAAGATCATGGTGTTTCCTCCCTGTGTGTTTTATCTGCCATCATTGTACATAATTCAGATTTGGGAAACAATGGTCACTATTTTGGAATAAGTGGAATAGGCAACCCTTTTTCAAAAAGAGTTGCCTAAAGTTTTATTGCCCGATCCGTGGATGTCCGACGCAGGTCAATCGAGCGCCTTTCCTGCCGCCGATGGCGACCTTTCAACCAATCTCCCTGTGTTCCGACATCCGGTCACAGTGACCATTCCTTTTTCCAGCGAATCACCGGCTTCTCTCCCTCCCACTCGATGGGCAGCCACACGTATCGGCTGATGGAGGTGTTCTCGCGGTGGTGAATCTCCTTGGCAGGCAGGGGCCGGGCCTTCTGGCGCGAGGTGTCCGGCACGTAGTTGGCGAAGTGGCGCTTCATGCCGGAGATGATCTGCTTCGCCAGGGGCTTGACGTACCACTGGGGCATCCAGCGGTCGGCACAGGCGATATACCGGTCCGTGCCGGGAATCTGTATGACGCTTGTGAACTGGGCGCTGAAGCTGGTGCCGGTCCTGTCGCCCTCGCAGATCAGGCCCAGGTCGCGGTACTCGCCGTGGGGATCGTCGAACACGCAGACCCGGCTGGGGTTGGGATAATAGCCCGATGTGCCGCTGGTGATGAGATACCTTTTGCCATTGCGCGCGAAGTAGGTCGGCGCCTCACGGGTGTCCGGGGGCAGCAGGCCGTCGTAATGGACGGAATATTCGTCCGTCACGCCGGTGTAGTCGTCCGTCAGCGTGGCGCAGATCAATTGAAAATGCGGGCGCTCGAACCAAATGTACGCCTTGCCGGTCGCCTCGTCCGCGTGCAGGCAGAAGTCGCCGGTGTCCATGTCCAGCGGCTTGTAGATTTTCCGCACAAAGGTATAGGGGCCCTCGAAGCGCTCCGCCGTCAGCACGCTCATGAACTGGCTGACCTCGCCTGCCATGATCTTGAGCCAGGCCACATATTTCTTCGTCCTCGGGTTGTAGAGGATGTGGGGCCGGTCCATGCAGTAGGTCGGGTGCAGCGGGCTGGTGAGGTCCTCCGGTGTCGGCGGGATGATGAGCCCCCTGTCCGTCCAGTTGTACAGGTCGGGCGAGGTGTACAGCTGCACGCCCCAGTGCCAGACGGTGTTGTTCTTGCCGCCCAGGGTCCTTTCCTTGTTCTCGCCGTACCAGTACCACAGCTTTTCATCCTCGTTCCAGAAGATGGAAAAGCCGTGGGCCTGTATGGGCTTGCCATTGGTATCCAGCCACACCTGACCGGGGCGGATGCTGTCATACTTCATAGGTATACCTCCCCGCCGTCACCTTATCGCGCTTGCCGTTCGGCAACACGATTTCCGCCGTGCAGTTGGCCGGAACCTCAAAGGCAAAATGAGTCTTTCCATTTTCGATCCTCCAGGCGGAGGTAATCCTGCCATAGGGGCTGTCATAAGCGGCTTCCGCATGGGTCAGCGTGCCGCCCGGCACTGGCGCGAGGGTGAAGCGGTTCTCTCCCGCCACCCGGATGCCCGCGCAGGTGTCGAACAACCACTGGCACACCGCTCCGGGCGAGTAGTGGTTGTAGCTGCCAGTGCCCTGGTAGCCGGTGTAGCCCTCCCAGGATTCCCAATTCGTCGTCGCGCCGTGATTGACCTGGTACAGCCAGCCGGGGCATTGCTCGTTCTCCAACACCCTGTAGGCCAGGTCGGCGCGTCCCATCTCCGTCAGCGTGCCCAGCAGGAAGGGCGTGGACAGGAAGCCCGTGCCCACCTTGTACTCCCGCCTCTCTACCGCCTTCGCCAGCCGCGCTTCGATGGCGGACTTTACGTCCCCATCGGCCAGATGGAAGGCCAGCGGGCGCACCAGCTTCGCCTGGCGCTCGGTATCCGGCGCACCGCCATGGAAGAACAGCCATTGGTAGGCCCGCTTCGCGCCGTCGGCATACTCCTTAAAAAGCGCCTCATCCCCGGCCTTGCCCAGATAATGGGCGACCTCCTCCATGTGGGTCATGGAATAGTGCAGGTAGGCCGTGCACTCCTCGGGATGGGACGGGCGGGACTTGGCGGAAATCTCCTCCTGGAACTCCTTAGGCTCCAGCCACTCGCCCAGGTGCATGCCCTTTTCGTAGACGTACCGGTTGTGGGGATTGGCCTTGGCCTGTTTTTTGTCCTTGTGGCCGGTGTTGCGGATCATGAACAGCGCGGCGGCCTTCATGCTCTCATAGCTGTCCGCCAGCTGCCGATCGTCGCCGTAGCGCTTCCAATACCGATAGGGAATCAGGATCGCCGCATCCTGCCAGCCGGCGCTGCTGCCGGTGGCGTCATAGCACATCGCGGAGCCGTTGTAGGGCACCACCGCGGGCAGCTTGCCGCCCTTCAGCTGGCCGTCCCGCATATCCCGCATCCACTTGCGCATGAATGGCGCGATGTTCATGAAGTAGGCGGCGGTATTGAAGTAGATCTGCGCGTCGCCCGTCCACGCCAGCCGCTCCCGCGTGGGGCAGTCGGTGGGCACGTCGCAATAATTGGACTTCATGCTCCAGCGGTTGTTGCGCACCAGCTGGTTGACGCCCTCGTGGGAGCAACGGAAGTCGCCGGTCTGCTCCATGTCGGAATACACCGCCACGGAGGCGAAGTCAGCGGGATCGAAGGCGACGTCCGTCTCGATCAGCGCGTAGCGGAAGCCGGAGATGGCAAACTTCGACTGGTAGTGGTTCTCCCCGTCCGCGCAGATGTAGCGATATTCCTGCAAGGGGGTCGGTTGGGTCTTGCCCCTGTAGAACTTGCCCAGGCCGGTGACGAACATCGACTCTGTCAGCAGGTTGTACTCCTTGACCGGACGCGTTTCCTGCATGTTGTGCTGCATGAACTCGCCATGCTCATCCAGCACCTCGCCCAGGCGAAGCTTGACCTCCTGACCGGCCCTGGCGCGCAACGTGAAGGACACAAAGCCCGCCAGGTTCTGACCGAAATCCAGCACCTTCGCGCCAGAGGGCGTCGTGATCAATTTGGCCGGGAAGCGCTCGTGCGTTTTCGGAAGCACATTGTCCGAAGCCGTGGGCACGGGCAGACCCTTGACGTTCGAGAGGATCGCCTTTTCGCCGTAGCCCGGCGACATGCGACTGTCCACGACCTCCCCGTCCTCCAGGTCAGCAAAGCGGATGGGGCCGTCATTGCACCAATCCCACGTCTCGTCGGTGCCAAAACACTCGGTCGTGCCGTCGGCGTACTCGATCTCGATTTGCACCAGCAGCTTCGTCTGCCGTCCGTAGACGTTCCGCGGACCAAACGCGCCCACGCTGCCGCGATACCAGCCGTCCGCCAGCTCGGCGGTCAGGCAGTTGTCCTCCGCCACAAGCGGCGTAATATCGAAGGTATGGTACTGGATGCGCTTGCGGATGTCCGTATTGCCGGGCAGCAGCACGCCGTCGCCCACCTTCCGGCCGTTGAGCGACAGTTCGTACAGGCCGCAGGCGCTGGCATACAGCCGGGCGCGGCGAACGGGCTTTCCCGCATGGAACCGCTTGCGGAAGCAGTCCACCGGACAGCGGGCGTTCTTCCTTTCCGGGAATCGGCCACTGATCCACTTCGCCGTCCAATCCTCGGGACTCAACAGTCCCAGCTCGAACCAACTGGCGGAGGCCTCGCCGGGGACGCCGTTTTCGTCCCACAGCACCACCGACCACTCCACCCGGTCACGACTTTGAAGCGCCTTGCCCGCGTAATGGATGTGGGTCATGGAGGACGACGCCACCTTGCCGCTGTCCCAGACGGTTTCGCCGCCGCGCTCGGCGAGTATTTGATAAGCCGTCTGCTTCACGCCGCCCTCGCAGTTCCAGGAGAAGCGCGGCGCGGCGATGCCCAGGCCGAGGGGTTCCGTCAGGTATTCCGTTTGCAGTCGAATCGCCTTCATGGTTTTTCTCCTTGTATGAGATGAAGTATTCTATGGGCGGGCGGCGACCTCATCCGGCCTCGCTGCGCTCAGCCACCTTCCTCAAAGGGGAAGGCTCTGCCGCCCCTACGGTTGAATGGGAATCACGACGTCCCTGCCGCCGCTGACCTTCACGGTCACGCATCCCGCGTGTCCCGCGCGGACGACGGCCATCGCCCGTCCATAGTAGGTCGTATAGCTTCCGCTGTCGAAGCGCTCCTCGGTACGGGGATTGGCGCTGCCGAAGCCCAGCAGCTCGCCGCCCTCGACGGTGACGGACAGCAGTTTATCCGCGTTGGATTCGACGATTCCCTTGCCGTCCCGCATGGAGATGTCCGCACAGAACACCTCGCCGGGCTTCGCGGCTTGTTTCTCGCTGATGATAACGGGCATGATTTTACCCGTCGCAGAGGTCAGCTCGTCCTCACCCACCGGCTGGTCGTGCTCGTCGTAGGCAACAGCCGTCAGTTTGCCCGGCGCGTATTTCAGCTTGAAGGTTGCCTTGCAGTCCTTGATCTTTTTCCTGCCTATCGTCTTTCCGTTCAGCGAAAGAACCACATAGGCGGCGTCTGCATAGACCTCGGCAACCGCCGGATTGCCCTCGCAGCCCTGCCAGCTCCAGCTGGGGAGGGCGTTCGTACCCCGCCACACCGCCTTCGCGGGCTTCACGCCTGGGTGGTTCACCGGCTGCACCGCGATTCGCACGGGCTTGCCGGCGTGCCACACCGCCTGGGCCAGGAACAGCTCGCCGTTGGGATTGCCGAGGAGGTCCATCGCGCCGCTGTCCGCCAGCATCCACGGGTACGGCTTATTGAAGCCCTTGCCGTCTGGAGTATAGGCCCACGCGCCCAGACCGACCTCGCCCAGGTAGTCCCAGGCCGTCCACATGAAATCGCCGCAGAGCCACGGATATTTCTCCACCATGCGCCAGTTCTTCACGATGTCCTGGGGGAAGGTCTCGCTGCCCACCACCAGGCGGTCCGGGTGCAGCTGGCCCTCCTTGGGATAGCGCCCGGAGGCGTAGTTGTAGCCCGCCACGTCCAGCAAATCCAGCGCCGGGGAAGTGGCGAGGTCGGCGGCTTTGCCGTTGGCGGCCTTGTTCATGCCCGTGCCCACGATGTTGGTGATCAGGTTGAACATGGTGGAGTTCATGCCGGACATCTTCTTGTCCGATGAATCGTCCCGCCCGGAGCCGTCCTCCTTGTAGACGCCCTTGCCCTTGGCGGCTGACTTGATGATCATCAGGTTGAAGCCCGCCGTGACCAGGCGGTTGGCATCCTGTCCGTGCAGGAAGTCGACCATCTCCTTCGCGGCCTGCACGCCCTCCGGCTTCGCGGGCTCGGAGACCTCGTTGCCGATGGAGTACAGGATCACGCTGGGGTGGTTGAAGTCCCGGCTGACCATCACGGCAAGGTCAGATTTCCAGTTTTCCCGCCACTGTCCCGCGTAGTCGTGCTTCGACTTGTGGTTGTACCACATGTCCCAGCCCTCGTCCATCACGTACACGCCCAGCGCATCGCAGGCGTCCAACAGGGCGCGGTTGGCGGGGTTGTGGGCCGAGCGGATGGCGTTGAAGCCCGCCTCCTTCATGAGGCGCACCCGCCGCCATTCCAGTTCGTCATAGGTCGCCGCGCCAACGATGCCGCTGTCCTGATGGACGCAGCCGCCCCGCAGCAGCACCTTCCTGCCATTGACCTTCAGGCCCTCCCGGTCGCGGGTGACCTGTCGAATGCCGAAGGTGAAGCTGTATTCGTCAGTAGATGTTGAAGCCATGCAGGTGTACAGGTTCGGAGTCTCGTCGCTCCACAGCTTTGCATTTTGGATAGTTAGTTCGACGTCGCTGCCGTCGCCGGAGGCAACTTCCTTCCCGTCAAAGCGGATGGAGATATGCGCGTTTACCCCCGACTGCACCCGGATCACGGCGGGGTCGATGGACAGCGTGGAAACGCGGACGCTCTCCGGCGCAATCACATCGCCGTCCCCCGTCCACAACCACACCGGGCGAAAGATGCCCGCGCCGGTGTACCAGCGGGAATCGGGTTGGTCGACGTTCTCGCACTCCACGCGGATGAGGTTCTCCCCGTCTTTCAAAAACGAATCCGCTTCCACAAAGAACGGGATGTAGCCGTAGGCCGCGCCGCCCGCCTGTTTATCGTTGATGAACACCCTCGCGTTCCTGTAGACGCCCTCGAACTCCAGCAGCACGTGCTCCGCTTCCGGCTTCCGGAAGTGCTTCTCATAGACATACTTTCCGCCGGGAAAGTACGCCTGCGCGCTGCCGGAGGGCGCGTCGGGCTTGCGTTCCTGGTGGATCATGGCATCGTGGGGCAGCGTGACGGGCTGGTCGTTGCAGGTCCAGTTATCATTGAATGATTGTTTTTTCATTGGATTCCCTCGCATTCCGAATGGGAAGGCGAAACGAGCCGCCTTCCCTGTGATCGTTCAAGGATTACTTCTTCTTTTTCGCCTCAGCCTTGGCCTTCTGTGCCGCCAGCTTGGCCTGGTACTTCGCCTCTTCATCCGCGAAGTTCAGGCCCTTCTTCGCGCAGCGGGCTTTCAGCTCCTCGATGCGCTTCGCCTCGGCATCCTTCGCCTGCTGAGCCTCCTCCAGCACGGCCTTCTCCTCGGGGGAGACGTAGACCTCGCCGCGGGCTTCCGCTTCGGCCTTGCGCCGGGCAGTCAGCTTTTCGTGGATCTCGGGCAGCTTGTTTTCCACGTTCAGGAAGATCATGATGATGGCCATCACCGCCAGGCAGATCAGCGGCACCGCGATGTAGGCGAAGCTGATGAAGCCCTTTGTTGCAGCGTTCTGCACGTTGTAGACGCCCTCGCTCACCAGCTGCGGCGCAACATAGCCGGACTGCGCCAGTCCCATGTTGAAGATTCCCTGGCCGATGCCCACGGAGATGGTCATCACGATGGTGAACACAGAGGCGGTCAGGCCGTCCGCGCGCAGCCCCTTGTCATACTCGATGTAGTCCAGCGTGTCGGCCATCAGCGCAGTGTACACATAGGAAGGCAGGAAGCCCAGCGCGTAGATCAGCGAGCCGGCCAGCATGACGGGCATGCTGGAGGGATTGGTCAGGCAGAGGCCCTCGGCCGCCGCGGCCATCAGGAAGCCCACGATCATCACCTTGCGCTTGCCGAACTTCTTCACCAGCGGCCACAGTATGAACACGCCGAAGCCCAGTGGGGCCTTGCCCACGGCGGAGAGGATCATCTGGGTGGTACCGTCGTTGTAGGTGCCCAGCACCCAGTTGCAGAAGTACGGCAGGGAGATGGTCATGATGTTGGACATGATCTGGAACATCAGCATGTAGACGATCAGCATGATCCAGTACTTGCTGGTGAAGCACGCCCTGATCTGTTCCCTGAAGCTGACCTGCTTCTGCTCGCCCGCGCTGGTGGCGGCCTCGGTCACGCGCTCCTTGGTGAAGTAATACTCGATCACGGTCAGCGGCAGCGCCAGCACCGCCAGTATGGACATGGCCGTGACCCACTTGTCGTAGTCCGCGCCCAGCATCGGCATCAGGATCGCCGGGAACACCAGCGACACCACCAGGCCCGGCAGCATGTTGCCGCCCATGTTGGAAAACAGCGACAGGCCATCGCGCTGCTTGACGTTGCTGGTGGACAGCGGCACCATCAGCGTGTGACTCATGTTGTAAATGGTGTAGGCGAAGGAGAAGAAGATGTTGTAGGTCAGCGCCACCAGCGCGAACTGGAGGATGCTGTGCTCCTTCGGGATGATGAACAACAGGATCACGGCGACGGACATCAGCGGCGCGGAGATCAGCATCCACGGCCTCGCCTTGCCCTGCCGGGTGCGGGTGCGCTCGATCAACTGGCCCATCAGTATGTTGGTGATGGCGTCGATGATCTTGGACAGGATCGGGAACAGCGCCAGGAACGCCACCGCCCAGGAGAAGGAATTGGTCAGGTCCAGCACGTCCGTATAGAAGACATTGAGGTAACTGATGATCGTGAAGTTCAGCACCGCCGCGCCGACGGGACCGAGGAAGTAGCCCAGCCACTTCTCCGCGTTCGTCGTGTTGGCCGACCGGATCCTCGAATCCAGCGCCCGGGAGGAAAACAGCTTCATCATTCGACAACATCCTTTCGCGGTATTTTCTTATGACTCTATTTTACTTGCATTTTTCTGAATTGTCATTTACAATAGAGGACACGATCATTCACATTTCAGGACATCATGAGGTTCACATGGCGAAAATAGAAAATCTGGGCGCGCTTCAAATGACCGCGCTGGAATCCCTGCTCAAGGACTGCATGGCCCAGCGTCCCGATGTTGCGGAGGGCATATTGACTTCAAAGGAACTGGGTCAGTATGTGGCCTGGATGAGCGAAAACTACGGCGAGCGGTATGCGGAGGTCGCGCAAAGCATACTGCCCTATTTCATCCCGGACAACGGCATGACACTGCTCGCCGCCCAGGCGCTGCAAAACGCGGGCAGCCGCAAGACCATCTCCCGCATCTATCAACAGCTGGAAACCATGGATGAGGCGGGCAACATCACCACCGGGCAGGACATCTCCATCCGCCGCATGCTGCGCTACCTTCCCGACCAGTGGCACAGCAATACCTACTTTACCTTCTATTACTGCTTCTCCGGCCATTGCCCCGTCCATTTCAGAAATGAGATCGTAGAGCTGCAAAAGGGCAGCGTGCTGATCGTCGCGCCGAACATCGAGCACGCCTGCCCCTGCTACGCCGACGACGCCGTGCTGGTGTTCTACATGATCCGAACGAGCACCTTCAACCACGTCTTCTGGAACCAGCTGCGGGACGACAACCTGCTGTCGAAGTTCTTCCGCAAGGCGTTGAGCGGGGAATCCGCCTCATCCTATCTGCACTTCGAGACCGGCAGCGACGGGGAGCTGATCCACCTGCTCACCCGCATCTACGAGGAACACCAGCTGGGCGAGCCTTACGCCCCGCAGATGGTCAACGCCCTGATGCGCGTGGCCTTCCTGTTGATCCTGCGCAAATACGAGGGCACGGCGCGCCTGCCCCGGACGGAGGGCTTCTATTGGAAGCATGAATTCTCCGCCATATTCAGCTACATCCAAAACCACTTCGTGGATGCCTCCCGGGATGACGTGGCGGCACAGTTCCACTACAGTTCCCGGCAGGTGGGCCGCATCGTGCAGGAGTACACCGGCAAGAGCTACGGCCTGCTCATTCGGGAGCTGAAGATGAACCGTGCCTGTGAGCTGTTGCAGCAGGGCGGCTATTCCCCGGAGCAGATCGCCGCCATGACCGGCTATTCCTCCCTGTCCAGCTTCTATCGCGCCTTTTCGGAATACTTCGGCTGTACGCCCATGATCTGGCTGATCCAGAATGCGACGACAAGGTAGACATCAACACAACATCAACTGACCTCCCGTGTTCCATTTTCCAAAAAACAAAATGCTTCGAGAATTAAGCATAAAAACGGGGCCCCAAAACATGTTTTTGGGCCCCGTACAATGGCCATCACCGCGCCTCTTCTCCCCCATTCCTTTCCTGTGTGTTCTTCTGTTCCCTTCTCATTGCATGGCGGCTCGCGCGTCCAGATAGTCGGCCAGCGCTTTCGCCAGGTCGGCTTTTCCCTTGGCATCGAACTTCCGACGCATCGTCTCCGCCGTCTCCGGCTTCAGCATGCCACTGTCCATCAGCAGGCGCAAGACAGTCCCGTTCCGCCAGGCCTTCTTTTCATACGTGACGTACTCCTCCCGGATGTAGTCGATATAGCCGTCCTTCCATGGCTCCAGCTCCGGCATGCCGATTTCAAGGGCGGCCAGGAAGCCCTCCGCGGCGATTCGCCGCTGACGCCTGGGCAGGTCGTCCAAGGAACCGAGGTAGACATACCTTCCCACCTGGGTCGCGAGGGCAGGATCCCCGCTTGCAAAGCAGGGGCTGTTTTCGCTGCCCGATGTATAGCCCGGAACGCACTGCACGCCCCTTGGCGCGAAGACCACCTTCACCGGGGCCCTGTCGAAGGCGCCTGCCAAAAACGCCGTGGTGCCTTTCGGGATGTCATAGCGTTCGCGGCGACGCCCGGGCGGATAGGCGATCAGGCGGCTCCCGTCCCGGCTGAACACGACGCCGTCCACCGCGCGATAGCGCCGGGACGCCGGTGAAACGACGAATGCCTCCAGGCTGGCGCATCCCCAAAAGACGCTGAAATCCTCCACGCTGTCCGTGACGGCGACCCGCGCAAGGCCCTTGCAATCGTTGAACGCCCATTTGCCGATGCTTCTGACGCTTTGGGGAATGACCAGCTCTGTCAGGCTCTCGCAACCGCAGAAGGCGTTCTCGCCGATGTGCGTCAGTCCCTCCGGCAGCGCCAGCTCCGCCAGCGCCGCGCAGCCGCTAAAACCCCCGGCGTCGATCTGGCGCAGCGCTGCCGGGAGCGCGACCTTTTTCAGGCGCAGGCACCAGGCGAACGACCTGCGTCCGATTCGCCGCACCCCAGCCGGAAGGGCGATGCGCCGCAGGCTGAAGCAGCCCTGGAACACCTCGTCGTCGATCTCCCCGACGCCCGCCCCCAGCGCGATGCCCTTGAGGTTCTCGCAGTACCGGAAGGCGCCCTTCCCGATGCGCTTTACGGTGGCAGGGGTCGATACCTCCGTCAGCTCCTTGCAATGCTGGAATGCCCTGTCGCCGACCTCCGTCACGCCCTCCGGGATCACGACGCGCCCGCCGTGGCCTTCGTACTTTTTCAGCAGCCCGTTCTCGATGACAAGGCCATGTTGCTCCGCCATTTCGCGTCACCTCATCCGACTCCGGTTTTCCCTTCTGAAAACTTCATTGCCCATGGATCTGCTACCCATCCACCACAGTTCCCACATAGTAGCCCTTCTGCTTCACAATATCGATGAAATCGTCCACGGCGTGGGCGCACAGCGCCGGGTTGGCCGCCTCCGCCATGATCTTTACGCTGGGCAGCTGCCCGGAGAAGCGCAGGAGGAACCGGGCCTCCTCCCCCATCGCTTCGCCAATGCGCTGATACGCCGCCCGGATGTCCTCATCCTGCTGGAAGGCCTCCAGGTCGTCGACCTGTATGTGTTCGACTTTTTGAGCGCGGTTCACGGTGTGGCGGAGGCAGAAGTATTGAACCGCGCTGTGCTGTGCGCCGCTGGCCTTCCAACGCCTTCGCAGGTGGTTGATGGGCTCCCGAACGCCCAGCAGGCACAGGGCGCAGGCCGCGATATAGCAAATGCGCCCCGAGTCCTCCCGGCTGTAGATGGCCACACGCCTCCCGTCCCGCACCAGCGACGCGATCCGGTCCGCCAGACGCTCCAGCACCTTTACAGGGAGCACCTCCCATGGGGCGATGGGATAGTAGAGCAGCTCGCCCTCAAAGCCCGCCTCCCATATACAGGCGGGCAGCCGGTCCAGCACCGCAATGGCGTCCGGCTTTGATCGCAGCAGCGCGTTCAGGTCTGCCTGGGTACACGTGACGAGGCCCGGATAGATCTCCGCCAGTTCATATTCATAGCTCATCCGCATCACCTCTGTCCCGTTCGAGGCATTCCGGCGCCTCGATGCCGTCGTACCACACGTATTCGCAGTAGCGCACGTCGTCCATGTCCACGTTCGGGAACAGGCGGCGAAACGCTGCGGCATACTTCCTGCGCTCCATCGACGTCAGGACCCGGCTCCACGCATAGGCGTCCAGGGCGCAAAGCCCGGGCATATCCCTGTCATAGAGCCAGTAATCGAAGTAGAGCCTGTCGCCGGTGCTGGCGAGGGAATACGACAGATGCCCCGCCGCAAATTCCAACGCGCCGGGGTGTTCCGCCTCAAACTGCTCATAGGCCGCGCGGCCGTGGACGCCCACCCGGTCGGCGGCGATCCGCAGCACCTTCTGCCTTCGGTAGCAGGACATGGCAAGTGCTCCTCAACAATTGAAGAAACAGGGGTTGAAGCCGTTGACCGCCATCGCGGCGCGCCTGTCCTCAGCGCATCCTCACCAGGACCTTTATCAGGACCTCCTTCACGACCCCATAGAGCAGGATCATAAAGGCCACGGCCAGCAGCATCAGGCCCACGCTGGCGTTCTTGTCGGCCTCCTTCAAACCCTCGATGGCGGCCTCACAGGCGGCGACCTGCGGGTCGTCGGGATCGTAGTGGATCTCCACCCCGCCCTGGCCATCCTTGTCTTCGCCGTCGATGGCCGCGAAGGTCTTGGCGTTGATGGAGCAGACCTGGCTGTAGTCGGTCCCGTCCACCGCGTAGCGCATCTCGTAGTTGTCCCGAGCGGCCCTGTCCTTGATCCTCACGACGAGCCCGTCCACGGCCTCGCCGCTCTCCCAGACCTCGCTCCAGGCGCTCAGGGTCGCCTTGTCCTCCGTCTTCTGCTTGCTTATCTTGATGAAGCTGTGAACGCCAAACACGATGCCGCCGATGCACAGCGCCACAAACACCACCAGGAAGATCGTCATGACCACGATGCCCGCCGTCTCCTTCTTACTCATACAGAATCACGCCTCCCTCTCATTTCCGCTTGAACAGGGAGAACAGGCCGCCCCGGCCCTCCTCCCGCGCCTTCCGTCGTTCCTGCTTCTTCTGTTCGCGCCGCAGCCTGAACAGCTGTCCCTCGAGTATGCCGGCGTTCCTGACGTATGCGGGCTCCTCCGGTCGGCGGCGGCTGAGCCCCTCGAACATCTCCAGCGCCCGCTCCTTGCTGTCAATATCCTCCGTGCGGGAGAGGGCGAAGGCCAGCTGCGCCTCCGCGCCGTCGAACACCCTGGCGATCAGCTCACGTCCCGGGCGCTCGGATTGCAGCTCCGCGCAGCGCCCGTGCCAGCCCTCCAGGGCCTCAGCATCAAGTGCCTCCCCCATGCGGTCAAAGCTGACCAGCGCCTGGTTTGCCACGACCTGCGCGTTCTTGGCGTACAGCGCCTTCTCCGGGTGGCGCTCGGCCAGCGCGTCGTACAGGGCAAGGGCCTTCAGCTTGCTCTCCAGGTCCTCCTTGCGGGACAGGGCGAAGGCGTACTGGGACTCGGCGCTCGTGCGAACGCGCGAGGCTTCCTCACCTGCCGGACCGCCGCCGAATTGACTTCGGGCGGCCTCGTACAGGGGCTCCAGCCCTTCAGCGTCCTGCGCCGCCCCCAGGCGCTCCAGCGCGGCGACCAGCTGGTTTGCGAGAACGCCGGCATTCTTGCGATACAGCTCCTTCTCCGGGTACCGGGCGGCCAGGTCGTCGTACAGGGCGAGCGCGCGCAGCTTCTCCGCCGGGGCTTCCCTTTGGGAGAGGGCGAAGGCCAGCTGTGACTGGACAAAGTCCCTCATCGGCCCGCAACCCTCCGCCGCTGGACGGGCCTCCGCCAAGGCGCGATACTCCCCGTGCCAGCGGGAGAGCGCCTCCACGTCCAGGGCCTTGCCCATGTCCTGGAAGGCGGCCTTCAGCTTCACGGCTGCGTTGTCCCGCTCCCTTTGGCAGGCCCTCTCCCCGGGGCAGGCCACCGCGGTCACGGCGCGGTCCCGATAGGCCCTGTGCAGCCCCGCCACCGCGTCGTCGCGGGCTTTGCCGCCGGTCGCGCGCTCCGCGCCGGAGGCCTTCGGCGGCACGCGCCGCGGCGCTTCCGGGCCGTAGTCGCAGCTGAACTGGTAGACGGCGTAGGGCGGGTTTTCCAGGCTGATCCGGGGCTCCACGCCCGTGACAGCCAGCAGCATGTGCTGCTTCGCCGCCTCCGTCCTGCCAAAGCCGGCGGCGATCCATTTGTCCTGCCAATAGCCGGTCAGGGGGATGTCCAGCAGGAACCGCCGCTCGTCGACGCTCCAGACCTTGAAGTTGTATTCGATGCCGCCCTTGCTGCGCTTGGCTACCACCGCGATCAGCCCGTGGGCCTCGTCGGCGTCCAGCACCCGGAACGCATCCACGAACCGCCCGGTGAACGCCCGCTTCTCCGCCTCGTCCGCAAAGGCATAGGCGCCGCCCGGCCAGGTCACGGTCCGGGGCGTCTCCCGGGCCGCCTGCGGCCTGGCTTGTTTGTCCTTCGCGCCGTTCAGCCCAAAGGGCGCGAGAATACCCGCCGCCGCGTCCGGGGTCAGCTCCCCGTTTTCCAGTTGGAGCAGGTAGCCGTTCCGCTGGCGACAGGCCGCGTTCAGGCGGCGCGCCATGGCCTGCTGGTTTTCGCTGCCGAAGAAGCGCCGGATGCCGGAGGCCTCGCCGTAGATCCGGCACATGCCCGCCCGGTCCCCGCCGTCGTCCGCCCGACGGAAATCCCCGTACAGCGATTCCAGACGCCGGACCCGGTCCCGGTATTCCTCGAAGCTCTCCAGCGCGGCGATGAGCCACCCGGCCCGGTCCTCCTCCCGCACGGGCGGCAGAGGGCGGTACTTCCACACTGGCTTTTCGTCCCTGCCTCGGTTCCTGCGCCAGATCACGCCCTCGCCGCGCTCGTCCACGTAAAGCTGCATGAAGAAGCGCTCGGGAAGGCCGTAGCTCCTCAGGCACTTTCCGCTGGACAGGTCGAACTGCATCAGCCCCTCGCTGCCCGCGAGCCACACCGTGCCGTCCTCCACGATGCGCCGAACGCCCTCCCCGGGCATGTCCCGACGGATGTCCGGCGCTTCCTTCGCCAGGGCCCGGGGCAGCGCGGCGGTCGGGCGTCCGGAGTCATCGCAGGCCATCAGGGTCTCTCCCTGCTCGAGCACCGGCACCGCCCGCAGGCCGTCGCACAGGGTGCAGGGGTACTCCTTGCCCTTCGCCTCGTCCGGCAGGGCGTCCGCGCCGGCGTTGACCAGCTGCCAGTCCGCATAGGTGACCTGGCCCTGCCGGACCCGCCGGCCCGTGGACAGGTCGTAGGTCTCCGGGGTGGGCGCGGCGTGGCCCATGCCGTGGGAGACCATACGTTTCAAAAAGCGGCTGTCCCGGCCCAACAGCATGTAGTTGATGCCGCTGTCATACATGCTGGTCTCGCCCAGCCGGACGTCGTAGAGCACCGCCTTCGACGCGATGTCGCAGACGATCACCCGGTCCTTCCCGACCGCCAGCCCCAGCTGGGCGCAGTCCTCGCTCAGGAATACCCTGCCGATCCTGTCCTGGACCCGCCGCGCGACCTCGCTGAGGTCGATCCGCTCGATAAGCGCCCCCGTCCCGGCGTCCATGACCTTCAAAAACAGCGCGTCGCCAGCCGACTCCGGGACATAGGCGCGGCCACGCCACAGGCCGACGCCGGAATCGCATTCCCGCTCCGGCTCATCCGCGAACAGCGGCTCGTCCATCGCCCGCTTACCCGCCTCCCGTGCGAGGGCTTCCACCGCCTCCCGGCCGGCCTCCGTGCGCATGAAGAAGGGGTGGCTCAGCAGCTTCCGCCAGACCTCCATGTCCGTCTGTTCGCCGCTTCGCCAGGCGATCAGCGCGCGGTTGTACAGGGCCTCCACGTGGGTCGGGTCGATCTCCCCGGCCTCCTCCCAGCAGTGGGCGGCGCTGTCCGACAGGCCGATCTCCATGTAGCTGACGGCCTGGTTGTTCAGGGAATCGGCGGAATCGGAGGCAGCCGCGCCATCGTCGCCGTCCCAATCCGCGCCGCAGGCCTCCCGATAGACGGCCCGCAGCGCGTCCTCCACCTCGCCGAAATCCGCGGGGCGGTCGGCCTCCCTTTCCCGCATGCAGCGCCTGAGCAGCGCGGCCAGCCCCTCCGGCACATCGACGCGGCAGTCGGCCAGGTACGCCTCGCAGCGCTCCCCGGCCTCCCGGCCGTCCCTCCAGCGACAGCCGCCGGCGTACATCTCCATGACGGATACCGCCCAGCTGTAGATGTCGGTCCGGATGGACAGGGGCTCCCGGCGGGCCTGCTCCGGCGAGCAGTAGGCCACCGTGTACGCGCCGGAGCCGGCGATGGCGCCGCCCGCGGCCAGCGTTTCATAGGCGCCGGACAGCCCGAAGTCAGAGACCCGGGCCACCATGTTCGCGGTGAGCAGCACGTTGTCGGGCTTCACGTCCTGGTGCACCATGCCGCGATCGTGGGCGTAGCGCAGCCCCCGGGCGAATTGCAGCGCGATGCGCAGCAGCCGCGCCTGGTTCTCCTCGGGCGTGCCGTCGTAGAGGCTGCCGTCGCGGATGCGCCTCTCCAGGCTGCCGCCCTCCATCCACTCGGCGAATATGGAGGGCACGCCGCCGATGTCGCGCACATAGTAGCAGGCCACGATGTTCGGGTGCAGCCCCAGGCCGATCCAGGCCTCGCACTCGTGGATGAACCTCGCCTTGGTCTCCACGCCGGCCTCTGCAAAGAACCGGGGCTGGGGCCGCTTCATGGCCAGTGGCTTGTCCAGGGCGTCGTAGCGCACGCGCCACACGCTGCCCATGCCGCCCTTCAGCGGCTCGGATTCCACCGTGTAGCACTCCAGCAGCCGCTCGCCGGGGCTGATGCGCTCGCTGGTGATGGCGTCCAGGTCCGCGTCGGTCCTGGGGTGCCAGGTCTCCAGCAGGCTCAGCTTGCTCATGCTGTTGCCGATGGTGAAGCTGTCCATTCGCTCAATGCCTCCCTCCTGGTCGCGTCCGCCACAGCGCCGCAGGTCTCGCGCTGCGCCGTCGATATCCTCTGTGGTGAATCAAGGGAAACCAACGCAGAAATGCAGTCTAATACGTCGAAAATGCGATTCAGGCATTATAGAAACAGACTTTCGAGTGTGCTTCTAAATGCAGGGAGATGCAGTTTCGAACGGATTTGGCTGCATTTCAAGGCGATTTTCCGCGGGTTTACTGGCGGTAAATCAAGGTTCCGCGGGTTTACTGGCGGTAAATCAAGGGAAATCAACGCAGAAATGCAGTCAAATACGCCGAAAATGCGCTTCTGGCATTTTAGAAACAGACTCTAGTCATGGACTGGCACAAGCTTTGCCAGCATGCGCCGCGCGCTGTCGGCATATCGCGCGTATTCCGGGTGGTCCGGGCACATCTCCTCCCACAGTCTCAGCGCCCGGCGCATCATGCCGGCGTCGCCGGAGAAGTCGGCAAACAGGAAGTACGCCGTGGCGAGCTCATGCCGGGTGATGTGGGAGGGGTATTCGTTCATCAAGTCCTCCCGCAGGGCGACGGATCGCCGGTAGCACCGCTCCGCCGGCTCCCGCTGCCAGAGGCCGACCCAGGACTTCGCCAGCTTTTCCAGCCCCGAGGCCAGGTGCTTCCGGTACTCCAGGGAGCCGGTCTCATCGACGTTTTTCTGGAATATTTCCACGGCCTTCGATTGCAGTTCCACCGCCTCGCGGGTCTCGCCCCGGGTGCGCTGCACGTCGCCCAGCTTCACGAGGCTGACGGCGTAGTCGTCCCTCGCCTGCCAGGTGCGTGTCTCCTCGGCCAGCACCCGGTCCAGCTCCAGCGCCGCGCCGTAGTCCCCGGCCGCGCCGTCGTAGTCCCGCCTGGCCCTTTTGACGTTCCCCAGCTTGGTGAGTATGGCCGACAGGTCGCGCCGGGTGCCGGCATCGCCAATGGCGTCGTTCAGCGCCACCCGGAGGGCCCTGGCGCTCAGGTACAGCGCCTCCGCCCGGTCCGGCTCCCCGCGCTTCCTGTAGACGTCCCCCAGGCGCTCCTGGCTGACGGACAGGTCCCGGCGTGCGCGGGCCGTGCCCATCTCCCGGGCCAGGCGCTCGCTGATGTCCAGCGAACGGCGGTAGTACGCCTCCGCCCGGTCCAGGTCCCCGGAGGCGCGACACAGCCCGCCCAGGCGGTTGCAGATGACGGCCGTGTCCCGGTCCACCTCCCGCGCGCCCACCTCGTCGGTCAGCGTGCCGGCCACCGCCAGCGCCTGCTCGGCAGTGACAACGGCCTCGGGCAGGCTACCGGCCTCCCGGAGCAGGTCGGAGAGCCCCATCAGCGCCCGGAAGTACCGCGTGCCGAAGCCCAGATGCTCGTCCGGCGAATGGCCCTTTTCATGCTCTGACCGGCACTGTTCGCACAGCCGCCGCTGCCACTGGATGGCCCGGTTCAAGTCCAGCGCCACGCCGTCGCCGCTGCGGTACATGTCCACCAGCTTTTCCGTGGCGTCGAAGCAGGGAACCGGGTCTGTGGCAGCGGATTCCAGCAGTTCAAGGGCTCGACTTCGGTCCACCTCCACGTCGATGCCGCACAGGTAGGCCAGGCCGATGAAGAAGCGGTGCCGCGCAGAGCCGTCGCTCTCCTTCCTGGCGATGCGCCCGAGCGCGTCCAGCAGCGCCGCGTTCATCTCCGCCGGCCTGTGCTCGTCCTGCAGGGGCGGGATCTCCTGATAAGCCGTTTCCAGCTGGCCCCGGTCGGTGCGCGGATCGCCCAGCGCCGTCTCGTACAGCTCCACCGGCACGATCTGCAAATCGCCCTTATCCCTCCGCCTGTCCCGGGCCAGTGGGAACTCCACCCGCATCACATAGTTCTCCGGCTCCAACAGGCTGGGCGTCACCGCCAGGGCGAACAAGCCGCTCTTTTCAAAGGCGTCGCGGATGGCGTCGTTGTAGTTCTCGCCGGGTACCAGGAACTCGTCGTACCAGATGGCGATGTCCCGGAACTGCTTGTTCTCGTGGATCAGATGCATCAGGCGCTGGGCGTGGCGGCGGTCCTTCTTGCGGTAGCTCAGGAACACATAGGCGTCGAAGGCGTCCCGCACCTTTTCGGCCAGCTCATTCCCCACCAGCATGGACTTCAAATAGGTGTCCAGCACCTCCTCGTAGGGCGTGGCGGTGGGGTCGCTGACGCAGCGGTTCACGACCTGGATCTTCGTGTCCGTCACCCGGTTGAACTCCCGGGAAAGCCCGGATTCCAACAGGATGGGCAGCACGGGGATGTGCCTCTGGAGCGCGTATTTCAGCTCCACGTCCTTCGCCCGGTGGGCGGTATACAGGAACTTCGAGCTCACCGCCGCCACGAACAGCTGCATCTCGTCCAGCGCCGCCCGCAGCTCCTGAGGATCAAAGTCCGCCTCAGGCTCGGCGTCGTACCACACGGCGCAGTTGGCGTGGCGCAGCAGGTCCTCCGCAATCAGCGGAATCGCCCTTTCCCGGTCCTCCGGATGGCAGGCCAGGAACACCCGGGGCTTGCCCCTGGCGTCGCTCATGCCGCGGGTGATGTATTGAAGCTTCATGCGCTATTTCTCCATGCTCTCCAGGCTGTAGATTCGGGTGCCGTCGTATTTCCTGAGCAGCTGCAGCATGCGGTTGAAGGGCTTCCAGTCCTTGTCCTGGTCCACCTCGTCCAGGCCCCTGTAGTGGTCGGCGACCTCCGCCTCGGTGGGATCGCCATCCATGGTCAGCTTGTGGCGTCGCAGCTGCTCCCGGAGCGCCGCGCGGGCCGCCTTCCGCTCCGCCTCCGGCAGGTCCTTGGTCAGCGCCTCGTACTCGTCGCCCCTGCGCCAGCCCATGGCGATGTGCTCCCGCACCCAGCGCTCGTGCTCCATCGGCGCGAACACGGCGGCATGGGCCGGGGTAAACGCGCCGACCATGTCGTAGTCCACGGGCTTGTCCGTGTAGAAGCAGCGGATGGCGTCCAGGTAGCGGGCGAAGTGGCGGGCGCGGTTCAGCGTGGACAGCTGGTACTCCAGCGAATGGGACGTGAACTTCTTCTCCATGTCCGCCGCCGTGGACTCCGGCGGCATGTTCCTGCCGTGCAGCGCCACCGCGAAGTCGTAGAAGTGAAGGAAGTTGCTGCCAGACAGGTAGGTGTGCTTCCTGCCCCGGTTCGCCTTCTCCGGCTTCACACGAACGTCCAGGGGCATGATGGAGGTATCGACGATCTTCTCGATGTCCCGGGTGAAGCGCTGCTCCTTCTCGGCCATGTCGCTGTAGGCCTTCAGCCGCGGCGGATCGCCCTGCTCGCCGCCCTCCTCCCAGGCGGTATAAGCCGCATGGAAGGCGGCGATCTTCTGACCCTCAGCGCTGTCGTAGACGTACGTCACGCGGATCGCGCCGCCCGTGAAGTCGAACCTCGCGTCCATCGGGTGCAGCTCCGTGCGGGAGTTGCGGCCATAGGCGGTGCGGTCCCAGCACTGGAGCTCGTCGCAGATCATCAAAAGGAACGCCAGCGGGTGCCGCCGGGCCTGCAGGGGCCCCTTGCGTCTGACGGGGTCCTTGTAGAAGGCGATGGCGAACTTGAACAGGCTGTTGTGCAGCAGGATGGCGGACAGGGCGTCCACCTGCTCCGTCCGCAGGCCCGCACCCTTGCCAGGGCCCGTCAGCTCCCGGTACAGCCGCGCCGCGCTGAAGAAGGCGTGGTCCATGAACAGGCCGAAGCTCTCCGGCGACACCGGCTTGGCGTCGATCACGCCCCGCAGGCCCTCCGCGGTCACGCCGTAGTCCTCCCCCAGCTTTTGGGCGATGTCCCAGGCCAGCAGCTGGGTGACGGTCTCAAATTCCACGCCGTAGAGCTCCGCGAAATGCGCTCTGGCGGGCTCGTCCAGCGTCACCAGCCTATCGATGCCCCGATAGGCCAGGTACACGCTGTCCTTGCCCCGCTTCTGGTGGTTGACCTCGAAATAGGAGAGCACCTGCTCAAAGGGCAGCTCGAAGGGATAGCCGATGTCGTGGAACAGCGCGGTCAGGCCCCAGATCTCCAGGAACAGGTTGGCCGCCTCGCGCGCGTCCGCGGCCTGCCGGCTGTAGAAGGCCCTGAATGCCTCGCGGTAGGCCCCGTTGGTCTCATAGATGGCCAGCCCCAGCGCGAACACGTAGACGGAGTGGGAATAGTGGTCCCGGTGCTTCATCAGCAGCGAGCTGCCGTTGGCCTCGTATTCCGAGAGCAGCTCCACCATCTTCTTGGATTCGCCGTACTTGCCCAGGAACATGTTGATGTAGCAGAAGTAGACGGAATAGGCGTCCTCCGCCGTGCCAGAGTCGATGAAGTCCCCCAGGGTCTTTTCCAGGCACAGGCGGTCGATATCCATCTGCATGTTGTAGGGGATCTGGTTCGCGTTCAGGCTCGCGCCCTCAAAGACACCGCTCGCGTTCTCCCGCGCCTCGATGTCCGCGTCGTGGCGCAGCCCCTCGCAGCGCTCCCGCAGAAAGCGCAGCGCCGCGGATTTCAGGTCGTTTTCATTCTGGCCCCATCTCACCGGCGGCTGCACCGGCCCCAGGTCCACTTTGTATCGGCTCTTGTTGATCTCTCTCATGCGCTCAAACGCCGTATATGCCATGTGAACCACCTTCCCTTTTCCTTCAATCGCTCTCTTTGAACCCGCCGGGGCGGCGTATTGCCCAAACACCCGCATGACCTCACGATTGATTATACTTTATGAGCAACCAGAAAAGGTGGGCAGCCTGCCCACTTCAGGATGTTGACAAAGTCAACAGACTGGAGGCCGCTAAAAAAGCTTGCAAGGCAAGGCGGCGAAATTGCAAATGAGGGAGCTTACCCAAACGTAAGTGACCGATATTTGCAATTGAAGCCAACACAGCAAGCAAGAATCTCTGCATGCCTTTGTTCGTCAGCAGAGATTCTTGCGTTAGCAGGCTTTTTCAGCGGTCTGAGGTGGGCAGCCTGCCCACCTTGCCCACCTAATGGAGGGATAAAACAATCTTCACTTGTCGATCACCGGCAGCCTGTCCGGGTCGTTGGGCTCGCCGGCCAGGTGCTCCCGGAACCAGGCGGCCTCCCGGTGGTCGTTGATGGCATCCCCGACCTTGAAGAGAATCAAGCCCAGCAGCGCTGCGCCAGCGAGCGCGCCGGGCACCGCCAGGGCGACGCCCGCGCCTTGGGCATGGAGGAAGAAGAAGGTGAAGAAGGCTCCGATGAAGCCCAGCGCGCCCGCGAGGCCCCCGACGATCTTCAGGACCCCTGCGGCCTTGGCGGCGTATTCCTTTTCCGGAATGGCCGGGTTCCACATCTGGCACTTGCCGCAGTGCTCGCATTCGCTGTTCAGCGGAATATAGGAGAGCTTGCCCCCGGCGACCTTTCCCGCGACCAGCTTCTGGCGATACTTCTCGATGGCCCGGTTCTTTTCCCGGACGGCCTTTTTCACCTGCCTGTCGTGCTGGCGATGGGCCAGCTCGCGCACGCCCTGCGCGTTCCGGGCGCTGCCGCTGGCCTTCACGCTTATGGTGATCTCATAGGATTTCTGGTTGACTTCGCCGCAGTGGTTGCAGGTGAAGTGATATGGTATGGGCTGCTTGTAGCTGGTATCGATGTTCGCAACGTATCTCGCCATGTTTCATTCCCCCTTCTATCAATACCCGACGGGTTTCTCCTCTCTGGAACGGATCTGGTAACGTACCTGAGACGCCGTGCAGAAGGTGGATGACGGAGCGCGCCCCGCAGAACCGACGGAAGTCTTGGCTTTTTGCAGCTCAATACCGCCGTTGGGAATCATCCTCGCGCCCGGCGTCCCGGCCACGCAGCCGCCGATCAACGCCGCCGGGGCAGGGTATATAAGGTACCGCCCCCGCCAAAGGACATCGCCGCCCCAACGGCGGAGCCCGTGAGCAGCAGCGCTCCGGCTCTACCCCTCCGTCAATCCTTCAATCGGTCGAGCCAGCGACTGGTCATCCGGTCGAAGAACACCTCCGGCTTCTGTTCAGACTGCCCGTGGGCGGCCCTCAGGCCCCTGATATCCCAGGCGGCCCGCACGCCGAACATCGCGCCGAAGAACAGCAGGAAGAGGGCGCAGCCCAGGAATGTGAAATCCGTATTGCCGCCGCGCACCTGGCGGACATAGACCACGGCACAGAGCACGGCCAGCGCCGCCGCGCCGATGGCCAACAGGATGAAGGCCACAGCGCTGCTCCTGTGATACCCCCACCTCTGCTCCGCGCCGCAGTGGGGACACTTTTTATACCTATCCAGCATGGCGAAATTGCCCTTCTTCACCGCCCGCCGATTGTACCGCACCTGGCCGCGCAACCGGAATACTGCTTCCGCCTGGTGCTGCTCGCGGGACTGGTCGCTGATGGCGAGTTTGTCCGCGTGGCGGGAGGATACCTTCGCCTCGTCCTTTCCGGCCAGCTCCGCCCTGCCGGTCACCTCCCTGCCGCACTTGCCGCAGGTGTAGCGATAGGGCACCTCCGCCGTCGCGTAAAAGCTGAAGGTCTTGGTATACTCGTAATGGGCCATGGGATCCCCTCCTCAAAATATGCTAAAGCTATCCGTTTGCTTGGGTTCGTATCCGCACGGCCGTTAACGTTCTATTGCCGGGCCGATCAGAAGTCGCTCCAGCTCTCCCAGTCGGAGCCCACGCCCTCGGCGGCGGGGTTGTCCTCCTGCACGTTCACGGTGATGGTGGAGCGGTAGTTCTTCTTGAGCTCAACCTCCTGCGAGCCGCCCTCGAAGGTCATGATCTCATACTGACCCTCGGGTCGCTCGCCGAAGGCTTCCTCCTCGCCGTACCAGTTCTTGCCGACGCCGTCCTTGATGATGTAAATGCCCGCGGGCAAGGAGCAGGTGGCCTTGCCGGTGCCGCCGATGAACATCGTCCGCGCCAGCACGCCGCCTTCGGTGTAGACCTTCACCAGCATGGCAGTATCCGCCTCGGTGTTGAACTGCACGGCCAGCTCGGCGCTGCTGCCCTTGACCTCGGGGTTTTTGTACAGCACGCCGGTCTTGGGCCAGGGCTGGACGCAGGCCTCGGCGCGCGCCGCCCAGTCGCCCCAGCCGCTCTCCTCAAACAGGGCCTTGGCCGAGGCGTATTTCCCCCGGGCCGCCAGCGCGCAGGCGCGCATGTAATCGTACTCGCCCGCGTCCGTCTGGCCCATCAGCAGCGCGTCGGCGGCGTCCGGGTCGGCGGTGACGAGCAGCCGGGGCAGCAGCGCGGCATAGCCCGCCGCGTCCAGCGCTTCGGTCTGCTCCAATCCGAAGGCCGCCTGCACGGCGTTCAGCGCGGCGATGGTCTTGGGGCCGACGTTGCCGTCCACGGCGATGTCCTGGCCGAAGGCCACCAGCGTCTGCTGCACGCCCCTGGCGGTCTCGCCCTTGCTGCCCTTTTGGATCACCTCGCCGGCGAGCAGCGCATCATAGGTGGCGCGATAAGTATCGTCATTCAGCGCGGCCAGCACGTCGTCCACGGACGCCTCCCCGGAGGCCACAGGCGCGGGCGCTTCGGCAGTCTCCTCGGCAGGCGTCTCGGTAGCTTCCGGCGTCGGCTCCGGCGCGGGTTCCTCTGTCGGCGTGGGCGTCGGTTCGGGCGTCGGGGCCTCGGTAGGTTCCGGGGTGGGCTCCTGTGTCAGCTCCGGCGTGGGCGCGGCCTGAACCAGTTCCGCCAGCCGCTCCACCGCTCTTTCCTTGCGGTACTCGCCGCTGGCACCGGAGGACACGGGAATGCCGTTGATGGTCTGCACGGTGATGGTCTGGGGCGGCTGCACCGTCGCCACCTTCTCCTCATAGAGTTTGTCCGTCTCCAGATCGAACAGTGAAAGCCACGTGGTCGTCTCGTTCGCCGCGCCGCCGCCGATGCCGCTGTACCAGCCCACCTGAGAATAGGTGGGATGGATGACCGCCGCCCAGCGGGCGGTCTCGAGGCTCGCCGCCCGGTATTCCCGGGAGAAAATCAGATCATAACTGTCTTCGGAATCAACGGTCAGCACCTGGCTGGGCGTGGCGCCCTCCCCGGAGGCGCTATAAATGGCAACGACCACATCCCCGGTACAGGCCGCTTCGTCGATAGAAGCGCCGCTCTCATTGATAGCCCGCACATGCAGCGCGTTCAGCGCCTCGATGGCCATCTCCTCTGCCGTGGGCAGGGGCAGCTTCTCCCCGTCCGTCGGCAGGCCGTCCAGCGGATACAGTGCGCCGCCGCACAGCAGGTCCAGGTCCTCAAGGGCATAGAAGTTTTCGCAGTAGAACAGGATGTCGAATACCCGCGTTGCCTGGTCGTCGGGCGTTACCACCTGGAAGATGCGGCTGGCGCTGCCCTCGGATTCGGCATAAAGGCTCATCGCAGGTGCGATTTCGCCTTCGATCTGCTCCGGGGTCAGGGCCTCGCCGCCTTCCGCGACGGCGAAGCGCACCAGGTACACTTCGCCGTGGGCCGGAAAGGGATCGTTGGTGCTGGCGATCAGCAGGTCCCAGCTCTCATAGGCGTCGGTGAACAGCTGCGGCTCGAAGGTCAAGTCGCCGAGGCGCACGGGCTCGCCCGGCTCGGCCAGGATATAGGCGTCGCCCTCCGCCAACGCCAGCGGGGCGCACAGCAGCGCAAGGGTCATCAGGATCGAAATGAGCTTTTTCATATTGGAACCTCCTCATGCGTATGTGGGTGAAGGTTGAATCTCATCATGGCTCGCCGCGGCGAAAGGCGGTTCATTCCTCCAGATTCACCGTCAGCGCCGGACGGACGCCCCTGCGGTTGAGGTCAGCCGGGTAATAGTTCAGCTCGCCGCTCGTGTAGAGGACGAGCGCGGCATGGTCGTCCGGCCCCGGCGAGCGCAGCCACCAGGCGGACGCGGAATCGCTGGACGTAGGATTGCAGCGGGCATCGGCATATGCCGTCGCCTCGGGGATGGTGATGGTGTCGGCAAACGCCGTCAGCTCCCTGTAGCTCAGCAGAAAGACCCTGTCCGTCGTGGCGCCGCCGTTCGATGGAAGCCCCGGATAGCCGTCTGCCATGGTATTGGCGTTGGTGCTATCGAAGATCCGCGCCTGCTCCTCCTCCGTAAAGGCCGCGTTCAGGAAGGCGTCGTTCAGCCAGCTTCGAAGCGAACAGCTTTCCCACGGTGCGGAGCCGTAATCATTGTTGAAATACTGCGCGTCCAGGCAGTCGCGGCTCAGCAGCAGCGCGCGGTTCCCGAACTGCGTCAGAATGATCCACTCGATGGGTTCCGGGCCGTTGCCTTCATCGTTGTCCTGTTCGTAATGGCCGAAGGAGACGACCCGGATTTCCTGCTCCTCACAGCAGGCGGCGCACAGGCCCGCCACGGCCAGCGCACATGTCAACAGCATCGCAAGCAGCTTCTTCATGGGGATGACCTCCTTGTGTTGTGTGTGACGGTTGGTTCATCGGACGCTGATGACCCGGAGGCCACTGTTCAGCTCATCCCAGGCGATGAAGCGGGGCTCGTTCTTCTCCAGCCCCTCCAGCTCCTTGACCTGTGCTTCCGGATTGGCCCTGAAAACGCCTGCATGTAATATTGTGTCTGCGTTATATCTTAGCGAAGAAAGGCATAAAAAAGGTGGGCAGCCTGCCCACCTTGTAAAGGGGTTGATTCCCATTCAGCTTTCAATGTCATTGTGCTGAGGGGAAGATTCTTCGACTACGGCTCCGCCTCCACTCAGAATGACGGCATCTTGCTCCGCCTTCACCCTATGCGCAGGGTTTTCCCGGCATAATGACACAGGGTCAGTTTTCCGTGACGTTGATCTGCACGTCCGTGCCCTCGAACAGCGCGCTGACCGCGTCGGCCTGCTCGCTGAGCACCCAGACGGCCTCGAGATTTGGAAGCGCCTTCAGGCCGGACATTTCCCGGATGTTCCCGTGCTGCAGCATCACGTTCTTCGCCTTGGGGAAGCGCTGGGCGATGTCGTCCACATTGTCCAACTCCAGCCACATAAGGCCCAGGTTTCTCACGTTGGGATGGCTGCCCACCTGGTTGAGGGACGCGATGTCGTTCAGCCCGATGTCCAGCGTCTCCAGCCACGGACACCGCTCCAGCGCAGTCACATCGGAAAGCCCGTCGCAGAACAGGACCGCGTGCTTGAGCCCCGGCACGTCCGCGATGGCAGCGACGCCGGAGAGCCGCATGTGCTTGAGCTCCACGGTATAGAGCTTCGGCAGCCCCGCGAGGCCCGCCGTGTCCACATAGCCCTGGTGGGCGATGTGCACCTCCTCCAGGTTCCTGAGCAGCTGGAGATCGTCCAGCGTGCGGATCGGCCCCTGCGCGCTGGTGGCCACGTCGCACTGGTTGAACGACTCAAATCCATCGAAGGCCTGGTCGCCGAAGATGTACAGCTGCGTGACCTGGGCGAGATCCTCCTCGGTCAGCGGTCCGCTCTCCCTGCCGATCCACAGCCGCGCCGCCAGTTCGATCAGCGGCTCCTGGAAGGCAATCCTGGGCACGGGTTTCAGCCAGTCGGTGTACCGGCCCACCGCGAAGCCCGCGCCCAGCAGCAGGACCGCCGACAGCGCCAGCGCGAGGACGGCCTTGATGGAAACGCGCCTGCCGCGCCTGCCGACGCCCTCCAGGGCCCGCTTGACCTCGCCGACATCCGAAAATCGCTGCTCCGGCGCGAAGGCCGTGCAGCGGTCGATGATCCGCTGCATGTCCGAATCGATGGCGATATTCCCGTTCACCCGGGCGCTGCCCGTCACCAGCCAGCGCAGCAGCACGCCGAAGGCGTAGATGTCCGCCCGGCTGTCCGTCTGGCCGAAGCCGTACTGTTCCGGCGGCGCGTAGCCCTTGGTGCCGAAGAACACCGTGTCCGTGCCGCTGCCCTCCTTCACGGCGCGGGCGATGTCGAAGTCGATCAGCACGATGTCGCCGCTGGGCCTGACGATGATGTTCTCCGGCTTGATGTCCCGATGCACCACCGGCGGCACGTGGCCGTGCAGCGATTGCAGGATGTCACACAGCCGCTTTGCCAGGGACACGATGTCCCCGATGGACAGCTGACGGTCCCGGGCGTAGACGTTCAGCGGCTCGCCCTCGATGTACTCCCGCACGACACAGAGCATCTTCTCGTTCCGGTACTCCTCATAGTAATGCGGCAGGCCGGGATGGCTCAGTTCCCGCAGCAGCCGGATGTCCGGGCACAGCGGAAAGGCCGCGCGGTCATAGCAGGTGGCGATGGCGGTCTCGCCGTCCGCCTTGCGCTGGACCAGGAAGGTCTCCCGCCCGGTGTGGCTCGCAAGGCACTCCATCTGGTCGTAGTCCGCCAGGAAATCCTTTGGATAGCTGCTCTCGGCAAACACGGATTCCATGTCCGCAACGATGCGCTTCAATTCGTTCACTTTTCTCGCCCTCCCAGCAGCGGCAGCTCCAGATCCTGAAGGATGATCTGCGTGTCCACCAGCGAAATGTGGTTGTGAAGGCAGTAGATGATCGCCGCGTCCCGCTTGATGCGGGGGTAGAGCGGGCTCCTGCGGGCGACGCGCAGCATCTCCTGCGCCTGGGGCAGGTCGGCCCGCATGGCGAAGGCCAGCTGCAGGACCGTGTCCCTGGAGGGGTTGCGCTTGCCGCTGAACAGCTGGTGCCCGTAGGACTTCTCCAGGTTGGCCCGCCGGATGACCTGCTCCGGCACCTCCAGGTGCTGCCTGCACCAGTTGTTCAGATAATCGCTGAAGGACGCCGTCAGGTACGCGGATTCATTCCTCTGGAGAAAGTGCTCCAGGTTGCGTTCCTTGAACAGCAGCGCCAGCAGCTCGTCCGTGCTGATCCGGTTGGTATCCGCCATAGTTCATCCACCCCATTACTGTAACAGGATCATAGCATAGCGCGTTGAGCAAATGGTGGGCAGGCTGCCCACCTTGATTCGGCTGAGCCGGAAAATATCACGTTAATCAACAATTAATTATACATGAATCCTCCGCCTCTCATGCGCATTATACCATGTGGATGCCTTCTGGACAACCACTCTTTTTCATGCCTCATTTGCCGCGGCCACTCATGCGCACATTCCCCCTTCGCGCCGGATGTCCGCGGGAATGAGCCGATCCTTCATCCTGCGCTCCCACCGCCGTCAGGCGAGGTTGCGACGAACGCGATCCCGGATAAGCGGGGCTGTCCCAAAAGGCTTTCACGGAGAGCTTGCCCCAACTTTCCGTGAAGAGCCTTTTTTGCGGCCGGGGTTTATTATATCCGAATAGCCTATCGTTTCATTGGGCTTTATGTTAGGGGGATATACCCAAAAACGATACGCTTGAATAGCCAAAAACGATTGGACATCTCAGGACCGGATGTGATAATATAAGTCCCCAAAGGAGGGAATACCACGCCGCGCATATCAAAAATCGATCCGAATTACGCTTCACCCGAAGTCCGTTCCGCCATTGACGCGCACCTTTCGGAGGGCTATCGGCTGACAAATGAAAAGCTAACGCTTCTGCACAATGTCACCGCCTTCAACGCGCTGGAGGCGCAATCCTACGCGCTGGACCGGGAATTACAGCGCCTCGTGGGCAAGCGCGCGGCGGATTTCTTTGAATACGCCATCTCCCTTGAAAACGACTGCCTGGTGTGCAGCCGATACTTTGCCAAGCTGCTCCGCCAGAACGGCATCGAGGATTTCGAGCACTTCGCCTTTACCGACGAGGAACAGCTGTTGATCGACTACGGACGCGCCATGGCCAGGGACCCAAAGCGCATTCCCGACGAACTGTTCGACCGGCTGCGGGCGGCGTTTTCGGAGGAGACCATCGTGGTCGCGACCGCCATGGGCGTGTTCATGATCGCCAACAACGTCTTCAACGACGCGCTCCAGGTCGAACCGGAGGGAAAGGTATGAAAAGACGGCAGCTTCCGTCGGAGGCTGCCGATTTTTTGCGCTCATGTCCTGTTCAATGTCTCATTCATGCTGCCGGTGCGATAGCCGAGTATATCCAGTGTGACATAGGCAAAGCCGATCTCTTTCAAGGCCTGTGCTACCTTCAATCGGGTCGCCTCCTCCATGAACCGGGGAAACTGCTCCGGCGGAATCTCGACGCGGGCCAGGTTCCCGTGGATGCGCACGCGCAGCTGCGTGAAGCCCATGTCCAGCAGGAGCTGTTCCGCCCTGTCCACCATGCCAAGCTTTTCCACGCTGATGATATCGCCGTAGGGAAAGCGGCTGGACAGGCAGGCGAAGGACTGCTTGTTCCAGGTGGGAAGGCCCAGGTGCTTCGACAGCGTTCGGATGTCCAGCTTTGTAAAGCCATGCGCGCGCAGCGGGCTCAGTATGCCCAGCTCCGCCACGGCCTGCAATCCGGGGCGATAGTCGCCGTTATCGTCGATGTTGGAGCCCTCCAGCACGGCGGCGATGCCCTCCTCCCGCTGGATGTTCAGGATCTTCCCGAACAGCTCCCGCTTGCAGAGGTAGCAGCGGTTCTTCGGATTGTGGGCGAAGCCCTCCACCGAGAGCTCCTCGGAGGGGAACACGATCTGCCGGATGCCGTTGGCCCGACAGAACGCCTCCGCCTCCTTCAATTCCCGCTCCGGGAAGGTCGCCGAGGACGCCGTGGCCGCAAGGGCATTCCCGCCCAGCGCCTCCC